>NZ_VHJK01000001.1:562500-1270195 GCF_007004095.1 Erythrobacter insulae
AACCGACCAAATCTTCATCTTTTAAGCCTAGGGCGCCTCTTAATGAGTGCACACATGCCTGATTCTGATTCTCACACCCCTCTTAAGGACGGTGAGTCGCACCCTGCTCGTGATTCGAGCGGCGCCGATGGCGTTCGCCCACATCATACAAGCGCATATAATACCGATGTGCATCATACGGACGGTGACAGCGGATTCGCATCGCGCGTCCGGTCTGCTGTCGCGTGGCGTTGGGGAACTCAGGTCGCAGCGCAAATCATAACGTGGACTTCCACCATTATGGTTGTGCGCCTGCTCGACCCGAGCGATTATGGCTTGTTCGCGATGAGCCAGGTTGTTTTGACCGCGCTCGCATTCCTCAATGGTCAAAGTTTCGCGACCTCGATTGTGCAAACCGATCGAATCGATGAGCGCCGGGTCAGTCAGGTGTTCGGAATGTTGCTGCTGGCCAATGGCTCGCTCGCGATCACCCAGTTTCTGTTTGCGCCGTATGCCGCTGTTTATTTCGGCGAGCCATTGGTGGCTGATCTCTTGCGCGTTCAGGCGGTCATCTTCCTCACCATACCCTTTATCGCCCTGCCCTCTGAATGGCTCGCGCGGCAACTCCAGTTTCGCAAGCAAGGAACGGTCAACATAACCGCCGCCATTATCGGCGCTTGCCTTGCGCTGCTGCTTGCATGGCTCGGCTTTGGTGTGTGGGCCCTTGTCTACGCGCCCATTGCGATGTTTGTGACCCGCGCTGTCGGCCTGACGATTGCCTCTGGTCTTCGGATCAAACCGATCTTCAACCCCAATGGCGCGTGGGACATGGTGACATTTGGCGGGACACTGACCCTATGCCAGCTGTTCTGGATCATCCAAAGCCAGAGCGACATCGTGATTGCGGGCCGATTGCTGTCCACCCACGATCTCGGCCTGTATTCAGAGGCCCTGTTCCTGACCCTTATTGTTACTGGCCGGTTTATACCGCCGATCAATGAAGTGGCTTTGGCAGCCTATTCTGAATTGCACCGCGCCAAAAAACCGCTCGGGCCATATTTCCTTAAAACCGCGCGGATGGTGATGACTGTCAGCGCACCGATATATGTCGGCCTTGCCCTTACCAGCGAAGCGGCGATCCTTACTTTGTTTGGCGCGAAATGGGCAGGCATGGTTCCGATAGTCGGCGGGCTTGCTTTAGTGATGCCGGCCTTTGCGCTGCAATTGATCTGTTCCCCTGTCACAAATGCCATGGGCCGCCCGCGGGTTTACCTGTTCACGGCGATCTGCGGCGCGATCATAATGCCCACTGCATATATATGGGGCGTCAATGGCGGCTTTTTCGAAGGTGATGCCGGCGCAATCGGGCTGGTCCATGCGTGGTGGGTTGCGGCGCCTGCCTTGCTGACCGTCACACTCGCAATGACCCTGCCCCGGATCGGTGTGTCACCGATCGCTCTTGTCAAAGAGCTTACGCCGATTGCGCTCGCCTGCGCTGCGATGGCCGCAGCCGTTGTGACGGTGCAGCATTTCGCCGCTTTCGAATTGCCCTGGGCCGATCTGTTCGCAAGCGCTGCTGTCGGCGCGCTTACATATATAGCGACATTCTGGTTCGGATTTCGCCCTCTCGTTCGCGAGACTTGGGAAATGCTGCGCCAGCGTGAAACTGCGACCCCGACTGCGCCAAGTCATATCGGGATCTAGGCCGTTCGTCGAAAATGACCCTGCCTCATTTGGGAGGGGCGCGTTACTCTGTTATGCTCTCTTCAATCTTGGGAGAGGAATTGAGATATGGCCAGATCACTGACGTATGCGGCATTACCGCTGATATTTGCGGTATCAGCTGCAAATGCGAATTCGGTTGAGCCGCCCGCACAGCCGAAAGCGGTGACACAGGAAGCCGTTGCCCCGGATTTGGCCAGCAACAACACCGATATTTTGGCGCTCGAAGAAGGGCGCAATCGCCGCCTGACCATCCCCGTCACAATTGATGGCGAGGGCCCGTACGATTTCATGATCGACACCGGCAGCCAGGCCACGGCCGTGACGCATGGCATCAATGACAGCCTTTCGCTTTCCCTGATCGGCACCGCAACTCTGGTCGGCATGGCCAGCCGGCGTCTGGTCAACATCGTCGAAGTGAACAATCTGATGGTGGGTACGCACACCATTCATAACCTATCGGCTCCTGTTCTAAGCCGCACTCATCTGGGTGCCGACGGGATCATCGGTCTCGACAGTCTTCAGGATTTTCGCGTGATGATTGATTTCCGCGAGGAGACAATCGCCTTGCAAGACATGACCACGAAACAATCGAGTTCAGGTTTTGAGATCGTGGTGAAGGCACGTCAAAAGCTTGGCCAGTTGCTGATCACAGATGCCGTTGTCGAAGGCGTTCGTGCGACTGTCATCATTGATACAGGCGCGCAGGCCAGCATCGCGAATAATGCGCTGCGCGACCGCATCAGGGCAAAGCGTTTGCAGGAAGTCACGACGATGGATGTCAACGGAGTGAGCATGACCGGCGATCTCGCCAATGTCCGTTCGCTTGAAATCGCGGGTCTCGCGCTGGAGAATGTGCCGCTCACATTTGCCGATACGCCAGCGTTTGAAGAGCTCGGCCTGAAGGACAAGCCGGTATTATCTCTGGGTATGCAGCATTTGAAAATCTTTGACCGGGTGGCGATCGATTTTGCCAATCAGCGGATCTTGTTCGATGTGCCGCGTGATGTCGCTCACGCCCTGCGCCGCAGCAGGCTATCGGAGTATTCGCGCCGCTTCCGCCCCTGATACGCGGCACGGCATTACACCTGTGCGCTTGCTTATAGGCTGAGCCGCGCCCACATGAGCGCAAGTAATGCCGCCTGATACAGCCTCTTCCGATCGACCGACCTCGCCGCCCGATGCCGAAGGCTGGGCGACGCTTAAACGGTTTCTTCCTTATCTTTGGCCAAAAGATAACTGGTCCTTGCGCCGGCGAATTGTCTTTGCCTTGATCTTTGTCTTGGGCGCAAAAGGCGTCACGCTGGCTTTGCCTTTTGCCTATAAAGGCGCCGCCGATGCCATGGCGGGACCGGTCGGCGACGGCGCAACCGTCGCTTTGGCGCTGGTGGCGGCCTATGGATTGGGCCGGTTTACTTCGGTGCTGTTCGATAATCTGCGCAATATTGCATTTGAACGCGTGGGTCAGGCCGCCACGCTCAGCCTGGCCCAAGACGTGTTTCACCGGTTGCACCGGCTCAGCCTGAGGTTCCACCTCAATCGCCGCACGGGCGAAGTGACCAAAATCATCGAACGCGGCACCAAAAGCATCGATTCGATGCTGTATTTTCTGCTGTTCAACATTGCCCCGACCGCTCTTGAGCTGATCGCGGTCGGCGTGATTTTCTATATCAACTTTGGATGGGAATTGGTCGCGGCGACCGCTCTTACTGTTGTTCTCTACATCGCGGTCACCCGCTGGATCACCGAATGGCGAACCAAACTGCGGCGCGAGATGAATGATCTTGATGGTCAGGCTTTGCACCGCGCTGTTGATTCGTTGCTGAATTTCGAAACGGTCAAATACTTCAACGCCGAAGACCGCGAAGAAGCGCGCTATTCCGGCGCGGCGAAAGCCTATGCCGAAGCCGCTGTGAAATCGGAAAATTCGCTTGGCCTGCTTAATATCACGCAGTCCTTGATCACGAATTCCCTGATGGCAGCGGCGATGGCGTACACCGTTTGGGGATGGAGCAAAGGCGAGCTTACCGTTGGCGATCTGGTGTTTGTGAACACCTATCTGATGCAACTGTTTCGCCCGCTTGATCTGCTGGGATGGGTTTACCGTACAATCCGCCAGGGTCTGGTCGATATGGCAGAGATGTTCCGCCTGATGGATACCGATGTCGAAGTGAAAGACATAGCCGGTGCCCCCGAACTGATCGTGCGCCAACCCCATGTCACATTCGACAATGTAACTTTTGAATACGAAGATGGCCGGACCATCCTGAAAAACCTCAGCTTTGAAGTGCCTGCCGGTTCCTCTGTCGCGATCGTTGGTCCATCGGGCGCGGGTAAAAGCACCATCGGGCGGCTGTTATTCCGGTTTTATGATCCGCAACAGGGCCGCATTCTGATTGACGGCCAAGATATCGCAAAAGTTCAGCAGGACAGTGTGCGCGGCGCGATCGGGATCGTCCCGCAGGACAGTGTTCTGTTCAACGATACGCTTGCCTACAATATTGCCTATGGCGCGCACGATGCGAGCGATGAACAGGTTACGAAAGCCGCGGGCGATGCCGCGCTGATGCCTTTGATCGACCGGCTGCCCAATGGGTTCGCGACGACAGTGGGCGAGCGCGGGCTAAAACTATCGGGCGGTGAAAAACAGCGCGTCGCGATTGCGCGAACTTTGGTGAAAAACCCGCCGATCCTGTTGCTTGATGAAGCCACCAGTGCGCTGGACACACGGACAGAGCGCGAGATTCTCGGCACTCTGAAACGGCTTGAGGAAGGCCGCACGACGCTTGCGATTGCGCACCGGCTTTCAACGGTGGCCGATGCGGACCGGATCCTGGTTCTGGATGGCGGCGAGCTGGCGGAAAGCGGCACCCATGCCGAATTGCTAGCCCGCAATGGCCTTTACACAGAAATGTGGGCGCAGCAGGCCGCCGAAAGCAATGAAGACGATGCCGTTTCAAGCGAGGATCAGAGCCCAGAGGGCCCAGAGAACCCAGAGAACCCCGAGAACGAAGCGGCCGAAGCGGCCGAAGCGGTTAAATAACGGCTCCGGCCAACTGCCTTATTGCCCGCCAGCCGCATCAGCGGTTGCCGCTGGTTTCCGCAGTGAAGCAGACGCCAGATCAAGCTCGCTTGCCGGGATCACTTCAATGTTATCGCGGACCGCGCTCAGATCATCGATGAACTGTTTCGCATCGCCAACGATCACGATGGTCGCCTTTGCCGGATCGATATAGGTCCGCGCTGCGGCGCTGGCCTCATCTGCGTCAACGGCATCCAGCTTTGCCGCGAATCGCACCGCTTCGGCTGGCTCCAGCCCCTGTTCCAGCAACGTCGCAACGATGCGGTTGAAACCGCCGCTGGTTTCTAAAGTGCGGGCATGTCCGCCGGACATATAAAGCCGGCGTTTGGCGAGCAGGTCTTCGGGCAGTTGTTCATTGCCCAGACGCTCAAATTCGTTGAGGAATATCTGGGTCACTTCGTCGGCGCTTTCGTTTTTCGTTTGCGCGCTCGCGGTCAAAATCGATTCGTCCATCCGGTCCGCAAAGCCGGAATACGCGCCGTAGCTGAGCGAACGTTTCGTGCGAACTTCCTCAAACAATCGCCCGCTTGATCCGCCGCCAAGCACACTGTTGGCCAATTCAAGCGAATAGAAATCCGCATCCTTGCGCGACGGTGCACGAACGGCGGCGATTACCGACGCCTGCCCCGCATCCGGCATATCGACCACAATCGTGCGCACAGGCTGCGCGGCGCCCGCGGCCTCAACCGGAACTTTCGCCGCCGCTGTTGCAACCTGCCAGTCGCCAAACATGTCCTCTGCCATTTTCATTGCCATTTCAGGCGCGATCCCGCCGCTGACGACAATTTGCAGAGCATCAGGATGGAAATAGGATGCGCGGTGCGCGATCAAATCTTCACGGGTGATTGCAGAAAGGCTTTCCGCCGTTCCGTCGGGTTGGGACCCATACGGCGCATCGCCATACATCGCGACGCGGGCGACAAACTGCGACAGACCGCCCGGCTCTTTCATCGAAACCTGAAGGCCCGAAATCGCGCGTTTGCGTTCGCGTTCAAATTCTTCGGCGGGATAGTTGGCACCGCGCAGGATTTTTGCGGCCAGCGCCCCTGCTTCACCCAGATTGGCAACGGGTGCAGTCAGGCTAAAGCTGGTGCCATCATTTCCTGCGCCGCCGCCAAATGTCGCGCCAAGGCTTTCAAACTTCGCAGCGATTTGCGACGCATCCATCCCTTCCACGCCTTTATCCGCAAGAGCGGCCGCCATATTGGCAATCCCGGCCTTCGCGCGCGGATCGGTCTTGGAGCCGCCCGGCACGATCATCGAAATGGTGGCAATCGGCACGTCGCCGGTCTGCACGGCCACCACCTTGATACCGTTCGACAAAGCCCCTTCGACAATTTCAGGTGCTGAAACTTCGGGAGACGGGCCCGGTCCGGGAGGCGCCATGCGTTCGGCTTCGGGCGCAACTTGCCGGATTACGCCCTGCGCAGGAGGCAGGGTTCGAAATTCGGGCATGGCGACAGGGTTGGCATATTTTGACGCGTCATCCTCGCCCTGCATATAAGTCATCGAAATGCGTTTTTGCGGATCGAGATATGTCGCGGCAACGCGCATGATATCCTCGGCGGTTACTGCGGTGATTTCACCCAGCCGCCGGTCGGCAAATTCCGGATCACCAGTCGAAACCAGCGCTTCGCCCAGTTCGAAAGCCTGTCCGCGCGCAGTTTCGCGGCGGCGCAGTGTGCTGGATACGATTTCGCTTTTGGCTTCGGCAAGCTCTGCAGCGGTGACAGGCTCTGTCCGAATCCGCTCGATTTCAGCATCAAGAGTGGCGCTTGCCCGTTCCATAGCCGCTTCGTTCGGCACAACGGCATAGGCGGCAATCTGTCCGGCTTCGCGGAACATGGAAATGCTGGCGGCTGCTTGCACCGCCTGTCCGCTGCGCACCAGTGCATTGTTCAGCCGGCTGTTGTCACCGCGAACAAGGACCGCTTCCAGCAATTCGAGCGCGGCAGCATCGGGGTGAGTGACAGGCGGCGCTTTCCACAGCGCGCCCACCACCGGCAACGGCACATTCGGCGCAGTCGCATTCACAGTGCGCGGCTCGGTAATGTCGGGATCGCGTTCGGTGATCGCGAGATCGACCGGGTTGGCGCGCGGCGCGATGTCCGCAAAATATTCATCAACAAGACCGCGCAGCCGCGCCATGTCAAAATTGCCCGCCACGATCAACGTCGCGGTATCAGGCCCGTAATACGCCTCGTAAAAGGCCCGCGCGTCATCCAGTGTTGCACTGTCCAGATCATCAATCGAGCCAATGCCCGGGCGGCGATGCGGCATCGTGTCATAGGCATTTTCCGGAATCACAAAACGCTGCAAACGGCCATAGGGAGGCGCGAGCACACGTTGGCGCAGTTCCTCTTTTACAACGCCGCGTTCTGTTTCGAACACTTCGGTATCGACCACCACTTTGGCCATCCGTTCGCGGTGGGTCCACAGCATCGTTTCGAGATAGGCAGCGGGAACCTGCTCGTAATAATTGGTCCGATCGACCCAGTTGGATGCGTTGCGTGTTCCGCCGATATCTGCGGTCAGGCCGTAAATCATATTATACGGCATATTCTCGGTCTTTCGGCTCAGGATATGCTCAAACAAATGGGCAAAGCCGCTGCGACCTTCGGGATCGAGTTTTGACCCGATATCATACCATAAAGAGGTGGTTACTGTGCTGGTTGCGGTATCGGGAATCGCAATCACCCGCAGCCCGTTGTCGAGGGTCCACATCGTGTATTCGATCTTCGGTGCAGTCAGCTGGGCAGCTGGGTCGGTTGAATGATCGTCGGCAATGGCAGGCGCCCCTGCGAATAAAGCTGCCGCCGCAGCACTCGCAAGCATCCAAGTCTTTGTCATACAATCAGTCTCCGTTGAACTTTCACGCCGTGTTAGAGCGTGCGCGCATGGCGCATTCAAGTGGTCAACGGGTTTGCCGCTACGAAATGCCGAATCTTATCGACGCGCGTCTTGGGCAATGGCGGTGAGCGTCGCCAGCGCCTGTTCGCGCCGGTCCCATGGCACAAACAGATGATCATGATGGAATGCCGCGATCACATTGCAGGGGATGCCTTGATCAGCGAGGCCTCTGGCCACAGCAGCAGTCAACCCGACACCATCCAGAGCCGAATGGACCGCCAATGTTATACGGGCAAAATCGGGGCTTTCATCGCCCGCTTCGCTGGCCTCTTCGCTTTTGACGATGAAGGTCGTGCCTTCGGTTTCGCGGATCACCGCAAAGGTGTGGTCAAACTTCGCAATCGCCCCGTCAGCGCGGTTCTGCATGATAAACCGGTAAGGCGAAGGATGAAGCTGCGGCTCCATACCTGCGAGCATCGCGGAAAGATCGCTGACCGGTTCGGACATCACAGAATATATTTCGACAGATCGGTGTTGCCCGCCAGCCCTTCCAGCCGGTCACGCACATAGGCGGCATCGACGGTAATCGTCTCGCCAGCGTGATCCTCGGCTTCGAAACTGATTTCTTCGAGCAGTTTTTCCATGACTGTCTGCAACCTGCGCGCTCCGATATTCTCGACATTCTCGTTTACCGTCGCAGCGATTTTGGCAACTTCCTGAACCGCGTCTTCGCCAAAATCGAGCTCCACTTTCTCAGTTCCGAGTAGCGCGCGATATTGTTCCACCAGGTTAGCGCGGGTCTCCGAAAGAATACGGACAAAGTCCGCTTCCGTCAGCGCCCGCAATTCGACCCGAATGGGCAAGCGGCCCTGCAATTCGGGCAGCATGTCCGATGGCTTGGCAACGTGAAACGCGCCGCTGGCAATGAACAGCACGTGGTCTGTTTTCATCGGACCGTATTTGGTCGAGACGGTGGTGCCTTCGATAAGCGGCAGCAGATCACGTTGCACGCCCTCGCGGCTGACAGATCCGCCGCGCACATCGGATACGGCGATCTTGTCGATCTCATCGAGAAAGACGATGCCGTTGGTCTCTGCATTTTGCAGGGCGACACGCGCCACGTCATCTTGATCCATGCGCTTTTCGGCTTCTTCTTCGACCAGTTTGTCCCATGCATCGGGCACGCGCATCTTGCGCTTTTTGGTCGGGGCCTTGCCCATCGCCTTGCCGAGCATATCGCTAAGGTCGATCATGCCCATATTGCCGCCGGCGCCGCCCATATCGAATGGCATGGCGGGCGCCTCTGTCACGTCGATTTCGACCTCGGTATCGTTCATCGAATTGTCGACTATCCGCTGACGAAAACTTTCACGGGTGGCCTCGGAAGCGTTCTGGCCGACCAGCGCATCGAGCAAGCGGTCCATCGCCGCCTTGCTCGCCGTTTCGCGCACAGCTTCGCGGCGGCGGTCTTTTTCCAGCCGGATCGCCTCTTCGACAAGATCGCGGGCAATCTGTTCGACATCGCGGCCGACATAGCCAACTTCGGTAAATTTGGTCGCTTCGATCTTGACGAACGGAGCTTCGGCCAATTTCGCCAGACGCCGGCTGATTTCGGTTTTGCCGCAGCCTGTCGGACCGATCATCAGGATATTTTTCGGCGTGACTTCATCGCGCAGATCCGCGCCCAGCCGCTGACGCCGCCAGCGATTGCGGAGCGCCACTGCAACGGCGCGCTTGGCGTCTTGCTGGCCGATGATGTGATCATCCAGCGCTGCAACGATTTGTTTCGGCGTAAGCGCCTGAGGGGTGAGAGTGTCGGTCATAATGTCCTGAAATTCGAGTTCGCGGAAACTAGACGGTTTCAACCGTCACATTGCCATTGGTGAAAACGCAGATCTCCGCTGCGACGGCCATGGCTTTGCGCGCAATCTGTTCGGCATCGTCTTCGTAATCAGACAGCGCGCGTGCCGCGGCGAGCGCATAATTGCCGCCTGATCCAATCGCTGCGATCCCGCCTTCGGGTTCAAGCACATCACCATTGCCCGTCAACACCAGCAGGCTTTCTTCATCAGCGACAATCATCAAAGCTTCGAGGTTGCGGAGATATTTATCGGTGCGCCAATCCTTGGCGAGCTCAACAGAAGCGCGCATCAGCTGGCCGGAATATTGCTCCAGCTTGGCCTCCAGCCGTTCAAACAGAGTGAAAGCATCGGCGGTAGCGCCCGCAAAACCGGCCACAACTTTGCCGCCTTCGCCGATCCGGCGCACCTTGCGCGCGTTCGGCTTCATCACGGTGTTGCCCATCGAAACCTGACCATCGCCAGCGATAACGGTTTTTGTGCCGCGTTTCACACCGA
Source organism: Erythrobacter insulae (assembly GCF_007004095.1). Taxonomy (NCBI): domain Bacteria; kingdom Pseudomonadati; phylum Pseudomonadota; class Alphaproteobacteria; order Sphingomonadales; family Erythrobacteraceae; genus Erythrobacter; species Erythrobacter insulae. The sequence goes on from NZ_VHJK01000001.1 coordinate 572,491, forward strand.
CAATCGTCGTTCCGTGCCACTGGATCAGGCCGTGGCTCGCCGTGTCATTGCTCATACACGGCGATATGGGATTGGAATTGTGCGGATCAAGCGCGGCGCGGGGCCGCAAAAGCCTTAACGGCCAGGTGCAGGCCCGGCACCGCCGACTTGGCCGATATTGCCAAACAGATCTTCGAGGAAGCCGCGCTCACGGCCCAAAGTCGGGGTCTTGTCCCCGTCAGGCTGGAGATAAACGACTTTTTCGACACCGCTGCGATCAACAGAGGCCACGTTGCCGGCTTCGTCAAATTTCACAGCAACAACCGTGTGCGCCGCAATCCGAGGGCGGACAAACGGGCGGCGTCCGGTCACGCTCGACACGTAATACCAGGTTGGCTCGCCATATTGGCTGGCGAATGTCGGGCGGCCCAGGGTAGCCTGTACAGAACGCTCATTATCGATCCCCGGCTGGACCGAATCGAGCAGCAATCTATCGACGACATAGCCGCGCGATTCTTGGATCGATGCACACGCACCGAGCGCAAACAGCGCGCTTGCAAGAATTATCGCCTTACCGGCAAAACCCAAAACTTGTGGTCTCTGGCTCATAGTGCCCGTCTATTCCCGTCTGATCTTACGTTGCCGCAATCACGCGGCATTCTTATATGGTGCATACGGCCTTACGGCGAAGCCAGCGGCCATGCAACGCCGCTGCATGCACGAAATGGGGTGAACCGGTTGAATTGCGGATGAATGTCTGCATTTCACGCGGAACGCCGCTCGCGATGGCCGGTTGTATAGATACAATTCCGGCAAGAAAGCAGTATAAAACCCATGTCATTCCTATCCAAGCTTCTCGGCACCGCCCCTGATCCGCGCGAAGGCGTGCGCCCATTGTGGCACCGCGTCATCGAGCTTGCGCGTGAACCATCATTCTATTCCGAATGCGGTGTTGCGGATACGGTCAATGGCCGGTTTGATCTGATCACAGCGATCCTTTGCACTGTCATGGTGCGGATAGAGGCAACCGACATGCGCTCGGAAAGCGCTCTTTTGGCAGAACTTTTCGTCGAGGACATGGACGCTCAACTGCGCGAGCTTGGCATCAATGATGTGGTGGTTGGCAAACATGTCGGCAAATTGATGAGCGTGCTCGGCGGCAGGCTTGGGACGTATCGCAGCGCTTTGGTTGCCAAGGACCGCGAAAAGTTGACGAGCGCGATCGGGCGGAATGTCAATTTCAAAGAAGGCGCAGACGAAACTGCGGGCGCGGCTTGCGTCGCGGAAAAACTGCTGAGCCTGTCGGACCGGCTGGCGCAATATAGCGATCAGGAAATGCTGGACGCGAGCGGTATCCGGTGAGCGATCCCGAACTCTCACGCCCGATCAAGGCCCGGCCCTTGCCCGGCGGGACGATCACCATTGAAGCCGACGAGGCAGAGCGCAGACGGCTGTCAGGGCGATTCTCCTTATCAGCAATCAATAGCCTGCGCGCGTCGGCCGAAGTGGAAGAAAAAGGCAAAGCGATCCGGGCTCGCGGGCATCTGAATGCCAAAATCATGCAATTATGCGCGGTTTCAGCCGAGGATTTCCCCGTCACAATATCCGAACCCTTCGACCTGCGGTTTGTCCCCGAAGGCACATTGGCGCAGGAACATGACGAAGAAATCGAGCTTGAAGCGGATGATTGCGACGAGATCGAGTATTCGGGCGACACCTTTGATCTGGGTGAAGCGGTGGCGCAAACGCTTGGCCTCGCGATTGATCCCTATGCCGAAGGTCCAAACGCCGAAGAAGCGCGAAAGACCGCAGGTATCGCGGAAGAAGGCCAACAGGACGGCCCCCTGGCCGAGGCGTTGGCGGCGCTTAAAAAGGGCTAATGCCCTTTCCACGGATTGAAAAACAGATCCTCCACCGCGAGATCGAAATAGGCCGCCAATCGGTAGGCGATCGGCATCGACGGATCATATTTATCCGCCTCAATCGCGATGATCGTCTGGCGTGACACTTCGATTGTTTCGGCAAGATCGGCCTGATTAAGCCCGCGTTCCCGGCGCACTTCGCGTAGCCGGTTTTTCATTCTGCTGGCCCGCGACCGCGCAATTTCCAGACGCACCAGACAACAGCAAAACCGGCAAACTCCGCGAGGAACAGATACGTCGCTCCGAGGCTTATCTCGCTATGTCGGCCAGTCATGACCACCAAAACCACAAGCATGGCTAAAGCGCCGAATGTTCCGCCCCACCACCAACTAATCAGCTGACCCTGTTGCTGAATGTCGTCGGTTTTTTGCCACCAGACCCAAGTTGCGGCGCTGACCAATGCGACTACCATCAACAACATCGGCAAGACGAGGGCTGGATTTTCAACGCCGCCACTGGCTGGGACCGTCTTTCCGATCACCACGCCCGCGATCGCTGCGGCACCGAATGCGATAGCTGCCCACAACCAGAATTTTCCTTGAAACGTCATTGCTCAAACCCTCTTGTCGAAACCATGATGTAAAAAGATATATACATTCTCAAGAATGTCAAAAACTATTTACATTGCAGTCGGACGAAAAAAAGCCCCGCAAGTTTCCCTGCGAGGCTTTTGCTGAATCCTGTTGCCTATCCGGCGGATCAAAACGGGATGTCATCGTCCAGATCGTCATAGCCGCCCGCGCCGCCGCCTGAACTGCCGCCCGCACCGCCGCCAGAAGAGCCGCCGCTTCCGCCGCCTTGGTTCCAGCCGCCACCACCTGAGCCGCCGCCGCTTCCGCCGCCGCCATAGCCACCGCCGCCGCCGCCGCCGCCGCCGCCGCCGCCGGACCGCGCGCCGCCGCCCATTCCGCCGCCGCCTTGCGCACCGTCCAGCATAGTGAGCGAGCCATTCAGACCGCGAATAACCACTTCGGTTGAATAGCGATCATTGCCTTGCTGATCCTGCCATTTGCGGGTTTGCAGTTGGCCTTCGATATAAACCTTGGAGCCTTTTTTCAGAAACCGCTCGACCACGCCGACCAGACCTTCGGAAAAGATCGCGACTGTGTGCCATTCGGTGCGTTCCTGACGCTCACCGGTGTTGCGGTCTTTCCATGTCTCGCTGGTGGCGATGCGCAGATTGGCGACCTTTCCGCCATTCTGAAAGCTGCGGATTTCGGGATCAGCCCCGAGATTACCGATCAGCATGACCTTATTAAGCGAACCCGCCATCGAAACACCCTTTCCAAATACAATCTACCCGCGCGACTCAAGTATGGAGACTCGCGATTCCGTGAATGTCATAGGGAAGCGCGCCTTTGCTGGTAAGGCGCTGCCGACGTTTTCCACGTCAGTTCGAAGAACCGGTGTTCGATTAATTACCGGCTGGGGTAACGCAGCCGGCCCAGAAACCGGGTCAGGCTGGGCATTTCACGGTCGGAATTCGTGAATTTGGCCTTTGCCTTTTCAAATTTCATCACCCCGTCAATGCGGCGATCCAGAAATTCGTATGTCTTGGCTTTGCCTTCGCTGTCATCGTTAACGAACACGGCCAAAGTCGCGCTGTAAATCCCGGCAAGGATCGTACGCTTGGTATAATGATTGTAATCGGTCGCCGTGTCGCCAGCCAGTCGCCACATGATATCGGCCGAGCGCCAGCCCAGCTTCAGCGAACGGCGCACATTTTGCGGCATCGCCATAATCGCCATTGCGCGGCGGACCGCTTCATCAATGTCCGCCACCGCTTCCAAACGGAAAGCGACGAGGGCGCGGATGCGCTCACGGATTTTCAATTCGGCCAGCCGTTCCTGCGGCCATTCCGCTTCCATCGCCTGATCGACGCTGGTCACCCATGCCTCGATCATTTCCATCGCGCCGCCTTTAAATGCGAGCTTTGCGACATCGACATCCGCGCCTGCCATTTCCGCGGCAGCCACCAATGCGGTTTCATTCCAGCCATCGAAAATGGCGGAAGCCGCGATATCAGGCGCAAGCGCGATCCGCAGCTCGTCAAGCGTCATATCGGAAAAGTCGGCTGGGCCAGAGGCGTTTGATACGGTCATATCAGAAAGAAGGCCCGTATTGCTTTTGGGTTCCCTTTTCGCTGCGGTCTTTGTCCGCTTTTTCCAGTTCCAGCATCAAAAGCGTGTTTTGATTCATCAGCTCGACATAATCGCGTGCCGACCGGCCTGAATTGTCATTGCGGTCGGGATCGGCACCTTTTTCGAGCAATTGGGCAACCAATTGGTGATTGCGTTGATGCACCGCCGCGATCAGCGGGGTTTCGCCTTGCCGGTCAGCCACGCTGACCTGTGCCCCGCCCTTGATCAATTCCTCGACCCCGTCGATCATGCCAAGGCGGGTCGCGATCTGAATCGGAGCTTCGCCTGCATTGTTGCGGATGTTCGGGTTTGCCCCGCGCTGGATCAGAAAGCGGATCCAAAGCGCGTCGCGCCGCCGCGTCACCACGTGCAGACCCGTATCCCCGGTCGTGATGTCGCGGGTATTGATCAGCGTCTTACCCGCGCCCGGTTCATTCAACATCTCGGTCGCTTTGTCGCCGTCGCTCTCTTCCACCGCTTGCAGAAACTGATAGCCGGGCGAATATAGCTGAGCGGCCGCAGGCGAAAACGCCGCAGCCGCTATTAGACCGGCGATCAGTGCCGCTGCAATCGCTCGTGTATGGGCACTGGTAATTGCCACCATACGTTCCAATTTGCGCAAAATATAAGCCAACGCGCTTTGATCCTCTTGGTTTGTCTGTCAGAGACCTTGTCTCGCAAGCCCCGTATCAACAGCCCTCTTGGGCCTTCGCCAGTTAGCAGAGCATGAACCACTACGCCAAGCCTTCTCAAACCCGAATTTTTTCCGCGATGGCGCTCGCGGCGGCCTTTGCCGTTTCAGCCTGCGGTCAAACAGCGCCGGAATCGCCGCCAGAAGAACCGCCGCTAGCCGGGGCAACTATCGGCGGAGAATTCGAATTGACCGGCAGCACAGGCGAAACAGTGCGCTGGAGCGATTTTGATGGCCAATACCGGATCGTCTATTTCGGCTTTGCCTATTGCCCAGATATCTGCCCGAACGACATGAGCCAGCTTGCCCGCGGATTGAAGAAAGTCGGCGAAAGCAGCAGCGCTATAGCCGCAAAAATCCAGCCGATGTTTATATCGATCGATCCAGAGCGCGATACGCCCGAAGTCGTGGGCGAATTTGTGGCGGCCTTTTCAGACGATTTTATCGGGCTGACCGGAACGCCGGAGCAGGTAAAGGCGGCGGCAGATACGTTCCGCGTCTATTACGAGCGCGGTGAGGATCTGAACAATGGCCAGTATCTGATGAACCATTCCAACATCGCGTATCTTTTCGGGCCTTCGGGAGAACCACTGGCGACCTTGCCGACGGATCAGGGCGCCGACGCGGTAGCAGCTGAAATCGAAAAATGGGTGAATTGAGAGATCAGTTCTGGGAGCTCCCACTGCCCGATTTGAACCGGGCAGAATGGGAGGCCCTGTGCGACGGATGCGGGCGCTGTTGTCTTCACAAGATCGAAGACGCTGATACCGGCGAAATCGAAGACACCAATGTTGCGTGCAAGCTGTTGGATACCGGCACGGCGCAGTGCAGCGATTATCGCAATCGTAAAGCGTTTGTGCCGGATTGTTTGCGGCTGACGCTGGCGATTGTGGAAGATGTCCCGTGGCTTCCGAAAACCTGCGCTTATCGCCTGCGCGCGGAGGGACGCCCGCTGTTTGATTGGCATTACCTTATCAGCGGAGACCGCGAGGCGGTGAAGCATACCGGCGTGTCGGTTGCAGGCCGCGTGATAAACGAAAACGATGCCGGACCTCTGGAGCATCACATCGTTGATTGGGACGGGCAGGATACAGGCGCGCTGCGGTGATTGACTGGCTAAAACGCAGCTCGGCCCGGCCCGAGATCGAGATCGACGGCGAGACGCTGCCGATTGTTCTGCGCCGCCACCGCACCGCAAAACGGATGACCATGCGGCTTGCCCCCGATGGCAGCGAAGTCCGGCTTACCTTGCCGCGCTGGGCCGATCCGAATGAAGCGATTGCCTTTGCCCGCGCCCGCACCCAATGGCTCAGCACGCAGCGCGCCAAAGTCCCTCCGAGAACGGCGGTTCAACCCGGCAGCGAAGTGACCTTTCGCGGCAGCCTTGTATCGCTTGCATGGGATGAAAACGCCCCGCGCCGCCCCGCTCTCATCGCAGGCCAATTGCGGGTCGGCGGGCCGATCGAAGGGTTGGAGACGCGCATACGCCGCTGGATGGAACGCCAAGCGCTCGATCTGTTTGAAACCGAAACGCAGCATTATTGCAGCCGCGCCCGCCTTGATCCGGTGCCGGTCGGCCTGTCCCGCGCTCAAAAACGGTGGGGCAGCTGTTCGGAAAAAAGTCGCATCCGGCTCAATTGGCGGTTGATTCAGGCCCCTGATTTTGTGCGCCGTTCCGTCGTCGCCCACGAAGTCGCGCATCTGGTCCATTTCGATCACAGCCCCGCCTTTAACGCATTGCTCGCCAGTCTTTATGAAGGCGACATCAGCGAGGCGGATGGTTGGTTAAAACGCCATGGCCGCACCCTCTATTCCAGCTTTGGATAGGCACCCGGTTCACATTGCGCGCGTCTGACATCTGGCGTCATCGGTATCACGCCCCTATATTGCCGCCATGTCATTTGTTTCGCGTTTCAATCCCAAGACCGGATTCGTCGATTTCTGGCACGAATTCCGCAAGCCCAATCCGCTTCGCTGGCCCATCCTTGCGCTGTCAACGATGCCGCTTGTGCTGATGTATTACTGGGTCACGTCAGAGACGGCGTACAAAACACCGGACCGGCCTGATGTGACCTACATCACCACCTATGACCCCGATCGCAGCGATGCAGAAATCGCGGCGAGCAATGCGGAAAATCAGGAAGTCCAAGACCTGAAAGAAGAGCGCGCACGGCGCATCGCAGAGCGCAAACGCGAACTGTATAAAGCGTTGGGCGCGGCAGCGGGCATGGATGTCGATCAGATCGCTGCCGAAGCCGACGCGCGCCGCGCCGAAGAAGAAGCCGCCTTGACCCAGCGGCGGGCAGAACAAGCCGCCGCAGGAACAGAGCCGCAAACAGACGCCGCCGCCGAGGCAGATCCCAACGAGGACACAAACCCATAACCGCTCAGCCCGCCACGGACCGGGACTGGATGGCGGCCGCCGCACGGCTCGCCGCGCGCGCGCGCCCCGGCAGCGCCCCCAATCCGGGCGTCGCCGCGCTGCTGGTTCGTGGCGGCACAATTATTGCGCGCGGATGGACCCAAGCGGGCGGAAGACCCCATGCAGAAGCAATTGTGTTCGATAATCTGGATGGGACAGCCAAAGGCGCGGCGCTGTATGTCACGTTAGAACCGTGCGCGCACACATCCGAGCGCGGACCAGCCTGCGCAGATATCATCACCGCAGCCCGCCCCGCGCGCGTCGTGATTGGCCAGCACGACCCCGATCCGCGCACCGCAGGCCAAGGGATCGCGCGGCTGAAACGCGCCGGTATCGAGACCACTTTGCTGGATGATCCTGCGTCGGCCAGAAGCCTTGCGGGATATATGAGTGTGCGCCGCTTCGGTCGCCCTTATGTCACGCTTAAACTGGCCATGTCGCTCGACGGGTGTATCGCGCTGGCGGATCGCTCCAGTCAATGGATCACCGGCGAGGATGCCCGCGCACATGTCCATGCCGAGCGCGCCCGGAATGACGCGATCCTTGTCGGCGGCGGAACCTGGCGCGATGACAAGCCCCGCCTCGATGTCCGGCTGCCCGGGCTTGAACATCGCAGCCCGAGGCGGGTCTTGCTGTCACGCAGGGTCCCGCCCGATAATGTGACCGTAATCAATCGCCCCAACCAAGTCTCCACTCTGGACGGTGTGCAATATCTCTATGTCGAAGGCGGAGGCGAAACCGCCGCCAGTTTCCTGCGCGACGATTTAATCGATGAGCTGCACATCTACCGCGCCCCGATCATTATCGGTGATGGATTGCGCGGGATCGGCGCGCTCGGTTTGAACGATCTGGCGGCGGCGCATGGCCGATGGACGCTGGCGCAGAGCCGGCGGCTTGGCAGCGATGAATTCACCGCCTATCTGCGGACTCGAAATTAGGAGCCAGCGCGAATGTTTACCGGAATTGTCACTGCCATCGGCACCATCCTATCAACGGAACAGCGCGGCGACCTGCGCGCGCGCATCGGCGCGCCGCTTGACCCGGCCCGTATCGATATCGGCGCTTCGATCGCCTGTTCGGGCGTGTGCCTGACGGTGGTGGATCGCGGGGGCGAGGCAGGCGATGCGTGGTTTGACGTCGATATATCGGGCGAATCCGTTGCGCGTACAGTCGGCGGCATGTGGACCGCGGGCAGCAAACTCAACATTGAACCGTCGCTGCGCGTAGGCGACGAATTGGGCGGCCACATTGTGACAGGCCATGTCGATTCGATTGGCGAAGTGGTTCTGGCAGAACGAGTGGGCGACAGTTGGAAACTCGCCATTCGCGCCCGCGCCGAAATGTCGCCTTTCATCGCCGAAAAGGGATCGATCACGGTGAATGGCGTTTCTTTGACCGTCAATGACGTGCGCGACCGGCCCGACAAAACCTGCGATTTTGCGCTCAATATCATCCCGCACACCGCCGAGGTTACGACATTGGGCGGGCTTACCAAAGGCGATAAAGTCAATCTGGAGATTGACGTTCTGGCGCGCTATCTCAAGCGGATGCAGGGTCTGGCTGCGGTCGGATAGATTAGAGGGCAAGCGGCCTCTTACGACCCGATTGCGGCCGGTGGGAGATACCCGACCGATCAAGTGGAAACCATCTCACACGCGCATACAGATTGCCGGGGCAATTCCATTGACTCGTAACGACGTGCTGGTTCCGCTGCTATTTTGAGCCAGCCTCTAACTCCGCGATATTTGTCTTTGCGCTCTCGCTTTCCGGGTCCAATTCCAATGCTCTGCGGTAACTTGCCAGTGCCTCAGCATTGCGGCCGGTCGCGCGGTAGGCTTCGCCCAAGCTATCATGGGCGTTTGCCGAAGCCGGGTAAGCCGCGACATTCCATTCAAAGACAGTAATCGCCGCGGCTAGGTTTTTGTCACCAACCAGCGTGTAGCCGAATTTATTCATTGCGCTCTCGCCCAGGTCATAGTCAGCGGCAGTTTCACCAAGACCTTCATAAGCTGCGATCATCGCTGACAAGCCGTCGCTTTCTAGCGCCGGCAAAAGTAGATCTGCGATCTTTTTTGGCGGTTTGCCGTTCAGGACTTCCATGAGGTCACGCCCCATCCCCTGAACGAGCGAACCCTGCCAATAATTGCTGACCACAAACACAAAATCACGATTGCGCTCTGAATGAACGTAATTGCTTTGGTAGCCTGGTACGCTGCCAGTATGTTCCACCACCGGCAACTTCGAGCCATCGGGCAAGTCGTAACTGCCGACCCCCCAACCATACGCGTAAAAGGGGACTTGTGGCGAATGCATCAGTTTGCGTTGCGCTTCGCTCATAATCTTATTGCCGTACAGCGCTTGATCGAAGCGAAGCATGTCTTCCGCAGTCGAATAGATACCGGCTGCGGCGTAAAACACGCCCGGATCCATGTAGAGCGGTTTTACAGGGTTTTCATCTTCGTCGCGCGCGTATCCGTTGGCGAGACCGGGAACGACATCGTCCTTATTCGCGACCCCGCTGGACGTCATTCCGGCTGGGCCGAAAACGTGTTCTTGCATGTTTGCGGCGTAACTCTTGCCTGTAACTTCACTAATGATCGCGCCCACCAGCAGGAACGCGTTGTTGTTATAGCGCCACCTGGTTCCGGGCTGCTCAACCAGCTCGGGCTTGATCCATTCTTTCGCATATTGCTTCGGTTCGAAAGTCATTCGAGCAGTGGTCTGGTAAAATGGATCTTCAAATCGTTGGGGTACATCAGTGATCCCCGAAATATGCGACAGCAATTGCGCTAATGTTACGTCGGCAACCACAGTCCCCGCATAGAGGTCTGGCAAATATTCACCGAGCGTTCCGTCTAAACGAAGCTGCCCTTTTTCAATCAACGCGAATGTGAGCGTGGCAGTAAAGGGCTTTGTGACGGACCCCACCCGATAAGTCAGAGACGGATTGTTAGGAACACCCAGTTCTACATTTGCGAGACCATAAGATTTGCGAATGATGATCTTGCCGTTGCGTGCAATCAAGACCGTTCCGTTGAAACCATCGTCGCTAGCGTATTTATCGAGCAGCTCGTTGAGGTCGGCCTTGTTCGGTTCAGCTATGCTCGGTTCAGCCCTGTTCGGTTCGGCCATGGCCGGCGTTGCGCAAGCAAGCATCACGCCCGCCACTGCGGTAAGTATAGCTGCAATTCTCATCACAAACCTCTCTGTTCATATGGCCGCTCGGCGGCTCGTATCAGTCGCATCATGACTAGCGCCGAAAATTTGAAATTATCGCAGAGGTCGACGAACAGGTTATTTAGCCTGATGAAACTTTGTTTCAAATCGCGCTTCGAAGCCTCTATCCCGGTGAGATGCCGATGACGGCTTTCGCGACCACAATGCGCGAGTACCCTTGACGGCGGTGAACTGATGTCCGCCTTCCACCCCAAAGCCGACATTTCCTACATGCCTCCGCGTCGCTATCCCAAACGCGGCTCTTTCACATCGTCGCATCTTTCAAACGCCGCCAACAGGCAGGTCAGGTTTGGACATTTGTCACCTGTGCCCTACATCACCTTTGTTTCACAATTTCATATATTTAACCCTGTAGGCACCGCATGACATGTTGGAAAATGTGTCATGCGTATCCTACTCTGCGTCAGGCTGGCTAAGCGGCCCTGCCGCAAAATTTTCGCGGGTTATCTCGAAAATTTTGTGCAGCACCCGCGATCCTTGATACCGGGTCAATTCGGTGCGCCGCGTCCGCTCTGCGCCGATATTTTCCAGCGCGATCTGGGACCGGTAATTGGTCTCTCCCACCCGGAAATCGACCCGTTCCACAAATTCAAAAGCATGGGCCAGCATCATCTGTTTGACCTGACGATTGATGCCCTTGCCCCAATATTTGCAGGCCAGAAAAGTCCATCCAATCTCCAGCGAGCCGCCTTCGTCGGGTTCGAATTCCTGAAACCGCGATGACCCGATGATCTGATCGGTTTTCTTGTCAACAATCGCGAGCGCGCCGCCTTTTGCCAAAGCATCGTCAAAAAATGCGCGAAAGACATCCTCACGCCAGCGGTCATGCATGGGGTGTTGCTCCCAGACCGCAGGATCACTGGCAACTGCAAACAGACCGTCCCAATCCCCAAGCTCAAGCGGCCGCAGCAGCAGCCGTTCGTTTTCGAGAATGGGCTGGCGATTCACTCGGCCGCTTTGCTTTCGGCTGTCACTTCGGCGATCGCACCGATGAACTTGTCGATATTGCCCATGGTCAGGCCGGCAATGTTGATGCGGCCGGAACCGGCCATGTAGATGCCATGATCATCACGCAGCTGCGCGACCTGTTCTTTGGAAACTGGCAAAACCGAAAACAGCCCGTTCTGTCCGCCCAGCGGGGTCATATCAACGCTGCCCTGAACACCGGCATCCGCCAGCTTTTCACGGACCAGGCGCATTCGGTCGCGCATCTGCTCAAGCTCGTCCTGCCATACTTGCGTAAGCTCACTATCGCGCAGGATAAGCCGAACGGCGGCCGCGCCGTGGTCTGGCGGCATGGACCAGCTGGCCCGTGCCAAAGCGTTTGCGTTTGAAAACGCCTTATTCAGCGTCTCCTGGCCATCGGAAAGGATATAAAATGCCCCGACCCTGTCACGGTACATGCCGAAATTCTTGTCGCAGCTATAGGCGATGAAGGCTTCGGGCACCTTCGCAAGGACGCTGCGCAGGCCAACGACGTCTTCGTCGAGCCCGTGGCCCAGCCCGTGATACGCGGTGTCGATAATCGGGAAGATACCGGTTTCGGCAATCGCATCGCCGATCGCGGCCCAGTCTTCGTCCGAATAATCGACGCCGGTTGGATTGTGGCAGCATCCATGCAGCAGGATGCCTTCGTTCGGACCCGCGCCGCGAATAGCCGCGAGCACCGCGTCGAGATCGGCTGTGCCATCAGGCTTTGCGTGATCGAACGGGACGAGTTCCAGCGCGAGGTCATTGATGATTTGCGCGTGGTTGGGCCAGCTGGGCGTGCCCATATGCAATTTGGTCATGCCCGCTTTTTGACCAAGCGCCAGAGCAAGCCGGACCGCGCCGGTACCGCCGGGGGTTTGCATCCCGGCAATCCGCCCGCCCATCGTCGCATCCTCGCCGAAAACATAGGGCATCAGAGCATTGACGAAGCCCATATCGCCTTCCGGTCCGAGATAGCTTTTGGAATCCTGCTCATCCACCAGCTGCTGTTCTGCACGCTTGATCGCAGCAAACACCGGAGTGCCGCCGTCATCGGTGCGGTAAACACCAACACCAAGGTCGATTTTATCAGAGCGGGTATCGGCCGCATGCATCTTAATCAGAGCAAGCAACGCATCAGGCGATTGTTCATCGAGTCGGTTTAACATCATGAAAGACGCATGCCGCGCCATCGCATGCGCCGCAACCGCCTTTTCACAATCATTCGTATTCGCCCCCGTTTTGAGGGTCGAAATGCGACCTAGAAGGGCAGCCAGCGCTGCTTCTTGGAAAATTTCATATAGCCGGCATTCACGCCCAGCCGGACACCCGCACCAAGACGGATCGGAATAAGAACTATGTCGCCCCTGCGCATGTAACTCGCATGCATGCCGCCAATCAAATAGGCTTGGCCTTCCCCGGCAGGATAGCGTTTGTAGAGGTCTTCTGTGTCAAACAGATTGTAGACCAATACGAAAGTTTTAGCAGCGTTGGCACCTGCATCAAACCCGATTGATGGCCCGGTCCAATATACCTTTTGCTCGCCTTCGATCTTGTGAAAGAGTGTGCCCGAACCGTACCGAGCGCCAAGAATAAACGCGCCGCCAGCCTCACGGCCAACGATGTAGCCATTCGGTTCGCCTTGATCGCGCAGCAAATCTTCGATCATGCGAGCGACGCCTTCGGCGCCTTTGCCAAATACGCCCTCAGCTGCCCCGATCAGGTCATCTTCGCCGTAGGTCTGAGAGCTGCCGCCTGCTGCGGCGATGGCAGGATCGCCCGCCGCGCCATCGGCAACCGGGCTTTCTGTTTTGCCATAGTCGGAAAATTCTTCGTCAAATTCGGTTGGCTCCGAAACGCCAGCTTCGTCATCAACACCTTGGCCCACAGGCGCAGGCCCGGGAGCGGGCAAAGGCGGGGCGACCGTTGGAGAGGTATTGACACCGGGCGCACGTGGCGCAGCAAGATCGGCATCAATCGCGCCATCCGCCTGCCCCGTTTGACCGGATACTGCATCCCCTGCGGTTTCAAACGCGTCATCGGGGTCAAATGTCTCTACACCCTGCGCATGCACCGGCGCGCTGACGAGGACCGCCGCCCCGATCATCGCGGCGAGCATTCTGGTCAAAAGAGACGGGCGTTTTGTGATCGCTTGTGTATCCATGATAGCTCTTTCGTTCAGCCTGATGGCCTTTTCATGCCCCCAATACTGCACCGCCCAGAAGACTCGCTAATGCAGCAACCCGCAAGGACGCGAGCGGCAAGGCGAATCGAAAACGCGGTGAGGCGAATCTGAGTGATGATGAGAATTGTGCGGCGCAGAGCATGAACCTTCCGCGAACCGGCAATTCAGGAATGCTCCGATAACGCGGCATTCTTGCAAAATTTGTCGGATCTAAGCTTGCCGCTGCGACAATGCCCGATTATAGCGCGCCCTTCGCACTACGCTAATCCAAGCCAAACGAGTGCGGAGACGTGGGTGAGTGGCTGAAACCAGTTCCCTGCTAAGGAACCATACCTAATATGGGTATCGAGGGTTCGAATCCCTCCGTCTCCGCCAGTTCACCCTGATTTAATTGATATTTTCTCAAGATTGGGCATCGGTTACCAAAACCGCTCCCCGATAGCCCCGCCCCTAGCGGCGAACTAATTTGTGCAAAGGTCCGCCCAGAGCGGACGTTCCCGCCAATCAGTTGGGAAGCCCATGGCCGCAAAATCGCCCGTGGGGTTTTCTTCGATCAAACACGTCAGACGGCTTGGCAAATCCGACTCAGGGGCCACCGTCCCCATCGTGTGCAATAGCATCGAAAGTGTGTTGTAGAGTTTGCGATCAGCTTGAGGGGCTATGGTGTTTGCAAGATTGGCTGGGTTTTGTGCGATTGGGAAAGTCACCGTGAAGCGCCGGTTCCAGAGGCGGCTGTGGTGCGCGCAAATGTTTCTCACTGTGGCGAGGTGATGCATCAAGCCCTGAAATACTCGGTCATCGAAGCCGATTTTTCGAGCAATTGCCTTGCGGTCGGCACGCCCTCCCAATGCAGAGAAGAACTTGGAAAGCAGACCGAAAGAAATGAACTCGGCGGCCATCCAGACAGGCGGCAACGGTGGATTATTATAGGTGCGCTTGTAGTGATCGACAAAGACGTCATGCGAGCGATCATATTCAGATTGCAGCTGATCCAAGTTGGCCTGAAAGCGGTCCGTGCGCGGATACAGGGCTGCATTAAGGTATCCGTGTGGCCCATAGACCATTGCCATCTGGTGCGCCCACGCGCCGCGCGCAGCAACCTCTATTCGCTCCAAAGCATCCATGAGCAACAGCCGAAGATGGCGATCAAACTCATAAAGGGCGAGCACCGCTTCTAAAGTGGTTCCCTCTCGAAACGAATGATTCCCAGATTCGGGTTCAGCTTCGTAATAGAGCCAATAGGCGCGTAATCGATAATAACTGATTTGGCTGAGCGCCCAAGTTGCTTGCTCGCCGTCTTCAATTACCATTCCGCATTCTTGTAGCAACGCGATCTGGTCTGGGATCGATTTGGAAAGTTTGTTGAAATGGCGCATTTTCGACCTATGCGCGAACCAAGCCCAAAAACAAAGCAGCCCGCCATGGTGCGCATCGTTGAGAGGCGTGGCGGGCTTTGTTGCGCCTCATATATCCACCGATTCCCAACAAATCAATAACCGCCTCTCACGCTTTTTAAACTCCTCGTTTCTAACTCGCCTTTCAATGAGCTAAAGCCTTCCTCAAATCATAGCCTTAAGGGGGTGGCGGTGGGAATAAATTGGTTTGAAGGTGGCCGCAGGATAAGCCAACTATTTATCGGGCTAGTCGCGGCTGGTGGACTTGCGATTGTCGCTTTTGCTGATCAACCCGATCCCGAGTTTACCACTTACGGTCCAGACGCTCCTTGGATTGTCGCCAGTGAACCTTGCCCAAAAAGCGGCCACACAGAATACCTTTGGGACTACGATTGGGGCGGGAACGAAAGAGGCGTAAAGCTATGTTTCATAGCTTGGCGCGATGGCACCTTTCCAATTCAAAGAGCTGATACACCCCCGGAGGAGATCAAGCGGCAAGAGGAAGCCTCGCGTCGCTTTCAAGAGGAAAATCGTGCGAGGGTAGAGAGAGGCGAACCGCCGATGATTCCTCCTCCGCTTCCAAGTTGGTTTTACACGGCGGAGAAATATTCAGAGAGATTCGCTGAGTATGTGGATCAAAGGCGGTCCGAGTTTAAAGTCACCGAAGAATTGAAAGCTAAGGCGCGAGAGCGGCAATCCGGCGCTCTTTGGGATGAGCGACGCAGAATGTTTGGCGAGGTTTTCCCATGGATTGGAGGGATCTGCGCTTTTCTTTGGCTCTTTACGGCGGCCATGGGGTGGATCATCCGCGGTTTTGCCGGGGTTCCAACGGGGCAGGACTTTCGGAATGCCCATAAGAAAGACGAAGAGAGCTAAGGTGCATCCCGCACCAGTCGCGCAATCGCCTTCACGTATCGCATAGCCTCTTTTGTTTGAGCAGAATAGCCGCCATGCTTGCGGGCATTCTGATTGCCCTTAGGCGCGCCGGGATTCGTCCCGCCGTGCATCCTGCACCGCTTCCGCCCTTTCACGGCTGGAGATTGGCACGCCGTTGCCTTGCGCGTCTTGGCCAAGCATCGCGGGGCCGCTGCCAGTATTTCCGGCTCCATGGCATTGTTCCTCATTTTTCGCTTTTCCTCCCCCCTGATTGACGTTCTCCGCGATGACTGCTTGTCCGCCCCGGTTATCGACATGGATATGCTTTATCACCTGTTCGCCGCCCCGGCGCATCCGGGCCAGCGTCTCCATTTGCCGCTGAGAGGTGCCCAACAGCTTCGTGGCGAGGTTTCCGAACATACGGGCGTTATCGACCCATTCGGCTTTTCCTAGCTGGCTCAACGCCCGGATTGCGGCGTCATGGGTGCAATACATCTGCACCAGCAACAGCGCCTCGGCCTGATCCTGGGGCTTCATGCTCTCGATGAATGACAGCGCAGCATTGTAGCGCGCTTCATTGTCCGCACCGACTGAGCCAAGATAGTTGAGCAATTCATTTGCCCGCGCATTCACCGGGTCAATCGAATTGGCCGAAAAGGTTTCGTGCAGCTTGAGCAACGCCAGCATTTCGCTTTTCCCGGTCGGTTCGATGCTCCAGCCGCCATCGGGCTTGCGGGCCATCTTGACCTTGGCCGGTGCGCCGCGCTTGCGATAATCGCGGATCAGCCGCAAAAGTTCGGCTCGCTCGTCCTTGTCGAGCTTGTCCCAGCCGGGAACATCCTTCGCCAAAACGCGATAGGCCTCGGCTTCGTCGTCCGAATCGGTAAGTGGCAGCGTGATTGTCCGTTGTTGTTTGTTGGCACCTCTTGCCTTCGCTGGTCCTGATCCATTTTTAGCCTTTGCCATCATCAAGCCTTTCTAGCGGGACGCGGCGGCCCAACAGGCCGCGCCCGCGTTACGTTAGTAAGGGGGGAGGTTGCCGCACCTACGCCGCAGGGTCGCCGCACGTTTTGCCGAACAAGCTAGCGAGAGGGTTGCCGCGTTCGCCGCGAGGGGTTGTAGCAAAGGGGTCGCCGCACTCATGCGCCGCTCTCCACCAGCCGGATGCCGCGCCGGGGTTTGCGGTGCTCATCGCGCCACAACTCGGCATCCAGTTCGATGGCTCCGATTGTCAGCAAACGCTCCATTGCGGCGGCAAAGTCTGCTTTGCCAAAGCCCTTGGCTTCAGGCATTCCCGCGAAAATCTTAGGCGCGTAATTGCTGCCCGGCTGGTGAGAAACGTTCCGCTTTCGCTCCGTGCAAAGCGTAAGACATTTCAGGAAAGTCTCATTGCCAGCGTGAGCATGTGCCGTTTCAGCGAGCTTGCGTGCAGTATCTGGTGGTAAATCATCCTCAAGCACGAAAGCCCAGTCAATCCATGCAAAGCGCATCTGACTGCCCTTTCGAGCGTAGTTTGCCTTGCCCACCGTCAGCTTACGCATATCGCTTTCCAGATCATGCGTGATTGTGATCTGGGAGCGTACGGCATTTAGCCAAGCGGTTGAGCCTGACCATGAATCGCCTGCTTTGTTGGGGTGCGCCAACAGCAGGATTGCAGCGCCGCTTTCCCCTGCCAGACGGTTGAGCGCGTTTACAAATCGCGTCACCTCGCCCCGGTCATTCTCGTTGCCGGTAAAAAGGTGCGCCACGTTATCTAGGCAAAGCAGCTTCGCTCCAGATCGCCTCAGAAGCGCGGCTATCCGGTTATAGGCTGGCGCTGGATTGAATTGGCCATTTGCTCCCTCGGTCCCAAGCGCATTGTCCAGATCGCCTCTTAGGCTCGCGATCTCAAGCTTTCCGGCGAGGTTTTCCATTGAAACGCCAAGCGCCTTGCAAAGGTGCTTTTGCCGCCAATGCAATTGCCCTTCGTCATCCTCACAAGTGATATAGATTGCTGGCGCTTGCCCCATGTCCAAGCCGAGGGTTTGCACTCCGCCCGCCAGCGCTGTCGCAAATTGCTGGGCAAGCAAAGACTTTCCGGCACTGCCTGCCCCGGTGAATAGGGTTAGCTCACCGGCTGGTGCGAGTTTCGGGATGACAAAAGTCTTTGGGGAAGGCTCAATCTTGGCCAGTCGCTCCCAGTCCAGCGTTTCGATTGCCGCCGCCGCGATTGCGTCCGCCGTGTCGCCAAGCTCGGCCTTTGCAAAGTCGATTGGTTCGCTGTTTTGCGCATCCATTAGCCAGCCCCCACTTTCCGCGCCGCTGCAATACGTTCGGCAACCGCGCTCCGCTCAATGTCCGCAAAATCGGTCCCTGAGGCCTCTGGCGAGTTTTCTGGCATGGCAGTGCGACAAGCCCCCCAATGGACTCAGCGGCCTTCTGAGCGGCTCTCATGCCAATATTTTCCGCAAGGTGTCGGTCATCGTCCGCCGCAAGGATAATTCGCCGTTTAGGAAAGAGCGCACGCATCGTTTTTGCCACGGCCGCAAGGTTGTGCGCTGTCATTGCAGCGACAACGCCAAAGCCGGTTGCATCATGGATCGCCGCCATTGTGGCGAAACCCTCGCCAATCACTAGCGGCCCCGGCGAAGGCTTGCCGTTTGCCACGTGGATCGCGTGAGGCCAGAATAGACCAGCCGTCCGCGCGTTCACGCCAAACCGTTTGAAGCCATCGTGAGCAATGCCTTGCAGGTTCCAAAGCCGGAAGTTTTCATCCAGCATTGGCACCAGCAAATCAAAATCCTGTTGCCTTACACCAATCGGAGGCACTCTCTTTTTCAGCAAATAAGGGTGCGACTGTTCGGCTGGCTCTGCTTTGTCCCACTGCTCGGTGGCCTTGCTCGCTACTGCCTCTTCTATCGCTCGCCTTTTTGCTGCCTGCGCAAATCTGGCTTCCTTGAGCTTTTGCCGTTCGCGCTCCGATAGCGCCCGCCTGCCAGCGGTTGGCAGGAAGCCGTCGTCTCGCAATATTGCTTTCACTGCCAGCGCCGTTGTCTGATCGCCGTTAAAGCAGAAAACCAATGCGCCGTCTGGTGCCTCAGGGCACGCGCTGATCGCGGTTCCCCTGTCCCGGCTGGAATGGCCGGGTGTGGGAATGAGCGCGTTGTCTCGGCAAACTGTGCCGCCGTAAAATCGGGCGATTGCGTGAATATCAATCATAGCGCCGCCCTCCCTTTGTCGGTGAGCCTGAGAACGGCTGCAAATTTGCCTGAAGGGTTGCGCCGCCGTTCGCCGGTTGGCTCGACAAGGCCCAAAGCCCGCAACTCGGAAAATCGCGGCTGGAGACTTTCGCGGCAAACCTTGGCCACGGCCACGGCCTCTAGCGGAGTCGCCTCGCCCAAGATCGCAAGACATTGCATTGCTAGCCGCCGGAGCCGCTTTGCGCTTGGCGCGATAGCAGCCGCTGCCTCTTGGCTGGTGCCGTCTGTGCCCTTTGCGCCGGGTGTGTTCGGATAAGGATTATTATGCTGCCCCCCTTCCTCGCGGCTGGTGAGGTTTTCCTCGCCAATATGCGTTACGATTAGAGGAGGGACTGCTTGCGAGTGTGGCTCGCAAAGGCTAAGACAATCACGGAATGTGCCGACCAAGCTATTCCGCGATGCCCCGCCTAGTTGCGGGGTTTCGCTTTTCTGGGGCATGGCTCAAACCTCCCCAGTGATAAGCGCGCGCAGGCTTTCTGCCGGAATGACAGTGCGTCCTCCAATGCGCCGTGCGACCAAGCGCCCAGCCGCAATGTGCGAATAAATGGTCGTGCGCCCCAAGCTGGATGCCTTGCAGGCTTCCTTGATGGAATATGCGATCTTGGGGGGATTGTGCTCTTCGGTTTGCATCGGTCTTCCTCGTTAGCGATTGAACGAGGATGGATTGACATGACCGGGTTTGCTGAAACGAAGCCTTTAAAATGCAAAGATGGTTGGCAAGTGCTCATTTGCCTGTTCGCGCAGGAACGCCAAGGCCTCATCAATTGTTTGCAGACCGCGATCTAGCCCTTCACGCTCCAATGTCTCGTGATAGCCGGGCGCTATGGCCGCCACGACAGGATAATCGTCGGGCCTCTCTTCCCAACCTCGAATTGCACTGGCGGTTACCGACTTAGGTTCGCCATGATCGCCCCGCCGCCTGCTAACTCCATGATAGGCGAGGATGCTGGCGACCTTCTTTCTTGCGGCGTTCTTCGACATTCCCTTGTTTTCGAGGAACCACACAGCCGCGACACCAGCCGCTGCTATCGCTGCTATGTTGAAACCGCCCTTTGTTCCAGGCACCCTAGCACCGGGACGCAATAGAATATGATCTTTCGACCCTGATCGGGCAGCAACGCTTGCGGCAACAAGTGAGATTATCAGCCTGTGCGAGGGGTCTTTGGTATCTGGGAATAGGCCAGAAATTGCGTTAATTGCAGTAACTGACCATTGCTGAGCCGATTTAGCATTGTCGTTTTTCACGGCCTCTAGATATTTCTCGGATGCCTGCCGGAATATGTCCTTCACCGCATCGCACCGTTGATCCTCGGGCAATGCCCAGATGGTTTTCGGCTCGCTTGTGTATTCAGGGTCTGCCGGTTCAGGCGCTTTCACTGGCCTCCATGTAGCCACATGTTTTATTGGATCGGGCAAGCCGCTTCCCTTCGCAGTTCCCAAGGTCAAGCGGGGAAGCGCGTGGGATGCGCGCTTGTCGGCTGGCCTGCCTATCCCCTTTAAGCTACTTAACAAGAAGCAGAACAACGGTTAAGGGCAGCAAATGATTTAGGCACAAGCAAAGCGATGTCTTGTTATTATTTCGCGGTTTTTTACTGACAGTCTGCCATGCGCTTCTATCGCGACCACCACAATCAGAGGGGAACATTTTGACGCTTTTGACCAGTGCTATCTTAGCTATTTCAATTCATTCTGGTTCAGTTCCCGACTTACTCGTTTGCCGAGCGTCAAGCGTCGCTTCTGTGGAAACAGGTGGGTCCAGCGCCGTTGTGACAGATTCAGACGGGAGTGTTCTCACGGGCCGCTCCGTAGACACTGAAGTACGCGAAATTAGCGCGGTCATTCAACTTCGGCTCAATGGCGATGATCCAAGAGTGAATTTGCCTCGTTTCTTGGCTCCTCAGGTCGCTAGTTCTAAGGGGGGCTGGTATCGAGTAAAAGACCTCGAAATGAAAGATGACTTCATTCGAGGCAAAGTCGTTTTCAATTTCATGCAAAGCTCGCGCTTTGAAATTGACCGGCGAACCGGCATCCTCACTTCAGGAAACGGGTTTTTGGCAAGCTGTGAGGTAGCAGATGTAAGCGAGCGCAAATTCTAGTCGCTCCTCAATTTAAGCTTTGGAGCGTGTTCCGATAGGTATGACTTCACCACGAGCCGCGCCGTCACTGGCGCAATAGATTGCCCAATCCGCCATAAGCCGCCGCCGTTTGTCGAATAGGTCGCCGCGTCGATAGGCCCTCTCGACCTTGTTTTCGATAGTGTGGGCCAACGCCATTTCGGCAACCTCATGGGCATAGCCGGTGCATTCGGCTGCCCAATCGCGAAAGCCAGAACGAAAGCCGTGCACGGTCGCATCGACCTTCATACGGCGCATGAGCATCGACATGGCCATGCCGGAAAGCTTGCCGCCTTGCGGGCCGGGAAATAGATAGAGGCTGCCAAGTGGCTCTAGACTTTCGAGGATGGCAACTGCGCGGGGAAGCAGTGGAACGCGATGCTCTTTCGCAGCCTTCATGCGCTCGGCTGGGATCGTCCAGATTCCCTTTTCCAGATCCACCTCTGCCCAAGTCGCGCCAATCACCTCACCAGAGCGCGCAGCGGTGAGAATCGTATATTCCAGTGCCAGCGCTGCCACCGCTTCCCGCTCGTGAAGTGAACGGACGAATGCTGGAATCTCTTCATAGGGGAGCGCCTTGTGATGCCCGCGCGATAGGCGAGTGCGAGCGGGGAGGATTTGCGCAAGGTGCCCGCGCCAAAGCGCTGGGTTTTCCCCTTGGCGATAGCCGCGCGCCTTGGCGCTATCGAGCACGGTTTCAATGCGCCCGCGAATGCGGCTGGCAGTCTCGGGCTTTTCTTTCCAGATCGGCTCGAGGATTTTGAGCACATGTGCCGTTTCAACCTCGGCAACTGGCAAATCCCCGATCACCGGATAAACATAGGTGTCGAGCGTATTGCGCCATTGCTGGCGATGCTTGGGGTTACGCCAGCTTCCCTCGTTCGCAGCGATATAGGCGGATGCTACGTCCTTGAACGTGGTTCCAGCCACCTTGGCAGCCTGAGCCGCCGCAAGCGCTTGCGCGGCCTCCCTATCCCTTTCCTCAATCGGATCAATGCCCGCCTTTACCTTGAGGCGCAGCGCCGCCGCTTCATCGCGTGCATCAGCAAGCGACATGCCGCCTTGCCCAGCCGCGCCCAAGCCACCGTCCCGCGACTTGCCATTGAGCATAAACCGAAAGACCCATGAGCGCGCGCCGGTCGGCTTCACCAGCAAATGCAGCCCGCCACCATCGCCATGGCGTCCCGGCTTGGCATTCTTGACCGCTAGTGGAGTGAGAGCGTTGTGCAGTTTGCGCGGCATTTCGGTTCCCTGTCCGGTAGTCGAACCTGCCAGCGCCTTGCCAGAGTGGCGGAATTAGCAGCCGTTCCCATAACCGTTCCCCGATAATAGCGCGGTTTTATGGGAACGCAACGGGACGCATACGGACAGTCGGATTGATGCGAAGGCCCAAAATCCCAGCATTCTTAGGGCTTAAGGGGATGAATGCGGACTTATGCGGTGTATAGTTAGGCGGACTTCGTCTCCGCCACCTATACCATCCCAAGAGATCCCAGAAAGTTCCTGAAAGCCGCAGAATTCTGAGGTTTTTCGGACTTGCATCGGAATCTCTAGTTCTTATTTTGTTCTAACCCTTCCCACACTTTCTACCAACAATTGTGGGAGCAGATGTGGGAAGAGAACGAGGATGGATGGCTATGGGAAAACTTTCCGCTGCTCAGATTCGAGCTCTCACTAAACCGGGCCGCTACATGGATGGCGATGGCCTATCGCTGCTGCTCACCGCCCCAAAAAAGGGGTATTGGGTGCTGCGCGCGACCATAAACGGGCGCCGAAGGGACATCGGCCTAGGGCCACTAGACTTAGTTACCTTGGCTGAAGCCCGCGAACTCGCGATCGACATGCGCCGCGATATTCAGCGAGGCATTGATCCGATCGAAGAGCGCAAGCGCCAGAAAATCGAAATCCTCACGTTCAAGGCTGCTGCAGAGAAGGTCCACACCGAGCAGAAAGCAACCTGGAAGAACGGCAAGCACCAGGATCAGTGGATCAGCACGCTGGAAACCTATGCCTTCCCAAAGCTTGGCGACAAACTCGTTAACGACATCGAGGGACCGCTCATCCGTGAAGTGCTTCTCGATTTCTGGCTGGAGAAGCCAGAGACGGCTCGCCGGGTAAAGCAGCGGATAGGCGTTGTGTTGGATTGGGCATACGCAAACGGAATGCGCGCGACCGAAGCGCCAATGCGCTCGCTGAGCCGCGCACTGCCACGACAGCCGAAGCAGGACGGCCATTTCGCTGCGATGCCCTACGAGGATGTTCCGGAATTCCTCGAGCATCTGCACAAGCGAACGAGTGTCGCACGGCTCGCGCTTGAATTCCTGATCCTAACTGCCTCTCGATCGGGCGAAGTGCGGGGTGCTAAATGGGCGGAGATCAATCTGGACGCAAAGCTCTGGACTGTCCCTGCGGAGCGGATGAAGGCTGGAAAGGAACACGTGGTACCGCTGACCGATGCGGCAATCGGCGTGCTCGAACGTGCCAGACCTTACTATGCCGAATGCAGTGATCTGGTCTTTCCCGGTCGCAATGTCCTGCGCCCCCTGTCCGACATGACGCTGCTCAAGGTCCTGCGTTACGCGAAGTTGCCCTTCACCGTTCACGGCTTTCGATCTGCGTTCCGAGATTGGGTAGCAGAGAAGACCAGTTATCCCGGCGAGGTGGCGGAAGCGGCACTAGCCCATACGGTCAGCAACAAAGTGGAGGCCGCCTATCGGCGTACCAACTATCTGGACAAGCGGCGAGAGCTGATGCGCGAGTGGTCAGATTTCTGCGCTGGAAGGTAAAGAAGCACTCTCATGAGCACGGCGGCTTTGCGCCCCAATTCAAGACGTAGCGATTCCAGATCTTAGTTACTGAAAGCGGACATTCTCTGAGGCCATTCCGGCCGAGGAGAATGAAAATGACATACTCACAGTTTGATCCTGCTTCTCAACACCGAGTGCCTTGGAACTTTGGCGCTAAGATCGGTCCAAAGCGTCCACTCAATCAGAAGCAGATCTGGGCGATCCGTTTCTTCTTAGATCGAGAAGAGCGCGTTCGAGATCGAGCGCTGTTTGACTTGGCGATTGATAGCAAGCTGCGAGGCTGTGACCTAGTCGAGCTGAAGATCGGTGATTTGGTTAGTGGTCCAGAAATTAGGACACGGGCGACAATCACGCAGCGCAAGACGGGCAAACCTGTCCAGTTCGAGATTGCGGCAGACGCGCGTTCAAGCCTTTTCGCTTGGCTGCAACTCAGAGGCGGGGACGTCGAGGACTTCGTCTTTCCGAGCCGTGTTGATCACACACGCCACTTGAGCACGCGACAATACGCTCGGCTTGTTGATGAGTGGGTTGCGGCCATCGGCCTGCGACCGGAGGAGTACGGCACCCACTCCCTTCGCCGAACCAAGGTCTCGATCATCTACAAAGCCACCGGCAACATTCGGGCGATCCAAATCTTGCTGGGTCATTCCAAGATCGAAAACACGGTCCGCTACTTGGGCGTAGATATTGAGGATGCACTCACTCTTGCAGAAAAACCGAAATCTAACCGCCGGCGGACGCCAGCTCTTGGCTCGCTGGCGTCCGGCTTTGCTTCAGCATGGCAGAAATTCTAGAACCGGAAGCCCACGCCCGCACCGCCAAAGAGGTCGGCACTGTTGTCGTTGAGGCCCGTCCCGCCATAAACGGTGAGACTGATGTTCCGGCTTACCCGCATACTGGCCCAACCCGATACCTCGCTGGATGCTTGCCTGCCTGCGAAAGCTGATTGCTGCCAGAAATAGTCTGCGCCCACACTGACGCCATCTCCGGCGCGCACACTCGCACCGCCGCCTGCTCCCCATGTCGACCGGATCGTCGAGCCTTCCGGTTTCCCGGCGAACTTGCGACGACCATGGACGTAGAAGGTCATCGGGCCGACCACCTGCACAAGATCCGCGCTCAACGTGACATCGACTTCGCCTGTACCAAGTCGATCAGCGCGAGACGCCGTCGGAAGTTTCACTTTCACCTGCGGCTCGAAATATGTGCCCTTGGTAAGTTCGAAGGAATACACCGCCGAGACATTCACATCGCCAAGACCGCTGCGGCGTTGATCGGGACCGGCAAAGCCGTCCTCATCGACGATATCGTCATCGTCGATCACATCATCATCGAGGTCGTCTTCCACCTCGATATCGTTTCCGCCAGACCCAGAACCGGAACTGCTGGAGCCCGAGCCGGAATTATCGCCGTCTCCGCCGCGTCCACGGCCTCTACCGCGACCCTGCCCCGATCCGCTGTCGCCAAAGAAGGCGTCGCGTCCCTCAGGCGTTGCGAGCAGCGAGCCGGGGCCGTCGATAGTCACCCAAGGTACCGAAACGCGGACCCTCAAACCATCGTTCTTGTAAGTCAGGCTGATTGGTACAGCGATGACTTCGGTGTCCTCAAGCTCACCATAGTCACCGCTTGAATAGCTGATTCCGGTGTTCAGGCGGAAGCTTGCCGCACTGCTGGATTTGTTCTCTTGGTCCGCTTGAGCTTCATCCTGTGCGCTGACCGGCGTTGCAACCAGAAATACTCCTGCTGAAGCTACGCATAATGCGGTTCTTACTGAAATTTTCATTCGTGACACCCCTCACAGTCTTTTTCTTTGAATCTGCATGTTCATTTCACGTGTGGCAAGACCGCCCCGGTCCGGTTGTCCCAAACCGGAGCGGCCCGCGACCCGGCGGCTCAATCGCTTGAGGGACTATTGTCTCCTCCGCGCCCACGCCCGCGACCCTCGCCAGGGGTGTCGGCGGCTGAATCGCTGTCATCGACGCGATCCGCCAGATCGTCTGAATTGCCTCCTCGTCTGCGACCGCTATCCGACCGGTCATCGCCGCGCCGGTCATCGTAGCGCTTGTCATCACGCTCCCGGCTGCGACCACCGCGATCATCGCCCGGTGCGTCATCGCGTCCGCGCCCGCGACGGATGTGATCGGGGCCGTCGTCCGCTCCCCGACCACGGCGCATATCCCCCGGACCGTCATCGGCGCCTCGACCGCGGCGCATGTCGCCCGGTCCGTCATCAGCGCCACGGCCACGACGCATGTGTCCGGGGGCGTCATCTGCTCCGCGCCCGCGGCCACGGTCATCATATCCGCGCCCCTCACCGCGATCGCGAACGCCGCGATCTTGGTAGTCCCGGTCATCAGTCCGATCTTCACATCCACGGCACTCGCGCATCTCACGATCGCGGTCCGGCTTGGCGACAACCGGGCCTCCGGTGAGCATGGCGGCACCGATTGCGGCACATGCTGCCAGCTTCAAGCTCCTGTGTTTTTGCATTTTCTTCTCCGTTGCTTACGGGTTCGTTGCTCGAACTGCATGACAACGGAGCGATGCGGAGCTTATTCCGCGCTCCGCTAAAAATTATTCCGGAGCCCACCCATTGCGCATGATCTGGCTTTCCTTTTCCACCGCCAAGGGATCGCCCGCATCAAGTCGGTCATAGGCTTCGTCAAGGCTTGACGGGCCGTCGCTGCCAGCCAACGCGATTTCGCTGCTGTCGGGTATGTCGACAGCATCATCGCTCCACGCTTCGATCTTCCAACCGCTCGTTGAACGGCAAGCAATGCCTGAAGATTCTGATTGTGCAGTCGCATAGGTGAACTCTCGGCAAAACCGACCATCGCCGGCTTCGAAGGTCAAAATCGGGCTGAGCGTTTCGCCATCGCCAAGCGAAGCGAGTTGCCCCGATGGCGTAGCTTCAAGCGCATCCCCAAATCCGGGCGGCCCGGCGCCGGGTAGTGCAAATGTCAGGACCAAGGCGAGGCACGCAGCTATCGCCGCTCCGGCTCCGACTTGCCACCGCTTCCAGAACGGCGGGTTGTCATTGGCTGGCTCCGGGGAGGCATGTCGATTGTTTGCTGGCGGTGAAGCGGCTGCCGCCTCTGCCAATCCCATTCGGGCGAGAAACGCGTCGTCGATGCCGTGCCCCTCATCAGTCGCCATCGCTTGTCGCAACAAATCATCGTTGGACGCGAACCGTGCGACCACATCGGCGAGCTCAGAATCGGCCTCAAGCTCGTGTTCAAACTGGAGCGCTTCCTCCTCGCTCATCGCACCATCAAGATAGGCAGCGATCCTCAGGTCGCGTTCGTTCTGACCGCTCATTGCGCCATCTCCCCGTTGACCTGCTTATCGATGGATCGCCGCGCACGGGCTATCCTGCTCATCACTGTCCCGATAGGGATTTCGAGCATCTCGGCTGCGTCCTTGTAGCTCATCCCGTCCAGCACAACGAGCGTGATGAGAACGCGCTGATCCTCTGGCAAAGCAGCCAATGCGCTGCGGGCAAGTGCCAGATCGGATCGCCCCTCCAGGACCTGAACACCGTCAGCGCCGACCACGCCGAACGCTTCGTCCATTTCGACATGGACACCACGTGTCTGGGCTTTTCGCCCTTCATCGATCCAGATGTTCTGTGCGATCTTGTACATCCAACTATCCAGTTTCGAACCCGGCAGAAACTGCTCTGCGCGGCTCAAGGCTCTTTCGACAGTCGACTGGCAAAGATCGTCGGCGATCTCCTGCCTGCGGGTGAGCGCGAGGCAGAACCTTCGCAGGCGCGGCAAGACATGAATAATTTGCTGACGCAAATCGCCATGTCCCGTTGTGCCGTCCCCTGTCATTTTCTCTCCCGACTACGCAATCGCAGGCCGTTTATTCCCCAGCATCGCGCATAATACAAATTTTCCCAAGATCAGGCGGTATTCAGGGAATAGCACCGAGGATTGTGCGTTGTTTTCGGATGATATAGGTCACTAGCAGAAGAAAAATGTCTGAAAACAAGCGTTCTTTGAGGCTCTTTCTAGGAGGGATGTGTGCTGCAGCCTTGGCGGTTGGCAGTGCGGGCGTCCTTTTGGCCGAGCCCGGTAGCGGTCAAGATCGCGAGCGCGACGATGCCGACCGTGCCACACGCGCGCTTGAACGCGCCGAAAGGGATGCAACACGAGCGGCCGAACGCGCGGCCCGTGACGAAGCGCGCTATATAGAAGATCGTGCTGAAATCATGGAGCGCGGCGCAGACGATCCAGAACGCCAGCAGCGCGATCTTGCCCGGCTTGAAGAGGATCGCACCGAAACTGCTGTAAAAGCCCAGGAAGAGGCAATCAAAGACGCAGAAGAACTCGCTGAAGAGCTCGCCAAGGCACAGGAAGACGCCGCCGAGGACGCAGCAGACCGCGCGGAAGAGGCCGCAGAATACGGCAACAGCGCCGAATTGCGCGGCTTGGCAGCCGATGAAGCACCTGAGTTTGACGAGCGCGGTTTTCCTGTGAGACGCGGCGAAATTGTGGGCCTCAGCCTAAGCGATGCAGAGCTTGAAAGGCTTCAACAATCAGGGTTTGAGGTTCTGGCTAAACAGGACTTGCCGGCGCTTGGCAACTGGCTTCACCGTCTCAAGACTCCCGTAGGTGTGGATGCTCCCGCAGCGTTGCGGGTCGCGCAGCGAACGGAACCGGATGCAGTGTTTGATTACACCCATTACTACGGGCTCCACTATGCGCCATCGGGCAATCAAGCCACTGCGAAAGGGGCAACTCTTCCTCGAAAAGAGGGAAGACTCATGATCGGAATGATCGACACGGCGATCGTGAGTCATCCTGCGCTTTCCGGCGTGTCGATAACCTCGCGTGATTTCGCCAATGCCAGCGGAATTACGAAAGCGCACGGGACAGCTGTGGCATCGATCCTCGCAAGTGAGGGGACCCGCAAGCTCTACATTGCCAATATCTTCAGAGGGCGCGGCACGAAGCCTTACACCTCCGCAGACAATATCGTGGCTGCACTTAACTGGATGGTCACGCAGAATGTTCCGGTAGTGAATATGAGCCTGGCTGGACCGCGGAATGCGATCCTCGACCGCTTGATCGAGCAGTCTGTGGGGCGGGGCACCCTGATTGTCGCAGCAGCGGGCAATGGTGGTCCGTCAGCACCTCCAGCCTATCCGGCGGCCCTTCCCCCTGTCATCGCAGTAACGGCCGTTGACCAGCGCAATCGGGTGTATCGCTACGCCAATCAGGGCAACTACATCACGGTCGCCGCGCGGGGTGTTGACGAGCCCGCCGCAAGTTCGCGCGGCGGAATCGTCAGATTTTCCGGAACCAGCTTTGCGACCCCACATGTCGCTGCGTGGATGGCGCGCTGTCAGGCCCGTCGCTCTGCGCAGTCTTGTGCGCGTCAGCTCAGACGCTCCGCTCAAGACCTTGGCCCCAAAGGCTATGACAGCGTCTATGGATACGGTCTGATCGAATAGCAAAGGGCGGCAAGGCTGTGTGCCTCGCCGCCCTTCCCGATTATCGCCGGATCAGAAGTGGAAACCGAAACCGAAGAGCACTGGCTGAAGCCCAAACAGGCTCGCGCTTCCCAACATCACGCTTCCCACGATCAGCGCAAACGGGATCATGGTGCAGAAGCGGAGCACCTTTTGGTTCCATCCCAGGCCATGCAGATATGGCTGCATCAGAAACGCCAGAGCCAGTCCGGCAAAGGCGGGCTGGAAGCTGACAAAAGCGGCGGCGAGAAACAGCGCGCCTGCGACGATCTCGAAGCTCCATGTCGCCATCGAATCCGGGTGCGTTTCGGAGAGATAGCGATTGATGGCTGACCCTTCCTTGCTTGCTGTGTTCGCATGCCCTTTGACGTCGCCTGTCACGAGGAACCGCGCCTTGCCGGTCAGGCCATAGCCAGCGACGCAAACGGCGGACAAGGGGCTAAGCGCGGCGTACAGCGCCGTGCTGCGTGACAGGAACCTCCACAGGCGAAGCGGCTGCTTCCAATGTTCAAGAATGAAGCAGAGGATCGGTGCAAACAGCGTGAGCACTGTGATCGCGAAGAAGTCCGGCGTAAAAATGCTGGTGAGTTCAGGCGGCAAGAGCCGGACCGGCACTGACATTTCCTGACCGGCAACCACCCAGGTCAGCTCCTGTTGCTGGCCAAGCACGAAAGGCATGCCCAATCCCGCAATTAACATGAATATAAAGAAGAAGAAGGTGAGCGGAAGATTAGCCGTAGGGAACAAGATATCCAGCTTCTCAATCAACGGTATCTTACGTGACCGGATCAGCGGCATGGTCCATTTGTGCAGGAATTCGCATGTGCCGCGCGTCCATTTGACGTGGCGCACCCGGAAAGCGCGAACGGTCTCGGGAAAAGCCTCGGTGCACACAACATCCTCGGCGAATACCCCGTAATAGCCCCGCTCGCGGATGGAGATTGCGTAAGCGAGGTCCTCACTGACGATCTCGTCAAATCCGCCGACTTCTTTCCAGCAGCCGCGCCGCAGCAGTGCACCATGGCCCAGGAACATCACGAAGCCGAATTTGTTGCGCAGCGGCTGATACCACTTCCAGTGAACATCGATGCCGATCCGCATGTCTTCCTGAAGCTGGGTGCTGGTTTCCTCCTCGCAGCGGTGATTGGCCTGCACGAAGCCGCATTCGGGATCGTTTTGGAGATAGGGCATAAGCTGGCGCAGGAAGCCAACTGGCAGGATTTCGTCGGCATCGACCACCGCGAAATATGGTTCGCGAACGTGATTGGTCAGCGCGTGGTTGAGATTGCCCGCCTTGAAGCCGGTGCGATGCTCGCGCCGGATGACTTTCACTTTCTCCGGGTTCTCCGCGGCAAAGGCATCGACGATGGCCTGATATTCAGGATCACTGGAATCATCGAGCAGGTAGAGCGTGAAGTTCGGATAATCGACTTCGAGGCAGCTTTGCGCACTGGCTCGCACGAAATCGTTGCAGGTCGTGTAAAGCATCGCGACCGGTGGCTGGGTCGTCGAAAGGATCGGATCAGGCTTCGTCACGAAGTTGCGATAGATCGATGCGAACAGCACCACGCCAACATTGTAGAGGCCATACAGCCACGCAACCGGCGTAAAGAACGCGAAATATCCAAGGATAAATCTCGCTGTCCAAGTCTCGGCGGAGAGCACGAGATCGATGAGACGCGGGCCAAACCAGATCAGGCTGGCTGTCCAGGCGCCGAATATGAACAGGAAAAGCCAGGGCTTGCGATCATCGGCAGACCAGACTTTGTCCGATGTGAATTGCTCTGGCGGACCAGCTATGATGACGTCGGTATCATCGTTTTGCGTGGATTCTTGAATGCGGCTGAGAAGCATCTGGGCCTCCGTTAATTGCGAGGCAGGCGCAGGGTCACGCCAACCAGAACACGAGTGAAATCAACCAGCGGAGTTTCCTCACGCGCAACGTTTA
The DNA here is from genome assembly GCF_007004095.1 of Erythrobacter insulae. Taxonomy (NCBI): domain Bacteria; kingdom Pseudomonadati; phylum Pseudomonadota; class Alphaproteobacteria; order Sphingomonadales; family Erythrobacteraceae; genus Erythrobacter; species Erythrobacter insulae. The sequence goes on from NZ_VHJK01000001.1 coordinate 603,894, forward strand.
GGTGCACGCGGTGCCATCCCCCGATGCGGGCTGATGCGTTGCCGTAGATGGTGAACACACCGCCATCGGCGGCCGGATTGATGCTTGAAACATCGCCACCGCCAATGCCGACACCGAGTGCGACATCTCCGGTGTTGTATTCACCGTACCCGACAACGCGCCATTCATCGTCACGGGTCGCACCGGTCCGGGCGAGGTAAACACTCGGCTCGAACGAGAAGCGATCGCTAACGCGGAAATTGTGACCGGCGTAGATCAGCTGATCGGTGAAACCTTCGCTGTGCGGGCTGAGCTGGCCGCCAAGCTTCGAGGCGCCAAGATCGGAAAGGTAGACCCCTTCAAGCTTGTACACCTGCTGATTTTCACCGAGCGGCAAATCGCGATAGCCGAATTCTGCCGAACCGATGAAGCTGTCACCGAACTGATGCAGACCGCCGACAAAATAGGTGGTGGCGTTCTGTCCCGTGCGTGCGAGCACAGGGTTGTCGAGCGAAAGGCCATCGTCATAGCGTGCCCAGATGCGGGTTTGGGGCGTTACCCAACTCGCTGCTTCCACCATTCTCAGGCCAGCATCGCCGCCACCAGATGTGTCGCCAGCCCAGACCGAAAGTTCCGCTATTGCGGGATAGTCATAGGCCCGGCGCAATCCGCTTCGCACTTCTGTAATGCCCGGCTCGATTGCTTTGGCCTGCCGGAATGCCTCGGCTGATCGGCGCGCCTGCCCTTCGGCAATGCGCGCGTTGCCGACGCCAATCCATGGTTCTGCGTCCTCGGGAAACTCATAGGCGATCTGCTGAAATGCGTTGGCCGCTCTCTCATTCTCGCCTGCCCAATAGGCATTGTAGGCAAGACCTTTTTTCGCCCCTTCACTGTCAGGAGCAATAGCGAGCATCCGCTCGAAGTACTGCTCGGCCAAGCCGTGTTTGCCGGACCATGCGGCGATATATCCCGCAGCGTTGAGAACGGAGAGATCATTGGGCGCAAGCCCCAGCGCCCTGTTGATGTCCGCTTCCGCGCGGGTCCATTCTTTCTGCCAGCCATGTGCGGTCGCGCGCCCAACAAGCGCATTCAAATTGTCCGGATCACGGGCGAGCACATTGCTCCAGGCGGCGACTGCCTGCTCTGCCTCGCCTGCCGCCATGGCCTGCTCCGCCACAGGCTCCTGAGCAAAGGCGATTGCGGAGGATGTGAAGACGACCAATGCAACCGCGCTCATCAGGCCGAGCCGGATGCTGGTCCTTTTCGCGTCGCTTTTTGGCGGACGCTTGGTTTCGATTGTTTGCGTCATCTGTGTCACCCCTTTTGACCAATTGTCTCGGGCGACTACGGAGTGGCGGTGAGATTATTCCGCCTCTGCCGATATTTTTCGGGTGATCAGCATTCGAAAACAGCGGAACTGGAGAATTGATCAACGTCAATCAAAAGGAGTGAGGCCCCCACATTTCTAGAGCGATGCACCGATGTCTGGGGTTGGAGCTAGCCATCAGACAGCAAAGACGTCGTTTGCGAATTTGAACTCAGTCTCCCCGGCCGATTGTCCGACAAGCTGCATCAGTTACCTGTAAGCAGACATTCGCCTTTCGGCCCAGATTCAGTCACGGCTCGAACGTACGTAAATGGGGTGGCCAGCGGTCAGCCCATTTTCAATACGATGTAAGAAAGATGAGAGGCATCTCTGGTTCGCATCGAACGCAGGAGGAATGGATTGCATTGATGGTGTCCGATTCAAAGCTGCGGCTCATAGAATGCCAAACAGGATCAAACCTAGCGCGGCTGCATGGAGCATCCAGCCGAAATGGCGGCCACGCGTGCCCCAAAAATTCCCAATCGCAGCATATAAGTATGAGCTTCCAACGAGGACAGCAGCCACCGCTTTCTGTTCTTGGCCGAGCCATATGGCCGCCACGATCAGCGCAATCCCACCAACCAACCAGTTGTAGGCACTAAAGTCGAGCAACAGCGGGACGAGCTTTTTGACTGGTGGTGCGGTGCGCTCGTCCGCCAAGAAACCGTGCTGCAATGGCCTAATCATCAGACGCCGAACCAGCACGCCATGGATTATGGCCACGGTGCTCCCAATCATCCCTGCAGCAATCAAAGCAATGTCTTGCCAATCCATATTCCATACACCTCTGTATGGTTAGATAACTCAGGACTTGGCGAAGATCAATACACAAGTGTATGGTTGGCTGATGAACGATCGCCTGAAAAAATCTCACTGGATAAAACACGGCCTGAAGACATTGGCGAGCGCCGGGGAAAGCGCCCTGAAAGTCGGCACAATGTCGTCACAGCTCAATGTGTCTCGAGGGAGCTTCTATTGGCACTTTCAGGATGCTGCCGATTTTCGGTCGCAGCTGCTGCAGAGCTGGCAAGAGAGTACGACGACCCAGGTAATACAAAACCTTGCAGAGAAGGCAGAGCGGAGCCGTCTGAAGTATCTCATGAGGCGTGCCTTTGTCGGAGACCGCAGCCTTGATCGGGCGATCAGGTCTTGGGCAATGCACGACGATGAAGTGGCGAAAGTCGTGGAAGCGGTCGATACTGAAAGGGTTCAATATATCGCCAAATTGCTCGCCAAGGCAGGGGTGGAAGACCAGCTTGCGCTTGATCGAGCAGCCTTCATTTACTGGGCATATCTAGGCCAGGAAATCGTTGTCGGCTCGCGGCACTCCTCAATTAGAGTGTCCGTGTTGGACGAAATTAGCGAGCTATTGGAGAGTTAACCGTCCGCTTGGGCGACTGACAGTTGCGTCATTTGGAGCCCACAACGGATCGTTCCCGGACCGTCTTGTCCTGAGATGGAAAGCGGGATGTGTGCTTTAATGAATGTGCCAATGAAAAAAGCTGATGCGGGCAGCTTTTGGTTTCAAGGATAAGTTTCGTCGGCAGGCTGGACGACGGTCGAGAATTTGACCTGAGACCAGACAATTGCAGTCGAATAACGTCCGATCGCCGGATTAGGCATCAAGACACGCTTTCCCCAAGCTGCATAAGCCGCTGGCGTTTCCGCAAAAACCAGCAAGATAAAGTCGTAATCGCCAGACACCGAATAACACTGAGCCACTGCCGGTTCGGCTAACATGGTCTTTTCGAAATTCTCATATGCTTGAATATCCTCACGGTCGAAAGTGACTGAGGTGATAAACGTCAAACCCCGCCTTGCAGGATCAATAAGAGCGACATCGGCGACGATTATCCCCGCATTGCGCATTGCAGAGAGGCGTCGACGAACGGCTGATGCCGAAAGGTTTACTTCTGTGCCTATGCTGCCATGCGAACGCTGATTGTCGCGCTGCACGATATCCAGAATCGCCAAATCGAAGCTGTCGAGATCCATTTGCAGATTTTCTTTCTTGAAACACTCATTAATGACGAAATTCGTCATATACTCGCCGATATACGCCAAAACGTTTTGCTGGAACAGGGCTATAGATCCATCAAACATCATGGAGAATCTTATGCGCCTACCTTTCATCTTCGCTGCAGCTTTCGTTCTTGCTGGCGCATCAACTCCGATCCAAGCTCAGGAACAGCAGCCGGACTATCAAGTGCTGTTGGATGACATTGTCTCCACTGCAGCTGACAGTGCAAACGCAGGCGCAATCCTAGATTTTCAGGGATGCGGCATTAGCTATGTTTCAGCGCAGGGAATTGCCAACCGCGTTTCAAAAACGCCTATGCCAACTGGCGAGCAATTACGAATTGCCAGCATCGGGAAACTTTACACAGCCGCCATCATCCATCGGCTTGCGCAGCAGGGCTTAGTTGATCTCGATATGCCCGCGACAGATTATATCGTTGGTGATGATCTTTCTGGAGTGCCCAACGCAAATGCTAGCCTGCGCCAAATGCTGAACCATACCAGCGGAGTGCCCGATTATTATGACGAGCAATCATATCTAACCTGGGACTGGACCTTGCCGCTCACGCCAGAGCGCGTGCTGGCAGTTGCCCGAAGGCGGGACACGACCAATCGGCCAGGCGCCGCATATTCCTATTCGAATACCAACTACCATATCCTCGCGCTTGTTGCTGAAGCGGTCAGCGGCCAGCCTTTAGGCGAGCTCATATCTGCTCACATTCTGGTTCCATTGGAGCTGTTAGAAACCCGGTACAATACTGCGCATCCTGGCGGGTCAATCCATGGATATGGAAGACCTCTCTATCCCGATGAAGATACATGGCAATATGCCGAAAATACCGGCCCTGATAGCGGGATCACCGCCAGCACTCAGGATTTGAGCCGCCTTCTTTCAGCGCTTTTTCTTGAGCACGACGAGATGCGGTCAATCGGTGATGCAATGATCGCGGAACCTGTGGAAACAGATACGGGCAACCAGTTCGCGGGTCCGGGAGCCGAAATGATCGTTGCGCGTTCAGGCCGCCGGCTGATCGGGCATACTGGAGATACCTTCGGATACCTTACGTTTGCCTACGCGATTCCGGATTATGGGGCCACACTGATCGGGCATGTCAATGCAGACGATCCCGATGCATTGATGGCCTTGCTGCAATCGAGCGCGCTTTTGCTGAAGGATGCCTGCTCAGTGCCCATGCCCTGATGCCAAAGTTGGCGTTGTAACGGAGTGAAGGTGGGCTCGGCATTCTTAGATTCTCATGAACGACGCTCTTGGGCCGCCAACGTTTCATCGCCCAACGTCCGCAAATCGGTCGCTATAAGGCGGTCTGCTTTCAGTAATCTAGGAGCTTAGGCGATCATTCCGCTACTGGCACGTCCATCTGGCTTGAGATTAGTCAGCCCTTGGGGTGGAGAGCGGACTTTCCGGTCTAGTGCAAACTTCATCCGTTAATGGCCGAATGGAACGAGAGCATTGGCGGGTCATCACCCGCAAAAAATCCGTTCCCGCAAGATTGGACACGTCTTTTCTAACTCACGATCCTAATGAGTAGGGACGAGTTCAATTCTGGAGGCGGTTCGAATGAATACTAGTCATTACATGCTGGGCAGCATCGCTCAGGCATTGGAGTATATTCAGTCTGAGCTGAGAGAGGACCGTGCTCCAAGTCTCGGAGACGTCGCGAGGGCGTCTGGAATCTCGCCGTATCATTTCCACCGAGTGTTTAAACTGTTGACTGGCGAGACATGCGCCCAAGTTGTTCAACGCCTTCGCCTTGCCAAGTCAACTGCCGCATTACAGGATCCGTCAATCTCGGTCACGCAAGCGGCGATGGCCGCGGGTTACGGATCCAGTCAAGCATACGCAAAAGCATTGAGAAGAGAATTGGCGGACAGTGCTTCAGCGATGCGGGCGGATCCAGAGCGACTGGCTTCAGCCATTCGCACTCTCTCTGAACCTGACGACGAGCGCGAAGCTGCAGCTAGAACTGCGCGCATCCAAATTTGTTCGCTTGACCCTCTGGATGTGTTGCTGATCAAAACCGAAGACAAGTATCCTGATCTCGCGGAGACTTATGGCAAACTGTTCGAGGCAGCTGGAGGTCCTCAGAACGTTCGGGCGGCCCTCGGGCTTCCGCAGAACGATATGGAACTATGTGAAGAAGAGGGATTCGGATTCGATGCAGCGGTCGTACTGTCTGATCCCAAAAACCTTGACTGCATCACGATTCAAGGCGGGCTACACTTACTTGTCCGTCATATCGGTCCAGATCATGGATTGAACGATACGCTAAACGCAATCTACGGGTTCGCGCTCGGCAAGCCTGGCATCGCCTTCCGGGATCTACCTAACGTCTACCACTATATCGACGACCCTGAAGAAGTCGTTGAAACAGAATGTCGTACTGACATCTACGTACCAATCGATGTCAGCCAAGGCTTTGTCGGATGATTGGAAAAACTGGGCTCTGGGTGCTTCTTTGCATCATGCTGACAAGCTGTGCGATGCCGTCCGCGAAACCGGCTCGCTTAAATGCGTCTAATGCCAAACCAGAAGTGATTATGGAGACGTTCCTGCGCTCCTTCGTTGCCTATGATTATGAGAGGTGCCGTTCGCTTCTGGCGGATGGAGCAACTATCACCATTATTCGTCAGGATGGCACTCAAGAGTTCGAGCGATCAATGCAGTCTGCAACTGATTGGCTGAATACTATCGAACAAAGCGGCGTAAAGGGCCTCGACACGTTCCAGATTGAGATTCACGATATTACGTCCCAGACGCATCGGCATGGCGCAACCGTGACTGTGAAATTTACGGCAAGCGGATCAGCCCCAGGCATGGCGTTTGCCAACTCGGGGTTTGATACCGGCAATCTTATCGAAACGGCGGAAGGCTGGCGGATAGCGCATTATTCGAGTTTCGAAAGTTTTTCTGGATCAGAGTGAGGCGTTCAATCCGTGCGTCAGATATGGGTTCATTACAGATGCCGGTACCCCAAAAACCATAAGGCGAGAGTCCTCCTTTGGGTCATTGGCAGTCGGACTGCTTCTATTTTCTAGCTGGTTGCGCCGGATGACCGAAATTGGAGGTGGGAGCGGAATGGTGGCTTCCCAGATCAATTCTCCGGTGGCCGGACCTTCATTGGAACAATTGATTCCGACGGATTTGAGGATTAGTTCCGAGGCCATGGGCCTGTCTTCCCAAGTTACCTTGCGCCCGGCAACAATTGCCGATGCGCTCATGCTGGCGTCATGGGACCGCGAGCCGCATGTAATTGCGTGTTCCAGCGACGACCCGGAAGCCGAGGTGGCCTTCGGTGGTATTGAATGGACCACAGAGATCGCGGGTTCGACCGATGACAGTCACTATGTGATCGCAGAAGTTGCAGGTGTACCGGTCGGAGTGACGCATGTCTGCGATCCCCACACCGAACAGACACATTATTGGGGCGAAATCGAACCGGGGTTAAGGGCGATCGACATATGGATCGGGCCGCCCGAATGGCTGGGCCGGGGTGTGGGCACGCAGATGATGACTCAGATGATCGAACGCTGCTTCGCCGCGCCCGACGTCACCGGCATCGTCATCGATCCACTGAACTCCAACACAGGCGCGCACAGGTTCTATCGGAGGCTTGGGTTCACGATAGTCGGACGACGAAGGTTCGATGAAGACGACTGCTTGGTTATGCGGTTGGAGAAGGCGGATTGGCCAGTCCCTGCAAGAGCTTCACCGGTTTGATTTGGAGCGGCTGTTAGTAAGGTGGTTAGCGGACTATCGCGGTTTCACGGGTGGCTACCCTGCTCCAAAACCATAAAATCGGTGGCATGGTCAGTTCGAGAGCACCTAGAACGATAAACATTGGGTGCGGCCATCCAATCGCCAGCACCGAAAGGATCCGTGCCAGTCCGCCCAAGAAAAAGAGGCCAAGGAGTAAACCCAGAACCTTTCTTCGAGATTTGAGATCGCGCGCGCTCCAGATCACGGCAGTGCCGAACCCGAAGAATATGGAGGCATAGAATCTGTCCTGACTATCGAGTGTCGCGGTGAAGTTGCCGGCATCAGGTACCCAAGAAAGACCAAGCAACATGTGAACGGTTGCAATCCCGCAGCAGGTCACACCAAAGACATGAAGAACTAAGTGAAGCAATCGGGCCATTTCCAACAAAATAACAGAAATCTGCTTCAGGGGCCAATTCGAGCGGGCAAGTCCGTGGTAGAGCTCGCAATTGGGTCGTTAGCGGGATGGCGACTTCCGGCGCTCAAGATCCCGATAGGGGACAGGCGGCTTCGAGGGATACGGACCTTGCAAGCGGACGCCATCACCGCAGTTCAGCAAGAATCGTCGAACAACGGCGATGTATCCCATGACCGCGGTCTGGTAAGGCTGCAGCGTGACCAATGAACGCTACGAAACTCGGATCAACCGCGCGCTCGCGCTGATCGATCGGCACATCGATCAGGACCTGTCGATCGAACGACTCGCCGACGAGGCTTGCCTGTCGCCGTTTCATTTTCATCGCATTTTTTCGGCACTGACCGGGGAAAGCGTGCACGCGATGACGACCCGAATGCGGATGGAGCGCGCGCTGGCGCTGACGCGTAGGGTAATACGGCCGCAATGGAAAGCCATTGCAGGGGCGGTCGGATATCGTTCGCAGGATGTCTTTACCCGCGCCTTCAAGCGGCACTTTGGCTGCACGCCAAGCGCATTCGATCTCGAGAAATACTGGCGTGGCAGGACCGATCGCGATGACGCGCTGGCCGTTTCGCGCTATTTCCTGCGGCCAGCCTTGCCTCTGCCACCGGATTTCAAGGTTGAGATTGTCGATCGCCCTGCTGCCAACCTGATCATCAGCCGAGCCGTGGGTGTTTATCTCGATCCGACGCTGATCGTCGCCGCCTATGAACGCATCGATGCCTTCTCGAAGACCTTGGGTATCGCCATGCCGGGTCGATTGGCCGGCGCATCACGGGACGATCCCGAGTTGGTACCCCTGTCGCGCTGCCGATATGATTTCAGCCTCGAAGTCCTGGATGGAACGCGCGCGTCAAAAGGTCTCCAGGCTGCCCGTCGAGACGAAGGACGCTGGGCCGTGACGCACGTGGAGGGGGACTTTGCTGCCGTCGACCGCGCCTGGAACCTGCTGTTCAAAAGCTGGCTTCCGGCTTCCGGCCACAACCTTCGCCCAGCAGCCGCTGAGGAAATCTATAACCAGACACCGAACGAGATCGGCTGGGATCGCTTCGACGTCACGCTCGCCATTCCATTGGAGGACTGAATGAAACCATCGATCACAGCAGGCATCGCGGTTGGCGCCGCGACCGGTGCGTGGATGTTTGGCGAATATGCGCTGGGGCTGCACGACGATCCAGAGGGCGGTGCGGGGCGATGGACGGGCTTTTTATCGCTTGTTTTTCCGGTGATCGGGGCCTGGTGGGTGGTCCGACACGCCGTGCTTTCGTCTTGGAGCGAGGCGATGCGCGAAGGCCTGATTTTTGGCGCAGCGGGCGGATTGGTCGGTGGCGCAGCGATCTATCTCTACTTCACAGCGGTCAACCCGGGCTTCCGGCTCGACGGCGGTTCGATGGATGCTGGCGCACAGGCGCTGTACGGCTTTGTCAGCGCATTGATTCTTGGTGCCGTTCTGGTTGTGAGCCTCTATGGCTTCTCTAAACGCGGGAGGAATACAAATGGCTGACGATTTTGCCGATGTCTACGCGCGGTTGCGCACGATAATGCTCGAAGCCGCTCCTGCCATGACAATCAACCGCGACGAGGCAGGCGCTCTGGAACTGCGGATGCCGGGCATTGATCCGAAGACGAAGCAGCCCGGGTGGTTCGGCACGGTCACGACAAAGAAGAGCTATGTGGCGTTTCACCTCATGCCGCTCTACACCGCACCGGACCTCGCCGACGATATCTCGCCCGCCCTGGCCAAACGCAAGCAGGGCAAAACATGCTTCAACTTCAAGAACGTCGATAACGTCCTGTTCGAGGAATTGAGTGCGCTCGCGCGTCGTTGCGCTGCCACTTGAAATGCGTGGCTTCAGGCTTTGGCCGGAGTATCGTAGCTGAACTAACGACAGCTATCAGGGAGCCAGGCTCTGCGGACAAAAGTCCGCAATTGGGTCGCTAGCGGAACGGCAGCTCTTTGCGGTGGCAGCCCCATGAGCCGAAAGTCTGCAATCGGCCCAATTCAAGTCGATTCACAGATCAGCAGCGAGCATTAGCGCTCCTGCGAGGCCAGCATTCTGGCCAAGGCCTGGTGAGACGATCTTGTGCTTCGACCCACCTGGAAAATATGCTGCACCGAGTTCCGTTGCCCTCCGGTCCACACGCTCAAGCAAGCCATCCGTCTTCATGACGCCACCGCCAAAAACGATTATTTCCACTGCCGTCATAGCGATGAGAGAGTGCGCTAGCTGCGTCAGATAATCGGCGATGATTTCATGCGCGATATGATCTGCGGGTAGCTCGGAAAGCGACGCTCCCCAGCGCGCTTTGATAGCTGGCCCGCTCGTCAATCCTTCTAGGCAGTCGCCATGGTGAGGGCATATTCCTGCGAACTCGTGATCATCGTTATGGCGACGAGGGAAGATATGGCCCATCTCTGGATGCGCGGCTCCATGGACGGCTCGCCCGTCATGCACGAGACCTCCCCCAATCCCGGTACCCACGGTGATGTAGGCAAGCGATGATGCTCCTTTTCCTGCGCCGTGCTGATATTCAGCGAGCGCGGCTCCGTTCACATCGGTGTCGAAGCCAATGGGCACTCCAAAGCGACTGGCAAAGTAACCGGCCAAGTCGCATTTTGCCCAGCCTGCCTTGGGGGTGTTGGTAATGTGACCCCAGTGCGGTGATGAAGGATCAAGATCGACAGGGCCGAAGCTCGCAATTCCAAGCGTGCTGATCGCCCCTTGACCCTCAAACCACTCGCTTGCCTGAGCCAGTGTTGTCGCCGGATCGCGCGTCGGAATTTCATGCCGTTCGATGATCTCGGTCGGTGAATATCCCACCGCAAGCACGAACTTGGTTCCGCCAGCCTCGATACCACCTAGTAGCGGTTTGCCTGCCGAGCTCATGCCTCAACCGTTTCTGCAAGTTCGCAGCGATCACCATCAATGGTAAGTTTCAGAAGTGGAGCGGGTACGCCGCCAAACAGTCGGTTGGCTTCGGCGGGATCGGTAGGAACAGGTTCGCCCTTCAAGCCGCGAAAATCGACGAAGCTGGAAACCAGAAGCTCGCTTGTCACAAACCAGCTGTAGCTTTGGAGAGGCTCCTCCTCAGGATTGGCGAGCACCAGGCCTGTCCCGTTGAGCGGGCGGTACTCGCCCAGAAGACTGTCGGAGACCATGCCATACAGACCGTTGGGCGCTTGGTTCAGGTCAGGGGCGAAGGTCGAGCTCTGCGTGACCCAAAACGCGTAGTAGGAACCTTTGTGATATACGACGTGCGCCCGCTCGAGCTCATTATTGACGCCGTCGGCATGGATCAGCGGCGGCAACAGCTTCCACCCATCGTCGGCTCGCCGGGCGATACCAACTGCGCCGTTGTAGTGGCTGTCGGTACCGGCAAGTGAGGCCGTGAATATCAGATATTCCTGCCCGTCGGCAGGATCGCGGAAATTGGCGGGATCGCGAAATGCCTTGATCTTGCCTGCCTCCCCTTCATGCGCGTCTGCGAGCATGTATTCCGGCGCCAATTCGCTGATTGATGCGCTGGGCGCGGTCCACGCGTCCGGAAGCCCATCTGCCCCGATAATCGCATGCGTTTCTACGAGGCGCTGTTGATAGCCTCCAGGACGCTGATTTGTCCCGGCCGCCGTAAAGTACAAGCTAACGCCTTCGCCATCGGTGACCGCAGAACCCGCCCATTCACGCTCATAGTCTACCATGAATTCAGGGAGCACGTCGCCGAGATCAAACCACTTTCCTGACCTGCGTTCGATCAGGCGAATTTTCGCCTCGAAATGGCGTAAGCTTGGATCGCCGCGATCAGGTGCAGTCAAGGCCATCCATAGTTCGCGCCCGTGGATTGACGCGACGCGGCCATCGCGGTCTTGTATCGGCCACATATCCCAATAGACGCGTCCGGCCTCAAGGGTGGCAGAACCTTTCTCTTTGATGATTGGAATGCGCGGAATGCGTGACGCTTTAATTTTGCGCACACAATCGGCTGCCCAGGCAGTCGTCATGCCAGTACCCTAAGCAAGTGGTTGGAAAAGGAAAGGGCCGACCAAAAGGGAGGTGTCTGGTCGGCCCTAATCCGTTGCATCAGAAGTCGAAACGTATCGACGCGGCGATCGTGCGGCCCGCGATGGAGCGTGCACGAACCAGGCCGTTGCCCGGGATCGCTCCTTCTTCAGCCTCAGTGTAGCCAAACTGATTGAACAGGTTCGTTGCGTTCAGCGCCAATTCGACCCGGTCAACCGGACGGATGGCGAGGAAGGCATTGACCTGGCTGTAGCCTGGCAGTTCCAGCTGGTTGTTGTCCTGCGTGAAGCTGTCCGTAGTACCGATGATGTTGGCGCCTGCTTTAAAGAAGCCATCATCATATTGTGCGGTTGCTTGGTACACGAAGTCAGCCTGACGGCGCGGCGTGTTGCCGACTAGGCCAGCGTTGAGCGAACGGACGATTTCGGAATCGGTCCATGTCACACCCGCAGAAAGCGAGAACGGACCAACTGAATAGGCACCTTCAAGCTCGATGCCCAAGGCCTCGTAGTCGGTATCAGTCAGCAGCAGCGGAGCGATTTCGACGTTGGTCTCGCTTGTCTCAGCATAGAAACCGGTGGCAAAAAGCGAAAGGCCGTTTGCCTGATATTTCAAGCCCACTTCGAGTTGGTTGACATCGGCAATCACGCCATCGTCGCCGCCAGGCAGACCGCCATCGACGGTGCTGACCGCTGGCGAGAGCAGGCTGCGGTCAGCTGTGTGACGACCACCCTGACTGTAGCGGGCAAAGACACCCAGATCATCAGTCACAAGGTAGTTCGCACCGATCGACCATGAGAAATAGTTAAAATCATAATTGACCGGAGCAGGGCTACCCAGCGGCAGGACGCTGGTTTGTGCTTCGGCCGGACTGATATTGCCGTCATTGTCGAAATCGAAGCTGGTGACCGGACCATCGCCGGTCACCGTTCCGTTGGCATCGCCATAATCGTAGCGGATGCTGGCATCCAATGTCAGGCGGTCGAATTCGAGTGCGAGCGACGCGAACGGTGCATAGGTGCTGTAAGCAACGTCGTAGTTACGACGGCAGCAATTGCCGAAGAAGTTGGCACCAAAGCCAACCACACCGTTCTGAGTTACTGTGTTTCCGCCTGCATCTACGACGTCGACAAGCACGGCTTGTCCGTCACCCTGAACAGTCTGGACATGCGAGGTCCAGAGCCAATCAGTGTCAACGTCCTGACGCGACAGATAGAAGCCCGAAGTGAAGGTTGCCGAACCGCCGCCAAAGTCAAAATCCTTGCTTATGCGGAAATCATTGGTGACGTTGTCGAGGCTGTTCAGGCGAACATTGAAATTCACAATGTTGGCCAGCAGGCCGTTGCCGCCGATAGTAGAGGCGTCTGCTACTGAACCAGCGGTCGGACCGCTTGCGAACACAAGGCTCGAGCCCGCGCCACCGATACCGTCCGCAATGGCTTGAGCCGAGTCCGCGCCCGCCGGGAATGGCGAAACGAAGCTGCCCGCATTGTTGGCGTAACGGAAACGGTTGGTCAGTGTCCAGCCAGAGCCGACATCGATCTCTGCTTCCACCCCGAACGCCTGCGATTCAACCGAGAGACCATCACGGAAATTGTAGGTCGTAGGGTTATTGCCGCCATCAAGGGTCGTGATGGTTGTGATGAACGGGCTGTACAGCGAGTCTGTGCGCGGGTCGAAACCGGCAATGGCAGTATAGTCTGGATTGCCATCCGTACCGCCAACCGCAACTGGCTGAGGGAGAATGGTAGGAGTGCTGTCATCGAGGAATTTGGCGTGGAACCGGATATAACCGCCATCAAATTCCTTGGTAATGTTGGCTTTGACCTGGCCGCCATCATACCCGTTATAGCCGATATCACGCGGGCCTTCGCCGGTACGGAAAAAGCCACCGACGTGGAAATACAGATCGTCGGCAAGCGGGGCACCATAGTCGAAGTCGAGACGATAGGTCTCAAAATCGACACCAATGGTGCCTTGGATTGCGCCGCCTTCACGTTGACCGGTCTTAGAGATAAAGTTGATCACACCGCCCGGCGCATTGGATGCGAAGGTCGATGCAGAACCACCGCGAACCGCCTCGACGCGGGCGACGTTGCGGTCTGCGCGCAGGAAGTTGTCGGCGTTACCGAAGATAATATCACCGAACTCGAGAACGGGCAGGCCGTCTTCTTGGAGCTGGATGTAACGGGCGCCGCCAGTTGAAACGGGAATGCCGCGAACAGCGATGTTCGCATTGCCTTCACCGCCGGACGCTTCGGCGCGAATACCGGGGATCTGACGGATAAGGTCGGCAGACGATGGCGGCGCAAGATCGGCGATTTGCTCAGCGCCTATGGAGCTCACCGATACCGAGCTTTCAAGCCGGTTCTGGCCGCGAGCAACAGCAGTAACGATAATCTCGTTGCCGGGCTCTGCAGCCTCATCGGAGGCGGCCTCCTGATCCTGCGCGAAAACGGGGGTCGAAAAGGCGCTTAGCGCAACGCCAAAGGCCAAAGCGTGACGGAATTTCATGAATAACTCTCCTTTGTGTTCGCACCATTTTGCGCGATTCCCATTAATGCATAATCTTGTTGCAATCGATTGCAACAGCAAAATTGCAAACGATTGCAATCGCGAGTAATCTATGTCACGAAAATGCCACAACGCCGGTAACATAACGGCGAGCGAGAGGATTTGAGATTATGCAAACCGCCGTAAAGCCACGGCTTTCGCTGCTGCGAATCATTGAAATGAATATCGGGTTCTTCGGCCTGCAATTCAGTTTCGGACTGCAGCAAGCCAATATGGGGCCGATCTATGGGTTCCTCGGTGCTGATGAAGCGACCATGCCGCTCCTTTGGTTGGCCGGCCCTATGACCGGTCTCATCATTCAACCGATTGTCGGTGCCATGAGCGATCGCACCAACACGCGTTTCGGACGGCGGACACCCTACTTCCTGATCGGTGCAATTATCTGCACGATCAGCCTGTTCTTGATGCCGTATTCATCCACGCTCTGGATGGCCGCATCGCTGCTCTGGATCCTTGATGCTGGCAACAACATCACGATGGAGCCCTACCGCGCCTATGTCGCTGACCGCCTTGTGCCCGAACAACGGTCAGTCGGGTTCCTGACACAGAGCGCATTTACCGGGTTGGCGCAGACTCTGTCCTATCTCGCGCCAACTTTGCTGACGGCGTTTGTCGCGCAGGACGTGCTCGACGATAATGGTATCCCTGTAATCGTCCGCATCGCGTTCATCATAGGCGCTATCCTATCGATCTCGACCATTGTCTGGTCGGTATGGCGTGTTCCCGAACTGCCAATGACCGAAGATGAAAAGGCCGTTCTCGAGCAGAAACCGCTGACCGCGAAGGACACGTTCGCAGAGATCGTCAATGCGATCCGCGACATGCCAAAGCCGATGCGCCAGCTTGCGCTTGCTATGCTGTGCCAATGGTATGCGATGTTCGCGTACTGGCAGTACATCACTTTCGCAGTTGGCCGCTCGCTCTACGATACATCCGATCCATCTACCGCTGCGTTTCGTGAAGCCACGCTGACCACACAGCAGGCTGGCGCGCTGTACAACTTCATCGCCTTTTTGGGTGCTCTGTTGCTCATACCAATCGTGGCGCGGATCGGCGCAAGATCCGCGCACGCCATTTGCTTGTCAGCTTCAGGCACAGCCATGCTGCTCATCCCGGGTGTCGAGACACCGATGGCGCTGTTCGTCCTGATGCTGGGGATTGGCATCGGATGGGCCGGGATGATGGGCAACACATACGTGATGCTGGCAGATTCGATTCCGGCGGACCGCAACGGAATTTATATGGGCATTTTTAACATGTTCATCGTGATCCCGATGCTTTTCCAAACGCTGACTATGCCGCTGATTTACAATCCTGTGCTGGGCGGCGATCCGCGCAATGTATTGATGCTTGGGGGTGCGCTCATGTTTGTTGGTGCCATTGCAACTCTCTTTGTCGACGCAGGACACAGAGTTCCGCGTGAACAAAAGGCGCTAGCAGGCTAAGGAGTATCGATGGCTGACACAGACGATCAAAATGGCGCAGAAAGCGCGGCCAAAGTTCGCACTCTTGCGGACCTTGCCAGAATTGCAGGCGTCTCCGCGGGGACTGTTTCGCGGGCGCTAGCGGGCAACAGTTTGGTCAATACAAAAACGCGTGAGAAGATCGAAGCAATCGCGCGCGAACACGGTTTCCGACCCAACCAGATGGCGAGCAAACTCCGCAGGCAGAAAACGGGCGTTATTGGCGTGGCGATCCCGCTCGGCCATGATGTGAGGCAACAGATCTCGGATACCTTCTTTATGACCCTGCTAGGCTATCTAGCAGACGAGCTGACCGAGAAAGCATATGACCTCATGCTGAGGCGTGTCATTCCCGCTCGGGATGAAGATTGGCTCGACCACTTCATCGGTTCGGGCATGATCGACGGCGTGATCGTGATCGGTCAGTCCGACCAGTTTGAACGGATTGAGGATGTGGCAGATGGCTATCTACCGATGGTCGTCTGGGGGAATCATCAAGAAGGTCAGCGACACTGTGTAGTCGGTTCCAACAACCGTCTAGGCGGGAAGCTCGCCACCGAGAGGCTCATCGCGTCGGGAGCAAAGAGCCTTGCATTCTTGGGCGACACTCAACCTATAGAGTTCGCCGCCCGCTACGCTGGCGCAAAAGAAGTCGCCGCCAAAATGGGTGTGCCTATCCGCGCCCTGCCGACGCACTTGTCTCCTGAGCGGACCGGCGAGGAAATCGCACAGCATTTGCGGGAGATCGAAGGCAAGGTCGACGGCATCTTTGCCGCAACCGACACAATCGCTGTCACCTGCCTCAAAGAACTTCGGGAACGCCGCATGGAAGTGCCCGGCCAGATTAAGATAGTCGGCTTCGACGATCTGCCAATTTCAAGTCAGACCATGCCACCTCTCACAACAGTGAGGCAAGATATCGCTGCTGGTGCAAAGGGCCTCGTGGACCTGCTGTTGCGACGCTTGGAAGGAGAAGACACAGAAAGTCTGGTTCTGCCTCCCCATCTGATCGTTCGCGAAACCGCTTGAGCATTTCGAGTACGGCGAAGCGGTTCCCAGCGGGGCCTATCACTCCGGCATTTTAGTCCGATGACGCTTTGGGAAACCCTTAATGCGGACGTTCCGCTTGCAGCCCAATTCATGCCAATTCGCTACAAGCCAATCTCGAACGGCTTGATCCGCTCCTTGACTAGCTCTGCTGCCTTCTCGTGTTCAGCCTGCCGATCATGATTGGTCGACTGAATTTGACCCGCCCTGACTCCTTTGGCTGCTGCAGTCCCAAGCCGTTCGGTGGTTTCAGCTGCCGAAGACTTCTCGCCTAAGTTGGTCGCAATCCCTCGCCCGACCTTGTCCCGGCTGTCGACTATCAACGTGAGCTCGTCTCGTAGGCGCGTGATCGTGACAAGGAAGTTGCGCTGCGAGAGCAATCGCCGCTCGCGACTGTCGAGCACGGCAATGCCCTTATCTGCTGTGAGGCCCTGCGCCATGTGGGCGTTGAGCGCGTAGGCGAGGTCGATCCGCTTCAACATCGCGTCATTCGGCTTCAGCTTATGCTCCATGCCGCTGGAGCTCGTGACCGTAATTCCTTCCTGATCGATCGCGGTGACTGTTGCCCGGTCTGCATTTATCATTCCGCGTTTATGGTCGCTCGCCGTCCAACGGATGGCGTCCCCGGTGTAAAGGTCGAGATCCTTTTGCTCGAACAGCTGCAATGTTTGGTCGTTGCCCTTGGCCGACAACCTCGCTGGCACGAAGCGGCGCAAATGCCCTCGCTCATCGCGAAGCGTAACAACACCCTTCTCAGTATCGACGGCGGCGATCTCATGACTTCCGCGCCCAAGCCTATGGCGCGATTGGCGGCTTGCCACTTCAAGCACCATGCCCGGTTGATAGTTGCGCGCGTAGCGCAATTCCTCGCGGGTCGTGTTCACACGGGATAGAACCGTAAGCCTTGCGCTCGCTGGTCCGATTTCTTCATTCGCGGCGAGGCCGGTCTGGACTGCGGTATTGATTTCAGAGCGTAGTCGGCGGCCCGCAGCAAAGACCGACGTGCGCTCGCGCTCGGCAGGCGGAAGGGACAGCCAGCGTTCCGCCGCAACGATTGCGCTCTCCTCCTGAACCTCGACGATATGATTCTTGAGGTGATCGAGGGCATCGCTGGTTTTGCCCGACTGCGCTGCTTGCTGAGCTTTCTTCAAGGTATCGGAGCGGGCGCGAAGATTGTGGTCCATGCGCGCCGTTTCGGTCCCTGCGCGCTGCGCCAAAGCGAAGGGCTTGCCCGCTTCGACAGCACCTAATTGCTTTTCATCACCCATCAGCACAAGGCGATCCACCTTGAGCAGATTGGCAAGCCGGATCAGCCGGTCCTGGTCGCGGGTAGAAACCATTGAGGCTTCATCAAGGACGAGGATAGTGTCGCGATACTCGTCGCGCGCAGCAGCCATCTCCCCTTTGCCTGCCGAGCCATCAAGCAGCTTGCGATTCTGCCCGAGAAATCGATGCAGGGTCATCGACGGAATGCCGGTATCCTTCTCCAGCATGCGCACCAGCGTGTTCTGAACACCCAAGCCAATGACTCTCTTCCCATGCTCTTCCAGAAGCTGATTGAGTGGCTGCAGCACGCTTGATTTACCTGCTCCTGCCACACCCTGGACGGCTACAACACGATTGGTCGAAGACAGGATCAACCGGCCTGCTGCTTCCTGGCCAGCATTTAACTTCATGCCGTAGTTGATAGCTGCTGAAGCGTGCAGGTACGGTCCTGCGGTGTCCGCGTTGAGGATCGCCTGAACTGCGCCGTTTCCCTTTTCGATCTCGGCCAACATACGGGTCTCCAGCGCCAACGCATTGGATGTGGTCAGCCACCCTTTCTGCGCGCCTCGCCCGCGTAACAGCGCGCCCTGCTGCGCGAGTTGCCCAATGCGTTTTTCGACTGACTTCATTGTAGTCGGCAGCCCGAAATCGAGCGACGCCTTGGCAAGATCAGTTGCCGTAAACGCCGCCTCTCGTTCGGACAAATGCCGCACCGCCGATGCAACCGCGTGAGCCGTCGCAATTTCTTCCCGGCCTTTCATATGAAGCCGCTTGGGAATGAGCGGATCGCCTTTTTTGATGCCTATTCTTTCGGCGAGGCTGGCGATCATCGCGGCATTATGTAGCATCCGCACCAAATACCTGACTTACGCCATCGCTGCAAGTGCCGTATGTATCGGACACGATGACAGACTACATGATAAACGGCCTTGTGAAGCGCAGGGCAGAACTAGCAGGCCAGATCGCCGCTACCCACGAAACCCTATCGCAGTTGGTAAAAGACCTTGGCGCTATAGATGACGCGCTGCGAGTGGTGGCTCCCGATATGGAAGTGGAAGCCATACGGCCTAAGATGTTTCGACCACCAGAGGATTGGGCCAATAGAGGGCAAATGAGCCGCCTTGTGTTGTCCATACTGCGCCAGAGCCGCGAACCCCTCACAACCCGCGAGATCGCCGCACAAATGATGCTAGAGCGCGCTCTAGATGCAGAGGATACCAAGTTGCTTGGCTTGATGACTAAGCGCGTAGGGGCCGCTCTGCGAGTGCAGAGGGACAAAGGACGTGCCGAGGCTATGGATGGGCCGGGGAATTATTTGCTGTGGCGGGTGGTGAGCGGCATTTAGCGAATCCGTGGAAAACACCGCAAGATGTGCGTAAGTGACTCGCAAATTTGGACTTTTCCGGATTTTATGTCCGCTGACATGATTCGGGGGCGGGCTACCGACCCAACCCCCTATCATTCCGCTTTGGTTTTTACGCAACCGTCTGCGGGCATGAGCTGAATCAGCAACGCTTTGATGGCGTGATTTGGCGTGAAGGTCAAGACGGTTGCACAAGCCCAAGAAAGGGCAGTGTGACTATGACTAAACTTCCCAAAAACCACGGTAAAGCGTGGACACCATCAGACCTAAAGCAACTTAAAAAGCTGGCGAAAGAAAACACACCAACGCGTGTGATTGGTTTCAAGCTTGGCCGCACCGAAAGCTCCATCTACGGGGCCGCATCAGACAATGGCGTGTCGCTTAAGCCGACTAACCAAAGTCCTTACAATCGCCGCCCGAAGTAACCTTCCAGACTGCATTCTCATAGGCTTGGCGCTCACTGTCCGACCATTGATGGTTATGTTCAGTGAGTGCCAACGCTAACAGATCAAGGGCCGTCAATACCGAATTCATGGAGGTAATATAATACCTCTATAGCTTTCGGTCAAGCTGCGCGCTGCCAATACCCCGCCCAGCTACGGCTCTGGCGACTAGCCATTGAACCGAACACCAGCTTCATAGCCTGCCCACCGTTATCAACGCGGCGGTTGTCCTCACGCCACGCGGCCTCGCCAGCGTAGCTGCGCAGATACGGACCAGCGATATGGTGGTGCGTTCCAACTTCCATGCGGCGAAGGCGTGAGAAATAGCTTTCGGCCTGATTGGTGCAGACGCCTTTGTCCATGAATTGGACGCTATGGTTCACGCGCCGGGTATCCCATCCGGCGTGAAGCGCGTCCCAGCCTGTGCCTTCATCGGCATGGATGGTGGCGAGGGTGCCAACGTGGTCGCGAACGAACGGCACCGCGTCACCCTCATTGGCTACAACAAACGGAAGGGTGCGGCCCTTGCGCTCACGCATCACGACAACGCACTGGCGCTTGCCCGAACGGTTGAACGACAGGCGGCGGTCTTTGCGGTCGGCCTTCTTGTTTTCAGGTTTCACGTAGCCGCCGAAGTAACCGCCATCAATCTCGACAGTGCCGTTCAATTTGGTGTCGGCAAATTCACGCTGCATCGCTTCGCGCAGCTTATGGAACAGCACGAAAGCGGTCTTGTATTGAACGTCCAGATCGCGCGAGGCTTGCAGTGCAGACACACCCTTAGCGCCATTCACAAACAGCACGATTGCAGCGAGCAGATCAGTGAACGACAGCTTGCGCGAGGCAAAGATGGTGCCGCTCGTTACGCTGCATTGGTGATAGCAAGCCGTGCATTTGTATTTGCGGCGCGTTTTTAGGAAATAGCTGTCAGCACAGCCGCAACGCGGGCAAACCGCCTCACCATCGGTTTCAGGCCAACGCATCTCACAGAACAAACCGTAAGCCGCGTCCTCACCCATGCGAAACACTTTCGCCAGTGAGAGAGTGCGGGCTTTTGCCGAGAGAAGAAAGTGTTGTGCCATTGTCATTGTTTCCGTTGCTTATGCATCGTTTATAGTGACATTGACGTATCTTGTAAAGTGCAAATGTATCGCCTATGATGATATTTACATCATAAGGAAGCGATATGGCAGACGTTAAAGAGAAGGAGTGGGAGAACCGCGTTAAAGGCCTCCTGAAGGCCGAATTGAAGCGGCGTGACATAACGTATGCGCAGCTAGTTGGATTATTGGCAGATCAAGGAGTTATGGACTCTGAGCCTAATATCAGGAACAAGATCAGCCGGGGAAAATTTACAGCGGTGTTCTTAGTTCAATGTCTGACAGCGATAGGGGTAAACGAGATCAGACTAAACTGAAGTACGCATTACACTATGCAACGCTGATAGCTGTAACTCTCATAGCGTTGCTCAGTATACGTACTTGCGCTTATCAGGGCGATACCCGCGCCTATCAGACCGACAGCGCCCGCAACACCGAGAATTACATCGCGCTCGAATGCAGGCCCGGACCCGATTACGCCAAATGCAAGCGCGAGATTGAACAAGCTTCCCGCCAAGAGCAACAAGCCCAGTATGATCTCAGCAGCCAGCAAACCATGGCGCTCTGGACTTGGGTTATGGGCGCTATGGCAGTCTTTGGCGTCGCCCTCAGCGGGGTCGGCGTTTATCTGATTTGGCAGACTTGGCGTGAGGCTCAAGATACTGCCAAAGAAGCTCGGACCTCTAACAATCTCTTTCGTGAAAACGCTCGCGCCAAACTTGTCTATGAAATTCTTGAGTATTCGATGCCCTGCGAGGAGCCGGATCAACCTAGTTGGTTCGCGGTCGCCAAAGTCCGAATTGGAAATATCGGAGATACCGCCGCAAGCCGCGTGTCCATCAAGCTTGTAACTTACCTTTGTAAAAACAAAGTCCGATACGGCACTTTGCGGGGCAGAGACTGGCTTGGAAACATCAAAGCTGGGGAAGAAGTAGTGCTTGAGATCAGATGTAAGGTGACGCCAAACGACAGGCCCAAAGTAAGGCTCAACAAAGCCGATATGGTTTTGCTTGACTGCCAATTTTCCTATCAAGACATCTTTGAACAAAACTGGCCGG
This sequence comes from Erythrobacter insulae, assembly GCF_007004095.1. Classification (NCBI taxonomy): domain Bacteria; kingdom Pseudomonadati; phylum Pseudomonadota; class Alphaproteobacteria; order Sphingomonadales; family Erythrobacteraceae; genus Erythrobacter; species Erythrobacter insulae. The sequence continues at coordinate 625,787 of NZ_VHJK01000001.1, forward strand.
ACCAGTTTTGGCGCATTGGACGAACGCGACAAAAAAGGATCATTGAAGCCGACCATGCATCTGATTCTTTCAGGGCTACTAATGCTGAATATTTCGAAAGGACGCGTCCCTTTAAATTCAAAAAGACCGACAATTCCAAGCACCCCACAAACGATGACAGCCGCCATTAGCAGCGCAGACAAACGCCTACGCATTGGTGCGTTTCCTACATAATGCCGGATCATCGCCTTGCCGCGTTCGAGCATTGACGGGCGATCATTCGCTCGCTTGGCAGCCGCTACAGTTAACTCATGCGAACGCAGCTTCGCGTCGCGCACCATCCCTTCAAGGTCGAGCCCATGATCCCATGCCTGCCCTTCCCATTGGGCCATGAGAGCACCGCGATCGACACCGCTTTGCTTGGCCTGGCGGGTCGCCAGCGCCGCCACCACACCCGCCTCAAGCCCACCGCCGCGCCGCGCTTCGAGCACCTCCTGACGCCGCGTCGAGAAGGCCATCACCGCGTCACGGTCGATACCCTTGGCTTCGAAGTTGCCGTGTTTTCCAAATTCACCAATGCGGTAGCCAAGCTTCTCAGCCTCGATCCGGAAGCGCGCCATCGTCATGGCATTGAGCAAGGTATTGTGCTGCCACAACTTGTCGTTGCGCAGTGCCCTCCACTTGCCGTCTTTGTCCTGCGTCATATTGGCGACGACGCATGGAAGTGCAGGTTCGGTTCCTGGTTGCGGTTGGTGTCGTGCTGGAACACGGCGACGGTCAGGTTGTCGCTAGCATGCAGCCGTTCTTTGCCACCCTTCTCGGTGCGATATTGGGCCGCATTTTTCTCCGCCCATTGGAGCGTGACGACGACCGCTGAACGGTACGCGTCAATGATCCGCTGATCCTTGCCGACGAGTGCCAGAAGCGACCAGCTTTTGGGCAGCGAAAAGGTCAGATCTGTCCCGGCGCGGTGGCATTGACCCTGGTGGCCGATACGTTCGCCAGTGGGCAGTTCGCCGCGCAAGATTGCCTCAAACGCTGTGGCATCGACCGTGCCTGAAAGACCCAGCCGCTCGGCACCTTTGCCGACCCAGATGCCGGACCGATCAGCGTCCGCCTTGGTGTAATAATTGTCGTTGGCGAAGTAGTTGGCCGCACCGCCAGCCGAGCGCACATTGGCAACCGAAAGCATCGCTCAGCGCCCCTCGCGCTTCGCGGCTTTGCGCTCGCGATATTCGCGGATGCGTCGTTGGTAAGCGACCACCACACGGTCCCGCAATTCCTTGTCCTTGTGGGTGCGAAGCCAGCCGTCGAGGGCGATCTTGGTGAACAGCAGATCGGCCAGAACCTGATCGCGGAACGCCTCGTCCTGTGGTTCGTCTAGCGCGTCGATGACAGTGAGTTTCAGCCACTGGCTGACGCTCATATGCGCTGCATCAGCAGCGGCTTTAACAAGCGCATGGAGGTCTTCGTCGACATAGCATTGAAGGGCAAATCGCACGGCGTCACCTGACGTTTGGCCGCCCCCCTCGGCCCAATGACCCCTCCGGACTGACATCAGTCTACGGCAGCGGCCGCCCTGTAGGAAAACGCTAATTTTCAATTTTAAATTAATAGCTTAGAGCCGAGCAACTCACATGTGAGTTGCGGATCGAGAAGTGACATCAGATGACACTACTTGGCAACAGCTGCCGAAATCTCAGCGAAACCCGCAGAAATCCTCGCATCCCAGACACCGGAGTTCCGGGTACGGTGTGCCCTCCAATTTCCCGTACTCCCCCACGTGACCAGACATTTCGACGGTTTGTTCTGAAGGGCTTTTCCAGCCAATTCCAAAAGGATTTCCGCGCCCGCGCGGCAAAGTAGCGAACGGAAGTGAGGCCAAGCCCAAGCACGGCAAAAGGCCGCGCTGGATCGTGCCAGCGAGGCCTTTAGGAGTGTCAGATTACGGTTGCGATCAGGCGGCCTCTGCCACCCCTCCTTCCTTCGCCCTCGCAAGGAAATCGACCTTTTCTGCGATGATCTCGCATCCGTAGCGAGTTTGCCCATCGGCGTCGGTCCAGCGGCTATAGTGGATGCGGCCCGTCACCATGATCATGGCGCCCTTCGTGACGTTCTCGGCGACGCTTTTCCCGATGCCGTTGAAACAGGTGACCCGGTGCCATTCGGTCTCAGTCTGGCGGTTGCCTTCGCTGTCCTTGAAGCTCCGCGTGGTGGCGAGCGATAGGCTGGTTATCGTGGCGCTACCGGAAGTTTCGCGGACTTCAGGAGTGTTGCCGACAAAGCCGACCAGGATGACGGTGTTCTTCATTGTTCGTGTCCTTTCGAGGCATTCGATCCGTCCAAGGGACAATCCCTTTGACTGAGCCCCATTGAGGCCGGGCGCGGGCAGGACTGCACCGAGCGTATGTGAGGGAAACCTCGCCCAACGGAGTGGTGCGGGCAGCCGCGCGAAGCGTGGCAACACGGTCCGAATAGGCGCGGGTTGCAGCGCCTGCCCGGGTTCGGTCAGGGGCGTGCTCAGGTCATGAAAAGGGAATGGTTCTTGCAATACGGAAGAACTCTGGAAGCCGAACACGAGGCAGCGCCTCCACTACCTGTTTCCCTCCGGCAAATCCCTGTCCTGTCTTGTGAATCTGCCGCTTGTCGGCCAAGTATCGCGCCATGAATGCAGTCGAAATCGAAGAAGCAATTTCAGAACTGGCCGCCCAGCCATTTGACAGGGCCGAGTTTCCATTCGCGTTTCTCGAAGCGTTCGGGCGCAAGGCGAACACGCTGAAGCAATTGCGGGCCGGGACAACCAATGCCTCGGACCTTCCCGGCGGTGTCCTCCAGCGCAACAATATCCATATCGCCACTTGCGATCCGGGCACGGTCGACGAGACGCTCAAGGCCCTGCGTGAAAGCCCCAAAACGGGCGCAGCAAAAGCCAAGTTCATCCTCGCCACGGACGGCACCGACTTGCAGGCGGAGGATCTGGTCAACGGCGAATCCGTCGCCTGCACTTACAGCGATTTCCCGAACCACTTCGGCGCGTTCCTGCCGCTCGCTGGCATCACCACCGTCAAGCAAATCCGCGAGAACAGCTTCGACATCCGCGCCACCAGTAAGCTCAACAAGCTCTATGTCGAGCTGCTGAAAGAGAACCCCGACTGGGCCACGGCGGAGCGCCGGCCCGACATGAACCACTTCATGGCGCGGCTGATCTTCTGCTTCTTTGCGGAGGATACCGATATCTTCAACGGAGAGGGCCTGTTTACCTCCACGGTGGAGCGGTTCAGCGACCGGGAAAGCTCCAACACGCACGAGATCATCTCAAACATCTTCCGCGCGATGGACACCTCCACGCGGCACGAAGGCAGGCTGGACGATCGCTATCGCAAGGCGGCGAACATCCCTCCCCACGCGGACGCCTTCCCCTATGTCAACGGCGCGCTGTTTTCAGGCAGTGTCGAGGTGCCGTGCTTCAGCCGTATGGCGCGCAGCTATCTGCTGCATATCGGCGGGCTGAACTGGAAACAGATCAACCCCGATATCTTCGGCAGCATGATCCAGGCGGTCGCCGATGACGAGGAGCGCGGTGCGCTCGGCATGCACTACACCAGCGTGCCGAACATCCTGAAGGTGCTGAACCCGCTGTTTCTGGACGATCTCCGCCACCAGTTGGAAGAGGCGGGAGACAACGCCCGCAAACTGCTAAATCTGCGGACCCGGATGGAGAAGATCAGGGTGTTCGATCCGGCCTGCGGATCGGGCAATTTCCTCGTCATCGCTTACAAGCAGATGCGCGAAATTGAGGCCGAGATAAACAAGCGGCGCGGAGAGAGCGAGCGCGACAGCGACATCCCGCTCACCAACTTTCGCGGGATCGAACTGCGCGACTTCCCGGCAGAGATCGCGCGTCTCGCGCTGATCATCGCTGAGTTCCAGTGCGACGTGCTCTATCGTGGCCAGAAGGAAGCGCTCGCAGACTTCCTGCCGCTCGATAGCCAGAATTGGATCACTTGCGGGAATGCGCTGCAAACGGATTGGCTGGGGATTTGTCAACCAACCGGTAATGGCGTCAAGGTTCGTGGAGATGACTTGTTCAATACACCTTTGGACCAAGTCGAGATAGACTTCGAGAATGAAGGTGGTGAAACCTACATATGTGGTAATCCGCCATATACGGGAAGCAAGAAATCCGAGCAAAGAGAGAAAGAGGACCTATCGCATGTCTTTGCGGGCGTTCTGAAGAAATACAAAACTCTCGATATGGTTGCAGCTTGGATTTGGAAGTCTCTCGATCTCTTGAAGCACGGAAGTGGGGGAGCCGCTTTTGTAGCTACGAAATCAATTTGCCAAGGCGAACAAGCTGCTCAGTTTTGGCTGCCATTTTTTAAGCGCGAAGGTCGAATCTATTTCGCCCACCGTCCATTCCAATGGGCCAATTTGGCAAGTCGAAATGCTGGCGTTACGTGCATAATTGTGGGCGTGACTACCAGCCGATCAACAAATTGCTACCTTTACGAAGGTGATGAGCGTCGCGAGGTGTCCCAGATCGGTCCCTATCTGATCGATATGCCACCTATGGCAGTTTCGAAATCCACCCGTCCGTTGCACAAATTGGGACCAATGAGCTTTGGCGACCATCCCTATTATGCTGGCGAGCTTATTGTTGAAAGAGGCGAGGCTGCAACGCTTGAGGGCAATCCTGCCAGTCGGTTCCTTCTTCCGTTATTTGGCACGACCGAACTCACCAATGGTAGGCCGCGTTTTTGCTTCTGGATTTCAGATGATCAGGCGAAGGATGCATACAAGGAAGAGTTTCTGGTCGATCGGTTTGAGCGAATTGCCGAGGTTCGTTCTTCCAAGACAAAGGACGTCGCTGCACTAAAGCTAGCGAAACAACCATTCCGTTTTAGAGACCAAGCGACTGGTCGAAGTCGTCTGGCTGTGTTCGCAAGGCATTCATCCGAAAACCGAGAATATCTTCCTTTCGACGTTTTCAGCTTCCGTGTCGTAGTTTCAGATGCGGCATTTTTCAGCCCGAATGCCTCTCCAGAGATGCTTTCAGTTTATGCCTCGAGACTTCATACCATTTGGATAGCAACAGTTTGTGGACGTATCCGGTCGGACTATCGATATTCCAACACCCTCGGCTGGAACACTTTCCCCGTCCCCAAACTGACCGAACAACACAAAGCCGACCTGACTCGCTGCGCCGAGGACATCCTCCTCGCCCGCGAGGCACATTTCCCCAAGACCATCGCCGAGCTCTACGATCCGGAGAAGATGCCCGAAAACCTCCGCCACGCGCACGATCGCAACGACGAGGTGCTGGAACGCATCTACATCGGCCGCCGCTTCAAAAACGACACCGAACGCCTCGAAAAACTGTTCGAACTCTACACCAAAATGACCAGCACAAAGGCGGCGTAGGATTATGCGCAGGATTGTCACATGAGCCAGATTATGGCTCCCATCGACGCGATAATGCGCGAGCCGCCGAACGTCTGGCTCACGAGCTTCTATGGCTTCGATCCCGGCAATTGGGGTTTTCTAGGCTTCAGCACCGACAGCCAGAGACGCAGTTTCATCCGTCGTAGTGAGCCGGGTGCATTGGTCGTAATCTACGCGGTGGGCAATGCGCCATCGGACATGCTTGGCCGGGTTGTGGGTGTGCTGCAATGTTCCCACCGCGTGAACCACGCACAAGCCTTCATGTCACCGATGGCGTGGGAGGCGAAAAAGAACGATCCGGATCGCGAGGATCGCTGGGATCTTGGTGTGAAGGCCATTCGAGCTTGGCGCGTCGCAGCCGACGCCCGCCCTTTGATCGCAGATTTTGCAAACGAAACCTATTCCGCTGGCAGGGCACAAACGATCGGATCGCAGGGCATGCCTCTAACCAGCGAAGAGGCGCGAAAGTTGCTCGACCTTGATCTTCAGGAGGTCTCCGTCTTTGGCGAAATTCCTGTCGACGATGCCCGCTTGGCAAAGGGTTCGGACTTGTTCGGCGTCAACAAGGCAGGGCCGGTATCGCAAAACCCGCATATGGTACGTGAAGCTGAGGGGCCTAAGAGCCTTTATCAGCTGAAGCTTGATGGCGATATGAGCGCCTTTCTTGGCGAAGATGCTGGCGATGACATAGTCGTTAAGGTCGGGATGTCTGGCAGTCCACCGACGCGCTGCGAAGACCACAATCGCGCCTTGCCGAATGGAGCCTTCAGATGGCGCTTGCTCAGGTCGAATGAGACTGCAGGCGAGCCACATTTCCCGAATTCACGGATCGCCATTGAAGGCGAAAACGGAATGAAAAAGCTTCTGACCAAGAATGGCAAATGGCTTGGTGGTGAATTCTTCCGCGCAAGCGGTGATTTGGTCGATGAAGCGTGGGCGGTTGGGATGCGCGACGCAAAACGGTGGGCTGACCTATCCAGCTAGGTTCGCAGTGATCCGCCCCATCATATGATTGACTTTTAGGTCCAATGGTCCCTATATCTCATTTGAGATACAGGAGATGGTATGAACGCCCATAGCTCAATGATTCATGTCCGGATGGACAATGATCTGAAAGACCGCGCGACCGAGGCGCTGGCGGCGATGGGTCTGTCGACCGCCGATGCCGTGCGCCTGCTGTTCCACCGCATCGCCACCGACCAGGCCTTCCCGCTAGAGCTCAAGGTTCCCAATGCGGAAACCCGCGCGGCGATGGAAGAGGCGGATGAATTCTTCAAGAATGGCGCCGCGCCCCGCTTCGACAATGCTGACGATATGTTCGCCGAGCTCGAGGAAGAGAGCAAAGCCTTGCGCGAGGCCGGAAAACAGAAGTCTTGAAAAAAGCGGCTGCGAGCAAGCGCACCGCGCTGCCCCGGACGATTGGCTATGCGAAGTCGTTCCTGAAAGACTTCGAGCGGCTGTCGCGTTCGGGCCGATACGATATGAAAAAGCTCAAACAGGTGATGCTACTGCTCATCGCCAATGACGCGCCGCTCGGCCCCGAATGGAAAGACCACGCACTCAAGGGCGAATGGCAGGGGCACCGGGAATGTCATGTCGGTGGCGATTTCCTGCTGATCTACCGCGTAGAAGACATTCCGGCACCCGGCGGCGGCATTTTCTTCACCCGCGCCGGAACACACAGTGAGCTTTTCAAATGAGCGCCAAGGATCAGATCATTCCCGCCGTATCGTTCACGACTGCCCAGACCGGCGCGTCGGCCAAGTCGGACGAACTGGGCATGCGCCCGATGCAGGCGCAAGCTTATGAGAAGCGCGGCGAGCAATATCTGCTGATCAAGTCCCCGCCCGCCTCAGGCAAATCGCGTGCGCTCATGTTCATCGCGCTCGACAAGCTGGCGAACCAAAATGTCCGGCAAGCCATCATCTGCGTGCCCGAACGCTCGATCGGCGCAAGCTTTAACACCGAACCACTGAGCAAGTACGGTTTTTTCACCGACTGGAACGTCGCCCCGCAATGGAACCTGTGCAACACGCCGGGTGCCGATGATCCCAAGGTCGCGAAGTCCAAAGTGAAAGCGGTCGGCGAGTTCCTTGCGAGCGATGAAAAGGTGCTCGTCTGCACTCATGCAACGTTTCGCTTCGCCTTCGACGAGCTCGGACCGGAAGCGTTCGATAACCGTCTGGTCGCAATCGACGAATTCCACCACGTCTCCGCCGATGCCGGCAACCGTCTCGGCGCGCAGCTCGCGCAGTTGATCGGGCGCGACAAGGCGCATGTTGTGGCGATGACGGGTAGCTATTTCCGTGGCGATGCCATTCCTGTGCTTGCGCCGGAAGACGAAGCCAAGTTCGAGACGGTTACCTACACCTACTACCAGCAGCTCAATGGATACGAGTATCTGAAGACGCTCGATATCGGCTACAGCTTCTACACCGGGCCTTACACCGAGAAGATTTCGGCGCTGCTCGATCCGACGGTGAAGACCATCGTCCACATCCCATCGGTCAATTCGCGCGAGAGCCTGAAGGACAAGCATCGCGAGGCCGAGGACATCATGAACCACCTCGGCGACTGGCAGGGCATTGATCCCGAGACAGGGTTCCACCTTATCAAGACGGCTGCCGGAAACGTTATCAAGGTGGCCGACCTCGTCGACGACGATTCCGCCAAGCGCGACCGCGTCGCCGCAGCCCTGAAATCACCCGATGCGCGATCGGATCGCGACTTTGTCGACATCATCATCGCGCTGGGGATGGCGAAGGAAGGCTTCGACTGGATCTGGTGCGAACACGCGTTGACGGTCGGCTATCGCTCCAGCCTAACTGAAATCATCCAGATCATTGGCCGGGCAACCCGAGATGCGCCGGGTAAGACCCGCGCTCGCTTTACCAATCTGATCGCCGAACCAGCGGCGGACAGCCCGCTCGTAGTCGACGCGATCAACGATTACCTCAAGGCGATTGCGGCGAGCTTGCTCATGGAGCAAGTGCTCGCGCCCCGCTTCGACTTCACGCCAAAGGACGCAGGGCCGAAACCGGACTTCGACTACGGGCCGGGTGGATACAAGGAAGGTGAGACGAATTTTGGCGTGAACGATCACGGCCAGATGCATTTCGAGATCAAGGGTCTCAAACTGCCAAAGAGCGTCGAGGCGACGCGTATCTGCCGTGAGGATCTCAACGAGGTCATTGCGACCTTTGTGCAGGACAAGGCAGTCGTCGAACGCGGCGTATTCGATCCCGACGTTGTTCCAGAAGAGCTAACCCAGCTCAAGATGGGCAAGATCATTCGGGAAAAGTACCCCGAATTGAGCGAACACGATCAGGAAGCGGTCCGCCAACAGGCGGTTGCTGCGATGACTTTGACCCAGCAAGCCAAGGCTGTGCTGACAAGCGATGGTGATGGCGAAATCAAGGCAAATACCGCCTTCATCGAAGGTGTGCGCAGGTTCGCGCTCAGCGTAACGGAGCTCGACATCGATCTCATCGACCGGGTCAATCCGTTCGAGGCAACGATTGCGGTCTTGGCCAAGTCCATGGATGCAAAGACCCTGTTGCAGGTTCAGGCGGTCATCAACGCAAAGAAGGACAAGCTGACCTACGAAGATGCGCGCGCACTTGCCGAGCGAGCGCTGGAATTCAAGCGGGAGCGCGGACGGCTGCCATCGCTGACTTCTCAAGATGCGTGGGAACGCAAGATGGCCGAGGGCATCGCTTTCCTCCAACGCCACGCCACCAAAGAGGCCAGCAATGGCTGAATTGAGTGACCTCGAACTGCTGGCCGAGCTTGGTGTCGAAACAGCACCCGAGCCGGTTCGAAAGCTGACCCCCCTTCAAGAACGCATTATAGCGGGATTCGAGGACATACAGCGTTTCGTCAAAGAGCATGGACGCCTCCCCAGGCATGGGGAGGATCATGACATTTTTGAGCGACTCTATGCTGTCCGTCTTGAGAGGCTTCGCGCTCTTCCCGAAGCGCAAGAACTCTTGGCGAGCATGGACCCGGACGGCATTCTGGATGCAGCCGAGCCGTTAGGGAAACCATCGGACGAACTAGACGACACTGCACTTCTGGCAGAACTTGGCATCCAACCGGGGTCGGAAGATGATATTACAAAGCTGCGGCATGTGAGTTCTCGGGCCGAGAAGAGAGCCGCTGAAGAAATCGCCAACCGTGAGAGGTGCGAGGATTTCGAAGAGTTCAAGCCGCTGTTCGAGGCGGTGCAGGTCGATCTGAAGGCCGGTAGCAGACAGGCCAAGGCGCTCGGCAATTCTGAGGTCACGCTGGCCGAAATCCAGCCAGGGAATTTCTTCATCGTCGGCGGGCAACTCGCATACATCGCCGCCTCGACCGACGCCTTCACGACTCAGTATGAGCGGGCTGATCGCCGTGTCCGAGTCATATACGACAACGCAACCGAGGCGACGGTCCTTTCACGCTCATTCCAGAAGTCGCTCTATCGGGACGAGTCCGCTAGGCGCGTGAGCGAGCAAAACGCAGGACCGCTTTTTGGAGACACCGCTGAGCCCGACGATCTGGAGAGCGGCACGATCTATGTACTCCGTAGCAAATCGTCGCATCCCTATGTCGACGAGCATCGCGAGCTGATCCATAAGATCGGCGTTACAGGGCAGCCGGTCCTCAGCCGGATTGCCAACGCGCGTAACGATCCGACTTTCCTGCTCGCGGATGTCGAAGTCGTGGCCGAGTACAAGCTCTTCAACATCAATCGAACCAAGCTCGAACGGCTGATCCATCGTGCGCTCGGGCCTGCCCGCCTTGATCTTTCTGCAGGCGATCGATTTGGCAAAACTGTCCAGCCGCGCGAGTGGTTCCTTGTCCCGCTTTCGATCATCAACGAATTGGTGGCGCGGATCAGTGACGGTACTGTCACGCAGCACGTATACGATCCCGCAAGGGCGGAGTTCGTTGCCCAAGATGACGTCTGACTTGCAGTTGGACGCAATCAGGCGAAGTTAGCTCATGGCACGTCAGTTCACCCGCTCCGAGTTCTATGAGCTCGTCTGGTCCAAGCCAATGACGCACTTGGCAAAGGAATTCGGTCTTTCTGACGTCGCCTTGCACAAGATTTGCCGCAAGCACGATGTACCCAACCCTCCGCTTGGATGGTGGGCAAAACATGCAGCGGGCCAAAGGGTCAAACGAACACCGCTACCCAGGCTGAAGTCGGGCATTTCCGACACGATCAACATCGCTGGCGGAGAGCTCCGCAACGAACCCGATTCCGTCGCGCAAATCCGCGAAGAGGCCCGCGTTCGGGCCTCGGCGTTCGATCCCAAAAAGGTCGATCAGGAACATTCCATCGTAACGCGATCGATGGCCAAGTTGCGCAAGGCAAAGCCTGACGAACGGGGATTGGTGAGGCTCGCTCAGTCCGCCTTGATCGACGCGGAATTAGCGCCGGATTCAATTGATCGGATCGAACTATCGCTCAACCGAATAGTCACGGCAGCACAGGTCCAAGGCTTTGAACTCAGCGGCAAGGCTGAACGCGCCGCGTTCACGGACGGAAACGTGATTGTCCCCTTCAGTCTAAAGGAAGCAGTTAAGCGATCGCAGCACGAGCCCACGCCCGAGGAATTGGCGAAGGAAGAGAAGGAACGAAAACGGCGAGAGCGGCGCTGGGCACGGGACGATTGGGATTACGTCCCGAGCTTTTCCTCATTTAGCCATTGGCCAGAATGGGATTATGCACCGACCGGCAAGGTATCGTTCGAGTTCGACCTCTATCTCCGATACTCGTCATCTCTCCGCCGCTCCTTCAAGGATGCCAAGATCCAGCGCCTGGAAAACATGGCGAACGATATCGCAGTGGGTCTTGCCGTACTGGCTTCTGCGAAGCGCGAGGATGACAGGCGAGCCGAGGAAGACCGCATCCGTGCGGAAGAAGAAGCGCGTCGGCGCAACGAGGCTAGACGGCTAGCCTATATCGAAGACCGGCGCCTCAAGGTGCTCGATCTCGTGTTCGAGCGGGTCGAGAAACGCGACCGCCTGCGCCGCCTAGCCACACAACTAACTGAGGAACTCAAAGCCACGTCCTCGCCGCGTTCCACCGAGTTTCTTGACTGGCTCAATGCAATTGTCGAGCGAGCCGAGCGCGCTTCAAGTGTCGAAGGATTCGAGGTGTTGTTCGAGGCTCAACACGTGTTTGGACCAGACGATGATAAGGGCTTTTACCCTTCGCGCTATGGCTGGTAACCAACATCAAGCCACATGTGACGCGGCTGATAGCCAGCCCCCACGATCTCAGGATGTCCGCTTGCATCCACTCAAAAGTGTGGGTCTGAGTGTGGGTCTGGTGAACTCTGAAATCTCCATATCGATCTGATATCAAATCGTTATTTCAGATATAGGTCGGACTCCGCCTCCGCCACCTTTTCAATACAGAAACCTATCATTAGCCGCTCAGCTGCACTGGCGGAGCGGTGAAATCTTATTGGTGGTTTTTCGAATAGATCACCAAGTGCTGCGCCTTTTGGCGCCCAGTGGCAATCATCCTCAAAGCGACCGGCCATTCGGCCAAGGCTTAGCTATTGGCGTGTTCAGCCCGTGCTATTTCGTGCAGCCAATCGGCGTGACGCGGAGCGGTTTTTGTTTGAGACCATTCATCCAGCATCATTGGTGCCACGCGCTTCAATTCGGCGTATTGATCATCAGTGCCAATATCCGCCGCAAGTTCGACGCGGTGACCGTTTGGATCAAAGAAATAGATCGATTTGAAAATACCGTGATGGGTCGGACCAAGGACATCGATACCTTCGGCCTCGATATGCTTCTTGGCTTCGAGCAACTCTGCTTCTGATGCGACCTTGAAGGCGAGATGCTGTACCCAGGCTGGGGTGTTTTCGTCGCGGCCCATATCGGGTTGATTCGGCAATTCGAAAAATGCCAGGATATTGCCGTTTCCTGCGTCCAGAAAGACATGCATGTAGGGATCATAATCCCCGGTGGACGGCACGTGATCCTCGGCAAAGGCGGTGGTGTATTCCATACCGAGGATGCGGCCATACCATTCGACCGTTTCTTTAGCATCTTTGCAGCGATAGGCCGCGTGATGAATTCCTGATGGCTTCACTGCGCTCATTCGGCAGGCTCCGATGTTTTGGCATCAAGCACGCCGCGCGCGACCTGATCGCGCTCGATGCTTTCAAACAGCGCTTTGAAATTGCCTTCGCCAAAGCCATCGTCGCCTTTGCGTTGGATGAATTCAAAGAATACCGGTCCGACCTGGGCTTCGGCAAAAATCTGAAGCAACAAGCGTGGCTGCCCGCCTTCTGTGGTGCCATCAAGCAGGATTCCACGCGTTTTGAGCGCAGCGATATCCTCGCCATGTCCGGGCAGGCGCTCATCAAGCATCTCGTAATAGGTTTCAGGCGGCGCGGTCATAAACGGGACGCCGTATTCTTTCAGACGATCCCAACACGCAACGAGATCTTCGCAGATCAGAGCGATGTGCTGAATGCCCTCGCCGTTGAATTCTCGCAGGAACTCTTCGATCTGGCCCTTGCCGCCTTCACCTTCTTCGTTCAGCGGGATCCGAATCTTGCCGTCTGGCGCGGTAAGCGCCTTTGATGTCAGACCGGTATATTCACCCTTGATATCGAAAAAGCGGATCTCTCGGAAATTAAACAGCGTCTCGTAATACTCGGCCCAATACTTCATCCGGCCTGTGTAGACATTGTGCGTCAGGTGATCGATCGTGTGAAAGCCCGCGCCTTCGGGATGAGGGTCAACGCCGGGCAGATAATCGAAATCAATGTCATAAATGCTGAGACTTTTGTTTTCAGCGCCAGCATACCGGTCGACGAGATACAGAATGGCGCCGCCTATGCCGCGAATGGCAGGGATGCGAAGCTCCATCGGGCCCGGCTCATTCGCAACGGGCTCTGCGCCTTGCGCGATCAAATGGTCATAAGCCTCGGCTGCGTTGCGCACGCGGAAGGCCATGCCGCAGGCCGATGGACCATGTTCGCGGGCAAAATACCACGCCGCGCTGCGCGGTTCGTAATTGATGATGAGGTTGATCCCGCCCTGACGCCAGAGATCCACATCTTTTGACCGGTGTTTGGCAACCCGAGTGAAACCCATCGCTTGAAATACGGGTTCAAGCACGCCTTTTTCCGGCGCGCAGAATTCCACAAATTCAAAGCCGTCGAGGCCGGCTGGATTTTCGAACAGATCTCCGGGGTGGATGGTCATGGAAAGCCTCAAAATTGTTAAAGTAGTTACGTTTGAAACTAAATACGCTGAATCGCTGCGCTTGTCAAAACACAGGGTATCGAGTTGCGATTGCAAACCCGCAGGGATGCAGGCAGGCTTCGTGAAGGAGAGCAACAATGATCAAAACGACGGGCATCAATCACGTGGCGCTGGTATGCCGCGACATGAAAGAGACAGTTCAATTCTACACCGAAGTCTTGAACATGCCGCTGTTCAAAACGGTCGAGTTGCCTGGCGGCGGCCAGCATTTCTTTTTTGATTGTGGCGGCGGAAACAGCGTCGCATTTTTCTGGTGGGCCGATGGCCCCCCGGCAGCCCCCGGAATAGCATCGGTGAAGAAATTCCCCTTTGATGCCAAAACAGCAGTCGGCTCCATGAACCATCTCGCATTCGACATGCCGGAAGACGAACTGGAAGCGACATTGGAGCGCCTGCAGAATGCCGGCGTCGAGCATACCCATGCAATCGTGAACCATGATGACAGCCCTGCCGGCATGACGCAGGAAATGCATGATGGCGTGTTTGTTCGCTCCGTCTATTTCACCGATCCTAATGGGATCATGTTGGAATTTGCCGCGACCACCAAAGAATTCGGGCCAGATGATATCGCCCACGAACCGGCAACCGCCGATATGCGAACGGAGGCCTGATCAATGCCGCGTCTGAGACAAGTTCCCAAAGCAGAAGCCAACAAAGACACCGTCCTTCCGCTTTACCACATGCTGTTCGGAGAACGCGATCCGGTTGCCGAACCCGGAACAGCAACTGGGACACCGGGCGATTGGTGGACTGTGTTTGCCAATTCACCCGACACGCTCAAACACGCGGCGCAAGGTTTCGCGTATTACCGCAGCGCAAATCGCAAACTCGATCCCGTTCTTCGGGAGCTTGGCCAGACATGGGCCGGATGGGCCACAGGCAGCCAGTTTGTGTTCTCGCAGCATTGCAAAAGCCTGCGCGGGCTTGGTGTCAGCGAAGCAAAAATCACCGCCATCACGGCATGGCAAACTGCGACATGCTATGATCCCAAGGAACGGCTCGTGCTCGCCTATGCGGATCGTTTGGTGACCCATCTGGGCCGTGTGCCGGACAGCCTTTTCGACGAGCTAAAAGCCGCGTTTTCCGACGAGGAAATTATGGAGCTGACCTACACAACCTGCATGTATCTGATGCATGCCGTGATGAGCCGGGCGCTTCGCACGGAATTTGATGACCGCGATGATCCAATCACCGAAGTCGCAGCGCCGCCGGGCTTTTCCGCACTCGATTTTCTAGGCGGCGAAAACCGCAAGGATTAGGCGACAAGGGTTAGGCAAGACGCCCGATATTACGGCCGCGATCATCTTGCGTGACAGATAATTTCAGTCCGAAAGGCTCACCGCTTTCGAATGCGGCGCGGGTTGCCGCGTGATCAAGATCGGCATTGCCGCAAACGCGCTCACCCGCTTCGTTACGGCCCAGAAACACCGCGGCGCTGCCGGCCTTTGTGTGGTTGATCGTATAAGTCTCAACCGTAGCGCTGTGAAACGGTCCCGTTCCCGCCGGTACCGCGTCTTTGGCCATTGGCAATTTTTCAAATCGGTCATTGCCGGCCCAGTCAGCTGGATCAACCGAGTAGATGCCGGTCGCATATTTGCTCATCCAGCCGCCATTGGCTCCGACCAGGGCATAGGCCCCGCGGTTCGCTCTGACTTTTTGCACCGCCTCGCAGATAGCATGAGCGGAATAATTGTTTCCCGCTCCGCCGAAAAACGGCAAACCGCCCGTCAGCGTCAGCCCCCGAGGGTCATCGGCGCTCAGACCGAAATGATCGATCTGGTTGAAAACCGGGATCGCAAAGCACGAATAGAAATCAAGATACGCGATTTCGTCCATTGTTTTGCCAGCCCGCACAAGCGCTGCTTCAACGCTGGCGATCGATGCGGGGTTGGTGGAAAGATCAGGGCGCTGGGACAGTTTCAATTCGGTTGCCGCTGAAACGGCGTGAATGTGCACCCATTTTTCCTCTGGAATTCCGAGCCTGCGCGCTGTGGCAGCATTGGCGATAATGATGGCTGCCGCCTGATTCACCTGATCGCGGGCGACTGTCATTCGCGGGTAGGGTTCTGCGACAATCCGGTTCCGCTCTGTCACCGTAGCAAGCTCTAGCGCGCTGCGCTCTAGCGGCGCGGCGGAATGGGGATTAGCGGCTGCGACTTTGGTAAAAGGGGCAAACAAAGCGCCGATATCACGGCGGTATTCGTCGAGATTTTTGCCCGATTTGGCCCGCCGCGCATTTTCTGCCAGCGCATAAAGCGGGATTGCCCCTGTCGCACCATGTGCAAACAGCGCAGGTTCCATTAGGCCATCAACGCCAAACCCTTGATCCTCAAAATCACCTTCGACCTCTTCGGACCAATCTGGCGCCTCTCCCTTGGCCGAAAGAGCTAGGACGGTCGAGATCGCCTCTGAACCGATGATAACCGCGCATTGACTTTCACCAGCGGCGATATTGCGTGCAAATTCGCCCACCAATTGCTGGTTGGTCTGCCCTCCGGTCGTCGTGAGAATCGCGCGGGCCGGGTTTGCCCCGACCCTGCCCGCGATCGCGCGCGGCACATTGCTGGCTGCGCCGAATGGCGGTTTACGATCCGGCCGCGACATTTCAAAAGCACGGATAGCAGCCAGCGTGTCGATCTCTGGCGAGACCGGCGCGCTCGCATTGCTATCCGTTATCGCTGCGGTAAGAGCCCTTCCGGCAAGGTCCATATACGACAATGCCTCGTAACCGGGCTCTCCCACCCGCTCCGAATATTGCCCGACCCCGATGATGACGGGCGTATTATCAGCGATCATTGCCCGGCCTCGCTTAATCGACGAAGCCGTCTACACGCTCTATGATGATGGCCGGGGCCATTCCGCCTGCGGCGCACATGGTCACAAGACCGGTTTTAAGATCGCGGCGTTCCAATTCATCAAGCACAGTTCCGATCAGGATCGATCCTGTCGCACCAATCGGATGGCCTAAAGCGATGGAGCCGCCGTTTACATTGACCTTGTCCCAATGAAGACCAAGATCGCGCACGAATTTGGCGGCAACCACAGCAAAGGCTTCGTTGATTTCGAACAGGTCGATATCGTCAACGCTCATGCCAGCGCGCTCCAAAACCTTTTTGGCGGCCGGAACAGGGGCATTCAGCATCAGCGTGGGATCATCGCCCATATTGGCTGTCTGGACGATGCGCGCGCGCGGTTTCAGACCGTGTTTCTGCGCATATTCCTTGCTGACAACCAATACCGCTGCTGCACCATCAACCACGCCGGAAGAATTACCCGCATGGTGGAAATGCTGAATGTCGAGATCCGGATATTTCTGATTGATCAGCTTGCGGAACGTCGTGCCATTCGCATCCAGCGGAACATCAGCGATCTTGGTAAACGCAGGCTCCAGCTCGCCCAGCCCTTCGAGTGTCGTCTGGGGGCGCGGATATTCATCCTTGTCGAGCAGGACATTGCCCGCATCATCTGTCACCGGAATCACAGATTTATCGAAACGGCCTTCGCTCATCGCCTCTGCGGCGCGTTGCTGCGACCGATAGCCTACTGTATCCAGATCTTCGCGGGTAAAGCCTTCCATGGTGGCAATGGCATCACCACAAATCCCCTGATGCGATTGCGGGTGAACCGTCTGTAGACGCCCGTTATAACTGCCCATCATCGGCGGCTTGATCCCGGCCTGCATCTTCTCTTTCGACATTGCCGCTGTCAGGCTCATCATTTCTGTACCGCCGGCAACGATGCAATCTTCCATGCCGCTCATAATCTGAGCCGCAGCCAGATTGACCGAGGTTATGCCGCCGCCACAAAACCGATCAAGGGTCGTGCCCGATGAGGTAACATCATAGCCCGCATCGAGGGCGGCCATCCGGCCAAGATCGCCGGCCTGCATGCCGTCCTGTGTGGACACAGACCAGATCACGTCATCCACTGTCGAGGTATCAAGTCCGTTGCGCGCCGCGATGGCTTTCAGGACAGTTGCCGCCAAATGCTGCGGATGCTCGGCCGCCAGCGCGCCTTTGCCTTGTTTGCCAATGCCGCGCGGGGTGCGCACCGCGTCGATAATATATGCCTCGCCCATGGGTATCCTCTCTCACTTTCAGATTTGCAGTTGACGTATCCGTAAACCGCCTGCACCACTTGCACAAGAATTCAGTTGCAAATCGAAATGACAATTTAGCTAGGGAGAGCACTGTGTCAGATACATCAACGCAAGAAGTCCTGACGGAAGTTGATAACGGCGTTCTGATCGTCACCATCAACCGGCCAGAGGCAAAGAACGCAATGACCAAAGCCGCGGCTGAAGGTATTGCAGCGGCGATGGACCGTCTCGACAGCGAAGATGATCTTCGCGTTGGCATCCTGACCGGCGCAGGCGGTACGTTCTGCTCGGGTATGGATTTAAAAGGCTTCCTGCGGGGCGAGACACCATCAGTGGAAGGTCGCGGTTTCGGCGGTGTGGTTCAGGCCCCGCCTGCCAAACCTCTGATCGCTGCTGTCGAGGGCTATGCCCTTGCCGGCGGGCTTGAACTGATGATCGCCTGCGATCTCGTCGTCGCGAAAGACAGCGCAAAATTCGGGATTCCCGAAGTGAAACGCGGGCTTGTCGCTGCGGCAGGCGGCGTGATGATGCTGCCAGATCAAATACCAGAACGGATTGCCATGGAGCTTGCCCTGACAGGTGATTTCATCGGTGCGCCTCGCGCATACGAACTTGGGATGATCAACAGCGTGACCGAGGGGTCCGCGCTGGATGCGGCAAAGGCGCTCGCTGCGAAAATCGCGGCAAACGGCCCGCTTGCAGTGAAGGTTTCCAAACAGATCGTGAAGGAATCGCGCGGTTGGGCGATGGATGATCGTTACACGAACCAGGCCAAGCTGATCGCACCGGTCTTCGTATCCGAAGACGCCCGCGAAGGCGCAGCCGCCTTTGCCGAAAAACGTGCACCGAATTGGAAGGGTAAATAAGATGCCAGCTATTAATGTAGCGCAGCCGGAATTCATGGATGACGAGGAGATTTCGATCTTCGCCGACGCCGTGGGCAAATTCTACCAGCAACACGCCCCTGAAAAACGCGTTCTCAAATGGCGTGAAGACGGCCAGGTAGAACGGGAATTCTGGAATGAAGCAGGCGGCGCAGGCTTGCTCGGCGTGTCCGTGCCAGAGGAATATGGCGGCCATGGCGGCGATTTCCGGCACGATATGGTCGTGATTGACCAGCAATCGAAACACAATGTCGAAGGCTTCGCTGCCAGCCTGCATAATACCGTGATCCTGCCCTATCTGGTTCGCCACGGCACCGAAGAGCAGAAGAAGAAATATCTACCAAAGCTCGTGACCGGTGAACTCGTCAGCGCGATTGCCATGACCGAGCCGGGCGTTGGATCGGACCTGCAGAGCATCACAACCACCGCCCTGAAAGATGGCAACGGTTACAAGATCAACGGTGCAAAAACATACATCTCCAATGGTCAAACCGCGGACTTCATCATTGTGGTGGCCAAAACCGATCCGAAGGAACGCGCCAAGGGTATCTCCCTGATGCTGTTGGAAACCGAAGGCGCGGAAGGTTTTCAGCGCGGCAAGAAACTCGACAAAATCGGGCTGGATGCGGCCGACACTTCCGAGCTGTTTTTTGACGATGTTTTTGTACCCGCTGAAAATGTTCTCGGCGGTGTCGAAGGCAAAGGCTTCTATCAATTGATGGGTGAGCTTCCGCAGGAGCGCCTGATTATCGCCATGGGCGCGATGACCGGGATCGAAAAGGCGCTTGAGACAACCATGGAGTTTGTCAAAAATCGCAAGGCGTTCGGCCAGACGATCTGGGATTTCCAGAACACCCAATTTGTCATGGCCGATCTGGCCGCGCGCGGCACAGCCGCCCGTATTTTCGTCAACGATTGCATTGCCAAACACCTCAAAGGCGAATTGGATGTGCCAACGGCGTGCATGGCCAAATATTGGGTAACTGAACTCCAGGGCGAAGTGGTGGACAAATGTCTGCAATTTCACGGCGGCGCAGGCTTCATCAATGATTACCCGATTGCGCGCATGTACCGCGACAGCCGCATCACGCGGATTTTTGGCGGGTCAAACGAAGTCATGAAAATGGTGATCGCGCGGGGTATGTGATTTCGAAGGCGTATCCGCGCCTTCGTCCTCGGTGCTATTATTCGCTTCGCTCACGTACCTGCGGGCGCGGCGTACCCCGCGTCTAGCGAGGACGAACGCCCGGATGGGTGATCACACCACAAATAAGCAAACAAAAAGGGCGGCCCGGTTTTCCCGAGCCGCCCTTTTTCTGCCTAATCCTTTCGGATCAGAACTGGAAGCGAACCGTCGCGCCGTAAGTCGCCGGTTCCTGCACGAAGGCAGAGCGGGCCGAATAGCCCGGGTTGCCGCGCAGGGTGGTGTTGAAGGTCACGCCGCGCGTGATTTCGTCCGTGATGTTCACGCCCCAGACTTCAAACGTCCAAGTCTCGTCAATCGAGCCGATACCGGCGCGAAGGTTGATCTTGGTGTTGCTGTCCTGAACATCGAACGGAAGCAGGATTGTACCGCCGCTGCCCGGGTCGCTGGCCTGGGTTGAGGTCCGGCGATCGCTTTCGGTTCGGACCTGACCGTTGAAGAAACCGAGCAGGCTGCTGCCGATTTCACGTTCGTAGTTCACGCCGGCAATCGCAACGATGTCAGGCGCGTTGGTCAGCGTGTTTCCGCACAGCTCGGTGACCTGCGCGAAAGTAACCGAACCAGCGCAATCCTCGGGATAGCGCGCATTCGTGTAGGTGAGGCCGAGATTGAACGTCAGGTTGTTGTCCGGACGGATAACCGACTCGATCTCGACGCCCGAGCTGATCGCCTCGGGAACGTTGAAGGTCTGGAACGCGGCACCAGTGAATTCGAGGATCTGCAGGTTGGCGAATTCCTGATGGAAACCAGCGATGTTCAGCGTAACCGCATCATCGATCAATTGCGCTTTTATGCCGACTTCGTAGGCATCCACGGTTTCCGAAAGGAAGGTCGGATCAGCGCCCGCAACTGCCGCGGTGACATCAAGGTTGATGCCGCCTGCTTTATAGCCGTGGGTGAAGCTCGCATAGGCTGTAACCGGAGCTTCGAATTCATACGAAACCTTGCCGGTGTAGATCAGCTCTTCATCGCTGAAGGTCGCGTTGTATTGCTGCGGCAGAGGCAGGGTTGCCGTGCCGATTGCAGGTGCGGTGAAGCCGAAACAGCCAAGCCCGATGACAACCGCTGCCGGGATGGGCGCCCCTGCGTTCAAACGCGCAAGGCCACTCAGACAGGCTGGGTTGTTGTTGGCGAGCTGGTTGTAACCGCCGGTCTTGGTTTCATCCGAATAGCGCAGGCCAACGGTGAATTTCAGGCCATCGGCCACCTCAAGCACATTGTGCGTGAAGATCGACCAGCTTTCGGCTTCCTGCGAATAGCGGTTGGTCGCTGTCGTGCCAGCCGGATTCACGCCAGTCAGAAGCTGGATCGGCGCCGGACCCAATATCCCGCCGACAAAGGCACCGTAGAGCAGGTCCGTATCCGCACCGAGGGAGAAATCGGTGACCGATTCAATCTCTTCGTCCGAATAGTAACCGCCGATGAGCCATTGCAGTGCGCTGCCAAAGGCCTCGCCCTGCAAGCGCAATTCGTGGGTCATTGTGGTGATGTTGGTGTCGAGATTATCGACATCGAAGAAATCGAGACCGCTGAAATCGGTGTCGTAATTCTCACTCGATTCAAAATCGCGATACGAACCGATGTAGATCAGATCGGCATTGTCGCCGAACGGGATCGTGATTTCGCCGGTGACACCCCATTGGTTCACATCAGCCAGCGGCGGACGGTTTGCCGTCGCGGTGAGGCGGTCCATGGCCGCTTCCGCAGCGGTCTGGTCAAACGGGTTGGTCGCCGGCTGGACATGCGCATTGCCGCCACGCGGATCACCGCTGATCAAATCGAACACGCCGTTGGTTTCTGTCCGGGCCGCCAGCAATTCGATTGGCGAGCAGCAACCGTTCGAGCTTTCGGAATAATCACCGATCAAGCGGACTTTGACACCGCCTTCGCTCTCGAACCCAAGCTGGCTCCTTACGAGGAACTGGTCGATCGTGTTGGATTCGCCGATCTTGGTGCCGGCCGGATTGAGGATATCGATGTAACCGTCACGATTGCGATAGGCACCGGTCACGCGCAGCGCGAGGGTGTCTTCGATCAGCGGAGCGTTGACGGCGCCCTGAACGTTCATCAAATTGTAATTGCCATAGGTCGCATTCACGAAGCCGCCGAAATCAGAAAGATCGGGAGCCTTGGTGGTGATGTTGAGTGCACCTGCCGATGTGTTGCGGCCGAACAGCGTACCCTGCGGACCGCGCAGAACTTCGACTCGCTCGATGTCGACAAATTCCGAAAGCGCAATGCCGGGACGCGACTGATAGGCGCCATCGACGAAGATGCCGACTGCGCTTTCAAAGCCGATGTTGTTCGATGTGGTACCCACGCCGCGAATACGCAGCACGACCGAGCCGGACGCGATCTGCGCGCTCGAAGTTGAAAAACTTGGTGAGACCTGAGTGATGTTCTGGACGTTCACGACGCCCTGTTTATCAAGCTGTCCGCCAGTTACCGCTGTAACAGCGATCGGAACATCCTGAATATTTTCAGCGCGGCGGGTTGCCGTCACGACGATTACATTGTCATCCTGCTCCGGCGCGGCTTCTGCGCCGCCGTCCTGCGCGAACGCAGGGGCGGTAAACGAACTGCAGGCCATCAGACCAGCAGCGTAGGCTGCAAGCTTACGTGTCATAAAATTTCCTCTCCAAATCCCCACGGCCTTTTGGCCTTATTGGTTCCGGGAGGTAGAATATCAGCGAGTTTGGTCCTGCCAAGAGTCTACCGCGCTATATTCATAACCGTAGCAAAAATGCCACATATTATGCTGCAGCGCAGCATTGCGTCAAATGGTGCAATTTTTCGGCAACTATATTGCTGACCGATCGGGAGGCGGCGGCGGCTGCACCGCGCTTTTTAAAAGCCGTAGCGAAGCCCGAACCACACCGTGCGCGGCGCGCCCAAATCGATCGCCCCACCCGAATTGCGCGTAACAATGTCTTCATCGAAAAGGTTCTCCCCACGAACGATCAGACTAAATTGGTCCACCAAAGGCGCCTCAGCAAACAGATCCACGGTAGTTACAGCAGGCAAGATAGCCGTTTCCTGATCGTCTTCGAACTGACCGCTGACATGCCGCACTGTTCCGGCCAGCCGCCAACCGGGCGAAGGCTGCCATGCCAATGTGGCGGATGCGGCGAAGTCTGGAGTTTGCGGCGGGCGATTACCATCAAGCGCGATGGAGCCGCCGTCGCCATCAATCGTGGCATCGGTATAGGCCAGTGATCCGTCAAAGCTGACCTCGCCAAATTTCATCGCCAGCGATGCCTCCACGCCCTGCGCGTCAATCGCCGGCAGGTTTTGACGTTGGCGAAGTGTTGGCGTCAATGTGACATTGGCTATCGCGTTCTCCACGCGGTTATCGAATGCAGTGACCGATAGCACAATCGGATCCACCGGTTGCCATGTCATGCCGATCTCGAACCCTTCGAGCCGCTCATTCTCCAGCGCGGCGTTGGCTTGGGTCACAATGGGAAAGACCACAAATGGACGGTAAAGTTCGTTAAGGGTCGGCAGACGCAGCCCGGTATAAGCGGCCGCTCTGATATCCAGCCTGCGCGTGGCGTAGAATAAAGCGCCCGCGCGCCAGCTCATCGCCCAATCGCTGCGATCAGGTGCGATCGTTTCGCTGACAAGCACGTTATTCGCGTCCAGCGCGCGAAAGAAACCATTGTCGATGCTGGTGTAATTGGCACGCAAACCGCCGGTTAGCAAAAGCGGTCCGATCTGCCAGTCATCCTCGACAAATAGACCCAGATTGCTGTTCGTGCCGCCCGCACGCCGGCGTTCGCGGAGATTGCCGGTAAAGGCGCTGAATGCTTCTTCCTGCAATTCGCCATCGGATTGACGATAATCGACCCCGATGCGCAAAGTATGCGCCTCGCTGATAGGTGGACGCACCTCGATCTTGCCGCCCAGCCCGGTAGAGGGCGTGTTTCGTTGATCGAGGACTTTGACAAAGCGTGTGGAACTGATGATCACGTTCGAGAAATTTCGCGCCTGCACATAGGCCAGCGCATCGAATTCCCAATCGCCGCGTCTCACCAGACGCAGGCTAGCATCCTGACCCTCGATCTTTGAATCCGCCCCTTCGAACCGAAGCGTTCGGGTGTCTTCAAACACATTGCCGCGCGCCTGCAATTCAATGTCACTGGTAAGCGGCGCGGCGGCGCGCAGGCCGACTTGCCAGTTCTCAAAAGCGGCGCGGGCTGTGGCCGGTACGCGCTCGCTTTCAGGAGTGGTGAAGAACCCTTGCCCCCTGTCCCAGCGCCCGCTGACGACGGCAAATCCAGCGCCCAGTTTACTTGCCAATGCGGCGCTGGCCTCTGTCTCTTCGCGGTCGTTGGCGAGCAAGCTGGCCGATATAGGGCCTAGCGTTCGTGCGTCGGCGCTTTCCAGTTCAATCGTCCCGGCCAATGCGCCGGCGCCGAACGGGCCGGCCCCACCGCCGCGCGTAACCCGGATATTTCCAAGCGTTTCAGGTGCGACGGAATTGAAGGGGATATAGCCGAAGAACGGATCGCTGATCGGAACGCCATCGAGCAAGACAAGCGCTCTGCTCGTCGCATTGCCGCCCCAGGCGCGCAGAGTGGCCCCTTGCGCGCTGGGATTGGCTGAGCGGCTGTCCGAACGCCGGAATTGCTGAAAACCTGCGACGTTTTCCAGTACATCTTCAAGACGGCCTGAACCGCTGGAAACAATCGCTTCACGGTCAATTTCCGTCACGGAATAGGCGCCGATCGAGGGCGCTTGACGCAGCCCTTCACCTGTGACGACAATTTCGTCTTCTGGGGTTTCAGCGGCTGTTTCGTCTTGCGCGGCAAGCGGCACAGAAAGCGACAGAGCAAAAACTGAGGCGGAGAAACGGCGGGTATAGGTCATGCCGCGGCGCTTAACCGACCAGCGCTGCAAAGTCAGTTGCAAATTGCCATCAAGACTCGCTTTTCATCGGTTTGTGTGATTACATTGCGGCTCAAATGGGAAGAGAGAAACCTGATGCTTGCAACCGCCCCTGATTTCGATGTTCTGATCGTTGGAGCCGGAATATCCGGCATCGGCATGGCGGCGCATATGGAAATGAAATCGCCGAACCATTCCTATGCGATTGTTGAGCGGCGCGATAATCTTGGCGGGACTTGGGATTTGTTCAAATATCCCGGCATCCGGTCAGACAGCGACATGCACACGCTGGGATTCGATTTTGAACCGTGGCGGCACGAAAAGACGATTGCTGATGCGCCTGCGATTATGGATTACCTCAACCAGATTGTCGATGAACGCGGAATTCGTCAGCACATTCGATATGGCCACAAGGTTGTTTCCGCCGATTTCCGCGACGATGAAGCGCGCTGGCATGTGGAGATGGAGCTAAACGACGGATCGACAACCCGTTTGACCGCGAATTTCCTGTATCTCGGATCGGGCTATTACGATTACGACGAGGCCTATGATCCCGGTTTTGATTTCGGCGAGTTCGATGGCCAAGTCGTTCACCCACAATTCTGGCCGGAAGACCTGGATTATGCTGGCAAGAAAGTCGTTGTGATCGGATCGGGCGCAACTGCGGTTACCATCGTCCCATCCATGGCGAAAAAGGCCGCCAAAGTTACGATGCTGCAACGAACACCGACATGGATGTTTGCCCGCCCGGCGAAAGATTGGGTCGCCAACACCTTGCGCAAAGTGCTGCCTGAAAAACTCGCCTACCGGCTGACCCGGTGGAAGAATATCAAGATGCAGGATTTCAGTTTCAAACTCGCGCGAAACAAGCCGCAGAAAATGAAAGACACTCTGCATAAGAATATCGAAAAAGCATTGGGGCCCGATTTCGACCGCGAGACTTTCACCCCGCCTTATGACCCGTGGGATCAGCGCGTATGCCTGGTGCCTGACGATGATCTGTTCAAAGCGATGAAAGCCGGCAAAGCCGACATCGTTACCGGCCATATCGAAAAGTTTGAAAAAGGCGGCGTGCGCCTGAAATCAGGCGATTTTCTGGAAGCCGACATTGTCATCACAGCGACTGGATTAAAACTGGCCGTCGCTGGCAAGATCGCGATCAGCCATAACGGCGAAGCGGTGAAATTTTCTGACCGGTTCTATTACAAAGGCTGCATGTTCTCCAACTTGCCCAACCTTGCCGTTGTGTTCGGGTATCTTAACGCCAGCTGGACTTTGCGGGCTGATATCAATTCCGATTACGTCTGCCGGGTGCTCAATCACATGCGCGCAACCGGGACGGACCTCGCAACCCCTGTACTGACGCCAACAGATGAAGCCGCGATTGAAGAAGACGATATCTTCGACTTCTCCAGTGGCTATATCCAGCGCGGCAAAAACATTATGCCGCGCAATTCCATCGAATATCCGTGGCGGCTTAATCAGGAATACGTGATTGATCGCAAACGGATGGCGGATGACCCGCTGCTTGATGGCTGGCTCACATTCTCGCGCGCTGATGCGCGCGCAACAGGAACGAAAGATACAGGGGAGCAATTGGAAGCAGCGGAGTAATTCGCCGCTTTCAGGTGTAGTAGGTGTAGTCATCGGCGCGGGCTTAGATTAGACCCCGTTTCATGACCTCTTCCGATAAAATCTGGACCGCAGGCCTCGTCATCATTGGTGACGAGATCCTGTCCGGCCGCACCCATGACAAAAACATCGCGCAAATCGCCAGTTGGCTTCAGGTGCAAGGCATCCGCCTGACAGAAGTACGCGTGGTCGCCGATATCGAAGATCGCATCGTTGAAGCCGTCAATGCGCTGCGCGCGGCGAACGATTATCTTTTTACGACCGGCGGGATCGGTCCGACGCATGATGACATCACCGTGGACGCGGTGGCAAAAGCGTTGGGAGTGCCTGTTATTATCCACCCCGAAGCGCGCGCGCTGCTTGAACGGTATTACGCCGATAAAGGCGGCGTGAATGAAGGACGGCTTCGCATGGCGAGAGCGCCGGAAGGGTCTGACCTAATTCCCAACCGCAAATCCGGTGCGCCCGGCATCAGGCGCGGCAATGTATTCCTGATGGCGGGTGTTCCGCACATCACCGCTGGGATGCTGGATGCGTTAACAGGCGAACTGGAAGGCGGAGCGCCGCTGATTTCAGAGACTGTGGGCGGGTTCATCCCCGAAAGCGAAGTCGCCCATCTGTTGCGCGAAGTCGAGCAAGCCCACGAAAATTGCCAAATCGGCTCCTATCCCTTCTTTCGCGAAGGCAAAGTCGGTTCGAATTTCGTAATCCGGTCAACCGACCGGGAGGCGCTGCAAAGCTGCTTCGATACTTTGTGCGAAGGCCTTGGCGAGAATGGCTGGGACTTTACGCCCGGCGGCATTTGAGGCGGCCTGCCCCGCCCGATTGGACTAACCGCGCTTTATGGGAAGCTTGCGATGCCGCGCGTCAGCCGGTGATATCGGCGTACGCGGCCCTGACCCATATTGTTAGCCTTGGCCTGATCACTGGACAGATGTTCCATTGGGCAAGAAAAAGGGGCTGAAAGCGTTAGCCTCCAGCCCCTTTTTTACGAATCTGATTGCAGTAAAAAAGCGTTATGCGCCTTCGATATCTGCGATGTCGATCTTGAGGCCTGGACCCATGGTCGAGGTCACGGAGACCTTCCGCACATATTTGCCCTTGGAACCCGATGGCTTCGCTTTGACAATCGCTTGCGTGATCGCTTCGAAGTTCGCCTTGAGAGCATCGTCGGAGAATGACAGTTTGCCGATCCCGGAATGGATGATGCCCATCTTCTCAACGCGGAATTCAACCTGACCGCCCTTGGCGTCCTTAACGGCCTGTTCCACGTTCGGAGTAACGGTACCCAGTTTCGGGTTTGGCATCAGGCCTTTCGGGCCGAGTACTTTACCGAGACGACCGACCACACCCATCATGTCCGGCGTGGCGATCACGCGGTCATAGTCGAGGTTGCCTGCCTGCATGTCTTCCATCAGGTCTTCGGCGCCGACTTTATCAGCGCCCGCAGCAATCGCCTTGTCAGCGTTGTCGCCTTTGGCGAACACGGCGACTTTGACGTCTTTGCCGGTACCCGAAGGCAGCGAGACCATACCGCGGACCATCTGATCTGCGTGACGCGGATCAACACCCAGGTTCATCGCGACTTCGACGGTTTCGTCAAATTTCGCTTTGTGGGTGCGCAGGGTCGAGATTGCTTCGTCGATCGTGTACAGTTTTTCACTGTCCAGCTCGGCGACGACTTTTTGCTTTTTGGTTTGTTTCGCCATTGGTTCAGCCCTTCACTTCGAGGCCCATCGAACGCACGGAGCCTTCGATGATCTTCATGGCCTGATCGATGTCGTTTGCGTTGAGGTCCTTCATTTTGGCCTCAGCGATTTCCTTCACTTGCGCCTGTGTGACAGAGCCAGCGACGACTTTGCCCGGCTCGCCAGAACCTGATTTCAGCTTGGCAGCTTTCTTGATCAGGAAGCTCGCAGGCGGCGTTTTGGTGGTGAAAGTGAACGAACGGTCCGCGTAAACGGTGATCGTGGTCGGGATAGGGGCGTTCTTTTCAAGGTCCTGTGTTGCGGCGTTGAACGCCTTACAGAATTCCATGATGTTGACGCCGCGCTGGCCCAGCGCCGGGCCGATTGGCGGCGACGGGTTGGCAGTGCCCGCGGGCACTTGCAGCTTGATATAGCCTTCGATTTTCTTGGCCATGAATGGCCTCCTTTCGCACTGTTCCCCTCCTCTTTCGAAGCGGGGTCATGTTGAGCGGTCAAGCGGTTGACCAAATAGCCAACCTCCCGCGCGGGTTCCCGACGATGTGACGAGAAGCAGCGCACATAGCGATTTGCCCGCTGAAAGCAAGCGATTCGGGAGCAATCCGCCTTTCGGCTTTGGACCCGAATGCGCAAATGCGCGAATGCGCGATTGGTAGAAAGCTGAGAACACCTGCAGAAGCCACCTTTTGGGCGACCTACGACCGGACCGCGCGCGT
The DNA here is from genome assembly GCF_007004095.1 of Erythrobacter insulae. Taxonomy (NCBI): domain Bacteria; kingdom Pseudomonadati; phylum Pseudomonadota; class Alphaproteobacteria; order Sphingomonadales; family Erythrobacteraceae; genus Erythrobacter; species Erythrobacter insulae. The sequence continues at coordinate 654,622 of NZ_VHJK01000001.1, forward strand.
CGACGATAAGCAGCGCAAAGAACTGGGGAACGGCCGAAGGCCGGGTTTGGCAGAAAATGTTGTCGCCAGCCAACAGGCCTGAATGGTTCGAGAATAGATTTGCGGAACTAGAGGCCGTTTTTCGTCAGAGAGGCGCGACATTTGAGGACCTGGAAAGGTATTTGGATGACCACGAAAAGCAAGGTTCAAAGCTCTCCGCCCAGAATGTCATCGATAACTTCGTCTCTGGAGGCCCCTCTGCAGAGGACGAAGCCATGGGGGCTAACCTGCGTTGGCTAAAGATGGAGAAGATCGAGTTTGCCTTCAAAAGAGGAACAGAAGATTACGGACGCGGGATCAGGGACAATTACGAAAGCGAGCGGGTATACGACCAAGCTGACGCCGCGATGATGGGTGGGAGCGGCCAAATGGGGGTCATGATCTGGCGGGGCTCCCATCATATGAGCCGGCACGACACCTTCTATTTTGAGATTGGCACTATGTCTGTGGGTGAATTCAAAAAGTGCTTCGAGCCGCGGCTCGTGTCTCTCAATTCGACGGTGCACCGGGCTCATCTGGCGCTGTATACCCAAAGGCTAAGGCACATCGGCGTTTCAGACGCTGTGAGGGACGCCGCAGCGCTATCGTGCTTTCGAGACGATGGGCTTGAAAGCAAAGATGTGAAGCAGATCCTCGCGCGACTGAAACTGCCAATCTGACCCTTGATCGACACATCGGCGCTGCATCACAAAAGCATGGAACGCGGCGTCTTCATGCCCTTGGTCCGACTTGTGAGATGATATTTGCGGCAGAGCTCGCATTTGTAAGCGCGAAGCGTAAATGGCGCGCGGGCGGCGACGTCTTCTGCCGCTTCGCGCGTTTCAAACCGTTTTTTGCGATTGCAGATGCCGGGGCGCGTTTTCACGAGCGCCCCAACCGCATCACTTGACCAGTTCAACCTGTTCGAAATCAAGCTCAACCGGTGTGGCGCGGCCAAAGATCGAAACCGAAACCTTGACCTTGGCTTTGTCGAAATCGAGTTCCTCGACGACACCGTTGAAGCTGGCGAATGGCCCGTCGAGCACTTTCACCTGATCGCCGATTTCGTAATCGACGGTGATGTCTTTCTTCGGTGCGGCCTTGGCTTCTTCGACACCGCCGAAATAGCGCGCGGCTTCTTTTTCGCTGATCGGTTGGGGTTTGTTGCCCGAACCAAGGAAGCCGGTGACCTTCGGTGTGTTTTTGACCAGGTGATACACATCATCGGTCATGTTCAGTTTGGCGAGCACATAGCCCGGCATAAACTTCCGTTCGACCTGAACTTTCTTGCCGCGCTTAATCTCGGTGATGGTTTCGGTTGGAACTTCCACTTCCTCCACACCTTCGGACAGGCCAAGTCGATCTGCCTCGGACAGAATCGCCTCTTTCACCTTGTTTTCAAAACCGGAATAAGCGTGGATGATGTACCAGCGGGCCATGGATTATCCTTGAAAGTCGAAATGCGTGAAAGTGCTTGGCGCTCGATCAGGCGAGGGTCAGCAGGAATTTGACGATAGCATTGAACAGACTGTCAATGCCGAAGAAAAACAGCGACAGAATCACCATGAAGATGAACACGAAAATCGACGTACGGATCGTCTCTTCGCGGGTAGGCCAGACCACCTTGCTTGTTTCCGTGCGAACCTGATTCACAAATTCGGCAGGCGATGTCTTGCGCTTTTTATCTTCGGCCATGGTTGGAGCCTTGTCCTTCAAAATTACGTTCTGTCATCCGGCGACACGCTTTTAGGTAGGTCTCTGGGCCGCCCCGGACAAGGTCCGGGAGGGGCTCAATGATTTCGCGATGTCGGAAAGACACAAAAGCCAATAGGCGCGAGGTCCGTCAAAAGCAAGCGCTGCAATGTTCGCTGAGTTTTTGTTTTGCGCACGCCATTCGGCGCGCGATCTCCTCGCTCATGCGATCAAAGATCGCGTCGCTGCGGAGGGGCAGTCGCCCTTGCGGCCTCTGCGCGACCGGGGAAACGCTTCGATAAAATACTAGCCATGCTTGTGCCGCCCTACTAGCGTGCGCCGCTTACGAACGGTCCATCCGGGCCACCTGAAATTCGGGGACGCAAAAGGGGAAAGCCGCAATGGCTGCAGCACCATCGGGCGCGGAAGCATGGATCGCGCCGATTACGAATGTTTCGGACTTTATCTGGGGCGGTACATGGAATGGCGAAGCCCTTCCGTGGTTATCCATCGGCGAACAACCAATCCCGCCAATGACGCTGATCCTGCTGGGCATCGGCATGTACATCATGTTCGGCCTGCGGTTCTATCCCATCGTCAAGCTGGGCAGCGCGTTCAAGGGATTGTTCTCCAGCCGTAAAGGCGAAGGCGACGGTGAGATTTCTCCGTTCGCAGCGCTCTCCACCGCGCTTTCTGGGCAGGTCGGCACGGGTAATCTAGCAGGGGTTGCGACCGCGATTGCGCTCGGCGGACCCGGCGCGATTTTCTGGATGTGGATCACCGCACTGGTTGGCATGGCGCTGGCTTTTGCCGAGGGCTCATTGGCCATTCGTTACCGTGAAAAAACCTCTGACGGTGTCTATCGCGGCGGTCCGATGACTTACATCATGATGGGCCTTGGCAAGAAATGGACATGGCTCGCTATTGTTTTTTGTATCGGTACGCTGTTCTCCGCGCTTGTCACCGGTAACTCGATTCAGGCCAACGCTATTGCAGACGGCATGAATGAACTGTTCGGCATCGAGGAATGGATCGGCGGCGCTATCACAGCGGTTCTTGTCTTCATCGTGATTATTGGCGGCATCAAGTCGATCGGTAGCGTGGCGGAGAAGATCATTCCGTTCATGGCAGGCGCCTACATTGTCATGGCGATCCTCGCGCTCGCTTTGAACTTTGGCGATCTGCCGGCGACATTTGTGCTGATTTTCGATGGCGCATTCAATCCGCAAGCAGCCACAGGCGGCTTTGCCGGTGCGGCGATTATGTTAGCGATCCGCGCCGGTGTGGCACGCGGGCTGTTCTCAAACGAGGCAGGTCAAGGCTCCACCCCGATCGCCCACGCTGTAGCTCAGACCAGTGACCCGCAGGCACAGGGCCGCATGGCGATGCTCGGCACCTTCATCGATACGATCGTGATCTGCACCATGACGGCGCTGGTTATGCTCACGGTACAGGGCGATTTCACGGCAGGCGGGCAGGCCGTTGAACATGCGTGGAATTCCGACCTTGAAGGCTTCGCAATGACCAGCGGCGCATTTGCTGCAGCGTTCCCATTCGAAGTTATCGGTGTGCCGGTCGGCACGCTGATCGCCTCGATCGCATTGATCCTGTTCGTGTTCACCACTCTGCTGACGTGGAGCTATTATGGCGAGCGGGCGATCACGTTCATTTACGACCGCGTGCCGGGCTCGACACGCGGCGGTGAAAAAATCCTCCACATGATCTGGCGCGTTCTTTGGTGCGTGGTGATCTATCTCGGCTCGACGCTGGATCTGACATTGGTGTGGCGCATGGGCGATATCGCCAATGCCGCCATGGCACTGCCAAACCTGCTCGCATTGCTGCTGCTGTCGGGCGTGGTGTTCAAACTGGCGCAGGGCCAGAAAGATGCAGGGCCGACCCACATCGCAGACACACCCGAAGAGCCGAACGAATATTGATCGGTTCGATCAGCACACGCAAAATGGCCGGCTTGCTTCATGCAAGTCGGCTTTTTTGTTGGATCTGAAGAAAATGGCAGGGGCACAGAGACTCGAACTCTGGACCTTCGGTTTTGGAGACCGACGCTCTACCAACTGAGCTACGCCCCTGCAGGAGCCGCGCGCAATAGCGGGGGTACGCGCCATAGGCAATACATGATCGCTGCCTGATACGGAAAACGTCCCGTCGCGTGCACTCTGGCGCGCGGGGCGATCTGGCTGCTAAAGGCGGACAATCATGCATTCGCCCGTTCGCAACCTGATACCCATAGAGACGCTTTTGCTGGCCTATCGCAGCGGGATTTTCCCGATGGCGGACACGCGTGAGGATCAGGATGTTTTCTGGGTTGAACCGCGCGACCGCGCAATCATCCCGCTAGACGGTCTGCGTGTGTCGAAATCGCTCCGTAAAGTGCTGCGTTCAGAGCGTTTTACGATCACAATTAATCAGGCGTTCGAAGAGGTCGTCCATGCCTGCGCTGCGCCGCGCCCCGGCCATCCGGAAAGCTGGATCAGCGACCGTATCGTGCGCTCCTATACCGAGCTGCACCGTGCCGGACATGCGCATTCACTGGAATGCTGGCAGGCCGATAATATCAGCGAAACGCCAAAGCTTGTCGGCGGGCTGTATGGTGTTTCGTTCGATTCGGTGTTTTGCGGCGAAAGCATGTTCAGCCGCGCCGATAATGCCAGCAAAGTCGCACTGTGCTGGCTCGTGGCCCTGATGCGCATCGCCGGTTTCAAGCTGCTCGATTGTCAGTTTATGACCGATCACCTGGCCTCGATGGGCGCAGAGGAGCTGCCGCAGAGCGAATATCTAAAACTGGTCGCCAAAGCGAACGGGAAAACTGCTCTGACCTTGCCGCAGGCTCATGCCCGTGTGCTGGCGCAGGCCGCGACCGGCGATTATTCGCCCGGCCAGCTCATCGCGCAGTCTTTGACCCAGACATCGTAGATCGGGTGCTCGACCACATTCAGGCTGGGCGATTCCTTGAATAACCAGCCGGAAAAAACGCGGGCATGTTCGCTTTGTCCGCGATCGATAATATCGACCTGAACGAACGCGCCGGTTTCCTGCGGCATTTCCCACGCGGCGGTGCGCTCACAGCTGGCCAAGGTGATTCTCACCGGCCCGATTTCGCGCGTTTCGCCCGGTTTGATCTCAATATCTTCGCTCAGATTGTTGCGTTTGTTCAGCAGGCCGAGCGTGGCGACGCGTTCTTCGTTGGGCGTCGCTCCATCAGTGGCAACGGGTATGTCCTCTGCCCCGGCGCTTTCGGCTGGCGCCGCTTCACCAATCGGAACTTCAACGGTCTCAGGAGCATCAGCCTCTCCGCTGCACGCAGCGACCATCAAAGCGGCAAGCGCAACTGAAGCAAAAGGCCGCATCACCGCTTCGGTCACCCCTCGGGCGACCATGCCTCGTAATCGCCGACGGCCGCAGCCCGTTTCCCGCCGCGTTCCAGCGCGCCTTGCGGACGATAAGCCTGCGCCGTGCCAGTGGCATTGGGCGTGTAATCGACTTCCCAGATTTTGGCTGGCGGAAGATGGCTTTCCGGCACATCATCAAACGCACCATGGAGCCAGCCATGCCATTCCGAAGGCACACGGCTCGCATCATTGGGGCCGTTGTAAATCACCCAGCGTTTTTCATTCTGCGTGTATGACCCGGTCGATGGGCCGCTAGCTTTGGCAGCTTTGCGGTAATATTTATTGCCCTCGGCATCGGTTCCGACGTGCTCACCGCCAGCGCGCATCGCCCACCACGTTGTGCCCAGCGTGGCACCGTCCCACCAAGTGAAGATTTTTCCAAAGATTCCCATGACGCGCCGATTAGCGGAAATGAGGCCCAGCGCCAAGATTATTCAGCGGGATTTTCCGGCAAGGTGTACTCAACCGCATCACCGGGCTCAATGCCCAGTTCCTCCGACAGGCCGCCCCGAATTTCGAACACGGCAGAGGCAAGGCCATCGGACGGTAGCGAATCAAGCGAATACGGTTCTGTCCGTTCGGCTATGTTGGTGATGCGATCATCCGTGCCAATAAAGATGATATCCAGCGAGATCGGCGTGTTCCGCATCCAGAAACTGCGGGTTTGCGGGACGTAAGACGGAAAAATCATCGCCTCGTCATCGGCAAGCTCTGTCCGGAACATCAATCCGCGCGTCTGCGCTTCGCCGGTATCGGCCAATTCCGTCTTGAATGTATGGCGCGTCTCGCCGCTGACCACAGTCACATCGATAATTTCGAGGCCGGAAATCGGGTGGCGTTCATTTGATTCTTGGCCATCAGAAACAGCGGGAGGATCTTCAGCCGCGCCAACAGGTGTGCATCCGGCCATAAGCAGTGCGAGTGGCGCAAGACGCAGGCATAGGCCGGCATGGAATGGCATTGGATCAAACGTCATCATGTCTCTGTTCCTCAATCGCCTCTTCTATCCATTGCTCTATGTCGGCAATGTTCGATATATCCATAATGAAGCGAATATGCTGCATATTGTGGCCCGCGCGCAGCATTGCGGCAACCTGTTTCTCTTGCTGCTTTTGGTAGTTTACGAGAGTTGACGATTCATCATCATCGGTTTGCAGCGCCTTAGAGTACGGGCCAAAGCGTCGTTTTTTAGCCAGCGAAGCGACTGCTTCTCGTGCGGCGGCTTCCGTCGGAGAATGGTCTCGCCGCACCGCCTCATCAACGCCTGCCGCCCATAAAGCCTGTTCGACCCGCCTTGCACCATATCCGCGCGCGGTCAGATCGCGCGATTTCATCCGCGCATAGGCATCATCGTTAACATATCCCAGCTCGATCAGGCGCGAGACCAGCGAGGGTATGTCGACATCCAAAGTCCGCCCATCGGCATCTTCGGCAATGCCGCGTTCGCGGATTTTCCGTGCCAGATAGGCCTCTACTTTCGCGCCAGTTGTCGCGAACCGCGCAGCATAGGACAGGGCAAGATCGCGCAGCCCGGTTTCATCAAGAGGTTTGCGCTTCGCACGCTTGCGTTCGCCATCACGCTGGACCGGCGATCCGCGCTCGGACGCCGCTTTTTTGCTACTGTTTGATGACGAAAACCTATTCAATGCGACTTTTTCGCCTTATTCGTGCCACAGTCCTTATCAAATGGAAGAGAGAGGGACCGTTTTGGGATGGGAGCCTGAAACGTGAGGTACATGATAGGGCGCACTTCGCTGCGCTGCAAATAACGGGTATCGCTATAAAAATGACCGACGCCGCATTGAAGCCGACGCCGAATGATTGCGAATTGCCCCGGTTACGGGCGCAATTCGCGACATTCAATGAAGCAATCGATTACGCCGCCCGGAGTAAAAAAGGCCTCAATTTTCACGATATGCGTGGACAATTGGAGCGGGTGTATCCGTATTCCGAAATGCGCGGCGATGCGCGGGTCATGGCCCGCCGTCTGATCGCAGCCGGGATCAAGCCGCAAGATCGTGTTGCACTGATTGCGGAAACGTCCGCCGAATTTGCCGCTCTTTTTTGTGCCTGCATTTACACCGGAGCCTGGCCAGTTCCGCTGCCTTTGCCCACAACCTTTGGCGGTAAAGACAATTATATCGATCAATTGGCGATCCAGCTGCAAAGCTCCGATCCGGTAATCCTGCTTTACCCGCCGGAAATCGGCGAAATGGCGGCGGCCGCCGCTGATCGTCAGGGCTGCGCGGGGGAAGACTGGGATACGTTTGCCCAGCGCGAGGCGCCCGAATGCGATCTGCACGATTCATCACCTGAAGAGATTTGCTACCTGCAATATTCTTCCGGCTCGACCCGTTTCCCAACCGGTGTTGCTGTGACGCACAAGGCGTTGCTGCACAATCTGTACGGCCATTCGACAAGCATGCATGTGGGCGAGAATGACCGCGCGGTCAGCTGGCTGCCGTGGTATCACGACATGGGCCTGGTTGGGTGTTTCCTGTCGCTGATCGCCAATCAGGTGTCGGTCGACCTGCTAAAGCCCGATGCCTTTGCGCGCCGGCCGCTGGCATGGCTCGATATGATCAGCCGCAATGCCGGCAACACGCTCTCTTATTCGCCAACCTTTGGTTATGACATCTGCGCGCGGCGCATTTCCAGCCAGTCCAATGTGGCGGAACGGTTCGATCTGTCGCGCTGGCGGATTGCGGGCAATGGCGCGGATATGATCCGCCCCGATGTCATGCAGAATTTTGTGAACGCATTTTCCGAAGCCGGTTTTAAAGCCGCATCGTTCACACCTTCCTATGGTCTTGCAGAAGCAGTGCTGGGCGTGACTGTGATGCCGCCGGGCGAAGGCATCCGCGTCGAACTTGTCGAAGAAGAGCGCCTTTCGGGCACTCCGCGTGATCTCACCCGCCCCGCACGTTACCGCGCGATTGTGAATTGCGGAAAAGCGCTGCCTGATATGAAGGTCGAGATTCGCGGCGAAAACGGCGACGTACGCGGTGACCATCAGATCGGCAAAGTCTGGTGCCACGGACCAAGCGTGATGCATTCCTATTTCCGCAACGAGGAAGCGACCAACGAATGTCTTGTCCCTGACAAAGACGGACATGGGGCATGGCTGGACACAGGCGACATGGGTTATCTTGCCGATGGATATCTGTTCATTGTCGGGCGCGCCAAAGATATGATCATCATCAATGGCAAAAACCATTGGCCGCAGGATATTGAGTGGGCTGTGGAGCAATTGCCCGGCTTTAACCACGGCGATATCGCGGCATTTTCGGTTGAAACCGAAGGCGGCGAGGAAGCCCCCGCAGTGCTTGTCCATTGCCGCGTTTCCGATCCTGAAGAACGCGTCAAACTGCGTGAGCAGATCGCTGACAAAGTCCGCTCTGTGACCGGTATGAGCTGCGTGGTCGAACTGGTACCGCCGCGCACTCTGCCCCGCACAAGTTCCGGCAAGCTCAGCCGAGCCAAAGCGAAAAAGCTGTATCTATCGGGCGAAATCGTCCCTCTGGAGCTGGCCGCTTAACGCGCCTTTATTCCGTCAACACGGATAGGCGCGCCTGCTGGCCGACGCTGCTTAATCGCGGGGCTGGGCCCATTCTGCGCGCACCCGGCCGCTGCCATTGCGCACTACCGACACATCAACCCCCCGGGTGCCAAGGATCTCGGCCGCTGCGGCTGCATCGGCGGCATTACCGACCAGTTGGATCGGCAAATCGACACGCGATGATGCCCATTGGACCACACTCAGCGCACGGGTGCCTTCGACTGTGGGTCCATCATCGCCAAACGGGATCTCCAGATCGAGCGCGACAGCTGGCGGCAACAGCTCAATCGTCCATTCCGGCTCAGTCGCGGCAATCCGCATTTCGAGCGTGCGATAAGCGGCAAGCGATGCGCCATCGAGACGTTCTGAGCGCACTGTTGCCCGCCTGCGGCTCCTGTCGACCGTGACATCTTCGATATCGACGCCCGCAACCAGCGCCAATCGCTTTGCAAGGTCATCTGCGCGTTCGACCGCGACCGCTTCTTCACTGGCGCGGGCCGCCGATAGCTGCGCCTGCTCCGCAGCTGTAGCGCCGGTTGCAACCTGATATTGCGTAAGGGTCAATTCAATAGGCCGCGAAAGCCGATCTTCGAGCGCGCGTTCAATCTCAACCTCGGCATCAGTCTCGATTCTGGGGGTAAGCATGGCCGCCGTGACCGCAATCGGATCGGTTGCAAATTCGATATTGAGGCTATCAATAATCGAATTTTTATCGAAACTTTCCTGAATTTCGCTGCGCACAATCCGCTGGGCATTGGTTTGCCATGCGATCTGTTGCAGCGAATAGGCCAGCGGCACAGCGAGCCCGACAAACACCACCGCGACGGCGATATTCTGAAACAGGGTGTTGCGCGCGCTAAGCGTGGTTTTGAACCCGTATAGGCGCGCCATGCCCCACGCGGTCAGCGCGATAGTGATCAGGTTGGTCACATAAAGCAGCAGTGCACCCGAAAATACGGTCCAGTTCCATGTCGCGAGGCCAAACCCGACGACCGCTAGCGGCGGCATCAATGCAGTTGCGATGGCGACGCCCACAATTGTGCCTTCACGCCCGCGGATCATCGCGTAGGCACCGGCAAGCGCGGAGAAAAGCGCCACAAACAGATCGAACAGGTTAGGCTGGGTCCGTGCGGCGATTTCCGGGGTAATCGTCTGGATCGGCGACATGTAGACTAGCCCTGCGGTTAGTCCGATACCCATCACACTGCCCCAGGCAAGGCTGCGCGCGGATTGTTTCAGCCATAGGTAATCACCAATCGCCAAGGCAAAGCCCAGCCCCATGATCGGCCCCATCAACGGGGACAAAAGCATCGCGCCGATCACAACCGCTGGTGACGACAGCAAGAGGCCAAGCACAGCGATCCCCGCGCTCATCGCGGTCATGAACAAATACCGTTCGGATAGCAGACAGTCTTCGCGCCGCTTTTCGATCACGCGGGATTGATTGACGGTGCCAACAACATCGCGCATCCACCAGCGCAGCAGGCTGAACTTTACAGAGCCGAAAGACGAGCGCGCCGGCCTTACGGCGGTTGCCTCTTTTTCCTCTTGGGACAAAGTCTCGTTTGGATTTGGAATGTCAGTCGACACGTATTTCGGCCCTTTATATTTGGCCCTTAATTACGGACATTCGCGCGCAACGCAAAGCGTTCAGATCGCTCCCGCGCAATTCGTTGGAACACCGCGCCTAAAACAGCTACCTTGAAAGGTGTGTTTTAGATCACTAATACAGTTGCAGAGGTACATGGCCGCTAGGCCAACGGAGGAAACGCGTAAGAATGAGCACCGAAGCCGCACCGGAGAACAAGGTCGCCACTGCGACCAAAACCGCCACCGATTTCGAGCTTACCCCGCCCGATCCCGTGCCAGAGATTGCGCCGGAAAAAGCCGCTGGTCTCGTTCCTGTTTCAAGCGAAGAAAAATCAAAGCTGGATACAAAGGTCGATGCCTTCGTAACCGATCTGATTTCGGTTGATGCCAATTCACCGGAATTCGGCGAGAAAGTCGATCAGATCACGCGTATGGGTCAGGAACAGATTCGCGCTGCGGCTGCGCATTCCAATCGGTTTTTGGATCGCCCCGTCCGCGCGATGGACGCAGACAGCAGCGTCGGCACCGATCTGGCGGAATTGCGCCGGACGGTCGAAGATCTTGATCCCGGCCGCAAAAGCAAACTTCTGGCCCCGCGCAAGCTGTTTGGCATCATCCCGTTCGGCAACAAGTTGAAGAACTATTTTGACAGCTACACCAGCTCTCAGGGCCATATTCAGGCCATTCTGGAGCGGCTGGAAGGCGGCAAGAAAGAACTCCATCTGGATAATGCCGCCATCGACACAGAGCGTCAAAAGCTGTGGGAGGCGATGGGCGAGCTGGAGCAGATGATCCACATCGCCAAGACTCTGGATGAACGGCTCGAGACGAAAGCTCTGGAGCTGGATTCGAGCGATCCGGCGAAGGCTAAAGCCCTGCGCGAAAGCGCGCTGTTCTATGTCCGCCAGCGGACTCAGGATTTGCTGACCCAGATGGCCGTAAGCGTTCAGGGCTATCTTGCGCTCGACCTTGTGAAGAAAAACAATGTCGAGCTGGTCAAAGGTGTAGACCGCGCCAGCACCACGACCGTTGGCGCCCTGCGCACCGCGGTCACCGTTGCGCAGGCCATGACCAATCAGCGTTTGGTCCTGCAACAAATCACCTCGCTGAACGAAACGACCAGCAATATCATTGATTCGACCAGCACATTGCTGCGTGAACAGACCGGCCAGATCCATGAACAGGCGGCCGCCAGCACTATTCCTTTGGAAACGCTGCAACGCGCATTCCAGAACATCTACGATACGATGGATGAAGTGGACGACTTCAAAGTTCGCGCGCTCAGCAGCATGAAACAGACTGTGAATGTGCTGTCCAATGAGGTTGAAAAGTCGAAAGGGTATATCGCCCGTGCAGAGGGCCAGGCCAAAGCTCAGGCCAAAGTGGCTTCCGAGCCATCTTTGCTGGCGCTCGATAGCTAATGGGTCAGCTCGATCTCGAAACAGAACGTGCGCTATCGGATGGCAAGCGTTTGTTGGCGGATAACCGCGAAGGCGGGCGGCATCGGCGCGCTGCTTCGATTGGCAAGGGTTCTGCCAACGTCAAGCTGAAAACATGGATCAAACGAGGGGGCTATTTCGGCCTCGCAGTGTTCGCAATCATGATTGCGGCGTCTGTCATCGGCACGATCATCAACGGCATTGGCTTTGTCGGTATTATGGCTGTTGCCATGGCAATCATGTGCGCAGCCGTGTTTTTCTCGCAATTTCCCAAAGTCAAAATTCCGAAGCGCGAAGAGCTTACCAAAGGTGATCCCAAACAGATGGTTGCCCGTACCGAGCTTTGGCTGGAGGCGCAGCGGCCCGCCTTGCCCGCCCCGGCAGCCAAGATTGTCGAAGACCTTGGCGTGCAGCTCGATTCACTCGGGCTGCAATTGGAAACCGTCGATGCCAATCACCCCTCCGTGCGCGAAGTGCGCGAGCTGGTGGGGGAGTATATTCCCGAAACCATCGACAATTACCGCAAGGTGCCCGAGCATCTTCGCGGGGAATCCCACGCCGGTAAAACCGCCGATCAGCGCCTTACCGACAGCCTCGGCAAACTATCTAGCGAGGTTGACCGGGTTACCCGGCGCATGGCCGAAGGCGCGCTGGATGATCTGGCAATCAAAGACCGCTATCTCGAATACCGATATGGCGGCGATGATCTGATCGAGGACATGACCGGCAAGACCGGCTGAGGAATTTCAATGCGTGTGAACCTTCCCCATGACCTCGGCAAAGAAGAAGTGCGCAAACGGATGCGCGCCCGATCTCATGAGATTGCAGGCTATTTCCCGGCAGGCATGGCGACAGTCGAGACAACATGGCCAAGCGAGGACACCATGGCTTTGACGGTCACTGCCGCAGGCCAGCGGATAAAGGGATCAGTCGAAGTCGAAGACGATAACGTCGTGATCGAGATGAACCTGCCAGCAATGCTTGGATTTCTGCGTGGCACGCTTGAACATGCGGTACGCACGCAAGGCGGCAAGCTGCTCGAATAGATCTGGCCTGTGGCGCCATCGGCGGCAATTTCTCTGCAAAATCACGCTTTACCAAGCGTTTAACCGTATAGCGCCTCTTTCGCTGCGGCCTATATTCATGCCGAAATACTTGCATTTGAATAGCTCGAGTGTCATCTATGATTGACATTTGGGCTGACAGCGAAATCTGACACTCAAATGCCCCGAATTTACGGCAAGGATAAAGACGATCGGCCTGACCGCTAAAACAGAAGAATTGGGTCCGTCGCTGCGGGCCAACCTTAGATTCGCCACCGCCGATTCGCATGAACAACTCGACAGCGCCATGCGCTCGGCCAGCGGATGGACTTCCACTGCGGCATATGGCCGGTTTCTTGCCCTGCAATATGCAGCGCGTATCCCGGTGGAGACATGGCTGCGCGAAAACGCCCCGAGCGACCTGAGACCGCCGGAACAATCGCAATTGATCGCCCGCGATCTTGCCACGTTGAATATGCCGCGTCCGTCTGTAAGTTCGCCCTTCACGCTGGACGTTCTGCCGAATGACAACGCGTCTGCTTTGGGGGCTGCATGGGTTTTGGCCGGATCATCGCTTGGCAATCGGGCGATCCTTAAAGATCTGGAGCGCAATGGCAGGAGGCATTGGCCTTCGGCTTTCTTGGGTGACCCTGGAATGCTGGCCTTTTGGAAACAGCTGCGCCCGCACATTGAAATGCCCGCCAGTCTGAAAACACTTGCTTCTGCAACAGGGGCGGCAATCGCCGTATTCGATCACTTTATCGCAAACACATCTGAGTCTGGCGATCTGGCTCAAACTTGTCCTGCGGCTCTCGTATGAATTTCCATCCCAAGCCTGTCACCCTGACCGAATGTGACCGCGAACCAATTCACCACATCAGCGCGGTCCAGGACTTTGGCGCTTTGATTGCAATAAACAGCGATTGGGTCATCGCGCAGCAATCGGCCAATTGCGCCGAAACACTGGAATTGTCCGCCTTGCCCGAGATCGGCACACGCCTCGCCGATCATTTCACGCCGAATGCGATCGAAACACTACAGGCAGCGGTCAGCCGCCTTGGCACCGGTGACATGGTCGAACGCTTGTTCGGGCTGCGGATGGTCCGGGGCGGGAAGCTGTTTGATTGCGCGGTTCATGTCAGCCGCGGGTACATTGTCATCGAATTCGAACGCCATGCCGATGCTGATTACGCAGACCATCTGGGGTTGATCGGGCCAGCGCTCTCGCGTCTGGAGCCGCTTAAAAACCTCGATAGCCTATGCGAGACCGCCGCCAAAGTGGTCCAACAGATGCTCGGATATGACAGGGTGATGGTCTACCGCTTTCACCCTGATGAAAGCGGCGAAGTGATCGCCGAAGAGCGCCGTGATGATCTGGAACCTTATCTGGGCCTGCGATATCCGCAGGCCGATATTCCGCAACAGGCGCGGGATCTGTTCCGGCGTAACAAACTGCGCATCATCGCCGATATGGATGCCGAACCTGTCCCGATCGAGCCTGCACCATCTATCACTGGAGAGCCGCTGGACCTTTCGATGAGCGTCCTGCGGTCGCATTCGGCAATGCATGTTCAATATATGCAGAATATGGGAGTAAAGGCCTCCCTCGCGATCGCGATTGTTCGCGAAAACCGCCTCTGGGGCATGATTTCTTGTCACCATTATGAACCACGACTGCCCGCCTATTCCCTCAGGACGGTAGCTGAAACATTCAGCCAGATGTTCTCCATGATGCTGGACCGGTTGCTGATTGATAATTCGCAAAAATTGCGCGCGCGAGGACGCGCATTGCACGATCAATTGATGATGCGATTGGCCGGGGGCACATCGCTGACGGACAGCCTGCCTCTGATTGAGGAAACACTGGACAACCTAATCGCGCATGATGGCATTTCTGTATGGGCAGCGGGCGGATATCGCACTCGCGGTGCGGCACCAACTCAGGAACAATTTGCCGAATTGATGGGGCCGCTGGGCCAAATACCCAACACCGGCATTTTGGCTACATCAGAACTATCGGTTCATGTCCCGGCAGCCGCCGAATTCGGCGATCTGATAGCCGGCGCATTGATATTGCCGATTTCACGAAGCCCGCGCGATTACCTGATCCTGTGGCGCAGGCCTCAAGCGCAAAAAGTTACCTGGGCGGGTGACCCGAACAAAGCCATCGCAGAGCCTCGAGAACGATTGCAGCCCCGCGGCAGCTTTGCCGCGTGGGTCCAGACGGTCAAAGCAAAAAGTGCCGAATGGAGCGAGGACGACCTGCGCATTGCCGAAGGCTTGCGGATCACCTTGCTCGAAGTGATTTTGCGAATGACCGATGAAGTCGCGATCGAACGCAAACGCGCGCAGGAACAACAAGAGCTGTTGATCGCGGAGCTTAATCACCGCGTTCGCAACATCCTGAACCTGATCCGCAGCCTTGTTTCACAATCGCAAAGCGAAGCGATGACCGTCGCCGGGTTTGCATCCATCATTGGCGGGCGCATTACTGCGCTGGCGTCTGCGCATGACAATATCACGCGGGAAAATTGGGCTCCCGCCCCGCTCTCGGCTCTGTTCGAAACTGAGCTTGGCGCGTATCTTAACGACAAGAAAAACCGGTTCGAGCTCGGCGGATCAGATGTTCTGATCAAGCCTGAAGCCTACACCGTGCTCGCTTTGGTTGTGCACGAACTCGTAACGAACTCCGCCAAATATGGCTGTCTCTGCGACAGCTCTGGCACGTTGGCGGTGAATTTGTCCTTCAACACTTTCGGCGATCTCGAGATACGTTGGCGCGAAAGCGGCGGGCCTCCGGTTAAGCCGCCATCGCGGCGCGGATTTGGATCCACAATCATCGAGCGGTCAATTCCTTACGAATTGAAAGGCGATGCCGATCTTCGGTTCAAGCTGACAGGGTTAGAGGCCGACTTCACTATCCCGCAACGATACATCGAAACTATCGACAACAACTCGCGATCGAACGCCATTAATACCGGTGCATCTGTCACTGTCGAGCTGGAGGCGCTCAAGCTGCCGGAGCATGTGCTGGTCGTTGAAGACAGTATGATCATCGCTCTGGATACAGAAGAGAACCTGAAACGGCTTGGCGTGAAATCGGTGCAGATCGAAAGCAGCGTTTCAGGGGCATTGGCCTCCATCAAAAAGCGCAGGCCCGATTTCGCGATCGTCGATTTCAATCTTGGCATCGAATCCAGCGAGCCGGTTGCCATAGAACTCAAACAGCGCGGCATCCGTTTTGTGCTGGCCACAGGCTATGCCGAAATGGCCGACCAAATCGAGAAATTGGGTGCCGAGGCGCTATTGAGCAAGCCGTATGGCCGCAGCGAAATAGAGAGCCTGCTGGGCGCGCAGAGCCTGAATTAAAGCGCAGGCCGGATCAGGATGGTAACGCCGGCGTCGCTGAAATCGAGCATATCGATCGAGGCCGCGTAGAGGCATTCCCCTGCGCGCACCGCTCCATCGGCCTCGTCGCCGCTGCGTTGCTGTGGTGCGACTTCACCCTCCAATGGCAGAACCAACAAACCATTCTGATAAACGGCAATCGTCTCTGCATCGGGTATGCCAGCGATGCGGTCTATCCGAAAATGTGGTCCGTCAATCAGCGTGGTTCCCCGTTCCGCCATTGTCCCTTGATGCTGCGCGGGATACGGCACGCCGTCTGCAACCGCGATCGCACGATCAAGATGAAGCTCACGGGGCCGGCCATAATCAAACAAACGAAACGTCGTGTCGCTGCTTTGCTGCACTTCAACCAGAGCAAGACCGGGCCCGATCGCATGGACCGTTCCCGCTGGCAGATAATAGATATCGCCTGCCTTTACTTCATGCCACGTAAGCAGATTTTCAATCGTACCATCGCGCGCCGCAGCTGCCATCTGATCCGGCGTAATTTCTTTGTCAAAACCGATCGCCAGTGTCGCTCCCGGCTCAGCATTCAGAACCAGCCAGCATTCTTCCTTGCCCGCCTCATCGTCGATCGCATTGTGATCGCCGGGATGCACCTGCACCGACAATTTCTCACTGGTGAAAAGGTATTTGACGAGAATTTGTGGCAGTTCCTGAGGAGGTTCGAACCAGATTTCGCCGATCCGTTCACCTGCTGGCGCGGCAAATGGCGATGGCAGCGAATCCCGCCCCCAAACCTTTGATACCATTTTGGTCGGAAGTTTTCGGGCCGGAACGTGTGCACTCATTGGTTTTTAGCTCCGGGCAATTTGCCAACACGCTGAGCGCCGTCGCGCGTGGTCACAAGCACGTCTCCCCCTGACACTACGATGCACAGGTCCTTCACGCCGACCGCCGAAATGCGCGGACCATCGGTGATTGCCAGAACGCTATCACAGCCATCAAGATCAACATCGCCTTTTGTCACGCAGGCCCTATCTTGACCGGCACTTTCGTCCAACAAGGCATCTTGCAAAGCCGCCCAATTACCGATGTCAGACCATCCCATATCGGCCGGAACCATCGCAGCCCGCCGGGTATTTTCCATTACCGCATAGTCAATTGAATCGCCTTCGATTGCGGCGAATGGCTCTGCTGCGGGATAAAACCGCGCTCCCTCTTCGCGGCCCTCGGCTACGGCCTGTTTGACGAGCTGCGCCATAATTGGTCGATGCCGCGACAGTTCATCCAGCAGATGACCCGCGCGGAACGCAAATATGCCGCCATTCCAGCTGTATTCTCCGCTCGCCAGATAACCCTCGGCCCGTTCACGATCAGGTTTCTCGACGAAACGCGCGATCTCAAACCCTCCAGTCAGCGGTTCACCGCGATGGAGATAACCGTAACCTGTTTCGGCATGGGTCGGCGCAATCCCGAAGGAGACGAGCCAGTCGTCCTGCGCAAGCTGAGCGGCTGCCAATGCCGCAGCCCGAAACGCGGATGAATCCGCAATATGGTGATCGCTTGGACAGACCAACATAATATCTTCAGAGGGAAGCATTGCCGCTGCGAGGGCAATCGCAGGAGCCGTATTGCGCGCGGACGGCTCGACGATAAGACGGTGCGCCCCGCCAATCTGTGCTTCGATCAGATCGATATGCTGCGGCCCGGCCACGACGACAGGCGAACCAAACCTGTTATCCCCGGCCACGCGCTCTGCTGCCTGTTCGAAGAGGGTTTGCTCCCCGATCAACGGCAAGAACGGTTTCGGTTTGACTTTGCGGCTGATCGGCCAAAGCCGGGTTCCGCTTCCACCGCACAAAATTACTGGATGGATCATGGTCATCGTCGATGGTGCTCCGCGGTGTTGCACCCAAGGGCGGGTGCTGGTTACAGGGGCTATATCATCAGGGCAGAACGATAAAAGCCCTATATTTCAGCCTGTCCCGCCTTTGCGCTATTGCGCGCTAAACCATCGTTGGCGCCAGTAAAACGGGGCGGCGACCGGGTTGCCGTTGGTGTCCACAGCAGGCTTAAAGCCCAATCTGTTTTCGACAAGCTGGCACGTTATCCGATCGGCTTCGGGGTCCGGGCTTGGCCGGTAGACCGAACATTGCCGGGCGCGCCCATCGGTGCCCACAATTACGCGGACAATCACCTCGGTACCGCTGCGCGCAGATCGCCCTCCGGGTGGAACCGGATAATCGCGTGCGTTGCTGATCGTTCCTGAGATGTGAACCGGTTTGGTGACCGCGATGCCGCCCTTGCCGCCGCCCGCATTGCCGCTGCCTGTGCCTGTTCCCTTGCCGGCGGCGCCCGTGCCGTCGCCTGTTTCTCGAGCTCCAGAACGGGTTGCTGATCCTGTCGAGGATGCTTGCGGTTTCGGGGTTGGTTTCGTTTCGATCTTGGCTTTTGGCGCAGTTACAGGCTCAGGCACTGCGTCCTGACCTGGATCACCCTGAGCACCCTCATCAGGCTCGGGCTGGTTTTCTGGCGGCGGTGGGTCCGGCGGTGCCGTAATCGTAACCGTAAATGCTGAGACAACACTCCGCTCGACCGACCCGGTGAACTCGGGGGCGAACGCGCGGCCGAGCGCATAAAGCGCAATCAGGTGCAGCACGACGATAGCCAATATCAAAGACCAGCGCGGTCGCCGAAAAGGGCTTGAATACCGTGTTTTTCCTTGGGCCATCGTGAACTTGATACTCGCCTTTTTGATCCAGATCGGTGGCAATTGCACCGAAAACCGCACGGTTATCTTTATACCATTCCAAAGGTGAATTGCGATGGAGCGCATAATCGAGCGAGTAAAAACTGTTAAAGACGATCTCTCGGTGATCAGACGATCTTCGCCAGATATCAATCGCGCCTGCATTCTGTGGGGCGCGGCGGGGGCCATTGTCTTTTTTGTCTTGGCGATGACCAGCCTTTCGCTGTTCAGATTCGATTCTATGCTCGCGAGCGTCTGGGTGCCGAATGCCGCGGCAGTCGCGTGCCTGCTGCGGGCCCGGCCTTCGAATGAAATCCCATTTTACACCTTTGTCTTTTTCGCGGGAATATTGGCAAATTTCCTTTCAGGCACACCGTTGGCAACTGCGGCGATTTATTCAGTCGCAAACATTGCTGATATTGCGATTGTGGTATTTCTCACGCGCCGGGGGTCTGGGCTGCGGCCTGATATGTCGCACTTGCCTGACCTTGGCAGGTTTATCTGGGTGGGTGGGTTGATCGGACCGGCGACATCCGCGCTTATTTCGTCAACTGCGATGTTGGTTGATGATCAGGCCGGCGGCCTCGGTGCGATAGCGTGGTTGATTACCGATGCGATGGGCATGGTTTTAATCGTACCCACAGCCTTGCTGGCGTTTGATGCGTGGCAAGAACGCAATGCGCGCCCGGCGGGCAACTGGCTTGAAAGATTGAGCCTGTTGGCCGGTGGTGTCGCCTGCGTGTTTCTCGTCTTCAAACAAGATGCCTATCCGCTGCTGTTCCTGATTCCCCCGATCACGTTGCTCCATGCGTTTCGATTGGGTTCTTTGGGTACAGGCTTGTGTGTGGTGGGGCTCGCATTCGTGGCCAGTTTCATGACCTGGGCAGGTACTGGTCCGATCTACGCAGCAGGGCTTTCCCTCGCATCGCAGGTGCATATGCTGCAATCGTTCATTGCCGCAAATTTCCTGACGGGATTGCCCGTCGCTGCGATTCTCGCGGGGCAGCAACGGATTATGATAGATCTGGAAACCGGCAAACGGCAGATCGACCTTCTGGCTGACAACATAACCGATGCGGTCTTGCGGTTCGACACAGATGGCCGCTGCACCTACGCCTCACCTTCGGTACGCGATGTCCTGGATGAAGAACCTGAAACATTCATCGGACGGTTCCCCACCGATCGCATGCATGACGACGCACGTGAAACAATCAGCCTTGCCCAGAACCGGCTGACATCCGGCCAATCCGATAAAGAACGCTTTACCTATCGACGGTTCCTGGATGCTGCCGATGGTACCGCCGTATTCATCGAAGCCGATTGCGCCCTTGCCAGAAATCCGGCCACTGGAGAGCACGAAGGAATTGTAGTCTCCGCACGAGATGTGACGGAGCGGGTTGAGCTGGAAATGCTATTAACCCGGGCCCGGCGGGCAGCAGAAAACGCGGCGAATGCGAAGTCCGAATTTCTCGCCAATATGAGCCATGAAATCAGGACCCCGATGAACGGCGTTCTCGGCTTTGCAGAGCTGATGCTGCAGGGTGATCTGGACGAAGACCAGCGGCGGCAAACCGAAATGATCGTGCAATCGGGCCGTTCCATGATGTTGTTGCTCAATGATATTCTTGACCTGTCCAAAGTTGAAGCAGGGCAAATCTCAATCGACCGCGGCTCGATTGATCTGCATGCGACTTTGTCTGATTGTGTGGCACTGCAACGGCCCAATGCCGAAAAGAAAGGCCTGAAACTGCGCTTTGAGCGTGAATTGCATGACAACGAAGCGAGTGATCCTGATAGCAACTGGGTTATCACCGACGGGCTCCGGCTCCGCCAGATTGTTCTAAATCTGGTCGGAAATGCAGTCAAATTCACCGAGACTGGCCTGATCCATGTCAGTTACCGGGTCGATCAGGATCAGATCAGTATCCGCGTGATGGACACCGGGATCGGGATCAGCGAATCGCGCATAGATTCGGTTTTCCTGCCTTTCACCCAAGGCGAGAGCGACACGGCACGGCGGTTCGGCGGCACGGGCCTGGGGCTTACGATCAGTCGGCAACTGACCGAACTGCTCGGAGGTTTTATCGAACTGGAAAGCAAGCCGGGGGTAGGCTCGTCCTTCACCCTGACCTTGCCGGCACCGCGCGGCACCCCGGATAGGGAGCCATCAGGGGAACTGTCCGGTTCTGATACTTTGAATATTTTCTCCGAAATGCCGCACCACGCGCGCATTCTCCTTGCCGAGGACCATGACGTTAACAGGATGCTTGCCACGGAGATGCTGGAAAGGTGCGGTCAATCCGTAGCGATTGCCCACGATGGCAACGAAGCCATTTCGATGGTGATCGACAGCATGATGCGCGGGGCGCCCTATGATCTGGTTCTCATGGATATCCAGATGCCGGGCTGTGATGGCTATGCCGCCACCAGAACGATCCGGGCCGAGGGGATTTTACCGGATTTGCTGCCAATCATCGCGCTCACTGCAAACGCCTTTCCGGAAGATATTGCCGCCGCCCGTGCAGCGGGAATGCAGGGTCATCTGTCCAAGCCGTTGGTATTTGCCGATCTGGCCCGCGCGCTGCAACGCTGGCTACCGACACGCATCATTGAAAATGAATTTGAGCCTGATGCAAGCCATGCACGCAGTGCCGGACAAACCGCGCAAGCGCCGTCGGCTTCACCCGCTCACGCAGCCCCCGAGGCCGAGCCGCACGATATTGCCGATGCTAACGATGATCACTCGGCGTTCGTAAATAAGAGGCGGCAATCCCCGATGCTCGTGAGACGCTGGCTAGAGAGGCGCGGCGAAGCAGTAGAGGCGGTTCGGGCAGCGGCGCTGACAGGTTCGCTTACAGGCGAAGACATGAACAAACATGAGCGTGAGACGCTGGCGCGAACGGTGCATAAACTCGCCGGAACAGCGGCGATGTTCGGCGAAGAAGAATTGGGGACCCAGGCATCCGCTCTGGAGAGAGCGCTCAGAACAAAGGTGAGCGGCACAATCCAAAATGCGCTTGCCGACAAATTGCTGGAGCTGGCCGACCGCGATCAATCCGAAGGTCAGGAATTGCGCGAAGCATAAATCCCCGCGCGGTGCCGCCTGTAATGCAGCGACTGGTCCAAGCGCGGCCTGCCAAAACGAAAGCGGCGGAGCCCGAAGACCCCGCCGCTCGCGATTTATACAATGCAGTACCGACGAATTAGAATTCGTAACGGGCACCGACCTGGATGCGCCAGACACTGCTGTTCACAGAGGTGAATGCTTCACCTTCAAATGCACGGAAGCTGTCGAGCACGTAGCGGCCTTCACCGTCGAATTCACCGGTGAGCAGAGCGACACGGCCATCGAAGTCACCGAACGAACGGCGAATGTTCCAACCATTGTCGATCATGTTCAGGAAGTTCGAGAAATCTGCGAACACTTCGATACGATCATTCGCAATACCCGTCAGGCTGCCGATGAACGGCAGTTCCTGGCTGATACGGAAATCCAGATCGACAAACCAATCATCGCGGCAAGTGTTGCGGGAGATGGTCTGGCCCGGGGTGAAATCGCAGTTCAGCTGGCTGACGATGCTGTCACCGCCATTCAATGCATCGAGGAACTGCGCAACGGCGCCGAAATCGCTCGAAGGCGAGAGATTCGGATCCGTAAGGCCGGTCGGGATGTAGGCGAGGATGTTGTCTTCAGCCGAAGCCGGGTCACGGAAATCCGGTGAACCGTCATCGAACGTAAGGCTGTATGGACGGCCTTCCGAAGCGCGCAAGAAGATACCAAGACCTGTGTCGTAGCCGCTCACGAACTCTTCACGGAAGAACATCGACAGTGTGAAGTTGTGACGAGTCTCAAAGCCCGATTGCGAAATCGCAGGGTTCTGAGGATCGAAGACCGCTGTACCGTCAAAGGTCGATCCAGCAGTTGATGAGCGGAAGTTTACCGTCTGCTCGCTATCGTTGAACGCATAACCAAGGTTCAGGTTGACGCTGCCGCCTTCGGTGAAGAGGCCTTCACTAAAGCGCTTGGTCAGGATGAACGAAAGGTTGTGGCTATCGAAGCTGGGTCCGTTGGTGAGCTGCAAGAACTCGCCATTGCGCGAAACGTAACAATCGTCGGTGATGCCGGTATAGGTCGGCCCGTTATCGACAAACGTTGCGTTACAGCCATCACGAAGCAAATCTACACCAGCGATGATCGGACGACCGTCAACGGTAAAGCCATTAAGGGCCTGACGCGTATCAATCGTCTGCGACAGATCGCGGATCGCGAGCGTATCGTTAAAGCGTGTGTAGATATAATCGACATTCAGGTTCCAGTTCGAGAAGAACCCGCTGTTGGTTCCCAGTCCGGTTGCGAAACCGATATTGGCGCGAACCGCAGTTGGAATGTCGAAATTCGGATCGATGCTCTGCACTTCGCCCGTACCGCGCGCAGCGCCAGCTGCACCGGCATTGATTGCGCATTGCGGGAAGCCGGTGAAAGTACCGTTGGTTACAACGTCAATCTGTCCGGTTGTTCCGTCGGTTGTCAGATCCGCAGCAGCACAGTCGCCTGTATCGCCGGTTACCGATGCAAAACCGTCATTCGAAAACGCATTAGAGAAGTAAACGACAGGATCGCCGCCGGCAAAGACACCGACACCGCCGGTTACCCGGCTGTTGGAGAAGAACCCGTCATTGTCGAATTCATACGTCGCCGAAAGACGCGGCAGAATTACCGGGTCGATCGAGCTGAAAGCGACTGCGTTGGTAGAACCGTAACGCTCAAGGAAAAGCGGGTTCGCACGCGGCGCATCACCGTCATAAATCTGAACGCGGACACCAGCATTAACGCTCAACTGATCCGTTGCATCCCATTCGTCCTGAACAAAGAACGAATAGGTCTGACGGCTGAAGAGTGCAGCGGCGTTGTTGATATCGCCGTTCAGACCGGTGTTGATCGTTCCGCCACCGGCGCCATCAAAGATGTCATCTGGGCCATCAAAAGCACCGCCGGTGCCGTTGGCCAACAAACCGTTACGGAAATCGTCGAGGCCGTTGAAGAACAGTGTCCCGGTCGCGTTGATTGCGAAGAGGTTGAACACTTCGAGATCATTGAGTTCAGCACCGATTTTGAAGAAGTGACCGTCGCCTGCATCAAGGTTCATGATGAAACGCGCTTGGTCGATTTTGGTGTTGAGCTGGTTGGCCGAACGGAAGATGCCCGGACCAGTTGCTGCACCGCCATCGGCGCCGCCGGGGATTGCACCGTTGGATCCGTTAGGAAAGCCAACAACGAGGCGTACGGTTGGATCGTCCGACTGGGCTTCGCCGAAACCGACTGGGCCCTGAACATCGGCGACTTCTGCGCGGCTCACGCGCAGCTCGGTCGAGATCATGTCGTTCCAGTCGGAATACAGACGGACCGAGTAATAATCGGAGATCGTGCCTTCGTCTTCGAAGGAATTGATCCCGGTTATGGTGCGGCCACCGCCATCGAATTCGACATTGGTTTCTTCAAGACGCTGATACGTCGCTTCCAAACGGTGGTTATCGTTGATCTGCGCGTCGAGACGACCGAAGTAACGCACGTTACCTTCTGGCAGCTGGGTCGGAACAGCTCCAACGTCTTGGCCATAAACGTCGCGCGCAATCTGAGCGAATTCATTGAACTGCGCCTGGGTGATGAAGTCGACTTCGTTTGCAGCGCCCGAACCAAACGGTCCGTCGTTGTAGCCACTTGCGAGTTTAACTTCTTCATAGCCGACCGAGAAGAACAGACGATCGGGAATGATTGGGCCGGAAAGGGTTGCGCCCCAGCGCTCTTCACGGCCAGCGTTGATGCGGTCAACCGTACCGTCTGCCTGCTCCAGCTCGTTGTTCTGCATGCCCTCGTCGAAATAGGTGTAGAATGCAGAGCCGCTGAATTTGTTGCTACCCGCTTTGGTGACAACATTCACGAGACAGCCGGTAAAGTCCGAATATTCAACATCGAAAGGTGCGAATTCGACCGAAGTCTGCTCGATGACGTCAAATGGAAGCGGCAGCGAGTTACGCGCGGCAAACGGCGTTCCGTTCAGGCCGAAAACGTCAGACTGAATGATGCCGTCAACGGTGAAAGTGTTGGTCCGATCATTGCCGCCGAGGCAAGAGATACGGTCAACGTTGTCGCTGTCTTCAAGGCTAACGCGCGGGTCGATACGGATAATGTCGCGTACGTCACGACTGATCGACGGGAAGTTCTCAAGCGTTTCGGTGTCGAACGCCGTGCCCGGACCAACAGCAAGCTGTGTGACCTGTGCGCGGGCGCCGCTAACAACGATGACATTGTCGCTGGAGCCCGAAACGGTCGCTGTCAGGTTGAAATCAAAGCCGGTGTTGCCGGAAATGCTTGTAAAGACGTTTTCAACTGTCTGGCCTTCGAAACCAGGCGCAGTCACTGTAACGGTGTACGGGCCGCCGGGCGGAAGCGAACCAACGCGGAAATTTCCGTTGGCACCAGCGGTTGCGGTGCGGGTCGAACCAACGCGCTCATCGGTGATTGTTACGGTCGCTCCGGGAAGAGCGTTGCCATCGGCATCAGCAACTTGACCTTCGATACCCGAAGTAATCTGCTGAGCAGTAGCAGGTGCTGCGATGGTGGCTGCGGCTGAGAGAGAGACGACGCTCGCTGCCAAAAGATATTTGATTTTCATGTTTATGCCCCTGGATCAATGGGAGGTTTCACGGCGAAAGCTTGAAAGCACAATCGCGATAGGGGCCTACAGCGTCTGAAAAGCTACAGTTTTGTTACAATCCCGTGAAACCTGAAAGCCCGCGCGCCAATATCCCGCATATCCTGCGAATAATGGGGCTCGAAACCCTTGGAAATCAGGGATTCCCCAGGTCTCTGTTGCTGCAGTGCAACGTAAGCAGAGATTCTGCACAAATGCGGCTGATGAGAGCAAAGGTGTGCTGCCTTTGGGCAAATGCGTCCGAATCCCTATGGCCGATTTTACGCCAAATTGATCTCTCGCAGCCGCTGCATCAGGAAATCGTGCGCCGTAATAGGCTCAAATTTGCTCGATTCGGACGTGCCTGAACCGGAATTGTCCAAATCAGGGCGTTCCAACGGCTCGATCAGATAATCTGGCCTGAAATGTAGAAAGAACGGCATCGAATAGCGCGACCGAAGCGCCGCCTCTCCACTGGGATTGACGACACGGTGCGTTGTCGATGGCAATGCGCCGCCAGTCAGGCGTTCCAGCATATCGCCGACATTGATAACCAGCGCGCCCTTGGGCACATCGACAGACAGCCATTCGCCAGACTTGCTGAGCAGTTCAAGACCAGCTTCTTCCGCGCCAAGCAGCAAGGTGATGGTGTTGATATCGCCATGCGCAGCGGCGCGGATGGCCCCTGCCGGTGCGTCGGGACCCAATGGCGGATAGTGCAGCAACCGCATAACCGAATTGCCATCTTCGACGGTCGGCGCGAAGAATTGCTGATCCAGACCAAGATGGAGCGCAATCGCTTCCAGAACTCGCAATCCGGTGGCTTCAAAAGCGGAATACAATTCGGAAAAGGTCGGCTCAAACCCTTCCACTTCTGCAGGCCAGATATTCGGGCCCATAAATTCTGCCAGTTCATGCGCCGGATCGAGCGAACGCCCGACATGCCAGAACTCTTTCAAATCGAAGATATTGGCGTCTTTGGCTTTCTCTGTACCGAATGGCGTGTAACCGCGTGCACCGCCGCTGCCTTCGATCTTGTATCCGCGCTTCACATCGCCCGGCAGCGCGAAAAACGCTTTGGAATTCTGCTCTGCGCGGTCGATCAAGTCCTGCGAAATGCCGTGATCGCGTACAATCGCAAATCCGTATTCTGCAAAGCTGTTGCCAAGTTCACCGGCAATATCGGCCAGCGGCTGGGCGAGCGAGACGCTGGCGATTCCGGCGGTCGAACGGGTCGAAGGTTCTGTCTGGGTCATGCAGGCCCTTTACACTCGCAAAGTCCCGCCTGCCAAGATTGCTCCGATAAAGCGTCAATTTCACGCGGCTAAAGGGGCAGAAAAATACTCGCCAAAGCCGCACTCATCAAATTGGCCAAGCTACCGGCCGCGAGCGCCTTTAGCCCGAGCCGCGCGATAACCGGACGTTGATTGGGCGCCAGCCCGCCTGTCACCGCCATCTGGATCGCGATTGAGGAAAAGTTGGCAAACCCGCATAATGCAAAGGTCACAATGGCCCTGCTGCGCTCTGTCAGTTGCCCATCACCCATCGCCCCAAGATCAATGAACGCCACGAATTCATTGAGCACGATTTTGGTCCCGAACAATCCACCGGCCAGCTGGGCCTGATCCCAATCCGAAATACCGATCAGGAACATCACAGGGGCAAACACATACCCAAGCAATTGCTGGAAGGTGACATCGGGAAAGCCGACAAGCCCGCCAATCCCGCCCAAAACACCGTTTGCAAGAGCAACGAGTGCCACAAACACCATCACCATCGCGCCGACAGCCACGGCCAGTTTGACGCCGGTTTGCGTCCCTTGCGCAGCGGCCTCGATGATATTGGCTGGGCGTTGGCCTTCTTCGAATGTTTCGGCCATTTCGACCTCGCCGGGCTTTGCGCGCTCGACAAGAGACGCAGGCCCCTCTCCGCTGATCCTGGATTTCGGCAGATCGACATTGGCACCGGCAGGTTCGGCGCTGGCAGGTTCGCCGCCTGCATCATCAGGCATAATGATTTTGGCCATCAAAATGCCGCCCGGCGCAGACATGAATGCCGCAGCCAACAAGAAAGGTACGGCTTCGGAACCGATAAAGCTGGCATAGGCCGCCAGGATTGTCCCCGCGACGCCGGCCATGCCAACACTCATCAAGGTAAACAGCTGCGATGGCGGCAAGGATGCCAGATACGGGCGCACCACCAGCGGGCTTTCCGACTGCCCGACAAATATGTTGGCTGCGCTGCCCAAAGCCTCAACCTTGCTTATGCCGGTGATCCAGCCGATCGCCCCGCCAACCCATCTGACCAGCCGCTGCATGATCCCGAGATGGTAAAGAATCGAAACAATCGCCGCGAAGAAAACGATGACTGGCAAAGCCGCGATCACGAATGTGTTGGTGAACGGATTGGCTTCCATTGATCCGAACACGGCCTCGATCCCGACCTTGGAATAATCGAGCAGCGCGATCACGCCGTCCGACAGGAACTGGATCGCCGCCACACCGAAACTCGTGCGCAGCACCAGCAGAGCCATGACCGCCTGAAGCGCAAACGCAGCGCCGACCACGCGGAGCTTGATCCGTTTTTTACCGCTGGACAGGAGGAACGCAAAACCAAGGATGGCGAAAATGCCAAGCAGGCTAAAAAGAATGGACGAAATATTCTCGCTCACGACCAGGCGATGCCCCCAACATAAGTGTCTTAAATGATCCCGTGCGAAGGCCCCGCCCGCGCGCTTGATCGTGGCGTTGCATTTTGACGATCCAAGCGCAAGAGCGCAGCGGCGCATTGGCCGGACCTGTTCCCTGCAAAATACAGCTTGCGGTTGAAAGCGTGCGCCCGCCGCTTTTCTTTTCCCCATTCGCACCTTACGCCAGCGGCCATGAGTGAAACCAACACACCGGCCCCGGCCGCACAGCCCACTGCCCAGCGCGCATTGGCCGCGCCGATGGGATTGTTCGTCTACATCATATTGTACGGCGGGATGACTGTTCTGGCCGGCGTCGTCGCGTTCAAGCAGGTGCAATTGTGGCCCAGCAACCTTGCCGTGGAAGCGGGCATATTCCCATTCCTGTTGCTCGTGGTGATCACCAGCACGATTGCACAGCTGTATGGACAAAAACTGGCTAACCGTCTGATTTGGGTCGGATTTACCCCGCTCGCAATATCGGCTTTGCTGATTTATCTGGTGCTGTCGCTGCCCGCGTCTTCAGAGATGCTGGAATTTCGTTCGGTCGATCTGGCTGCATTTGAAACGGTGCTGGGTCAGACCCCGCGCATTCTGATGGCAGGGCCTGCTGCTTACATTACATCCCTGTTGTTGAATGTCTGGATCTTCTCACGCCTTCGCGGAGAGGGAGACGCAACCACAGTTGGCCTAATGATCCGCGGCGCCATTGCCTCGGCCTTAAGCCAGGCGCTCGATTCGATTATTTTCGTAACGCTCGCGTTTTACGGAGAATTCGACATCACCAACCTGTTGATTGGACAGGTCCTTGCGAAAGTCACACTCAGCCTGGTGCTGGTGCCGTTCCTGATCACCGGCGGGGTGAAGCTGGCTCAATGGCTCGACACGCGGGAAGTCGCCGCAGGGTGAGTTTGCGACGCTTGCGCCGCATTTATCGAAAACCCCGCGCTCAACATATCAGTAATACGGCTTGATCACGTGTTGCGGATGGCGGCGCAGCGAGGCATTTTTTGAGTAAGCCAACGCCTTCCTTCAGGGTTGCACACGTGAAGGATCTTAAGCCTTCTTCAGGCAATTTCGCGGTAGCGGAATATGTTCATACAAGTTCGTTCACGATCAATAGATAACAACAATCCGGTCGCGCAATTGGTGATCTACAAGTAGCTCGGCGGCGTTTAACGGATCGCGGAATTCAATCGCCTTTCTTTGTTTGGCCAGACCCGGCTCTAGCGCTTCTCCTGCCCGAAGATACACGATCGCGACCTGTCTTTTTGTACCGGGAACCGTACCACGAAGACATGGCGTTGAAGCGAAGTCAGAAGGGCAGATTTCACGCGAGCCCAACTCAATGGTCTGCTCGATAAACTGCCGCGCAGAATGGCTGGATGCCCATAATTTCTCTCTAGATCTGAAATCTTCAGCGCTCAGATCATTGTGGTCGAATTTCGCTCCGAAGTACCACTCGACGCCTGAACCGCCCGCCAGAATATGCCCCCACAAAGCTTCACGGATCAAAGCCAGGTGGTCATCTTTTGCATCAACATCCGGTATCGCGCCATTCTGCCATGGCCCGATTTCATCCATAGTCAGCACCCAGCGATGACCCGCATCACTGGAGCGCTTGAACCACTTCACTGTTTCTGCATGGACCAACGCCGGATCGGCAATCTGCAGGGAAAGCCCGTCTAAATCGCGTAAACCCAAAAGCGGCCCGGCTATCGCATCTTTGTCGTCTGGTTCGGCATGCGTGTGGAGCAGTATGGGATGGTTGTAGGGATCGACCTGCGTCAACCATTCAATCATCGCTCTGCGCTGTGCATCGTTCTGGCCTTCGGGTCTCCAGTGGACTGGGCCGTTCTCTTCGCCCAAATTCCAGATCAACGCATTGTGGTGGCCAAAGCGGGCGACGAGTTCCGCAATGAACAGCTTGCGGATCCGGCCCGTATCGCCGCCATCCATAAGCAGCTCATTCTCGGTTTCCTGCAGCACGACATGAAGCGCAATGCCCTGATTCTGCATATGGGTGAAAACCCGCTCCCACTGATCTAGTTTGCTGGTGTCAAAACGGGTTTGATCATTGGGGTCGATGAAGGGCCAGACATCTTTCCCGTCCCCTTCAACATTCCAAACCAGGAAATAGGCGGCATTGATGCCATTATCGGCCAGATAATTAACTGCCCCGATCATGGAATGGCCACGCTTGTCCCCCCACTCCGGATCGCCTGGACGCCAATCTTGTTGATGCGGTTCAAACCGGTGGAGCTGTTTACCGCTATCGGATTCTCCATCTCGGGCATTGCTATCAATGCGCCACGTCCCGTCGAAACCGGAATAGCCGAGTAGATTCTCAGGACTGTTAGCGCCGGTCTTAAGCCAGACATTGCCGGAGCCAGTGGCAATCAGTTCTCCGTTTTTTGCCACCAAGCGTCCATTCGCAGAAGCCCGCCAGTCCTTCCCATCAGCCAGAGAAGGGCCGACATCAAATGATCCGCTTGATTGCGATATTGCAATCGTCGTGCCTGAAGCAACATCCTGATCAATTGCAATGTCAGAGCCCTCAGCGAGCCGCGCCGTCCAACGCCATCTACCCTCACGATCAGGGGTGAACATTGCACGCCAGACACCCCCTGAAACCGCACTGGTGTCAGCCGCATCCCCATCGGCCGCATAGAACCCGCGAATACGCGTCGGCACATCCGAACCGGGCGCATAGAAGGCGACAACCAGCCGGTAATCCGTAAAGGGGTTGGCGGCCGCAAACTCGCTCGTATCAGGGCCAGTGAATTCAAATGCCATGGGGTGGTGCAAAGAGCCGGCGCGCGGTAGCTCAGTGTCCGGGCCTGATCGCTGTTCCGATCCCGAAGGATCTCGCTGCTGCGCATTTGCGATACCGCCCAGCGCTGAAAAAGCGATTATCATTGCCGCAAAAAATATCAGTCTAATCATCGATGTCCCCATCTCATACAGAGATTGCATACCACTCGTTGAATTGCAGCGCTTCACCATTTGGGAGCGCTACCAAGAAGATCGCATCAAGGCAAAACCCACACTTATCGCCACGCCATTTCGCGATGTGCGGAGCGCTGAATGTTTGTCGGCAAGAGAAGTTTCACCTCGGCCCTAGACAGCAACAGAAATTCGCTTAATGATAGCGCTCCCATTTTGGGCTGAGGGGGACTTCACTGTGCGTTTTTATTCATTGGCAATCGCAACAGGCGCGATACTCATTTCAGGCTGCGCGACGTATCCTGTTGGCGCCGATCCGATAAGCAGCCCTGCTCCGGTCCTCGGGGAAATGGACAATAACGACACGCAGGCCGGTGTTGCAGACCCCTCGATCTGGCCTGTCTACGAATATCCTGTCGATACATCTGACGAAACCGAAGCCCGTATCGCGCAGATAATCGCCCGCATGACGCTGGAGGAGAAGGTCGGCCAACTTGTTCAGGCCGATCTATGCTGTGTGACAGCAAAAGATGTGAAAGAATACAATCTCGGTTCAGTGCTCAACGGCGGCAATAGCGGGCCCTACGGCGACGATACCGCACCCGCCTCACAATGGCTGAAAGCTGCCGACGAATTTTACGACGCATCCGTCGACACCAGTGACGGCGGTGTGGGTATCCCGATCGTCTGGGGCACGGACGCCGTTCACGGCCATTCGAATATCATCGGTGCCACGATTTTTCCGCACAATATCGGTCTGGGCGCGATGCGTGACGCAGAGCTGGTCGAACGTATTGCGCAGGTTACGGCTAAAGAGATCCGCGTGACCGGGCAGGAATGGACCTTTGCGCCCACAGTTGCAGTCCCACAGGATTTTCGTTGGGGCCGCGCATATGAAGGATACTCATCCGATCCCGCATTGGTCGCATCCTATGTTGGAGCGATGGTTCGCGGCCTACAGGGCGCGCCCGATTCCCAAAACCTACTCGCCGGTCCGTATGTCATCGCGTCCACCAAGCACTATCTGGCTGATGGCGGGACAAAAGACGGCATCGATCAGGGTGATGCGGATATTAGCGAAGAAGAATTGCGCGACATTCACGGGGCACCTTACGGTCCCGCAATCGAAAATGGCGTGGCGACTGTCATGGCCAGCTTTTCGAGCTGGCAAGGTAAGAAGATGACTGGCAATCGCAGTCTCCTGACCGACGTCTTGAAGGATCAAATGGGCTTCAAAGGCTTCGTGGTTTCTGACTGGAATGCCCATGGGCAAGTCGAAGGCTGTACCAATGAAAGCTGCCCGAAGGCCATTACCGCAGGCATCGATATGTTTATGGCTCCTGACACGTGGAAAGCGATCTACGCAGACACGCTGGCCAAGGCCAAGGACGGAACAATACCAATGGCGCGGATCGACGAGGCTAATGCCGCCGTTCTACGTGTAAAAATGCGCCTTGGACTGTTTGAAGCTGGCAGACCTTCAGAGCGGCTGTTGTCCGGTCAGTATGAGTTGCTGGGTGCTCCTGAGCATCGTGCGGTCGCTCGCGAATCGGTGCGCAAATCGCTCGTTCTGCTCAAGAATTCCGGGATCTTGCCTTTAAAGGCTAATGCCAATCTGCTTGTCGCTGGCGATGGCGCCGACGACATTGCGCGCCAGTCCGGTGGATGGACAATTTCATGGCAAGGCACCGGTATCGGCAATGACTCGTTCCCCGGTGCGACCTCCCTCTTTGCTGGGATCAAGACAGCCGTTGCTCAAGCTGGCGGAACCGCCCAATTGTCACCTGATGGCAGCTTCACCAAGAAACCTGACGCCGCCATCGTCGTGTTCGGCGAGACACCTTATGCGGAGTTTCAGGGAGATCGAGCCACGTTGGCGCTCGATACCGAACTAACCGCTCCTTATGAAACAATGCGAAAGCTTAAGGCGCAGGGTATTCCGGTTGTCGCGGTGATGATCACCGGACGACCACTTTATGTGAACCCTGCACTTAACATCGCGGATGCATTTGTCGTGACGTGGCTTCCGGGCTCGGAAGGCGGCGGCTTGGCTGATGTATTGATTGGCGGCCCCGATGGGAACGCGCGCTACGATTTCACCGGCCAACTGCCGACAGCATGGCCCAAGACCCCTGATATGGGTGACGGGGTGCTGTTCCCGTTCGGATACGGTTTAAGCTATACTATGCCGGCGCCGGCATGGCAGCCGTTGACCGAGGTCGATACTGCGAATGCAGGTGACAGCCGGAATTGGTTGAAAGCAGGGGTTCCAGCATCCAGCTGGTCGCTATTGGTCGAGGGTGCCGGTTCCGGCGAAGAGACTCGCATAACAACCGTACCCGTCGAGGCTTTGAATGGCCGCGTCCGCGTGACAGCGAGCGACTATATCGTTCAGGAAGGAGCGCGACGGTTCGTGATTTCGAGCGGGCAATCTTCGGTTACCTTGCGAAACTTTGAAGCGATCGATCTTGACCGGGAAACAAATGCAGATGTTCTGCTGTTGTTTACTGCCAAAACCTGGACCGCGCTGAAGAACGCCAAAATCGGTGCATCGGGGAATTCCAGCGAAGGAATGGTCGCCCTGTCATTGCCGAAAACCGAAGGGTATGTCCGGTATGGCATCCCGCTCAAATGCTTCCGCACGAAAGGCGCAGACATGACCGCTCTGACCAAACCGTTCGTTTTGGAAACCGCCGGCCCGGCTGATTTCGGGCTGACAGAAATTCGATTGGGTTCGGACGCAGAACAAATTCTGCCATGTCAGTAAGCATGTCAGTAAGCATGTCAGTAAGATCACCTCTGCACGTATGACACCGGTCCAAGAAATCGAGGCACCAACCCCGGAGGAGTTTCAGGAAAGCATTCGCCCGCGATTTCAGCCGGTGGTTATACGCGGTGCGGCCAATGACTGGCCTATAGTGCGGGCAGGACGGCGATCGCAGGGTGAGGCACTCACCATGCTTCGCCAGCACGATAGCGGCGCACCAACCGACATTATAATCGCGCCGCCGTCGCAGAAAGGACGGTTCTTTTACCAGCCTGATATGCGCGGCCTCAATTTCACGCAGAAAAAAGCGAGTTTAACTCAGCTCGCAGATCAGATTGAGCAATTGGTTGATGCGGATGACCCGCCCGGTATTTATGCTGGCGCAACTGCACTGGCCAGCCACCAGCCGGGCTTGCGCGAAAAGCATCCGTTTCCGCTTGCGGATACGCTGCCTGATGCGACACCGCGCATATGGCTCGGCAATGCATCACAAGTTGCCACGCATTTTGACATGTCGGATAATTTTGCGGTGGTGGCTTTGGGGAAACGCCGTTTTACCCTGTTTGAACCACAGGTCACCGGTGATCTGTATGTCGGCCCACTGAATTTCACGTTGGCGGGCCAGCCAGTCAGTATGGTGGATCCACTCAATCCTGATTTTGAACGCTACCCCAGGTTCAATAATGCGTTGGCCACAGCGCAATACGCCGACCTTGAACCTGGCGATGCGATTTATATCCCAACCCTGTGGTGGCATCATGTCGCCGCCTCGGCGCCAGCGAACATTTTGTTCAATTATTGGCACAATGATGCCGCGCATGGCGGCGGGTTTCTGGCGCTCGTTCACGGAATGCTTTCGATCAGAGACTTGCCTAAGCCTGAGCGCGAGGCGTGGCGCGCATGGTTCGATCATTTTGTATTTGGTGATGATGCCGCTCAATCCGCAGCGCACTTACCGCCCGC
Source organism: Erythrobacter insulae (assembly GCF_007004095.1). NCBI lineage: Bacteria > Pseudomonadati > Pseudomonadota > Alphaproteobacteria > Sphingomonadales > Erythrobacteraceae > Erythrobacter > Erythrobacter insulae. The sequence continues at coordinate 689,527 of NZ_VHJK01000001.1, forward strand.
AGGCCAGGGCATAAACGGGCCGGCATCTGAACAACGCAGCATAATGATGCGTCAGTTCATCGCCCAAGTTCTTACTAAGCCGCTATAAATACGGGAGCGCCCCATGATTAAGTCCTTAACCGCTACATTGATGGCTTCTACACTTGCCGTCTCGTCGCTGGGCGTTCCAGCTCTCTCTGCAAACGCGTCGCCGCCAGACCCGCTGCCAGTGGGTACTTGCATCAATATGGGCAACAGTCTGGAGCCTGAGACTGAAAATGCTTGGGGTGGCAAACGGATCAGTGCCGCCGATTTCGAGCGGATTCGTGCAGCGGGCTTTGACACAATCAGGCTGCCGGTGCGGTGGCATACAAAAAGCCAAAACGAGCCCCCCTACACTGTCGATGCAGCGTACATTAAACGGGTTGAGCAAGTTGTTGACTGGGCGCTCGAGGCCGATTTGAATGTTATTCTGAACAGTCACCATTTCGATCCTATTTACGAAGATCCCAAGGGCACGTCAGCTTGGCATGGCGGCGTATGGAAACAGATCGCGGCAAGATTTGCGGACCGCCCTGAAAGCCGGCTGTGGTTTGAGCTAGAGAATGAGCCGCATAAGAACTTCGACGATTCCAATCTGCTGGAAACACTGGCTCCAGCGCTTGCGGCTGTCCGTGCAACCAACCCGACACGCGCGGTGATTATTGGCGGTCAGGAATGGAGCGGAATAGATTCGCTTGCGACTTTGAAACTGCCCGACGACGCGAACATTCACCCGACATTTCACTATTATTCGCCATTCGATTTCACCCATCAAGGGGCAAGCTGGACTGGTGATGCTATGCCGCCAGTTGGCAGGCAATATGGTGCGCCAGGCGATGCCAAGCTGCTGGAACAGGACGTGGCGAAATTACGCGCCTATATAGATCGTACGGGTCACACTCCCTTCATGGGCGAAACCGGCGCTTACGAGGCGCACATCCCGCTCGCCCAGCGTGTCCAATATCATGCTGCAGTCACAAAAGCGTTCGCACCGACCGGGATTGGCATCTGCGTGTGGGCTTACACCAACACCTACCCTTTCTGGGACCAGGGAACGCGCAGATGGCTGCCCGGTATGCTCGGCGCAATCGGACTGCCCGATGACAGCGTAGCTCCGCAACCGGCGGCCCAGCCTGCATCTCAGAGTAATACAGGGCCCCTCATCAACCCCGACTTGCCCGAAGCTTTGCGCGGAATTGATAACCAGCTGGCAGGGGCATTGATGAACGACCCCAGTCGTCTTGATTGGGAGACATATGGCGACCAGTTCAAAGTGCACGGTTACTCCGACGCGAGCATACCCGGAGGTCAAGCTGCGCTTGCGTTCACAGTTAAAGAAGCACGTGAAAACTTCTCGGTCGGCGCCTCGATCCCACTTCTAGGCGACATCAAGCAAGGTGACACGATGACGGTCGGTTTTTTTGCCCGCGCGATCAAAGCTGATACGGCTGATGGCAAGGCGCGCATTGGTGTCCGTTTCCAGCAAAATTCCGCGCCGTATCCGGGTTTTGGTGACACTACGGTCTCTCCGGACTCAGAATGGGGATGGTACGAAGTCACAGCCACAGCCAACCGGGATATCTCCAAGCAGTTAGCAATTGTCTCTTTGCAATTCGGCGAAGCCAAGCAAACTGTAGAAGTCGGACAAACTATTGTCGTTAAAGGCAGCTCATCGATCGTTGATTGATCCGGATTACAATCAAGGGGAAACCGGTCTTGCGCTTTAGCCATAGGCAGCTATGGTAGCGCTATCACGACGTTATTTTTGCTAGGATTATTATGAGCGGCACCGGTCTGCTAGGCTGTCTACCGGAAGACCATCTGACCGGTCACTTCCTCGGGCGAGCCATGTCGCCCGACGGGCCGTGCATCATTTCCATTCGCGAGGGTCGCATTTCCGACCTTACCGAAATTGTCTCGACCATGTCCGGTGCAATCGAACGCTGCGTATTCGATGGCGGTCGCGACCTCGGCCCAGTTCAAGACGGCTTGCCCGCTGGTTGGCACTTACTGAGCCCGGTTGACCTGCAATGCATCAAAGCCTGCGGGGTTACCTTCGCGCTTTCGGCGATTGAGCGTGTTATTGAAGAGCGCGCGCGCGGCGATGCTACGAAAGCTACGGAAATCCGCAAACAGCTTGAGCAGCGCGTTGGAGCAGGCATTCGGTCTGTGGTCCCGGGAAGCTCCCAAGCCGCCGACCTTAAAGCAGCGCTTATCGAAGACGGCATGTGGTCACAATATCTGGAAGTAGCGATCGGTCCCGATGCAGAGGTTTTCTCAAAAGCACCCGTTCTTTCCACGGTTGGTCACGGCGCTGAAATCGGCATCCGTTCGGACAGTGCCTGGAACAATCCAGAGCCTGAAATTGTATTGATCGTCGACAGTCGCGGCAATGTATTGGGCGCGACGCTGGGCAATGATGTTAATCTGCGCGATTTTGAGGGGCGCTCTGCGCTGCTTCTGTCTAAAGCCAAAGATAACACGGCCTCTTGTGCAATCGGCCCCTTCATCCGACTGTTTGATGATACCTACACAATGGATGATGTGCGAAATGCCAATGTTGACCTTACCATTCGCGGGCCCGACGGGTTCGTTCTGAACGGCAGCAACGACATGGGGCAGATCAGTCGCGACCCTCTTGACCTGGTCGCGCAAAATTTGAGCGAACATCACTATCCGGACGGTTTCGTGCTATTCTGCGGGACTCTGTTTGCTCCAACACAAGATCGCAATGTTCCGGGAAGTGGTTTTACCCACCAGATCGGTGACCAGGTGGCCATTTCGTCAGACCGCCTCGGCTGTCTGGAAAATACAGTTACTACATCGCGCGATGCCCCCCCTTGGGAGATTGGCATCGCAGAATTCATGCGTGGCCTATCGGCACGCGGCCTCATCGACAGGATTTGATCCACATGACCACACAGACTCTCAATCACTATATCGGTGGCGAATGGCTTTCTGAGCCAGCGGCGCTGGACAGCATCAATCCATCGAATACAAATGACATTGTTGCGCGTTTCCCAGCGGGCGATAGTGGCACGATTGATCGCGCGGTGAATGCCGCACATGATGCGTTTCCGGCTTGGTCGGCCGGCTCGCCAGAAATGCGCGCAGATCTGTTACACAAAGTAGGCGAAGCCCTGTTCGCGAACGCTGGTGAACTGGGTGAATTGTTAGCGCGCGAGGAAGGAAAAACCCGCGCCGAAGGCATGGGTGAAACGCTGAGAGCGGCACGCGTTTTTCGCTATTTCGCTGGTGAAGCACTCCGCCGTCACGGCCTGACACTTGAATCCTCGCGCCCTGGCCTGGATGTCGCCACATATCGCGAAGCGGTCGGCGTTGTTGGCATGATTACGCCCTGGAACTTTCCGATCGCCATTCCGGCCTGGAAAGCAGCGCCAGCTCTCGCCTTTGGCAATACTGTTGTTATGAAACCTGCTGAGGGGACGCCTGCAATGGCAGTCGCTTTGGCGCGCATCTTTGCGGAATGCGGCGCACCGGCTGGCATATTCAACCTTGTCCTCGGATCAGGGGAGGCAGGTGCCGCGCTAGCATCGCATGATGGGATCGCCGCCATCAGCTTTACCGGATCTCGCGGCACTGGCGCAAAAGTTGGTGCAGCAGCAATGGCCGGACAAAAGCGTGTTCAAATGGAAATGGGCGGAAAAAATCCGCTGGTGGTTTTGGCAGATGCCGATCTCGATAAGGCGGTTGGAATTGCGGCTGATGGCGGATTCTTCCAGACCGGTCAGCGCTGCACCGCTTCGAGCCGCGTTATTGTCGAAGACGCGGTTCACGACCGGTTTGTCGAAGCACTGGTGAAACGTGCAGAAGCAATCAAAGTGGGGCCTGCACTGGCCGACGACACACAAGTCGGTCCCGCGGCCAGCGATACGCAATTGGAACAAAACCTTCGTTACGTCGATATCGCACGAGATGAAGGCGGGACGATCGCAACGGGCGGAGAACGGGTCGATTGCGAAACACCTGGCTATTACATGGCTCCCACCGTTGTGGCAGACACAGGCCAAGACATGCGTATCAATCGAGAAGAAGTCTTTGGGCCGGTCGTAAGTACCGTCAAAGTTGCCGATTATGACGAAGCCTTAGCCGTCGCGAACGCAGGTGATTTCGGCCTCTCGGCCGGAATCGTATCCAACGATGCGGCCCGCATTCGTGACTTTCGAAAAAACGTCCGTGCAGGTATGGTGATGGTCAATCTCCCGACAGCCGGGGTGGATTATCACGTACCGTTCGGCGGAACGCGCGGTTCCAGCTATGGCCCCAGAGAGCAAGGCTTTGCAGCGGTCGAGTTTTATACGCAAATCAAGACGGTCTATACCGGGGACTAAGATCATGAAGGAGGGGGCGATTACAACGGCTAGCAAAAGCGCGAGCTATCCCGATCTCGAAGGGAAACGCGTAATCGTAAGCGGTGGTGCATCGGGTATCGGCGCAGGCATCGTGCAGGGCTTTGTGAAGCAAGGGTGTGCAGTTGGTTTCGTCGACCTCTCGGAGGACGCAGGAAATTCGCTCTGCCGCTCATTGGATTACGCCGCGCATCAACCCGTTTTCGAAACCTGCGATGTCACAGACATTCCGGCATACACCGCCACTCTCGAAGACATGGCGGCTAAGCTGGGCGGCTGCGACGTGCTCATCAACAACGCCGGTAATGATCATCGCCACACGATTGAAAGCGTCACCGAGTCGAGTTGGGATGACAGCATCGCGGTCAATTTGAAGCATCAGTTTTTTGCTGCTCAATCGCTTGTCAAAACAATGCGCCAAAATGGCGGTGGCAGCATCATCAATCTGGGTTCAATCAGCTGGCATCTGGGTATCCCGGACCTGGTCGTCTATCAGACCGCCAAGGCTGCGATTGAAGGTTTGACCCGCAGTCTGGCCCGCGAACTCGGCCGCGACAACATTCGAGTTAATGCAATCTTGCCCGGCAATGTCGAAACTCCTCGCCAAAAGCAGTGGTATTCACCGGAAGGCGAAGCAGAAATCGTCGCCGCACAATGCCTCAATGGACGGATACAGCCGAGCGATATCGCGGCGATGGCGTTGTTCCTAGCATCGCAGGAAGCGCGTTTTTGTACTGGTCACAACTACTGGGTCGATGCAGGGTGGCGATAATGACTGACATAGCCGAGGTACTCCAAGCCGATTTCGCGCTTGGCGAAGGACCAATCTGGGATGCACGGCGCAAGGTCGTGTGGTTTGTCGATATCAAACGCCACCGGCTGTGGCATTTCGATCCAGCAAACGGCAGCAATTCGATCAGTGATGCGCCAGACCAAATCGGCTGGGTACTGCCAGCCAGCAATGGACAGTTGCTCTGCGGCTTGAAAGACGGCCTCTACACATTTTCACCAGAGACGTCGCGTTTTAGTAAACTGATGGACGTGCCAGGTGAGCTGCCAACAAATCGTTTGAATGATGCCTGCACAGACCGTTGGGGGCGCGTGTGGTTCGGATCAATGGATGATGGCGAAGACGACAAGAATGGCCGTTTCTATGTATTTGATCGCGGCACAATCACGCCTTCCGGGCCAAGCGGTATCACAATCACCAACGGGCCGGCTGTGAATGCGGACAGCTCACGGATATACTTCACCGACAGCGTTAATCAGAAAATCATGGTTGCAGACCTTGATCGTGAGAATGTGGGTGAGGCGAGTTTGTTCGTCGACATCGCAGCCCTCTTCCCCGAGGCCTTTCCCGACGGTCCGGCGGTAGATAGCGAGGGTAATGTGTGGACCGGGCTTTATAACGGTTCCGCTGCCGCCCGCTTCAGTCCCGCTGGCAAGTTGATCGAGACCGTTGAACTTCCCGCCAAGAATATCACGAAGCTGTGTTTCGGAGGGCCCGATTTGCGCACCGCGTTTGTAACAACGGCGCGCCAAGGCATGTCAGATCAAGCCCTTGCCGACAGCCCGCTATCCGGCAGTCTTTTGACGTTTCGGGTCGATGTGCCGGGGTTTGAACAGGCCGAAGCCGCTTTGTAAGCTACACAGCGCGCCTACATTCGAACGCATACAAATCGTGACCAATGGCCATGATCAGTGATTGTGGCGCGGTAGCTTTTTAGACGTCTTGCGATATTTCAGCGCGAATTCCATCACGCCGCCTTCGCTCAACTGGCTACTCTTCTCACGGAACAGCTCTTCCCACGGCGTTTGAGATTCAGGTATCTCTGGCGCCGGGTCATTCGCAATGCGGCGCTCGATTTCATTGTCGTCAACCAGCGCGCTACACGTCTGGGCGTTCAGATCGACGCGAATAATGTCACCTGTCTTGAGCCAGGATAGCCCGCCGCCAGCCGCGCTTTCAGGCGAGATGTTGAGTATAGACGGGCTGTCCGAAGTGCCTGACTGACGGCCATCGCCCAGCGTCGGCAACCAAGCGATACCTTCGCGGATCAGCGCGTCAGGCGGCTGCATATTGACCACTTCTGCGCTGCCCGGCCAGCCGATCACGCCAGATCCCCGGATGACCAGAATGCAGTCTGCATCGATGTTTAGCTCGGGATCATTTATCCGGTGATGATAATCGTCTGAGCCATCAAACACGATTGCCCGTGCTTCAAACACGCCTTCATTGCCATCCCGTGACAAATATCGCTTTCTGAAGTCTTCAGAAATAACGGAGGTCTTCAATATCCCGAAGTCGAACAAATTCCCAGACAGAACCAAAAAGCCTGCCTTTTCCATCAGCGGTTCATCAAACCTCCGGATCATCTCGCGATCATTGCTTTCGCTACCGCTGAGATTATCGGCAATGCTCTTGCCTGTGCATGTCAAGGTTTCGCCCTTCAACTTGCCGGCATTCATCAGTTCCCACATCGCCGCAGGCACCCCACCCGCGCGGTGGAACCGCTCACCTAAATAAGCACCAGCTGGCTGCATATTGACCAGCAGCGGCAAGTCATAGCCGTGCTCTTGCCATACCTGCGGCTCGAGCTCGACACCGGCATGGCGCGCCATAGCGATGATGTGCGGTTGAGCATTTGAAGAACCACCGCACACGCTGACTGTCGCAATCGCATTCAAAAAGGCATCGCGGGTCAAAATCCGCGACGGACGCAAATCCTCGGCCACCATTTCTACGATGCGCTTACCAGTCCGGTATGCCATTTGGCCCCGCTCACGGTAAGGCGCCGGAATTGCAGCGCACCCCGTAAGAGAAAGGCCGATTGCTTCGGCAACTGCGTTCATTGTGCTGGCAGTGCCCATTGAATTGCAATGCCCGGCAGACGGTGCGCTTTTAGTAGCCCTCTCGAGAAATTCCTCTTCGTCAATTTCTCCCGCAGATAGCTTGCGACGACTTCGCCAGATAACCGTTCCCGAGCCCACCAGCTCCCCGTCGTGCCAGCCATCCAGCATCGGGCCGCCGGACAAGACAATCGCGGGGATGTCGACTGTGCTTGCGGCCATGATTTGTGCAGGCGTCGTCTTGTCGCACCCTGTCGTCAGGACCACCCCGTCAATCGGATAGCCATTAAGCAATTCAACCAAACCCAGATACAGCAGGTTACGGTCAAGCGCGGCGGTGGGCCTCCGGCAGTTCTCGAAAATAGGATGCACCGGAAACTCGATGGGAATCCCGCCAGCGTCGCGAATGCCGTCTCGGGTTCGTTTTGCCAAATCGATATGGATGCGGTTGCAAGGGCTTAGATCACTGCCTGATTGCGCAATGCCGATGATTGGTTTGCCGCTGCGCAATTCCTCTGGCGTGACGCCGTAATTCATAAATCGCTCAAGATAGAGCGCTGTCATATCCATGCGTTCGAAATTGTTGAACCAATCCCGCGACCGCAGCGTTTTGGCGTTATTTTCGGTCACAACTGTCCAGACCCACTGCTTGTACGTTTGGCCAGACTCGGCGCCGCGTCGGAATCCCGGCGGATCAATTCATATGGTAGCGTCGTACATTCGGCGGGCCCGTTGCTTCGTGTCCGTTTCGCGCTCACGATACGGGCAATTTTCGATACGGCACACGCTGTCATTTGGCGGATGGGTTGGCGAATGGTGGTTAATTCCGGCCAGATCGTGCTGGCCATCTCCGTATCGTCAAATCCGCAAACGGTCAGATCAGTCGGAACATCAAGATGTTGACGATGCGCCACTGCAACAGCAGCCGCCGCCATATCATCGTTTGAAGCAAAGATCGCCGTGGGTCGGGGATCAACCTTCAGCAGCAATTCTGTTGCCGCCATGCCCGAACGATATGTGAAACGCCCTTGGACTATCAAGTCATCAATCACATCGAGCCCGGCGTCATTCAGCGCGGCAAGATATCCGTTGAGCCTGCGTCCGCTGGCGACCTGTTCGGGATTGCCGATTATAAAACCGATCCGGCTATGACCAAGACCGATAATATGTTTGGTCATATCGTAGGCCGCTTGGAAATCGTCGATCATGACCGATCCATGCGCATCGGTCGCTTTGCCCGGACCGACCGCGATAGCCACCGCGTCCAATTCGTTCGCTAAATCCATGACCGCCTGATCGTCGCATAGAGGCGGTGGTAAGATGAATCCTTTTATCCCACCTTCGTGCAACTTGTGCATGATGGGCAAAGCTTCACTGAGGTTCTCACAGCTCTGAACCTCCAAATGGATATCGTTGCTGGATGCCTCATCCAGCGCGCCCATCAAAAATTCGGCCAAATATGACGCCGATGGATTGTCGAACATCAAGGCAATCCGCAGCTGCTGCCCGCCGGCCAGACTGCGCGCGGCCCGATTGGGCGTATAATTAAGCTTGCGAACAGCCCTCATGACCGCTTCGTGCGTTTCCGCTTTCACGCGGCTACCACCATTAATTACACGGCTGACAGTCATGGGGGAACATTTGGCCTGCGCTGCGACATCGGCGATCGTAGGCGCGTTTCCGCCGCGCTGTTTCACGCGCTTTTTGTAGCCCTCGGGCTTCCCTGCCTCCATGACAGCTTGCATAGCCATACTCGCACTCTTTCAGCAATAGTTCGGCAACGAAAAACGCGAAGCACGGGCGCCCCAACGCACGATCATCCACATTCTTCGCGGTTGACATCAATCAGCCAGACTATAATGGTAGCGCTACCATAAGTAAAGTACGGCACGACGTGCGCGTATCACAGGAGGGGAAATTAATGGGCATTCTCAAGAGCACTGCGTTTGCAGCATGTGTCAGTCTCATGGCGCTATCAGCCAGCTATTCCGGCACCGCTATGGCACAAGAATCGCTGACAGATACGGTGCAGCGGCCGGTAGCTGAAGCGCTCTACTGGGATGCCTCCGCCCCTACCGAACAACGCGTCGAAGATCTGATCGCCCGGATGACGCTGGAAGAAAAGATCGGACAGATGGTCACCATCTGGAACGACAAGCCGAAAATACAGGATGAGGACAATTTTTTCGCGCCCGAAAAAGCGTCAGAACTCTATCCCGACGGACTAGGCTTTTTTGCGCGTCCATCTGACCTGAAGGGTCCGGGAAGCCCGCGCGTCAACACACCGCGAAGCATCGAAGAATCGATCCGTTACGTCAATGCGCTGCAGCGCTGGTCACGGGAGCAGACAAGATTGGGCATCCCGGTTCTAACACACGAAGAATCATTGCATGGCCTGGCTGCCCTGAACGCCACCAGCTTCCCACAATCTATCGCTTTGGCTTCGACTTGGGATCCCGAACTGGTGCGCAGCATCAATGACTACATCGCCAGCGAGGTTCGCGCGCGCGGTGTGCATCAGGTGCTATCGCCGGTGGTTGATATTGCGCGCGACCCGCGCTGGGGCCGTATCGAAGAGACATTCGGTGAAGACCCCTATCTGGTTGGGGAGATGGGCGTAGCAGCTGTCGAAGGCTTGCGCGGAGTGGGGAAGGACCCCAAGCTTAAACCGGGTCAGGTCATGCCAACCCTGAAGCATATGACCGGGCATGGTCAGCCCGAAAGCGGCACCAATATCGGCCCTGCACAGATTTCCGAACGAACATTGCGTGAAATGTTCTTCCCGCCTTTTCAGCAGGTGGTCGAGCGGACCGCCATCGATGCGGTCATGGCGAGCTATAACGAGATCGACGGCATCCCAAGTCATTCCAGTTCGTGGCTGCTTCAAGACATCCTGCGTGGTGAATGGAAATTCGATGGTACCGTAGTGTCGGATTATTACGCGATTGAAGAAATGGTGTCGCGGCACAATATCGCTGCTGACGTGCCAGCCGCAGCCAAGATCGCTTTGGAAGCAGGCGTCGATGTAGATTTGCCCAGCGGAATATCTTTCTCGACGCTCACTGATCAGGTGAAAGACGGTTCGGTTTCGATGGCAGCGATCGACACTGCTGTCCGCCGCATCCTGACGATGAAATTCAACGCGGGTCTGTTTGAAGATCCCTTCGTGGATGATGCTGCACCTGCGCTTCGTTCTAATGGCACCGAAGGGCGCGCCCTCGCTCGCCGCGCGGCTGAAAAATCACTCATTCTGCTCAAGAATGACGGAGCATTGCCTCTGGCGCTACCCGATACGGCGGCTGACACACCGACAATCGCCGTCATCGGCCCGAATGCTGATGTGGCGCGCTTGGGCGGTTACTATGGTATTCCTCGCGACACTGTGACGCCGCTAGAGGGCATTCGTAATCTGGTCGGCAACCGGGCAAACATCGTGCATTCTCCAGGTGTGGTCATCACCGAAGATGATGACTGGTGGGAAGATAAAGTCACTCTTGGCGATCCGGCTGAGAACCGGAAGATGATTGCAGAGGCTGTCAGAACGGCTGAGAACGCGGACACCATCGTTTTGTTTATCGGAGACACCGAACAAACAAGCCGCGAGGGTTGGGCCGAGGCGCATCTGGGCGACAGAACAAGCCTTGATCTGGTTGGAGAGCAGAATGAGCTCTTCGCCGCACTGAAGGAACTGGGCAAACCAATCGTTACGGTCCTGATTAATGGCCGCCCACCAAGCTATCTACAGGTGGCCGAACAATCCGACGCAATTTTGGAAGCGTGGTACGCGGGCGAGCAACAAGGCAATGCTATTGCTGACGCATTGTTCGGACAGGTAAACCCCGGTGGCAAACTACCGGTTACTGTCGCCCGGAACGCCGGACAATTGCCATTTTTCTACAATCACAAACCGAGCGCACGGCGCGGATATCTTTTCGATGACGCCGCGCCGCTGTATCCGTTTGGCTTCGGCCTTTCTTATACCAGCTTTGACATGGCTGCGCCGACCTTATCCTCGGCAAGCATTGCGAGCGGTGAAGATGTGACAGTGCGTGTTCGCGTTACCAATACCGGCAACATGACCGGCGATGAGGTCGTCCAAGTATATCTTCGCGACATGGTCAGCTCAGTTACGCGCCCGGTCAAGGAGTTGGTCGGGTTTGAACGCGTCACGCTTGACGCTGGTGCCTCGACGACCGTGAGTGTGACTATTGATGCTGACAGCTTTGCATTTTGGAACCGCGATATGGAGCGCGTCGTCGAACCTGGTGAATTCAGCGTCATGGTGGGGCCCAATTCGCAGGACCTCCAAACGATTACGCTGACCATCTCGCAATAGGGTGCCGCCGGTGACTGTCGATATCTCTCATAATTGCTCCCGCCGCACGGCTCTCGCCGGTTTGGCGGCGATGCCCGCTGCGGCATGCACACCAATTCTGACCGCGCCAGTTGCACCGCCAGCCGTGACTGCAACCGGCAGCCTTGATTTCTTAGCGAGGAGCGGCAGAAGGCGCTTCGGCACGGCTATTGCTCACGGAGTAGCAAACGAAAATTCAGGATCCGTTGCTAACCGGAGATACGCCGCTTTGGTGAAGTCTGAATGCGGTTTGGTCGTCCCTGAAAATGCCATGAAGTGGCAATCTATCCGTCCTTCGCCAGATCGGTATGATTTTTCGCAAATGGACACAATCGTCCGCTGGGCAAAGGCGAATGATATAGATGTGCGCGGACATGTACTGCTGTGGCACCGACCAGAATGGTTTCCAGATTGGCTCAACACTTATGATTTCGGGACCTCACCAGCTAGCGAAGCGGGACGAATACTAAGCGACCATATCCGCACAGTGACCGAACGCTACGCTGACACGATCGTAAGCCATGATGTAGTCAACGAGGCGATAGATCATGCGACCAACCGGCCGATCGAAACCAGTCTCAGCCGCGCGATGGGTAGTCCCGAAGCGGTAATGGACCTGGCCTTCCACAGCGCACGGGAGGGTCTGCCAAACGCCCAGCTGGTCTATAATGACTATATGAGTTGGGAGCCTGCCCACGCCGATCACATGGCCGCGGTTCTGCGCCTTCTCGAAGGGTTCAAGAAACGCGGTACGCCGGTCGATGCGCTGGGGATCCAGAGCCATATTGAAATTATGGGAGTCGATCCCGCCACCGGAGTCGGTCCCTACCGCGAACGCGAATGGCGCAAGTTCCTCGATGAGGTAACGGGCATGGGATATCGCCTTCTGATCACTGAATTCGACGTCAAGGATAAGGCATTGCCCGCCGATATCGCTACGCGCGACCGCTTGGTCGCTGAGTACACGCGTCGCTATTTCGATGTGATGATGGATTATGACTCGATGCTGGACGATATTCTCGTGTGGGGCATGGTCGATCAATACAATTGGCTACAGTACTTTGATCCGTCCAAGAGGGCCGACGGGCTAGAAGTGCGCGGTACGCCCTATAGTAGCGACTATCGCCCAAAGCCTATGCGTGATGTTTTGGCGCAGGTTCTGAGCCGCAGCTGAGACGCTCAAGCGAATAAAACAATCCAAATGTCCCAAAGAGAAGGCCGCCCCGGTTTCCCGAGGCGGCCTTTCTTTTTGAGATCGCAGGGTATTTAGAACTTACCCCTTAAAATGAACGAGAACCTTCGGTCATTCGTAAAGAATGATCGCGGCGCCAAGACATTCGCATCGCCGGTATAGGCCTGCAACGTCTCCGTCGTTTCATTGAGCAAGTTGACGCCCTGCACGCCGATCTGAACATCATCGGTAACTCTGAAGAAGATCGAACCATCCAATTGCCCGGTCTCTTCATTGAAAATCGAATAGAACGGGAAGATGACGTCAGACGCTGTTAGCAAGAAGCGCGAGCGCCAATTATACGCGGCTCGGAGACTTACCGGCCCCTTCTCGTAGAACACCGTCGCGTTGACGTTGTGTTTCGATAGCTGCTCGAGTGGCAGGTTTCCGCCCGGCGCAACGGTCGAGTTATTAGCCAAATCTGGCCCATTCAAGAACGTGTTCGGCAGACCGTCACTATCGATATAGGTATAGTTCGCTTGCACACCCAATCCGTCAAGCGGTCCAGGCAGGAAGTCGTAAGTTTGCTGATATGCAACTTCAAAGCCTTTGATCTTGCCTCCGCCTTGGAAGTTGGCAGGTCCGCGTACCAATACAGTTTGCGTAACGCCGTTATTGGTGATGTCCTGATTGACCAAATCCTGGAAGAAGAAGTTGTCTATGTCTTTGTAGAATGCGTTGAGCGTCAACGAACCGACTGGCGCAAAATACCATTCGAGCGACACGTCATAGGTCCACGCTGTGGCCGGTGCCAGATCCGCGTTACCGCCTTGCGCAGTCAGATTTCCTGCCTGATCCAAAGTGATATCGAGGAAGTTGCGCAGCAACGCATTGTCTGGCCGCGTCAACACATTCGAGGCCGCTAAACGCAAGATCAGATCATCTGTCAGCCCGAACCGCATATTGATGCTCGGGAGGAAATAATCGAATGTTTCGCCGCGGATGCTATTTGTACCCGCTGATCCATTTCCGGCGAATGCCCGAAGGTTGTTATAGGCTGCTTCGCCCTGCAAACACAGCGGTTCGGTGCTTGGCACCGGCCCGTTTGGTCCCTGCGCTGTACAGCGGACCGTAAATGGATCGGCAATACCTAATTGTTGAGCGCTTGGCGCGCTGATATTGCCGAATGATCGCGTATCCAGATTCACATAGCGAACCCCGATATTGCCGGCAAAGCGAACATCGCCCAGCAGGTCATCGGAGCCGAACTCCAACATCGCATAGGCCGCAGTATCACGTTGTTTCAGACGTTGAATGTCGCTTGGAATGAATGGCGAACCATCAAGTGCGCCCGGACGTTGAGCCAGCGGAACCCAACCAGCGGGTCCACCACGGTTTTGGAATTCTTGGTTTACACCCAAGGCGAAATTGGTCGCCTCGTCATAGCCGCTGATCAGATCACCCGAGTAATACAGCGCCGCCGGAGGGGCCGCCGTGTCACCGCGGAAGAAGTTGTCAAAGTCGTAGATTTCGTAGTTGCTTGGATCGGTATCGCCGAAACGGACAACGTCACCATTGGCACCCCAGACTTCGCTCAACACACCCCAGTTGTAGGTTGTGTAACGGACCGTCGTGTCACGTTCGGAAAAGCGCGCTCCGACTTTCGCTTTACGAATGAAGGAATCGTAACCAAATTCGTACTCTACATCAGCTTGGAAGGCGAACTGATCGCCTTCGCTGTCCTCGATGTGATCCATTGCGGCGCGCCAAAACTGAACGCGTGGGTCGACGAAGTATTCGGCATCCGTGAGACCATCTAGGTTTGCGTTTGGCCCACCCTGCCAAGAATAGCTGGTGAAGTTTGGAATATGAGGAACTCCGACGGGCAAATCACCGGTGAGATCCAGCTCAGAATCCGCAAACGTCGAGCCAAAGACAGAGAAATCGAGGTTTTCTTTGCGTGATGTCGCGTATTGCGCATCGAGCTCGATCGTCAATTTATCGGTCAGCTCAGTTCGCAAATTAAGCGAATAGTCTTCGTTGGTTGTTTCGTCTTCAACTTGCCGGCGGGACAAGACCTGTTGCAGGCCACCGATTGATGTGAACGCCGCGCCGTTGCCCGGATCACCGCGCCAACCGTTATTTGGGCTGGTAATATACCCCGATTGGAACAGGCCTGTGTCGTCATAGACGTAGTTTTCGAAGCCGCCGACGGGACACTCAGCCCGCGCGGTACCGCCCGGGCCATTCTCGTTCTGCAAGCATCCGATCGGATAAGTGTTATATTCCGCAAGATCGGGGCCGGTTTCAAAAGTATGCTCACCCCAGCTGTTGGTAGTGTGTGAACGAATGAACTCGGCGGTTACAACTGTACGCTCATCAATTGATTCAAATTGCGCAGCGACCGAGAAACCATCGCGCTTACGGTCAAACTCCTGCGACCGGAATTGCGGACCGAGTGGAGCGAAGCGCAGGTCTGCGAGATCGGCAAATCCGTCTGGTCCGCCAGCGCCAAATGTTCCGCATGCCGCGCCGCCTGGTGGCAAGGTGGTCGTATCGCCATCGCCGGGCAGAGGGTTCCGGCAAGTCAATGCACCGCCGGTGTTGGCAGCAGCAACCAGCGTGTTGTCGCGGGCTTGGAAGTTTGTGACCTGAATACCGTCGGCACGGTTACGGATTTGGGAGAATGTACCACTGACCAGAATGCCAAAGGTACCAATTTCGGTATCCCAGGTGTTGCTGATGAGGCCGGAGAATGTTGGCGACCATTCCTTTGCGAAATCGCCGTAATTGCCCTCTGCACTGAATGCGACATTGAAGCCTGGATCATCAAGCGATTTGCGCGTTACAAGATTGACCGTACCGGAAATTCCGCCTTCGATCATATCAGCAGTAGAGTTTTTGTTGATGATCACGGAGCCCAGAAGCTCGGGCGGGACATCGGCAAAGTTCAACGCCTGCCCACCGACACCAGCAGAAAATGCGGTACGGCCGTTAAATTCGGAGCGGACGTAGTTCAGTCCGCGAATCGTGACGCCCGACCCCTCGACCGAGAAGTGATCGGGATCGTTGGAGCCGGCAAAACGGTTGATCGCGACACCGGGGACACGCTGCAAAGCCTCTGTGACAGAACGATCAGCGAGTGCGCCGATATCGTCCGCTGTAATCGCGTCCACGACCGTGTTTGCGTCTCGTTTGATGTTCTGCGCAGAAATCAAAGATGCGCGGATACCGCTTACGACGATTACATTGCCTTCGGCTGCATCAGCCTCGACTTCCGTTTCCGGGTCGACAGGCTCCTGCGCCGTTTCTTGCGCCAGCACATTAGACGACAGCAATAGGCTACCAATAGCCAACATTGATGCACCGGAACGCAGAAGCGCGCCTTTACCAAGTATTGCGCGCTCGGCCGCCGACAACGCCATTTGATCAAAAGTTTTCACTAGAAATTCCCTCCCTCATGGTAGCGCTACCAAAATAAAGCGCAGTGCTACCTTTTCCTCTCGCCACGGAGTATCAAAGCGGTTTGCCCTTGGCAAGAGCTGAGGAAAGCGGCACAAGGCCAACAGCGCAATTATGTAACAAAAAGGACGCAGTGCACGGTTATGCAACCCGGAAATGATAGCGATATCGCGCAGATTGTTATTGTTGGGGGCGGAACGGCCGGATGGATGGCAGCCGCCGCGTTCTCGCGATATTTCGATAATGGCAGACGCACAATCACTCTGGTCGAATCAGAGCAAATTGGCACCGTGGGTGTTGGCGAGGCGACGATCCCTCCGATCGCCAATTTTAACAAAATGCTGGATATTGCTGAAAACGATTTTCTGCGCGCAACCAACGGTACATTCAAATTGGGTATCGAGTTCGTTAATTGGGGCCAGCAGGGCGATCGGTATTTTCATCCGTTCGGCGGTTACGGCCAAGACTTGCACGGTATCGCTTTCCATCAATTATATTTGAGAGAAAAGGCCCTTGCACAGGCAGGGTTGGCGGCAGGGCGCGAAACCGTAGGTGATATTGCGGGCTACTCCATGAGCTCAATGGCCGCCCGCCACGGGAAATTCGCCCGGGTAAAGCCTGGCTCCCAGTCATTGGCCGGGCAGATAGGGTACGCCTATCACTTTGACGCTAGCCTATATGCGAAATTCTTGAGGAGCCTCGCCGAGAAGCAGGGCACGATCCGCCGCGAAGGGCAAATTTCAGCTGTGCACCGCGATAGCGAGACCGGTGATGTCACATCGGTCGAATTGGACAATGGTGAAAAGATCGAAGGTGAGCTTTTCATCGACTGCTCAGGCTTCCGCGGGCTTTTGATCGAAGGGGCTCTAGAGACCGGTTACGACAATTGGAGCCATTGGCTGCCTGTTGACCGCGCAATCGCCCTTCCCTGCGCGAACCCTGCAACGCTTGATCCATACACACGCTCAACCGCGCATGGCGCAGGCTGGCAATGGCGCATCCCTCTCCAGCATCGGACAGGCAACGGGCATGTCTATTGCAGCGATTACATGGAGGCGGACGAAGCCGAGACGATCCTGCGGGCCAATATCGAAGGGGAACCGCTCGGTGATGCGCGGCATTTGCGCTTTACAACGGGCATGCGAAGCAAGGCGTGGAACCATAATGTAGTCGCTTTGGGCCTGGCTTCGGGCTTCATCGAGCCGCTCGAGTCTACCAGTATTCATTTGGTGCAGAACGGTATCGCCCGCTTATTCGCGCTGTTTCCTGATAAGAAAATCAGTCCGGTTGAACGTGATGAATATAACAGGGGAATGCACGAACTGTACGAAGATGTGCGCGACTTTGTGATTTTGCATTATAAAGCAACCCAGCGCGATGATACAGAATTCTGGCGATATGTGCGTGACATGGACGTGCCGGAAACTCTGGCAAAAAAGATGGAGCTATGGAAACTGCATGGCCGTGTCTTCCGCGAGAATGCAGAGCTTTTCACAATGCCCAGCTGGATCGCCGTGATGTTGGGACAAAACATCTGGCCCGACAAATATGACCCGATGGCCGATACCCTTGATGATGCAAAAGTGGCGGGCGCGATGAAACAGATGCGTGAGGCATATCGCAACACCGCATTACAAATGCCGGCCCAGGTCGATTTTCTGAAGCAATCGAATTCGTGGGCGGCAGCGCAGGATATGTCAGGATGACCGCTGCGAAAACTGGCAAGCCCATTCAATCAATTACAATCGTTGGAGGCGGTACAGCTGGTTGGATGACAGCGGCGGCGCTGTCGCGGCTGCTTTCGGGAATCCCGGGGCTTTCCATCAAACTGATCGAAAGCGAAGCGATTGGAACGGTTGGCGTCGGTGAGGCTACCATTCCCCAGATCAATTCATTCAATACATTGCTGGGTATTAATGAGCACGAATTCGTTCGTGAAACGCACGCTACTTACAAATTGGGAATCGAATTCGTTGACTGGACCCGGCTGGGCCACTCCTACGTCCATCCGTTCGGCTCATTCGGACTGGATATGTATGGGATCGAATTCCACCATTACTGGCATCGCGGCTTGGCAGCCGGAGATTCCTCGGGACTGAACGATTATTCGATTTCCGGCATGGCTGGAAAATTGGATAAGTTCATGCATCCCCAGCATAACAATCCGAAATCGGCTCTATCCAAACTCGGATATGCGTTCCAATTTGATGCCGGGCTCTACGCCAAATATTTGCGCCGGATGGCAGAAACGGCGGGTGTCGAACGTATCGAAGGCAAAATCGTTCACGTCGCACAGCATAGCGACACGGGTTTCGTTACACACGTAAAGCTTGACGATGAAACCGAGATAGGCGGAGAGCTGTTCATTGATTGCACAGGGTTTCGCTCGCTGCTTCTTGGCGAAGTACTCGGTGTAGGCTTTGAGGATTGGAGCAAATGGCTCCCTTGTGATCGGGCTGTGGCAATTCCGTGTTCTCTTGGCGGAAAGAATGAGGCGTTAACACGGTCCACTGCCCGGCCTGCGGGATGGCAATGGCGCATTCCGCTACAGCACAGACTGGGCAACGGGCATGTCTACTCATCCGCCCATATGAGCCAGGACGAGGCGACTGACCTGCTTGTAGCCAATTTGGATGGCGCGCCATTGGCTGATCCGAATCACCTGCGCTTCACAGCGGGTTACAGGCATAAGGCGTGGGACAAGAACGTGGTCGCTCTCGGCCTGTCAGCAGGCTTTCTTGAACCGCTGGAATCGACCACGATCCACATGGTCCAGACAGGTATCGCGCGTCTCATGACGTTTTTTCCAACGACCGATTTCAGCGCACCAGAAATCGCGCATTTCAACAAGCAGAACGTGCAGGATTACGTTGATATACGCGACTTCCTCTTACTGCATTACACCGCAACAGAGCGCGATGATTCCGAATTCTGGAACTATTGCCGCAATCTCGAACCGCCTTCAGGGTTGGCTGACAAATTGGAAATGTTTCGTTCATCTGGCCGAATAATCCGTGAGCATAACGAGCTATTCACTGAGGCTAGCTGGCTGGCAGTGATGACGGGCCAGGGGATCAAGCCAGGCGGATGGAACACTGCGAACAGTGTGATTGACGATGCCGAAACGCTGAAACGCTTGGCGCATATTCGGCACGTTGTTTCCAGCACTGTCCAGCAAATGCCGTCTCAAGCAGAATTCCTGGCGGCGAACGGTAGCGCAATCGCAGCGCGGTAAATGAGCAATCCTATGCCGCCCCAGCCAGTCGCGGAACACGCGATCTCTTCAAGCAAAGCTTTCGAGGACATAAGACGAAGCGGTACGCCAGCCGTCATTCGCGGTCTGGCAAGTCATTGGCCTAGCGTACAAGCAGCAGTCGATAGCGACCAGGCATTTGCCGACCACGTAACGCAGAATGCCAGCCCCCAACCGATCAATGCAATCGTTGCCAGCCATGATAAGCAAGGTCGTTTTTTCTATGACGAAGATTTGACGAAGTTCAATTTTGTCAGTGGACGTGGCGCATTTACGGACTTTGTGAACGACCTGATGCGACTTCGCGACGACCCGCGCCCGCCTTCGGTGGCTGTTCAATCAACACCGGTGGACAGTATTATTGCCGGTTTCAGTCAGCAAAACAGGCTAGACATACTGGCACATGTAGAACCGCGGATCTGGCTGGGTAACGCCATTCGGGTAGCTCCGCATTACGATGTGAAAGAGAATGTCGCAGTCTGTGTCGCAGGACAGCGACGTTTCACCCTGTTTCCTCCTGAACAAACGCCCAATCTCTATCCGGGTCCTTTTGAGAAAACCCCTGCGGGCACACCTGTCAGCATGGTTGATCAGCAGAGCCCCGATCTCGACAAATATCCGCGCTATTCGAAAGCATGGCCGCATGCGCTGCAGACCACTCTGGAACCGGGCGATGCAATCTATATTCCCTATTGCTGGTGGCATGGGGTTGAATCGCTTTCCCCTGTCAGTTGCCTGATCAATTATTGGTGGAATGACGCAAACCCCGCGCTCGCCGGTCCGTATGATGCACTGTTACATGCCTTGGCGGCGTTCAGGCATCTGCCGCCAGAGCAGCGCCGCGTTTGGCAGATGATGTTGAACCATTACGTTTTCGAAGAAAATGGCGATCCAGCGGCGCATTTGCCGGATCATGCCAAAGGAATTCTAGGCCCTGCCAGTCCAGAATTGATAGCCCAAATGCGCCAAATGCTGCGCGGAATTATCAAATAGGCAGCTCACAGAGCGACCACTGTTTCGGAGCGCCTAACGCGGCTGGTTGCTCTGCAAAAACCGTCCGAGCCATTCACCGTAAGGCGGCGCGGCATGAAGAGCCGCTTGCGCCTTTGCTTCAAATGCCGAGCGAGACTGGTGGGCTGCCCCGCTGCCCTCTGCCGATGCCAGCGGGGTCAACCCGCCGCCAATGCCAAGAGCGGCCAGCAATGCGGATAATTCCTGATTTGCGAATGGCAATTCTTCTGCAAAGGGGATTCGGCCACGGCGGGATGACTGATCCAACAAGCGTTCTAAATGAGCCGATTGTTTGCGCGCGCCGAACCGTTTGACAGCCGCCGGCGCGGCATAGTGAAGGCCCAATACGTCTCGCACGCCGGCAGCCATCAAGCCAGCCCGGCGATTATATTCGGCGCGTTCCCGTGGATCGATGACTTGGCCCGGCAGCATCTCTAGCAAAAGTTCCAATTGCCGGTGCGCCAAATCGAGATTGAGAAAGCCAAGCGGCTCAAACTGGGCCGTAGCATCGCCAAGCGCCGCAACATTACCGACCCATGGCTCGCGAACCGCACCAGGATTGAGGGATACGCTATCAGCAGGTGGCTGACCAAGCATCTCGATAATCTGCTGATCTGAAACGCCGTCTGGAAGCGCCAGCATCAACTGCAATGCGTCCCTACCAGCCAATTCATTCAACCAGCCATATTGCGGCAGTGAAACACGATCTTCCAAAGACAGTACCGGCTTCACGGGTTGCGCAAATGCAAGTTGGCGAATGGGCAGATATTCTCGCCAATCGTCGCGTTTTATAGGCGCGGTACCTGACAGGAGCATGGCCGACGGGCCGGTACAATCGACAAAGAAATCAGCCTCAATCGCACCCGTACCGTCGATTGTCAGAGCAGAAAGCCCACCCTGTCCATCCGGCACCGTGCCAGAGATCTCTCCCGAAACATGGCGAACACCTGCAGCACTGGCCATTTCAATAATGACATCACGATAAGCGGTCGGGTTCCAGCGAAGCCCATAATCAATTTCGCGCAGCGGCGTTGGCGGTTCGGCGGGTAAGATCGCGAAACGCCCTCTGCCCGATAATACTTCCGCCACCGATCCGGCGAACTGCGCATTCGACTGGCCTTCGGTCCCGCTTCTTGATCCGCCACCCCATTCCTGCGCGAAACGAGTCTTCAAAGACGCATCATTCGACAGCCCGTAAGGCATGGCGCCATGCTGCAAAGTTCCAGCGCTATCCTGACCGCCCCATCCGATGTAGCGCAGAACCAGCCGGTGGCAGCCACCAGCGCGCAGCAATAACACCGCTTCCTGTAATCCGAGCCGGTCATGAAACCGATTGGTAAAAGGCAGCGCAGTGGGCGAACGGTCAGCCAGCGCGCCATTATCGAACGGCGTGCCGATGATGATGACTTCCGCAAACGGAAGCGCTTGTTTGATAGCCAAAGCCGCCAACGATCCTAGCTGCCCGTCTCCTGCCACCACGATACGTTTCAATGGCGCGCGGGGAACGCTCATAGTGGATCTGCCATGCGCGCGGCCTGCTGATTCAGATAGTCAGTATGACCTGGCATTCCGACGACAATTTCACCAATCGCCTTCTGCAATTGTGTCAGCGCGCCCGCGACCTGTTCCGGCTTAGGCAAAGCCGCACGCGGATCGTGGTGCTGCGGCAAAACACCTTGCCCCAGATATACCGCGATCCAGCTGGCATCGTAAAACAGGCCATCGGAATATTTCTCTATCCGTCCGGCATCGCGCCACAGCTCCATTTTCCCCGCCAGGCTGTCCGGCAATTCCATCGTCCGGACATGGTTCCAGAATTCGGAATCGTCACGCGTTGTCGCGTTATAATGGAGGATCAAGAAATCGCGGACGCGGTCATATTCCATATCGACGAGCCGGTTGAATTCATCACGGTCGCGCGGGTCGATCTGCCGCCCGCTTGGGAACAGTTCTATCAGATAGGTAATCGCCATCTGCGCCAGATAGATCGACGTCGATTCCAATGGTTCCAAGAACCCGCTGGCCAAGCCTACACCGATGACATTGTGGCTCCAGCTTTTCTTGCGCCTGCCCGGCCGGAATCGCAGAACTCTAGGGTCCGCCAGCTGTGTTCCCTCAGCCACTTTCGCGATTGTGTTGCACGCTTCATCTTCTGAAATGAAACTGCTGGCAAAAACATAACCATTGCCGATCCGGTGTTGCAAAGGAATGCGCCAGCGCCAGCCAGCCGGCATTGCAGTTGCCGTCGTATAGGGCGCAATTTCATCGGACGTGTGGGAACATGGCATGGCTGCGGCACGGTCACAGGGTAACCAGTGAGTCCAATCCTCCCATTCTTCATCCAACGCATCGCCGAGCAAAAGCGACCGGAAACCGGAGCAATCAACGAATAGATCGCCTTCAATCCGCTCGCCAGATTCCATAATCAGCGCCGACACATCCCCTGTCTCGCTATCACGCTGTACTTCGGTAACGCGCCCTTCAGTACGATCGACGCCATTGGCCATTCCGAAATCGCGCATGAAGGGTCCAAAAAGTGTGGCGTCGAATTGGTAGGCGTATCCATATGACGAAGCGAGGCTGGTATCCTGTGCCGGCGGAGTAAAACGATTTGCCTGCGCAGCTTGTACAGCCAGAGAATATTCCCCGATTGCCCCCGCCATGCCCTGCCGTTGCAGCTCCAGCCAATAGTGGTGGAAAGCGACGCCGTTCACCTCTTCCCCAAAACTGCCAAAGGGATGGATATAAGAGGTTCCGATGCTGCCGAAATCGCGGAAATCAATGCCGAGCTTATACGTCGCATGCGTGGCTTTCATAAAAGCCGCTTCGTCGATCCCTAGCCGTTCTACAAAGCCGCGGATGTGGGGAAGCGTAGCCTCCCCTACACCGACAATGCCGATATCTTCGCTCTCGATAAGATGGACGTTAGCCAGACCGGGAAGCAATTTTGCCAAGCCTGCAGCTGTCATCCAGCCTGCGGTACCGCCCCCAAGGACGACCACACGCATTGGCTTAGGCTTAGGCTCATCTGTCCTCATCGGCTGCAGCTTAACCGCAAACGTGCGATGAATACCATGCTGGACTGCCCCTGCGGATCACCCCTTCATGTCCTCTAGTTCAAGCCCTTTGGTTTCATGGACGAGTTTCCAAACAAACAAGACCGAGATCGCGGCACTGATTGCGTAGAATCCGTATGCGCCGGTTAGTCCAATCGATGCGAGCATGATCGGGAATGTCATGGTGATCCCGAAATTCGCAGTCCATTGTGCGAAACCGCTTACCGCCAAGCCCGATCCCCGGATCTGGTTAGGGAACATCTCACCAAGCATGACCCACATCACTGGCCCCCAGCTAAAGTTGAAGAACGCCACATAGGCATTCGCAGAAACCAGCGCGATCACACCGGCACTGTCCGACAGGACCAAAGAGCCGTCAACGATTGAACCGCTTTGAAAAGCAAATGCCATCGCCGCCAAGGTGACCGCCATACCCACCGAACCCACCAGCAACAAAGGCTTGCGTCCGATCCGATCGATCAATGCAATTGCGGCCAAACACGCGGCAATCGAGATCGACCCGCTCAGGATATTGATTTTCAGCGCGTCGCTTTCGCTAAAGCCGACAGCTTGCCAGAGAACAGCGCCATAATAGAAAACAACATTGATACCGACCAGTTGCTGGAACACTGCCAGCCCGATACCCGTCCATACAATTGGGCGGATTTTCCCACTGTGGCGATCAAGCAGATCCGAAAGCCTTGGCGCGTGATCAGCCGCAATCGATGTTTTGATTTCAGCGACTTTGCGCTCCGCAAATCCGGTGCCGAACAAACGGCCCAAAACCTTCTGGGCATCCTCATTGCGCTCCTTTGCAACAAGGTAACGCGGGCTCTCCGGGATGAAGAACAAAGCCACCAAGAAAATTGTCGCAGGGATAAGTTCCATCCAGAACATCCACCGCCATGCCTCAAACCCCATCCACAGCGCGTTGGTTGATGCACCTGCAAACTCTGCGAGCAAATAATTGGAAAGGAACGCCACCGTCAGACCGATAATAATCATGATCTGTTGCAGGCTAGACAAACGCCCGCGCAAATGGGCAGGCGTTACTTCACTGATGTAGGCTGGTGCCAGAACGCTTGCAGCCCCGACGGCCAAGCCGCCAATAACGCGGTAGACTACGAACTCGGCAGACGAGCCAGCAATGCCCGAACCGTATGCACTTACGATAAAGAACAGCGCCGCCAATAACAGCGTGCGCTTCCGGCCAAGAATGTCCGCCAGACGCCCTGCCAAAAACGCACCAACTGCACAGCCGAGCAGCATCGAGGCAACGTTAAAACCGGTTCCAACATCGTCCGAATCAAACGCGATGCGCAGCCCATCAACGGTGCCATTGATTACCCCGCTATCAAATCCGAACAGAAACCCGCCCAGCGTCGCCACAGCGACAATCGCCGTGATCAGCGCCATATTAGCACTTTGTTGTTGATCCATCTCGCCCTCCCAAACGCGTCGATCATCGCCGTACGCGCCCATTTATGGTAGCGCTACCTATCTGCAAGTTTTATGACTTGGCAAGCGATATCGCGAATGATCCGCCAACAGCGCATTATTCCAATACACATTGGCACAAAGCCGGTGGTGTCGCGCAAATACCGACAGTTAGTGCGCGGTTCAGGGGTTATAGCTTCAAATTGATCAATTCTAACAAGCTAGATAAATGCTTTAGAAACAACCGGACTTCCCTGACAACCCAAACATTGCTGTGGTTACCAGCCGCACTTCAAATTGCGCGGCTGGAGAGGATCGATATCGGCGATCACTCCTCAGAGGCCGCAAAACTTTGTACAGAGTAGGCATCAGCACCGGATACCACCTGGAATCGGACAAAATCCGATCCGGTTGATCCCTTTTTTAACGATCGAGAAAATGGTGAGCCCTGCTGGGTTCGAACCAGCGACCTACTGATTAAAAGTCAGTTGCTCTACCGACTGAGCTAAGGGCCCCCAAAGGGTTGCTGCTGCGCTGCGGCGCAATGCATGCTTGACGCAGAACTCTGCGTCAATCGGAGCGCCCACCTAGTCAGGGCGTAGCCACGGGTCAAGCGTTACAAGGCAATAAGATCAACGAAATTTTCATGTCGCCTAACTGTCAGAGTGTGCGGCGGTCCAATGTGCGACAATTTCTCGGTTGCTCGGCGCAGCCTCGCGGGCTTTGGTCAACAATTGACGCGCTTCTGCTTTGGCGCTGCCTTGCTGCCATAGAGCCCAACCCAAAGTGTCGAGTATTTGCGCACTTTGCGGCGCCTGCTTCAGCGCGCGCCGGGCGAGGATGATGGCCGCATCATAATCTCCCAGCTGCGATTTTACCGCCGCTGCATTGTTAAGCAATGCGGGATCATTCTTGCCTCGGCCAGAGACAAGCGGCGCGTAAATCGAATCGGCTGTTTGCCAATCGCCTGCCCGAATCGCCTTGCCAGCCGCCAGCATTGTTTCGGACAGATTGGGCGCAGCACCGTGTTTTGCGATCAATTTGCGAACTTTGGAAGATTCGCTTGGGCCGGTTTTCTCCGCCAATCGCAATGCGAGCAGCAACAGGCCACCATCAGCCTGCGGATGATCGACCACCGGAGCAATGGTTTTCCAGCCATTCTTAAATTCGCCCTGCTCCGCATAACTGTTGGCCAGCACACGTTGAGCCATCAGGTCGCTAGGGTGATCCTCGGCATATTCTTCCAGCGCGACAATCGCGGCGCCATGCTGTCCGCGTGCCGCATCGATAAACCCGCGCAACCGTGCAAAGGCAGGCTCGGAAGAAACGGCAGGCGGGACCGTTTCGATCAATTCAAATGCCCGCTGTGGATCACCGTCATTAAATGACATTTGAGCAAGGAACAGAACGCCAATCGGGTGCGTCGTATCGCTGCCGCCGGTTTTCTGAATCCATGCCGCCGCGGTATCATTATCGCCGCGATCCCTTGCGATGGCGGCCAAGCCGAGCATTGCCGTCTGCTGTGCCGGGTTCACTTTCAGAACAGTGTCGAAATGCTGTTTGGCGTCATCAAGCCGGCGATTGGACAGCGCGATCTGTCCTGCAAGCAAGTGCGCCTGAGGCACAGTCGGCGTTACGGACAGGACCGGTGTAAGCCGTTCGAGCGCCGCTTTCGTGCGGGCCCCCGCGAGCAGCCGCTCCGCCGCGATCGTAACAAGGCGTGGATCATCAGGGAATTTGGCGAGGCCTTCGTCAAGCTGCCGTGAGGCGGCCGGCAAATCGCCTTTTGCCATCGCGATACCGATCGCTGCCGTATAGGCCATCGGGACATCAAATTCGAGCGCCTCCAACGCATCATCGGCAGCGCCCGTATAGTTGCCCAGCAAATAAGCCTCAGCAAGTTTTGCTTTGGCGAGGCTATTCGCATTCGGGCCGCGCACAACAGCCTCATACTCGGTAACAGCGCGATCGGCATTTCCGAGCGCAATCGCCAGATCACCAGCGAACAGTCGCAAATCTGAATTGCCAGGGTCTTGTTTCAAAGCAGTGTTGACGTGTTCGAGCGCGATGCGCGGTGCCCCGTCTGCCAATGCTGCATGCGCCGCCGCGATCGGATCGGCAGGTACTGTGTCGCATCCCGTCAAAAACGTGCTCGCAGCCAAAGCAAGCGCGGCAGCGGGAAACAATGTGCGAACGAAGGATGGCCGGTTTTTGATCATGGGCGTGGCGTATAATCCAAGATGCTTAACAGCCCGTTCCTGCCCATTAACCGTCAGGAATTCTTACATAACTGACAAAGCCCAGATAGGCGTTAACCGTTAACTTACGCGGTTTTACTGGGTTTTCAGCTGTTTGGCATGGCCATTGCTTAACTCTTCCCGACGGGAGCTTGCCGGTAGGTCGGCTCGTATCGGACAGAAAATGAGACCTAGACGATCGGGGAATGACAATGACCAAGCTTTACAAAACTGCAGCGATTGCACTGGCAGCCGGCACGATGGCTGCTGCTGCGCCCGCATCGGCAGCAATTTTCGAATATGAAATGAATGATGGCGATATCCTTACCATCGACACCGAAGCCCAAACGGGCAGCTGGGTCGGAGATGATATCAATGTCAGCTTTAACAGCGCAGAGTTTGCCAGTTTCGAAGGCGGTGCTTCGCCGAGCTTCTCTTTCACATTGACTGACATGACGGGATTTCGCACCATCAACGGCGTTGATTATGATCCCACAACACAGAACGGCACAAGTTTTCACCCATGGATGATGAAAACCACTTCGACTGGTGCGATCAACCTTTGGTCATGGTGGGGCGATCCGGTGATCGCGGGCGATTATGTTCGCGGCATCGCTGATTACCGCGTCGTCGATGTTCCGGCACCTGGTATAGTTGGACTGCTCGCTCTTGCTCTTGCAGCGCTCGGCTTTGGTCGCCGCCGCCGCAAGATCAAAGGCGCTGTTGCTGCGGCATAAGCCCGCCCAATAGAAAATCGAAAAACGCCCGGGCGCCCATGCGCATCCGGGCGTTTTTGGTGTCTGATGCAGTTCAGATCCGCGCTGCGAGCTGGCGTATGCTCAGACCACCAATCGGATCGCGCCAGTCGGCGGCAATGCGATTTGCAGGGATGAGCACAAAGTCGCGATGACGATAATCCTGATGCGGAATTTCAAGGGCGCTGCCGCTCCAGACGCCGCCACTCCACAGCACGATATCGACATCAAGCACCCGGTCGCCCCAGCGCCGGCCCCGCCTGCGTCCAAACTCACGCTCCATCCGTTTTGCTGCGGCCAGCAAAGCCATGGGATCATATTCACTTTCCAGAACGGCCGCAGCATTGGCGAACCGCCGCTGCGCTGCGCCCATGGGCGGAGTGCGGAAAATTTCTGATCTCTTGAGCACCGTGCCCAGCGCCGACAATTCTTCCATCGCCGCGCGCACCACATCGCGGGGGCGGCCATAGGCGTGGTGCCTGCGGTTGGAACCAAGCGCGATCAGATAGCGGCTGCTCAAATGTCTTCTGCAATCCGGCCATAGAGTTGCGGCCGGCGATCACGGAAGAAACCCATGCCCGCCCGGTGCTTTGCCGCAGAGGCGAGATCGAGTGTCGCGACCAAAATGCCTTCCTCGCTCGCGCCGAATTCCTCTCGCATGTCGCCCCATTCGTCACAGATGAAAGAGTGGCCGTAAAAACTCTGCTCGCCCTCTGCCCCTTCGACGCCGATCCGGTTGCTAGCGATCACGGGCATACAGTTTGAAACAGCATGGCCAATCATGGCGCGCCGCCACATCCGGCTGGTGTCGAGATCTGCGTCATAAGGTTCTGATCCGATTGCCGTGGGATACAGCAGCATTTCTGCCCCTCTAAGTGCCATAACGCGCGCGCACTCGGGGTACCATTGATCCCAGCAAATGCCGACACCGATCCGAACAGTTTGACCGTTGTCGCCGGGTACGTCCCACACTTTGAAACCATCATTGCCCGGCCGGAAATAGAATTTTTCTTCATATCCCGGCCCATCGGGAATGTGGCTTTTCCGGTATGTGCCCATGATCGCGCCGTCGGGTCCGATCATCGCCAGTGTGTTGTAATAATGATGCCCGTCACGCTCAAAGAAACTGGTCGGGATTGTCACTTTCAACCGCGCGGCGAGCGCCTGCATCGCTATGACGCTGGGGTGTTCGGCAGTCGGACGTGCCAGCGCAAATAACGCTTCGTCTTCGACACGGCAAAAATACGGTCCGGAAAACAGCTCCGGCGGCAGGACAACTTTTGCGCCTTTCGCCGCGGCCTGTTCGACCAGCGCGCCAACCGCGGCGATGTTCGCCGTATCGTGTTCGAGATTCAGCGCAAGCTGCAGGGCGGCGACAGTCAGAGTGTTCATGCCGCCGCCCTCTAAACTTAGTCTGCTTTCTTGAACAGCAGAGTCATCCGGTCACTCTCGCCAATCGCGAGATATTCGTCGCGCTTGGGATCATCCTGGCCGGTTGCGAGCACCGGCGGCAATGTCCAAACGCCGCGCTCCCAATTCGCGGGGTCCTTGGGGTTGGCATTGATTTCGCTTGTCCCGGCAAGCTCAAAACCGTTGGCTGCGAAAATAGCCACGACATCCTGCTGGCGCATATATCCGCGCTGCTGCGCGCCATATTCATCGTAGCTGGCACCGTCCGGCGCGCGGTGCTGAACCACGCCGACCATACCATCATCTTTCAACATCCGGCGTGCGGCTTTCAAGATATCATCGGCATTGTTGCCAATATTCAGGCCGTGCATCGAACGAAAGATAACCACACGGTCAACTGTGCCAGCCATCTCATCAGGCATTTCGTCCGCTTCAAACGCGGTCACGTCATCCGGCTTAACGCCCATCGCTTCGGCAAGGCCGCTTTTGAATGCTTCGGTCCAGCCTTTGGCGCGCGCTTCCTGAGCGCGGTTGCGATATTGGCGGCCATCGCTGTCCTGATTAAAAGCGACATATTTACCAGCAGGCATCAAATAAGGCGCGAGAACGCGGGTATACCACCCACCTCCTGGCCCGTATTCCGCAACTGTCATTGTCGGTTCAATCTGAAAAAATGCGAGCGTTTCAGCCGGATTGCGAAATTGATCGCGCGGTTGGTCATTGGCGCGCGTTTCGGCCGCCAAAACGTCTTCAATCGCGGGCGCAGCGGCGTGATCATCAGCCAGCGCAGGGGCCGTGACAGCAAGAGCGGCACCGGCAATGGCAGCGAATGATGCGTGATAAAGTGGTTTCATGGATAGGGGTCCTCTCATCTGAAACAATGTGACCCGCACTCCTGACGCAGAAGCGCGGATATGACAAGCCGAAGGGTAGAAGGGCTGGCAAATCCGATACGTGATCTTATGTCCTCCATCGAACAGGAGATCGAAAACATGGAACAGGCAATCATTGCAGGCGGGTGCTTTTGGTGCACCGAAGCGGTGTTCAAAGACGTGATCGGCGTGACTGACGTGGAAAGCGGCTATATCGGCGGCGAAAAACCGAACCCGACTTATAAAGAGGTTTGCACCGGAACGACCGGCCATGCCGAGGGCATCCGCGTAACCTTCGACCCCGAGCAGATCACTTTGCCAGAAATTTATGACGTATTTCTCGGGACACATGATCCAACCCAGCTGAACCGTCAGGGCGGCGATGTCGGCACCCAATACCGCTCCGCGATATTCCCGCTTTCCGCCGAACAAGGTGAGGAAGCCGAAGCCGCGATTGGTCGCTGGAATGCAGAAAACGGCAAAATGGCCGTGACCACAATCGAAGGATTAGATGGCGGCGCACAAGGCAAGGAATGGTATCCGGCAGAAGATTACCATCAGGAATATTGGGAAGGCGAAGGCCAACGCAATCCCTATTGTCTCGCCGTGATCCCGCCAAAGATCATGAAGCTGCGCAAGAGCTTTCAGAAATATGTAAAGACCTGATTGCTCAGGCGTTTTTAAGGATGATGTAGGCAAGGAACAACATTCCCCCGACCTGAGTAATCTTCATTAGGCCAGAGGAAGCCATGGAGAAGCGCACCTCGCCTTTCTCGGGTGCTGCGACAGGGTATCGCACTGAAACCGGCTCACCGACACTCAGACTGCGAAGAGGGTGGCTGACCTTTTTGATCAGCTGCAATTCTCCACTTACCGTGGTGAACTCGACTGTATAACGCTTAAAATCCTCGCCGAAACCGCTGTCTTCCGAGACTACACGACCTGACGAATACGTCATTTCGCTCGATGTGAAATCGCTAAAAAAGCCTTCAAAGGCAAAATAGATCGCCGCGGCAAGCAAGCAAGCCAGCAACACCAGATCGAATGTCCCGAGACTGGCAAATTTCTCTGCCCAATCGATCGGATCAGATGCGGATGTAGATTGAAAGCGTACGTCCATCAAATTCGGTTTAATCGCAAAAAATCAATGCGATCTTAACGCTGTCCGCAGCCTCGATACCTCACAATTTACGCCAACGCCCGATAAAGAACCCGTCCAGACCGCCCGCTTCGGCAAGCATACCGGGATGAGTGCGGAGCCAGCCCTCTTTTGTGGGCTGTAATCCTGCGGGCAGTTCCTCGGCGGTGATCGGCACCGGTTCGAGATCAAATGTTTCGTCGATCCAGCGCGCCTGATCTTCGCCCTCTTCGAATTCGAGCGAGCAGACCGCGTAAACAAAGGTTGCGCCGCTGGGGAGCCAGCTGACCGCTTGGTGGATCAGCGATTGCTGGATTTCCGTCATCTCGCCAATAGCACGCGGCCCGATCCGGTGCAGCACATCAGGGTGACGGCGGCACGTGCCGGTCGCGGTACACGGTGCATCCAGAAGGATGGCATCGAACTGTTTGGCAGGGTGATAGGTGAGCGCATCGGCCTTCACCACTTCGGCTTCGATATGCGTGCGTTTCAGATTTTCGCGCAGCATCTCCAACCGTTTGCCGCTAATGTCCAGCGCGGTCACGTTCCAGCCCCGCGCGGCCAGCGACAGCGTTTTTCCGCCCGGCGCAGCGCAAAGATCAAGCGCGCGTTTTCCTTCGCCATTGCCAAGCAAGCGAGGGGGAAGCTGCGCAGCAAGATCTTGCACCCACCATGCGCCTTCGGCAAAGCCCGGCATCTTCTCAATCGGCGTTCCGCGCGGCAGGCGGATGTGACCGTCAGCCAGGCT
This sequence comes from Erythrobacter insulae, assembly GCF_007004095.1. Lineage (NCBI taxonomy): Bacteria > Pseudomonadati > Pseudomonadota > Alphaproteobacteria > Sphingomonadales > Erythrobacteraceae > Erythrobacter > Erythrobacter insulae. The sequence continues at coordinate 721,672 of NZ_VHJK01000001.1, forward strand.
AATCCCGCCCATTTCGAGCGCGCGCGCTTCGGTCTCTTCAGCGTTTTTCAGCGCCAGATCAACTTCGGGCGGATCGATCAGACCCGGCGCAATCGTTTCAGCCCGGTTGCCCCAGCGGGTAAGCACAGCATCGCTTAATGTCGGAACATCGGGCAGCGTGACTTCGCGCTTCATAAGGGTCGAGAAAACCCCGTGTGCCAGCCTGCGCGGACCACCGGTGAGCAGCGGCAGGCATGTCGCGATGACAGCATGGGGCGGCGTACCGAGGCGCAATGCCTGCGCCAGCATCAACCGCAGCACACTGCGCGGCTTTGCATCATCGGGCAGGCGTTTTTTGGTCGCGCTGTCGATCAACAGATCAAGATCGGTCAGCCAGCGCAAACTTTCGCCGATAATGGCGCGCGCCAAAGCGCGGTCAGCTGGACCATCAACGCCCTTAAGCGCAGCGGCCTCGGCCTGTTCGAGTGTTTCGCCGCGGCGCATGACAGCGTCGAGCGATTTAAGCGCAGCGCGGCGCGCGGGGAATCCTGGTGCAGTGGGCATGTGCGATGCTCATAGAGATATTGAAACCAAGCGCCAGCCCGCGCGTTGATGATCCGACATGACCAAACAAAAATCACACGCCGCGAAGAATTTCAAGAAACCTGCGCATTGGACAAATGATCCACCGCCGCAGCCCAAGGCGGTAGACCCGCTAAAGGATGAACCGCGCGAACTGTCGCCCACACGCTATGGCGACTGGGAACGCGAAGGAATCGCTTGGGATTTCTAGAGGCTTAGTTTTCTAAGCCTTGGGATTTATAGTGGTAGGGATTTTCAGATTCTTTTGAATTCGATTTTCAACCCGTCTTTGGGCTGAGGAATTGGCCATTCCTGCCAATCGGGCGCGTAACCTGGCGCTGCTTCGATGCGGTAACGCTGCAGTATTTGCGCCAGCAGAACTTTCACTTGCATATAGGCAAAATGCAGCCCGAGGCACATATGTGCGCCGCCGCCGAATGGTACCCATGCGTATTTATGCCGCGCTTTCACATTCTCTGGCGTGAAACGCATCGGGTCAAAGGTGAATGGATTGTCCCAATATTCCTCTGAATGGTGCGTCCAATATACATTTATGCCCACCATGGTGCCCTGCGGAATGGTGTAGCCATCGAATTCGAATTGCTTAAGCGCACGGCGAGGCATCGAAGGCACCGGCGGCACCATCCGAAGCGATTCCTTGAACGCCATTTCCGTCAGCTCAAGCTTGCCCAGATCGGCATAATCAAGCGCCCTCGGTGTGCCTGAACCGTCAGGACCACCGGTCACTGCAAAGATTTCCTCGCGCAGTTTCTCCTGCCACACAGGATTGGTCGCGAGATGATAGATAAGCGAGGTTGCGCTCGACGTGATCGTGTCGTGTGCCGCCATCATCAAGAAATTCATATGGTCGACCACTTCGTCAACCGGCAACAGTGATCCATCATCACGAGTCGCGGTGGCAAACTGGCTGAACATATCCTGCCCCCCGCCTTCGGCGCGGCGGCGATGGGTTTCTTTGGTGAAGTATTCGATCAAATATGCCCGGCCATCGACGCCTTTTTTCATCTTGGTAAAAGGCAGCGGGCTGCGAACCGGCGCGACGGAGGCCTGCACCATATCGACAAAGGCGACATTTATTTTGTCGGCTTCTGGCCCCCATGGAATGCCGATGAAGCTGTCTGCCGCGAGATCGAGCGTGAGCTTTTTGATCGCAGGATAGAATTGCATCGGGCCTTCCCAGCTGGCGACTTCCCGCGCTATTCCGCTGTTCAGCGCACCTGAGTAATGACGCATGGGTTCCGGTTTGAACGCAATAGAAAGCGCTCGCCGGTCAATCCGGTGATGGTCGAAATCCATCAACATCAATCCGCGCGGAAATAATTGATCAAGGATCGGTCCCCAACCCTGCTCACTGGAAAAAATCTTGTCTTTGTTAAACAGCAAAAGCTCATTGGCTTCAGCCCCGATCAGCGCGACTTGCCAGCCACCAAAGGCGCGATTTTTATAAACCTTGCCATAGGTGTCGAGCATTCGCCGGGCAAAACCATGCGGATCGGCGAGCATGCGAAACGTGTTGCCAACCATTGGCCAACCGGCTTCGCCTGGGATATGCGCCAAATCAGCTTCAGTCAGACGACCTTCAGACCAATGGGTTGGCGATTTTCGTTCAGCAAACGCTTGATCGGGTGTTTCTGCCAAAGTTGCCATCGGTTACGGATTCCCTTTTGGTGCTCGAAATAGGTACTGATTTGCTACTTACCTTGACGTCAGTAACTACGCAAATCAAATCCAGCCGGATAGCTCTCGCCGTATCATCGTATCGAGCATCTGAATGCCGCTTTGCGAAACATTCAGGCAATCCAGCACGGCATAATCCTCGCCGCCTGCCTCAACGAATTCATCGCGCCCTTCCAAAGCAAGCTCTTCCAATGTCTCTACGCAGTCAGCGGCAAAGCCCGGCGCTGCAACGACCAATCGTTTCGTGCCCTTTTCGCCCTCGGCAATCAATGTGTCATCGGTCGCCGGTTCAAGCCATTGTGCAGGTCCAAAACGGGATTGGAACGTCGTTTCAAAACGTACGCCTGAAAACTCGGGCCTTACTTCAAGCTGTTCTCGCACAAGACGCGCAGTTTTATGACAATGACAGTGATACGGATCGCCTTTTTCCAGCGTCCGCTCGGGCATGCCGTGAAAACTCAACAGCATCACCTCGGGTTTGAAGGAAAGCATCGCAATCTGGCGCGACAAATCATCGGCAAGCGCGGTAATGTAGGCCTCATCATCATGATATGGCGGTACGAAACGAAGCGCGGGTTGCCAGCGCATTTCACCCAAAACACGCGCCACTTCGTCAAAAACCGTTGCTGTCGTCGCGGCGCAATATTGTGGATACATTGGCGCGATCAAAATGCGGTCACAGCCTTTCGCCGTCAGCTCGCCAAGGCGTTGCTCTATCGAGGGCGAGCCATAGCGCATCGCATAATCGACAATGACATTTTCACCCAGATCACCGGCAATCGCCTCTGCCTGGCTCGCCGTGATATCCGCCAGCGGCGATCCACGGTCAGTCCAGATTTTGGTATAGGCTTCGCTGCTTTTCTTAGGGCGCGTGTTCAAAATGATCCCGCGCAAGATCGGTTGCCAAGCGATTTTCGGAATTTCGATCACGCGTGGATCGGAAAGAAACTGTTTGAGGTATTTCTTCACCGATTTGGGATCGGGGCCATCAGGCGTGCCAAGATTGACCAGCAAAACGCCGATTGTCCCGCTTTTTACGGGCGGGTGGTCATTAGGGAGGCGTTGGGGTTGCCAGGTCATAAGGGGGATAACGCCTCAGAGGCGTTCTATATCCTTCGCATTTTATTTCGTTGTCTCGCGAACGAGAACAGCAAAGTTTAGATCCCGCCTGAAAGTAGGGGCAGTCGCCGCAATCGCAAGCCTGTGGCCGAAAACAATGCATTGGCAATGGCAGGGGGCGCGATAACCGCACCCAATTCCCCAGGATCGGCAGGTGCCGCCGCGCTGGCGATGAATTGAACGTCGATTTCGGGGCAATCGGCCAGCATCGGCAAGCCCAGATCAGCGTAATCGAAACTTTCGGGCAGACCAGCCCGAAATGGGATCGCATTGCCCAGCGCAGTACCGATCCCGAAGATCAAGCCCCCTTCGATCTGCTGCCGTGCAATATCCGGATTGATGACCCGGCCAATATCCACCGCGACAGACAACCGCTCTACCCGCACGCCGCCTTCGCCCTGACGCGCCGTGGCGACACATGCGATGCGCCCACCTGTGGCAGGATCGCCAATTCGGTAACAGGCAAGACCTTGGCCGCTTTGATCGATACCTCCGCCCCAATCCGCCATTTTCGCCGCGAGCTGAAGACACGCCGCCAAACGGATGTCATCCCCCAACATCGACATTCTGTAAGACAGGGGTTCACGGTCGGACTCCCGCGCAATCTCATCGACAAAACTTTCGATTGCGAAGGCTGTGTAGGTGTTCGCGTTTCCCCGGACCCGGCCGACAGGCAGGCCGATTTCGGTCGGGATATGATCCACCACCATGCTTGGTAAACGGTAGGCCGGAACAGCACCCTCGCAGGCGAGCGCGTCCTTTTTTCCAGTGCTTTCGCGAATGGCGGCTGAAGGCGTAAGATTGCCGAAAAAACGCTCCCCAAATTCATGCATCACAGGCGGGCAGGCAATGCGAACCCGCATCGCATCAACATTGCCCCCGCCGGCATCGGACAATTGCGCACCCATCAGAACATAGGCAGGGCTGCGGGGCCGCGCCATGACCATTTCGTCCCTGCGCGACCAGGTCAGTTGCACTGGTCGGCCCAATTCTTTGGCAATTACCGCAATTTCAACTGCGTGATCATGTTCAAGCCGTGCATCAAAGCTGCCCCCGGCCGGGATCGGATAGAGCGCCACATTCTCCGGCGCGATGCCAATCGCAGCTGCCGCTGCCATGCGGGCCTGTTCCGGAGCTTGACTGGCAATCCACAATTCCAATTGGCCATCCTGATAGCGTGCGGCGGCAGTTGCAGTTTCCAACGGGGCCGCGGGCGCAGGTTCGATCTCATAGCGCCGCGCCAGATCAACCCGCGTCATCGCGCCCTCGCCAAAACCGGTTTCTGCGATACGAAACGAACCGCCGCTGTCTACTGCGGCATTCAAACGCTCGGCAATTTCGTCACTTGAAACGGGAAACGCCGCCTTGAATTGCGGCTTCATCGCGTCGATTGCCTTTTCGGCGCTCCACCAAGTGGTAGCCGCGACAGCCAGCCATTTCTTTGATTTTACCGCGCCTACAATTCCGGCGATTCCATCGGCACCTGTTGCATCGAAACCTGTCAGTTCAGCACCATCATTCGGGCCATGCCGGATTGCAGCGAAAACCATGCCTGGCAATCGGATGTCTCCTGCAAACTGGTATGATCCATCGACTTTTGATGGCAAATCAATCCGGGGGTAGTCAGGCAGGGTATCAGCGTAAGCGGACGTAGGAGCGGGCCGCAGTGCCGGCGTTTCCGGGCGCAAGGGCGGCGGATCGGGCGGGTCGCGCGTCGCCGCACCGGCAGCGAGTTCTCCGAAAGTGGCGCTCTTTTCACCAAGTGAGACAATACCGTTTGCGACTACACATTCTTCCCATGATGCATCCCACCGCGAGGCCGCCTCCTGCGCAAGAACAGCCCGCGCAGCCGCGGCAGCTTGCCTGCATGGCTCTTCATAGGCCGCAATCGCGGTGCCTTCAGCGGTCGCAGAAAAACGGGCAGAACGCGCAAAACGTTCAGTTTGCATCGTGTCTGTCATATCGCTCAAACCCGCTGCAAACGGATCCCACAGCGCCATCCACTTTCGTGCGAGGGGGATGTTGGGATAGGCACCTGAAATCGGCGCAGGCTCGATCGCGATCTGGCGCCAGTCCGCACCCAGTTCCTGAGCGATGATTTGCGGCAGCAACGTTGTGATGCCTTGCCCCATTTCCAATTGCGGAACGGCGACTGTTATCACCCCGTCCTCTGCGATTTTCAGCCACGCATCAAAGACATGTTCGCCGCGCGCCGGGGTAAGCGGACTGGGATAGGAGCGCGGCATCAGATACCATGCTACCAACAAGCCGCCGCCAGCGGCAGCCCCTGTTATCAATCCCCGCCGCGTGATCTGCATGGGCTCAGTATTCCTCGCCGTTCACCCATGCGGCAATGCGCTGAGCGATGGCATTAAAAGGCACTGCGCCTTCGCCATCAGAGGCCGCCGGCGGTTTGCCTGAGTCGCCGCTGATGCGCGTTTCCAGTCTTAAAGGCACCCGCCCAAGGAACGGGATCTCAAGCGCAGTCGCGAATTTTTCGACGCCGCCCTGGCCGAACGGATCGCTCATCTCTCCGCAATGCGGGCATTCATATCCGGCCATGTTCTCGACCAGCCCGATAATCGGAACCTCGCCCTGTTCAAACAATTGTCCTGCGCGCGCTGCATCAATAAGAGCGAGGTCTTGCGGGGTAGACACCAGCACCGCTCCATCGGGCTTGCTATCGGCCATCATCGAAAGCTGCACATCGCCCGTGCCCGGAGGCAGATCGATAAGCAGCAGATCGGTATCGCCCCAATCCGCGTCTACCAATTGCCCGAGAGCTTTGCCGGCCATTGGCCCGCGCCAAGCGAGCGCTTTGCCCGGCGCAACTATATGCCCCATCGACAGAACTTTAACCCCGTGGGGACTTTGCAGCGCGACAAGTTTATCGCCGCGGGCTTCGGGTTTCTGGCCTTCGGTTGCGAGCAATTTGGGCTGAGACGGACCGTAGATATCGCCGTCAATCACGCCGACCTTGTGCCCAAGGCGGGCCAGCGCCACAGCGAGATTGGTGGTCAGAGTGGATTTGCCGACACCGCCTTTGCCCGAACCGATTGCAATAATGCGCGTCCGCTTGCGATCAGCGACCAACGCGACACGCACCTCTTCGATGCCGTCGATATTTTTCAGAGCGTTGCGATAGGCCACCTCGAGCACTTCGCGTTCTTCAGGCCGCATATCCCCGGCATCCGCGACGATAATCGCACGCCCATTGGCGAGCCGTGCAGACTGCACACGTCGTTCGATGTTATCAGGCATTGCGGCGCGCAACCGCGCGTCAATCGCTTCTGGAGTTTCAGCTTTTGTCATTGCAAAAGGCCTTTAACATCAAAATCACTGCCTAACCCCTGTTTTTCGCCAGAATGCGTTCCTATAAGGGAGTTATGCAGATTTTTAATCGGTTGAAAGAGCGCTTTGGATCGTCCGCACAAGGACTTGCCATGGCTGGAAAGAATCCCTGGGGCGGTCCGGGCAAGAATGGCGATGGCGAATCGTCTTCTGGAGACAAGCCGGGCGGGAGCGGTCAGGATGGCCCCCGCAACCCTTGGCTTCCGGGAGGAGGCTCGGGCGACGGCAAACGCCGTTCCGCCAGCATCGAGGATATCTTCAAGAATCGCGGGCCGGAAGGTCCAAACCGCGGTGGCAGCGGCGGCGGTCCAAACTTTCGTATGCCAGAGCGCCCAGGTGGAGGCAGCTGGCTGCCGGTCATTATCGGCGGCGTCGTTCTGATTGGCCTCGCGTTGACGAGTTTGCATCTGGTCGAGCCAAAAGAAAAAGCGATTGTCAAAACTCTCGGCAGTTACAGCCGCACGCTTGATTCAGGCCTTCACTTCACGTTCCCTTACCCAATCGAAACGGTTGATATCGAGGACGTCGAAGGCGTTCGTGCGGTGAATATCCCGTCGTCAGGCGAAAGCGCGAAACTGATCCTGACCGGCGATCAGAACCTCGTCGATCTCAGTTACATCGTCCGCTGGCGCATCAACAATCTGGCGGATTTCAAATTCCAGCTGGCTGAGCCGATCGAAACAGTTAACGAAGTCGCCGAAGCCGCCATGCGCGCGTCGGTTGCGGAAAAAACGCTGGACGCCACCTTTACCGGCGCAGGCCGCGCTGAAATCCAGCTGGCCGTGCGCGAACGGATGCAGGAAACTCTCGACGCATATCGCGCGGGGATCCAGGTGGTAGGTGTCGAAATCGCCAAGGCCGACCCGCCAAGCGAAGTCGTTGACGCGTTCCGGGACGTTTCGGTTGCAGAACAAAACGCCGACGCCGCCCGCAACCTGGCGCGTGGTTACGCGCAGCAGACCATTGCAGGCGCGGAAGGTGAGGCCGAAGCGTTTGAAAAAGTCTACGAACAATATCGGCTTGCGCCGGGGGTCACGCGCCAACGTCTTTATTACGAGACAATGGAGCGTGTGCTAGCGCAGACAGACAAGACTATTGTCGAGGCAGAAGGGGTCACACCGTACCTGCCGCTGCCTGAATTGCGCCGCCGGGCCACACCGCCCGCACCCATCACCGCGCAGGCACAACCAACCGAGCAGGGGCAATAATCATGGAAGCTCTCTGGAATAGTTATCGCTGGATAATCATCGCCATTGCCCTTGTCATCGTGGGCACATTGATGAGCGTCTATGTTGTCAATGAAGAAGAACAGGTCGTGGTCATCCGAACGGGTGAGCCGGTCTATGTTGCAAATCGCCCCGGCAGCGACTGGGGCGCAGGACCGTATCTGCGCATTCCGTTTATCGACACATTGCGCGTCGTAGAAAAGCGCGTGCTCGATCTGGAAATGACAGATGAAGAAGTGCTGTCAAACGATCAGCAGCGTTTGCTGGTCAACGCCTATGCGCGCTTCCGCATTGTCGATCCGATCCGCATGGTTGAACGTGCGGGCACGACCGATGGCGTTCGCGTTGCGCTTGAGCCGATCTTGAATTCGGCCGTGCGTCAGGAACTGGGCCGCCGGACTTTTGCAGCAATGCTGACCGCCGAACGCGGCAATGCTCTTGCCAATGTGCGCGCCAATATCGACCGTGAAGCGCGCCAGTATGGTGCCGAGGTTATCGACGTGCAGATCAAACGCACCGACCTTCCCGAAGGTCGTCCGCTGGAATCCGCTTTCCAACGAATGGAATCGGATCGCGAACGTGAAGCCCGGACGATTCGTGCACAGGGCACCCGCGATGCGCGGATCATTCGCGCTGAAGCCGATGCGGAAGCTGCGCGTATCTTTGCTCTGGCGTTTGGCAAAGATGCCAATTTCTACGACTTTTACCGCGCCATGCAGAGCTACGAACAAAGCTTTGCCAAAGGCGAAGGTCGCGGAGCAAGCTCGATCATTCTATCGCCTCAGAACGAATATCTGCGGCAGTTCCGCGGGCAACGTTAGACGGCTTTGCCGACGAACGGCTTATCTGATGCTACCGACTACAAATGTGTTCAATCGCGGTTAAGTGCCGTTGGGCTCAATTGGAACGCGTAGTTAGGAATAAGCCCGAGCTTGGAACCGGTCAGGATACTTGGCCGTTTCATGCACTGAAAAAGGAATAAGAGGACGTGAAGAACGTGCGGTATGTATATGGACTGACGAGCGCTCTCCTGGTCGGAGGCGCGGCCGTTTCACTGGTCACCGGGCACCCTGCGGGCGCTCAGGTGGCACAGAACGATACAAGCGTGATGAGCAATGTGGTTCCGCGCGCCGGTGCCCCGTCGAGCTTCGCAGATCTGACAGAGCAGCTTCAGCCTGCAGTGGTGAACATTGCCACACGTCAACGTGTCGAAGTGCAAAGCCGCAACCCGTTTCAGGGCACACCGTTCGCAGACCTGTTCAATCGCCGCCGCGGACAGCAACAACCGCAAGAGCCGCAAACGCGCGAGGCGCAGTCGCTTGGCAGTGGTTTCATCATTTCGGCAGACGGTTATGTCGTGACCAACAATCACGTTGTCACACCAAACAACCGGGCGACGCTGGAAGAGATCACCGTCACCATGCCTGACGGGACCGAATATGAAGCCGAACTGATCGGCGCCGATGCGCAGTCCGACCTCGCCGTGCTGAAGATCAAAGCGAACAAGACATTCCCGTTCGTAAAGTTCGGCAATTCTGCCGCCACCCGCGTTGGCGAATGGGTTGTCGCAATCGGCAATCCATTTGGGCTTGGCGGAACCGTGACGAGCGGTATCGTTTCGGCTGTCTATCGCAACACCGGTCAAGGCGGCGCCTATGACCGGTACATCCAAACCGATGCCAGCATCAATCGCGGCAATTCTGGTGGTCCTCTTTTCGACATGCAAGGCAACGTGATCGGCATCAACAATGCGATCTTCTCGCCTTCGGGCGGCAGTGTCGGCATCGGCTTTGCCATCCCTTCGGAGATCGCTGCGCCGATTATCGATCAGCTGAAGGCCGGCCAAGAAATCGAGCGCGGCTTCCTGGGTGTGGGCCTTAATCCGATTACCGATGATTTCGCCGACTCGCTTGGCCTGCCGCGCAATCGCGGCGAGATCATTCAAAACGTCCAGGACGATAGCGCCGCGGACAAAGCGGGTCTGCGTGCAGGCGACATCGTGACCAAGATCAACGGGCAGGATGTGACCAGCGAGCAGACGGTATCTTACCTCGTTGCCAATCTGGCACCGGGCGCGCAGGTTCCAATTGAGCTACTGCGTGACGGGAAATCCATGGCGGTCACGGCTGTCCTAGGCAAACGTCCCAGCGAAGATCAGCTGATCCAGCAACAGCAAACTTTTGATCCGGATTCAGAAGAACCGATGAACCCGGACGAAACCGATACGACCATTGCTGAAAAGCTCGGCCTGTCTGTGCTTGAGATGACTCCGGATATCGCTCGTGCGCTTCGCGTGGATGAAGACACAGTGGGCCTGGTGATTGATCAGGTCGATCAGAATTCGGATGCGGGTCGCAAAGGGCTCCGGCGCGGCGACATTATCCTTTCCGCCCAATATAAAGCTGTCAGCACGATCGAAGATCTTCGAGCTGCAATTGCATCCGCCGAAGCGGAAAACCGTGAAGCGGTGCTGCTGCGTATCCAACGCCGCGGTCAGCCGCCGCGTTTCCTGCCGATCCGTCTGCGCTAATACAACGAAGCGCGTCTGACGCGAGACGCCGAAACAAAAAAGGGCGCTGCGGTTTGACCGGCAGCGCCCTTTTTGCATTTACAGTCCGGGGGCGGTGGAGCCTCCCGGCGGTCGTCCAGTGCTTGGCTGGCGTTGCTGGCTGGGCTGAAGGATCCCGGGCGCTGCACCGCTGTTGGGGTCGGGCGGCAAGGCCCCGCCCGTTGCCCTCTCGAGAAAATCTTCGCTCACGGCAGGCGGAGGCTCAACAGATGGCAGACGAGAATCTCTGTTCTGAGGTGTTCCTTCGCCTTCTACGTCAAACGGAGTGTCTGACGGATCCCGCCGGCCCGGCTCGACCAGATTACCTTGTTCATCGATGAAGTAATAATCATCCGGGTCTCCGAAAAGGTATTCATCATCTGGCTCAAGACGCCATTCGGGCAGATCGAGTTCGGTATCGAATTCCTCAACGGCACGGTCCTTCACGGCATAGCGCATATAGGCGGCGAAGGCTTGAGCCGGGGCGCGGCCACCTTGTAATCCGGGGACTGCTTTTGCATCATCTCGGCCCATCCATACACCGGTCGTAATGCCGGAGGAGAAGCCCACGAACCAACCATCTTTGTTGGAACTGGTTGTGCCGGTTTTGCCCGCCACTGGTCTCCCGATTTGCGCTGACCGACCGGTTCCCGTTTGCACAGCCGTCTGCAACAGATCAGTCATGCCGGCGACAACATAGTCGGGCACCAAAGCGACATCGCGCGGCTTCTTGCGCTCATACAAAAGGTCACCGCCCGCAGTGGTTACTTTGGTGATACCGTATGGCTCTACCGAATTGCCACGGGCCGAAATCGCAGCAAACGCGCGGGTCATTTCGATCAATCGCACTTCGGAAGACCCAAGCACCATCGAAGGGTATGTCGAGATAGGCGAGCTGACACCAAAACGCCGCGCCATAGACGCGACCGTGCCAAAACCGACTTCATTGCCCAATTGCGCTGCAACTGTGTTGATCGAATAGGCGAATGACGTCCGCAAACTGGTTTCACCGACATTGCGGCCATTGGCGTTGCGCGGGCTCCATCCATCGATTGTGACAGGCGTATCAACCACGCGGTCTTCGGGCGTGTATCCCGCTTCCAAAGCAGCAAGATAGACAAACAGCTTCCACGAAGAACCCGGCTGTCGCAGCGCACTGGTCGCACGATTGAAATTTGTTTCGACGTAATCGGTCCCGCCAACCAGTGCCAAAATAGCGCCATCGCGGTCCAGACTGACAAGCGCGCCTTGGGAACCGCTCGGCGTGTTGGCATCAATAGAAGCGGTGGCGGCGCGCTGCATCCCGACATCCAATGTCGTCCAGACCTCGATTGGGGCAAAGGTTTCGGGCAGCAGAATATCAAGCTGTGGCAGAGCCCAGTCGGTGAAGTAGCGGACCGAATTCTGACCCGATTGCTGTTTCAGCTCGACTGTATCGACATCCACAGAGGCTTGCTCTGCGGTGATATAACCCTGCTCGCGCATCAGCCGCAAAACGACCTGCGCCCGGTCGACAGCGGCCTGAACATCGGCTGTCGGGGAATAACGGCTTGGCGCTTTGACCAGCCCGGCAATGATCGATGCCTCGGCGACGCTTAACTCTTTGGCCGGGTGGCTGAAGAATTTGCGGCTGGCGCTGTCGATCCCATACGCCCCGCCGCCGAAATAAACCTTGTTGAGATAGAGTTCGAGGATTTGCTCTTTGGAAAATTTCCATTCGAGCGCCATCGCGAGCACCGCTTCACGCGCTTTGCGGTCAAAGGTGCGATTGGAATTCAGGAAGACATTGCGGGCGAGCTGCTGCGTTATCGTGGAGGTGCCCCCGACGCGTGACCGCGAACCAGTTACCCCTTCAACTACGGCGCCTGCGGTACGCACCGGATCAACCCCGTAATGCGAAAAATACCGCTTGTCCTCGACCGCGATCATCGCGTTTTTCATATTGTCGGGGATGCCTTGATAGGTCAGCCATTCCCCGAAACTTGGCCCGATTTCAACTATTTCGCTTCCATCGCGGGCCCGCACCAGAATGGTCTGGGCGTTCTGGGTTGATTTAAGCTGATAAAAACTGGGAATGGATCTTGCAGCAAACCCGACTGCAAAAGCGAGGAACACCGCGCCCAGCAATGCTACGGCACCGCCCCAGACAACCAATCGCTTGGTCCAGCGCCAGAAGCGCGAACCGCCGCCCGTGCCAGCTGCCGATTTCTTGCTGCCCTTGGTCCGTTTGGATGATGACGATGCGCGTTCAGTCGCCTTTCGGCGAGACCCGCGCGCGCTTTTGTTCGTCAAACGGTCTCCGCGTTTAGACATTATGGTTCAATTAGCCTGTTCATACCTGCTCACGCTCTTGCATAGGCGAGTTGTAACGGCTCGTGAACACTCTGGCGCGGGTTATCCGTCCTTCTCAAATTCCAACGCAGCAGAATTGATGCAATAGCGCATACCGCCCTGTTCGGGTGGACCGTCAGGAAAGACATGACCAAGATGGCCGCCGCAATTGGAGCAGAGTACTTCCGTGCGGACCATTCCAAAGGAAACATCGCGTTTTTCCTCGACTGTTTCATCTTGCGCCGGCTTTGTAAAAGCAGGCCAACCGCAGCCGCTGTTATACTTTGAATCGCTTGCGAATAGCACCGTGCCGCATCCCGCGCAGGCATATTCGCCTTCGTCATAATGTTTGTCATACTGACCAGTAAACGCGCGCTCTGTGCCCGCTTCGCGAAGGACATGATATTGCTCTGGCGACAGCTTCTTGCGCCAGTCGTCATCGCTGAGTGTTTTAGGGTCTTGGGTCATGAGCTGCCTTTCATTTCAGGCACAATATCGGATGGCACTGCCCAATCTACAAGGCCAAGTGGCCGCCTGCTGGATGGCGCGCGCCCGGCCAAAACCATGCCAGCTCTTACCCGTCGACCAGAGCATAATGGGCGGGCGGTTTGATCACATCCATGCGTTCTGTCAGCAAGGGGCGGAAACTCGGGCGGCTTTTGAAAACCGCGTACCATCCGCGTGTCTGCTCGTGACCGGTCCAGTCAATCCCGCCGAGATAATCCGCGACCGATATCTGCGCCGCTGCGGCCAAATCGGCCATGCTCATTGTTGACCCCGCCAGCCATGGGCGATTGTCGATCAACCAGTCCATGTAATCAAGATGGCCATGCGCCATCTTCATAGCTTCGCGCAGCGCGCGGCTGTCAGGCGGTTGGCGCAGCACGATCCGTTTCTTCATTCGCTCGGACAGAAGCGGCGCAGTTACGTCGTTATAGAAATTCTCATCAAACAGCGCGGTCAGGCGGCGGATTTCGGCCCGTCCTGTTGCGGTGCCATTTATCATCGGAGCGCGATCAACAGTTTCTTCGAAATATTCGCCAATCGCGCGGCTATCGGCGATCACTACGCCTTTGTCCTCATTCACCAGAACAGGCGTGCGGCCCGCGGGATTGAGATTGAAAAACATGTCAGACGCCGACCAAGGGTCCTCACGCACCAATTCGTACGCGATGTTTTTTTCACCCATCAGCAGCCGGATCTTACGGCTGAAGGGGCACAAAGGAAATTGATAGAGTTGCCACATGACGCATTATCCAATGCCCTAAAACCACAGACAAATCCATGACAATGCGCTGCGGCGCGCAACTATTCAGACGCCGGACGCCTCAAGCATGACAAGGCATCCGGGCATCACATCGTTGACCTTGTCATTGTCCCACAGATTTTGGGCCTCTTTACCCACCAGATCGGCAATGCCAGCCTGATCCAGACCGGTCTCGTCCATCAACCGCGCCAGCGATCGAACAAAGAATTCGCGGCCGCGCGGTTCGAGCTTTGGCCATTTAAGCGCATCTTCATTACCGTTGCCCTGCCCGAAACTGACAAGCGCGAAAGCTGCGGAGCAGCGCACAACGGCTTTGCTTTGCTGTGAAAGTGCAGAGCTTTTTTGCGATATATCAGACACAGAAGCCTGAGCGGAAAGGGTCAGCAATGCTGAACTGATAAGGGTCATGATCATCACAAACGCTTTAACAGCGGCGATCTGAACCGCAACTTACAGGTTTCAAATCAGGATGGGCTTGCCGCGCACCCGCGCCTCGCTTACCCAGTCACTCCACTCAAGAGAGGAGACACCCCCAAATGATCAATCACATTATGATCGGCAGCAACGACATTGAGCGTTCAAAAGCATTTTACACCAAAGTGCTCGGCGTGCTGGGCGCTGGCGAGCCAATGGCGCATGTTAACGACACCGGCCAAACGCGTCTGTTTTACATGCATGATGGCGATACGTTCTCGATCAGCGAGCCAATCAACGGAGAGCCAGCCAACACGGCAAACGGTTTTACCATCGGTTTCAAATGCGATTCGCTTGATCAGGTCAAAGAACTCCACGATGTCGCCGTCGCTAATGGCGGCGCGACATGCGAAGACCCTCCCGGCCCGCGCGAAGGCAGCATGGGTGTGATGAACCTGTGTTACTTCACCGACCCAGACGGTCACAAAATCTGCGGCATCCACCGCCCGGGTTAAACCCAGCCGAGCCTCAACGGCTCAATTGAAAAACCGCAAATTCGGCGCGCCAGTTTGATGCTGGTGCGCCGATTTGTTTTTCATTGGCAAAAAACCAGGCGCTTTCGATCTTTGCGCCTTTTAATTTCGCAAGCTCTCTAAAATCATCGATTGTGACGTGGTGAATGTTGGTTGTTTCATACCAGCTCACCGGCAAGGCACGAGTGACAGGCATACGGCCGCCAAACATTAAGGCGGCGCGGGTGCGCCAATGCGCAAAATTCGGAAAGCTGACGAAGGCTTTCTCACCGACGCGCAGCAATTCATCCAGGATCAGATCCGGGCGCGTCGCGGTCTGCAATGTCTGGCTTAGGATTGCATAGTCGAATGCTTTATCCGGATAATTCGCCAGATCCGTGTTGGCATCCCCCTGAACCACCGAAAGCCCACGCGAAACGGACCGTTCAACAAGTGCCGCATCAAGCTCCATCCCGCGGGCATCGACGCCGCTATTGGCCTCAAGCTCGGCCATCAATGCACCGTCGCCGCAACCGATATCGAGAACTCGTGAATTCGGCCTTACATGAGCGGCAATCGCCGCAAGATCGGGGCGCAAATTCATTGGACAAACCCCTGCACAACGCGGTCCAATTGTTCGTGCGGAAGCAGGAAACTGTCATGGCCATTGGGCGCGGATAGCTCGACGAAGCTCACTTTCGCGCCGGCCGCGTTGAGCGCGTGAACGATATGCCGGCTTTCGGACGTTGGATACAGCCAATCGGTATCGAAGCTGACCAGACAGAACCGCGCCGATGTGCCCTCGAACGCATTGGCAAGTTTGCCGCCGTGCTCCTCTGCGAGGTCGAAATAGTCCATCGCGCGGGTGATATAGAGATATGAATTGGCATCGAATCGCTGCGTAAAACCGCTGCCTTGATAACGCAGATACGATTCGACCTGAAAATCGGCATCGAACCCAAAGCTTTTTGTGTCGCGGTCTTGCAAGCGACGACCGAATTTCTCGGTCAAGCCTTCCTCTGATAGATAGGTGATATGCGCAGCCATGCGCGCCACCGCAAGGCCATTATCAGGCGACGCGCCGCTGGCGTAATAGTTGCCACCGGCCCAGGCGGGATCGGCCATGATCGCCTGCCGCCCCACTTCGTGGAACGCAATATTCTGGGCCGAGTGCCGCGCAGTCGAAGCCAGAATCAAAACCCGCGCTGCACGATCAGGCCAGTTCGCCGCAAGGCTCAACGCCTGCATTCCGCCCATCGATCCGCCAACGACAGCATGAAGTTGATCGATCTCCATGCCATCCAGCAGGGCAATCAATCCGCGCACCATGTCGCGGATCGTGATGACCGGAAAGCGCATGGCATAGGGCGCGCCATCAGCAGCGATGCTGGCAGGGCCGGTCGAGCCCATGCAGCTGCCAATCACATTTGCGCAGATCACAAAATACCGGTCTGTATCAATCTGTCTGCCCGGACCAACCATCCGCTCCCACCAGCCCGGCTTACCGGTGATGGGATGATCGCTTGCAACAAACTGATCCCCCGTCAGTGCGTGACAGATCAGAATTGCATTGGATTTATCCGCTGCCAATTCGCCATAGGTTTCATAGGCAATGTGCGCAGCCGAAAGCACCTGTCCACTATCAAGCGGCAGATCACTGGGAACTGCATAGATTTTTGATACAGTTTTCGAGGCAGCAGAGGTGTCCATTTGCGATGCGAATTGGGCGAGCGAGCGCGGACTGTCAATTCCACTGTTTTTAATCGAGCAAAGACGGTATCGCGCACTCGCCTATGATTACACGACCCACACCCAAACCCTGGATCGCCAAGATCCACCCGTACGCGCCCGGTAAATCGACCGCTGCGGACGGCCGCGCGCTTGTGAAACTGTCCGCTAACGAAAACCCGCTTGGCACCAGCCCGGCGGCAATCGCGGCGCTGGAGACACACCGGCAAGATGCGTCGGCGTATCCTGACCCCGATGCCAAAGAATTGCGCGCAAAGATCGCCGCCATTCACGGCCTTGATCCTGCACGGATCGTCTGCGGCACCGGCTCTGGTGAATTGCTCACTTGCGCGGTGCAATCGTTGGCGGGCCCTGGGGATGAAGTGGTATTTTCACGCTATTCCTTTTCGCTCTATCCGCTCCTCGCGCATAAAGTTGGCGCGACTCCGGTCTTTGCGCCTGATACGGATTTGGCCGCATCGGTCGATGGCTTGCTCGCTTCGGTTACCAGCCGTACAAAAGTTGTCTTGCTCGACAACCCGAACAATCCGGTAGGCAGTTTCCTTGGCGCGGATGAAGTTGCGCGGCTCCATGCTGGTTTGCCAAAGGATGTCTTGCTGGTGGTGGATCAGGCCTATGCCGAATATCTGGCAGCAGGGGTTGACGATGGCGGTCTGGCGCTGGCGCAGGCGCATGAGAATGTTCTGGTCAGCCGGACCCTTTCCAAAGCTTACGGCCTTGCCGCAGAACGGATAGGCTGGGCCACCGGCGCGCCTCATCTGATTGATCTGATTAACCGTCTGCGCGGTCCATTCAATGTAACCGCCAGCGGACAAAAAGCCGCGCTGGCGGGGCTTGAAGATCAACAGTTCGTTGAGGATAGCCGCGATCATAATTCGGCTGAACGCGCGCGGTTTTCCGATGCGATCTCCGCGCTTGGCAATCACGGTATATCCGCCGTACCGAGCGAGGCGAACTTTGTGCTGGTGCGCTTTGACGGGTCGGTAACCGCAGGTGCGGCGCTGGATGCACTGGCTAAAGCCGGTTATGCGGTCCGGCACCTGCCCTCGCAGGGCCTTCCCAATGCGTTACGGATAACCATCGGCAAGACCGAGGATATGGACCGGGTGATCGCGGAATTGCAAAAACTTTGCGGGGACACGGCGTGATCCAGTCTGTCGCTATAATCGGGCTTGGCCTGCTTGGCGGGTCTATCGGGCTTGCCATTAAAGCCAATGCGCCGGGGATTGTTACCACTGGGTATGACCGCGATCCTGAAACCCGCGCGGCGGCCGAAAAACGGGGTCTGGTTGGCACGGTATGCAGCAATGCCGGTGATGCGGTGGCAATGGCTGATCTGGTTATTCTGTGCGTTCCTGTGGGCGCCATGGAGGCCGCTGCGCGTGATATCGCCGGCGCATTGTCCGATCATGCAATCATCAGCGATGTCGGTTCATCCAAGCAAAGCGTTGCAGAGGCTTTGGCAAAGGCCCTGCCGGGCCGCACGATAATCCCCGCGCACCCCGTTGCAGGGACGGAACAAAGCGGCCCAGAAGCCGGCTTTGCATCGCTCTTCACCAATCGCTGGTGCATTTTGACGCCCGCGGATGACGCCGATCCGGCAGCCCTCGAATCTCTCGGTGAATTCTGGACCCGGCTTGGCGCAAATGTCGAGATAATGGATGCGGAGCATCACGATCTCGTGCTTGCCGTGACCAGCCATATTCCCCATCTGATCGCATTCACGATTGTTGGCACAGCCAGCGATCTAGAAGAGGTCACGCGCAGCGAAGTGATCAAATATTCGGCGGGCGGCTTTCGAGATTTTACCCGCATCGCCGCATCCGATCCGGTGATGTGGCGCGATGTGTTTCTCTCCAACAAATCTGCGGTTCTGGAAATGCTGGGTCGGTTTTCCGAAGACCTGACTGCAATGCAGCGCGCCATTCGTTCAGGTGATGGCGATGCCTTGCATGAATTGTTCAGCCGCACCCGCGCCATTCGCCGTCAGGTGATTCAGGAGGGGCAGGATGATGACCGGCCCGATTTCGGGCGCAAGGATCACTCGTAATTGGCGCCGCCTAATTCAGAGCGTTCAGCGCTTCGTGTACGCGGGCCTCGACTTCGGCTCGTTTCAGACCTGCCGGGATTGTTTCGCCCACCCGATAGGTAATCGTGCCGGATTGTTTGATGATCCGGTGATAGAGCGGCCCGCTATTCACAGCCACCGGCACCACCGGCAGGCCCAGCAATTTATAAATCCCGGCAAAGCCAGACTGCAAAGGCGGCTTATCGCCGTGTACAACCCGCGTTCCCTCGGGGAAAAGGACGATTGGGCGCCCCTCCGCGATCCGCGCCCGCGCTGTAGAAATCATCGTCCGCAATGCCCGCGCGCCCCCGTCACGCGCGACCGGAATCAGGCCATATACTTTCGCTGAAAAGCCCCAGCCTGGTATCGCGAAGAGTTCTTTCTTGGCAAAAACCGCCGGAAATCCGAACAGGCGCGGCATATCGATCGCTTCAAAATAACTTTCGTGCTTCACCGCGATCAAAACTGGCTCATCCGGAATGACCCCTTCTTGGATGATCGCTATTCCAAGCAGATGTGTCACGCACCAATGATGCCATACGCCCCAAGTCGCCACGACATGTCGGAGGCGGCTGCGGCCAAACGGAATGGCAAGCACCGACGCGACCACCAGCAAAGCCGAAACCCCGTAAAAGACGGGATAGAACAAGATGCTACGCAGAATCGCCACAATATGGTTCATTAAAGCCCGATCAGGCCTGACGTCCAGCTTGCCAGCAACTTGTGATATTCCAGAAACAGCGCGCTAAAGCTGGGTTCGGATGGCACCGCATCGCGGATGACGGTGACATTTTCAGGCAATGTCCGCGATAATTCGCCAGCCGCGCGGCGCATATGCCAGTCGGTCGTGACAAGCCGCAAAGAGGATACATCGTTATCTTCGGCCCACTGCGCGATTTCGGATGCGTTGCTCCGGGTGTCCACGGCCGCAAACCCCAAGGTTATGCAGCAATCGAGCAGGCTTTGATCAACATCGAACTGCGCAGCGAATTCGCCCGGCTTAACCTCGCGATCGACCCCGCTTACCAACAGTTTGCTAGCAAGGCCTGCATCAAGAACCGCGAGCCCTTGCGCAATGCGCCCTTCACCGCCGGTCGGAACCACAACCGCATCGGTTTCCAGATCATCCGCCGGTTGCGGCAGCGCCACAACAAACCACAAGAACCCGAGGGCCCAGATCAGAACCATCGCCGAAAGAGCGCGTTTAATCATGGAGACTGCCATTACAGCATCGACCTGAGAGCGAGCTTAATAGTGATCCGCGCCGTCAAAAGAGCAACCAATACACCTGCCACCGGTATAGCGGCGACTATCAGCCAGTCGGCCAGGCCCAATCCGCCGCCACCGACCATTCCGCTGTCGAGCGCAGCAAATTGCCGCCCCAGCAGCCACACTGCTGCAACCCCCAATATCAAGCCGACGAATGAACCAAAGGCCGCATCGCGAACCACCGAACGCTGGAAAATACGTGTGACCTGCGCATCCGTGCCGCCCAGCAAATGGATCACCTCGACAGTTTCCCTGTGGTTGGAAAAGGCGCTGCGCGCCGCCAGCCAAACGGCGGCAGCGGTTGCTAGGCCGACCAGCGCAATCAAAGCCAGCGCCAGATATTGCAGCGCCGCAAGGGCATCGTACACCGGCTTTAGCCAGTCGGACTGGGCATCTACCCGGGCGCTCGGCGCAGTTTCAGTAAGCCTGCCCTGCAATTCGGTGATCTCAATGGCGGATGCTCTCCGGGTCAATTCGACGTCAATTAGCGCCGGGATCGGGACATCTTCGCTACCGGCGGCTGCACCCAGCCATGGCTCCAATAGAGCATTAAGCTCTGCCTCGGGCACAATTCTGACCGATGTAACCAGAGGCTCGCCGGTCAAAGCCTTGGCGACGCGGCCGGCTGCGGCCTGCCGTGCTTCGGCGTCGGCCTCTATAATCTGGATCGTCAGTGCCCCTGATAAATCCGCTTTTGCATTCTCCGCAAGATTTCGAAGAGAAAGCCCGCCCGCCGCAGCAATCACCACGAGCGCGATTAGAATGGCAATCACCCACGGTATCGGACCGCCGAATTTGGTTTGCGGCAACAGGCGCGCTGCCAGTCCGCCGCGAAGTTTCGAAGGTTGGCGACGTTCGGACATCTTGCGGCTGTCATCGGCCGCTTGTTCGGGAAGTGGCGGTGCGCTCATCTTCCGCCTCGCCCGGCATTATCGGGGCGCGGCGGAAACCGCAGCGCGCCGGTTGGGTCGGATAGTCGCCCCTTGTTCAATCGCATGATCAACGAATCCGGCACTTTTTTCAGCAAGTGAACATCGTGTGTCGCGACCACAACCGTTGTCCCGACACGGTTGTTCAACGCTTCGAACAGGCGAAGCAATTTGAGCGCCATTTCAGGATCGACGTTACCCGTCGGCTCATCCGCGATCAGCATTTGCGGGCGCGCTATCACAGCGCGGGCGATTGCGACGCGTTGCTGCTCTCCGCCCGACATCGTCGCCGGAATAGCCTGCGCCCGGTGCGACAGCCCGACCCAATCAAGCATATCCGATACGGCTTTGATCACTTTGGTTTCGCTGGCCCCCGCAAGCCGCAAAGGCAAAGCGACATTGTCAAAAGCAGATAGGTGTTGAACCAGACGGAAGTCCTGAAACACCACGCCCAGCCGCCGCCGGAAATCCGGCAAGCGTTCCCTTGGCAAAGTGATCATATCGTTGCCAAACATGCGGATTGCGCCGCGCGAAGGGCGCTGGGCCAGATAAAGCAGTTTCAAAAGGCTGGTCTTGCCGGCACCGCTAGCGCCTGTGAGGAAATAGAAACTGCCAGGAAACAGAGTGAAGCTCAGATCGCTAAGCACTTCGGGATCGGTGCCATAGCGCAGCCCGACATTGTCGAATTTTACTATTTCACTGGGACGATCGTTCATGGGCTCGGCTTATCAGCGGGCCGTGCTGCGGGAAAGCTCACATTGGCCGATTTCACCGCTCAAACCCCATTAAGTGCGCGGCAATGTGGAAAAAAGCGCTCATTTACGAGGATCAGGCCAGAGTACCCTTGTGCGCTTACGCACCTTCATTATTGCCAATTACGCAATGATTATTTCCTGTCCTGCCTGCACAACACGCTATGTCGTGCCTGATGCCGCCATCGGTATAGAGGGCCGCACGGTTCGCTGCGCAAAGTGCAAACACAGCTGGTTTCAGGACCCGGATGAAGCCGCCAGCACCGCACCCAGCGCAAAAGCGCAGCCTGAGGCCTCGCGCGCGTCGGCTCCTCCGCAAGCGGCTCCGGCATCACCAAAGCCAGCTCCGCGGCCCACCAAGAATATACCTGCGGCTGAGGAAACGGACGATGCCAGCGCGGGCCCCTCGATCAGCCATTGGCGCACCTCTGACAAGACCGATCTGGAAAGTTCCAAACCTGCTGCCGCAGACGCTGTAAAAACCGATGCGGGCGGCGCACGAAATTCCGGCACAAACAAATCGGCCGCACCGGATCTTTCCGACGATACTCCTCCGGTTTCGAACGCTTTTGAACGCGATGCCGACCCGTTGGCCGAGCAGACTGTTTCGGATGACGCATTCGGTGACGGTGATTACGATGATGAGCCATCGCAGTTCGATTACGTCCCACCGTTTCGCGCACGCCGAAACCCACTCAAAATGTGGACCATCGCCGCTGCCGCTTTCGCTTTGATGGCCACAGGTACCGTTGTTGCGGTAAACTATTACGGCTTGCCCGATTGGTTTCCCCTGCAGCGCCCGACATTCGGGATTGGCAAACCTGATCTAACCCTTGAATTTCCGAGCGCGCAGCAGCGCACCGAAACGCTGGAGACCGGCGAAGAGATTTTCCGTGTGCGCGGGACAATCAACAATGCAGGCCGTGAAACCGTATCGGTGCCCACTCTGCTGGTTGTGTTCCGCGATGAGCGCGACCGAAATGTCGGCAATTGGATCATCGTGCCGTCTAAGCGTGAATTGGCGCCAGGTGAAAGCCTGAATGTGACAGAAGCGATTGCAGATATTCCGCCATCTGCAACCGAAGCCGAAATCGGTTGGTCCCCCACCTGATAAGCATTCTTTGCGCCGACGCGTCAAAGCCCTTGCGCCTGATGATGCCCCTTGCTAGTGGCGCGCTCCTACCAAGGGCAAAGATTTGGTTCTAGCCCTGTTTCAGAGTGCGGTCGTGGCGGAACTGGTAGACGCGCAACGTTGAGGTCGTTGTGGGATAATATCCCGTGGAAGTTCGAGTCTTCTCGACCGCACCAATTATCTTAGAATATATCCAGATTCCAAGGGTTTATGGAGAGTCCTGAAACACGGCTCACCCCCGCACCCCGGCCCACCTCAAATCATGTGTCGCAACTGCCTAACATGTGCTGCCATGTTCCAGTGATTTGGTAGAACTTGCTGTCCACGAACGGCCATTCGGGATCGAGTGCTTAAGCCGGGTTGACCGCATTATGTGACCGCCGCTGGGTCAGTATTTTCCGAAATCGAGCGAACCTTTGCCGAACGCCTACAGGTCGTGCCAGCACCTCACGCCGACCCGCGCGGCTCGATCGTCGCCGTGACCAACTATCGCGGCACCGCCACCGCGATCAACGCCTACGACGCGTTCGGCATCCCCGACAGCGCGGCATCGACCGACATCTCCACCAAAGGGCGGTTCCGCTATACAGGGCAACTGTGGATCCCTGAGCTGGAGATGTATTACTACAAGGCGCGCATCTACTCCTACAAACTCAGCAGGTTCCTCCAGACCGATCCCATCGGATACGAGGATCAGTTCAACCTCTACGCCTATGTCGGGAATGATCCGGTTAATGGCATTGACTTCAGCGGGATGTGTGAAGACAACGACTGCCCAGATGACAACAAGGTTGATCTGCAAGGTGCCGAAAATCTCGCTGAGAGAGTCGCGGATGAGGTTCTAGGAACGAGAGATACGACGACAGCGATGCTTGGCGAAGCTGCTCAAGCGGTCGGCAATGCTCTCGGGATTGTTGAAGACCCGCAGGGTGATGCATTCCGGTCGCTTGAAGATGGGATGGAGTTAAGTACGGACGAAGCGCTTGATGCGGCCACCAATGTGCTGGGAGATAATCCAACGGAAATAGCCGATGGCGTGTTCTTATCGGAGAATGAGGAGTTTTTGGTTCGGATGACCGATACTGATCTCGCTCCAGAAAATAACCACGCAGGCGCGCCTCATATCAACGTTGAACGGGGCTTCACACAGAGGAAGTTCAACGGACGGCGACGGTTTAGAAGCCTCAACAATAAACACATCTTCTTGAAGGATTGATAGCCAGATGCTCGACGAAATTGTCTCTCAAATCAGGGTTATTGAAGAAAACTCTCTAAGTGATGGCGGGGAATCGATTGTTTCTTCAAACCTCCAAGGCAATGTTCTCAATTTGCAAATGAACGAGCTAGCCATTGTAGAGCTGTGCAGGCAGCTCTTGGACCTAGCTAGGTCAGGAATTGACGGTAAGCACTGCCATCTCGATGGCGTCAGCTTCATTGATATTGGTGATGCAGAGCTGACCGTAATCCTAAAGAACGATTGGACTGAACTCAAACCGCAAGAGCATTCTAGCTAGATTGCTTCCCGGCATTGCGGTCAATGTGCCCAATTGAACGGTCCGACTCATTCTCTGGATCGGCCTCTGGCAATTTGGGAAGCCTTAGGGCGCACACCGTACGCAGCGCCTGCTGTTGATGAATGTGATTTAGATCAGCGGCTTATAGCTGATTTTGGCGGATGGCATCTTCTGTGCCAGTCGTGACCCGGTGCCCAGATAGCGGCACAGAGTGGGCCGGTGGCGTTTGAAGCCGTTGCGATTGTTGGTCAATCTCCCGCGCCTCGACTGAGTCACTTTGGCCCGCAGGGTTGCGGCCCGCCCCATGCGATCGAGTGCGTGAAATCGCCCCCAATGGCGTCCCGCCGAGTCTCATTTTTGAGACAGATTTGCTTGGGTTTCTATAGTGCAAATCTTCGCGCCCGATGCTCCTTGCGCTGCGTCCGCGTCCTCGCTCGCTCCCGCTCCCTGCCGTGCGCGGCCTGGCGCTGCGGGATCGGCCTTGGGGAAGGCGCGCGTGTCTCGACCCATCTAGAGCCGCCAAAAGGCTCCGCCGAGGGGCTGCGAGTATGCTCCCGGCCGCTGTTGTCGTTCCCGCGCTGTCAGGCCGCTCTGAGGGCGGCTGAGAGAGGATCAGGCGGCGTTGGCGCTCTCCTGTCCATGTTGTGCAAGCGCGGCATCGACCGACATCTCCACCAAAGGGCGGTTCCGCTATACAGGGCAACTGTGGATCCCTGAGCTGGAGATGTATTACTACAAGGCGCGCATCTACTCCTACAAACTCAGCAGGTTCCTCCAGACCGATCCCATCGGATACGAGGATCAGTTCAACCTCTACGCCTATGTCGCAAATGATCCGATTAATGGAATCGATCCGACAGGGATGCAGACGACTGCGCCACCTACCAGCTCATGTAACGAGCAAAGATGTACGGTGACTTGGCAAACCAATACGCTAGGCGGCTACATTGCTGCTCAGGCAGCTAAAGGAGCAGTCGTTGTCTGGAATGCGGCGGTGGCGGTCTACAATGGCAACAGCACAGATACCAGAGATCGGAGCGTCCCGGTTCCAGTCACACAGACTGATGTAGAAAAGCGGCATGAGGGCGTAACCGTCTACAGAGTTTGGGGTGGCGGAAGCGGGCCAAACGGACATTCTTGGACCCCGATTGATCCACGTGTCCTTCCTGATGCGCGTGACAACCTCGGCTTGCCTGATGTAAATACCGCTGAGAATCTGACAATTGGTAGACTTGTTGACTCAACAGGCATTACGGTTCGTCCGGCTTTGCCACTAGACGGAAATCGTGGAGGAGCACCCGAAATTCTCGTCCCGAGTCCGACGGAACAGATACAGGTAATTGATCGAGAGCCATTCGATGAGCGACGATAATGACAAGTTGAAGGGTATGACTGTCAACGAGCGATTGTTCGTTTGCGGTCTACTTTCGGCATTCGACGAGGCGGTCAAAAACGGTGATCGATCTCGCTTGGCTGAGATTTTGCGCCGAGTGGAGGTTGACGAACCCTCAATCGCTCTGACGATTGCAGAGCAAATTGGCTAATGCTCCACGTTGTTTGCGCGTTTCCATCCCCCACATCGCTCTGCTCCGTCACCACAGGGTGGTGGAAGACAGTATTGGCGTACGATGCCGGATGGTACTGAGATATGGGTAAGTGTCCGAGGAGGTGTGATCCAGAATGCATCGCGAAATCTTCATTCAAGGTTCCCGCCGCAATAGGAGTTTATCTTATGAAAGAGTTTGAACCTGATTGCGCTGCTCAGCAGATAAGTCTGCTTGAAGCCTATGATGCAATTGGTGAATTTATCTCGCTCAACTACGGTTCTTTAGTGGGGTCTTCCGAAGGTTTGTCGAACCTTTACAACGATACTCATCGAGGCTTGATCCCCGGGGGCTTTCCATCTGATGAGAGTACCTGGGATGTCTGGCTTCAAGCATGTCAGCGTGTGAGAGAAAAGGGCCAGGCACCCTGAAAATGCCTGCGTAAGAAGCAAAGAAAATTCCATCGGGTATGAGGATCAGTTCAACCTCTACGCCTATGTCGCAAATGATCCGATTAATGGAATCGATCCGACGGGAATGGCGCAAGTCTGCACGGTGACCACGGGCTCGCGGATTAGGTCGGCAGGGGCTTGCGTGACCGTGGACGCTGACTTTGATGACGACGGCGAAGATGACTTGTCCAGAGGTGAACTGAACGACCTTGGCGACGACTTTAGCACTGCAATTGTTGCGAATGATGGTGCAGATTTTTCAGATTATGGGAAGCCAGTGACCGGTACTGCCTCCTTGTCTGAAAAAACCGCAGTCAGCGTCGTGAGCCAGTTTGTCGGTGGCGTTTACGGTAGTGATATCAATTGGGGAGATTTCTCCAGAATTGAAGCGCATCGCGACAGCTGGTTCTCAGGAAACTATCCCGGTTGTGGAGGAAACGCGGTCATTGCTTGTGCGCAGATCACCCCTCCAGATCGCTGGGTGTCAATCACGGGCAGACGGCACTCTTTTTTTGCGGGTTCCCAATATTCAAACTTCAGAAATTTGGCCGTTATTCTCACTCATGAGAGCTTGCATTTTCAGGTGGGAACTTTGAGGAATGACCCGGCAGGCCATGCTGCGCTACAACGTAGAGCACAGCGATTGGTAAGAACGAGGCTAGGCAGTGCTTTCTAGAGAATTGAAACGCCGGGTCAGCATGAAGCTCCACCTGACAAATGCGGTTGCAGCATTCTTCCTGCTGTTGGGTTGCACGACCGCTCAATCAGATCGAGCTTACTTTTGTTCTCTCGATGGATCGCGCTTAGATGATGCTTTTTTTGATCGTGAACGTAATGTTCTTGTCCTCGGTGACGTTGTTATGAGTGGCAACTTCGATTGCGAGGCAGACAACGCCGTATGCTTTCATAGCGGAGATATTTCGTTCGAATTTCCTAGAGAGGGTACAGGCACTTCAATCGTGTCCAATGATACACCGTGGGGCATTTATCAGTGGGAAATTGACTATAGCTCAGGAATTTTGTTTTTCAGAACGAAGCGTGAGGGCACCGACACGCTAAAGACCTGCGCTCCGTTCATAAGCTGACTCTATCGCTCCATTGAACGAACCCACTCCTTCACCGAACCGAGCCAAGCCATGTGGGAAGCCTTGGGGCGCACACCCTATGCGGTAGACCCCGTGTTTTGTTGCAACGAGATACCCGAGCAAATCCAGAGGCTTGCGATCGCCGAATGGGTGCCCGAAAAAGTTGCAACGGGTTGCAACGAGGCGTGGGCAGCGCGGTTATGACGCAATGTTAGTAGGTTAGTGTTGCAACATGTTGCAACCGGGCGGAGCGCTGGGCGTGCAGCGCTTCGTTCACGATGCCAACGCGCTGGTGGCTGAGTACAACAGCGCGCACGCAATGCTGCGGCGCTATATCCACGGCTTGGACATGAAAGCCGACGATCCGCTGGACGAACGCCTGTACAAATTTCACTTTACAGCGTCTCTGTCCCTCGTGTTCAGCCAAATCCGCCTGACCTTTTCGATAAGCAGCCGCACTTTCCGAAATCCCATTTTTCAGAGCCACTTTTTACTTGCAGTCATGTAATTGTGCATTGCAATAGAGCGCTATGCGAATAGCCATCATCGATGAAAGCGCGCCGCGTGCCTCGATTATTGAGGAAGGCCTTACATCGCTCGAGGATTGTGAGATTTTCACGCTCACTTCGCGCAACGGATTGTTGGCCAAGATCGCCGAAATCGCACCTGACATCGTTTTCATGGACCTTGGAAACCCTTCGCGCGATGTGCTCGAAGAGTACTTCGCTGTCAGCCGCGCGCTTGACCATCCGATTGCGATGTTTGTTGATGAAAGCGACGACGACTCGATCGCAGCATCTATCGATGCTGGTGTCTCAACCTACGTTGTAGACGGTCTTGCCGCCAAACGTATCCAGCCGCTTCTCAAGATGACAATGCGCCGCTTTCAAGCCTTCGCCCGGCTTGAGGCCGAATTGGCCGAAGCCAAAGACAAGCTCGTAGAACGCGAGACAGTAGACCGCGCCAAACGCATCCTGATGGACCGGAAAGGCGTGTCCGAGCCTGCCGCTTATAGGGAACTGCGGCAAAAGGCGATGTCATCCAACCGCCGAATTGCTGACATTGCAGAGGCGATTGTTACCGCACATGAAATGATGGGAGACGGCCAATGACTATGCAGCTCAAAATCGGGTTTTTGCCGCTGGTCGATGCGTGTTTACCCATCCTTGCGCATGAGCATGGTTTTGCCGAAGAAGAGGGCCTGGACCTGACCTTTGTCCGCGATGTATCATGGGCAACTGTGCTGGATCGGCTGCTTTATGGTCATAGCGATGCAGCCCATATGCTCGCCCCATTGGCGATCGCGACGACATTGGGACGAGGGCGGCCCGCGCAAAAGCTTGCCGCGCCTTTCGTGCTCGGATTGAATGGTAATGCCGTCACCGTTTCGAACGATCTGGCTAAGGCTATCGGTGCAGATGGAACTCTGGGCGATCCCGCTGAGATCGGGGAACGATTGAAAGATGTCGCCGCCAAAGCGTCCGCTTCGGGTCGAAAGCTGCGTTTTGGCGTTGTGCATCGCTATTCGAGTCACAATTACATGCTGCGATATTGGCTTTCGGCCTGCGGTATCAGGCCTGATGAGGACTTGGAAATTGTGACGATTGCTCCGCCATTCAGCGCGGATGCTATCGCCGCTGGTGAGGTTGACGGATCATGCGTGGGCGAACCGTGGAACAGTATCGCTGTTGAGCAGGGGGCGGGACAGATCGTTCTGGCCACCGCTCAGATCTGGCGGCGGGGTGTCGAAAAAGTGCTCGCTTTGCGCGAAGATCGGCTGGAAGAAAATAAGACAGCGATTGCCGCATTGATCAGGGCGATGTGCAAGGCGGGTGCTCATTTTGTCGATCCCGAGCAATGGGATTGCAACGCCGAAATCCTCTCCCGCCCGGAATATTGCGACGCTCCGATTGAGCTTGTGCGGCGGGCAATCTCTGACCGCTTGGTTCTGCGTGCAGGCGACCCACCACAGGAGTATCGCGACTTCATGTTCCAATATCGCGAGATCGCCAACTTCCCCTGGGTGAGCCAGGCGGAATGGTTGTACAGCCAATTGGTGCGTTGGGACGGCCTCGAATATTCTGCGCAAGACGCCGAAGCAGCAGCGCGCGTTTTCCGACCCGATATTTACCGTGCTGCACTGCAAGCAACCGATGAACCTCTGCCTAGTGCCAGCTCGAAAGTCGAAGGGAGTGTTTCTTCACCTTTAACTGCCTCTGCGCAGCGCGGCTCTATCACAATGGAAAACAATACATTTTTTGACCATGAACCGTTTGATCCCGATCATTTGCAGGATTATATTGCAACGCAGAAATAATGCTGCACTGCAAATTTCCGATTGCGCTGCCCTAGCGAATCGGCTATTCAAAAATTGCTTATAGCCGCTTTCCAGCGTTGGAAAGAAATGCGGTTACCTTCAAACTAGTAATTTTGTGTGGCAACGATGCCGCCCGATCGCCCTCTCAAGGGGTGCGTCGTGGCGGCTTTTTTGCGTTGCACAAGCGAAAGGACATACACGATGGCAATTCTCGGGGGTTTTTCATTCGACCGGCGCGGCGTGCTTGCAGCCATGCTTGCAAGTGCGGCTTTGGTGGGTTGCAGCGGATCTCCTGATGAGACAGGCGGAACCGTGGCAGCTGCCAACCTCGATGGCGCAGTCGAAAAAGCCAATCTGACGCTCGGCTTCATCAAGCTGACCGACATGGCACCTCTCGCTATCGCTAAGGAAAAGGGGTTCTTTGCAGAGGAAGGCCTCAACGTAACCCTTGAACCACAAGCCAACTGGAAAGTTCTGCTTGATGGAGTGATTGGCGGCCAATTGGATGGTGCGCATATGTTAGCAGGCCAGCCCATCGCAGCCACGATTGGTTATGGCACCAAAGCTGACTTGATTGCGCCGCTCAGCCTCGACCTCAATGGAAATGCGATCACGCTCTCGAATAAGGTCTGGGATATGATCGAACCCGATCTGCCCAAAATGGCGGATGGCCGGCCCCAACATCCAATCTCAGCCAAATATCTCAAACCTGTGGTCGAGCAGTTTGAGTCCGAGGGAAAGCCTTTCAACATGGGCATGGTATTCCCTGTCAGCACCCACAATTATGAATTGCGCTATTGGCTTGCCGCTGGCGGTCTAAAGCCGGGCTATTATTCAGACGGGGACGTACAAGGCGTGATCGACGCCGACGTGAAACTCTCTGTAACGCCTCCTCCACAAATGCCCGCAACACTCGAAGCCGGAACCATCGAAGGCTACTGCGTCGGGGAGCCATGGAACCAGGCGGCCGTGTTTAAGAAAATCGGCGTGCCAGTAATCACCGATGACCAGATTTGGAATGATAACCCAGAAAAAGTATTTGGCCTGCGGGAAGACTTTGCCGAGAAATATCCGGCTACAACCGCCGCGATGCTGCGCGCGATTATTAAAGCGCAGCAGTGGCTTGATACCGATGGTGGTGCCAACCGGGCAGAAGCAGTGGAGATCCTATCGCGTCCAAACTATGTCGGTGCAGATGCCGAAGTAATCGCTGCTTCGATGACCGGAGTGTTCACTTTCGAGCCGGGCGACACACGCGAGGCGGAAGGCTTCAACATCTTCTTCAATAAATATGCGGGTTACCCTTATTACTCGGATGCGATCTGGTACCTTACACAGATGCGCCGTTGGGGGCAGATTGCCGCAGACAAAGACGACAATTGGTACTTTGACACTGCCAAAGCCGTCTATCGTCCGGACCTCTATCTCGCCGCAGCCAACAAGCTTGTAGAAGATGGCGTGATCCCGGCAGACAGTGTGCCTGAAACTGATGGCTATCGCGGCGAGCAAATGGGCTTCATCGACGGCATCATTTATGATGGGTCTAAGCCTAATGAGTATCTCGGAAAGTTCCCGATTGGTCTGAAACAGGGCCAACGCGTGACAGCTGCCGGTGTCTCAGGCAGCTGATCGCCCGCGCCCTTGATGGCTCTCTAACACTCTCTCCAAATCCTCCACAGGAGCGCCAAAATGGCCACCGCATTTGTTGAACCCACTGACGCTGACAAAGCAACTGACGAAAGCGCAAGGGACGCTGTCACAACCGCCACACAGGCAAGTGACAAACCATCGTCCCAGTCAGCCGAAGGCTTGGTACAAGAGCCCAATGCGGTGGTCGCACGGCTAATGGGGATCGCCAGCACGCTGCTATGGCCGATCGTTGGGATCCTCGGCTTTTTAGCAGTTTGGGCGGTGCTTGCACCGCAGGTAGATACGTCGCTTGGCTCCTTGCCAGGGCCAGCGGAGGTCGCAGTGGCAGGAGCCGGCCTCTACACCGAATACTCCGCCGCAATGGAGGCGGAATCCGCTTTTTATGAGAAGCAGGATGCCAACAATGCGGCGGCGATTACGGCAGGGAACGAGGCGGCGGTTCGCAATTTTGATTATGCAGGCCCGCCAACATTCCTCGATCAGATCATCACATCGCTGCAAACAGTAGCTTTGGGTTTTATACTAGCGACAGTTTTTGCCGTTCCGATTGGACTTATGGCAGGAATTTCGACCCGGTTTAACGCCGCGATCAATCCGCTAGTTCAGATCATGAAGCCGGTTAGCCCGCTCGCTTGGTTGCCGATTGTGACCATGGTGATCTCCGCCATGATCACCAGTGCTGATCCCTTGCTCCCCAAAGCGTTTGTGATTTCGGCTCTGGTGGTGATGCTATGTTCGCTTTGGCCAACCCTGATTAATACCGCGATCGGCACAAGCTCTATCGACAAGGATTTGCTAAATGTGGGCAAGGTTCTGCGCCTGGGCTGGTTTGATAAGCTGACAAAACTCATCCTGCCTGCGTCTTTGCCCTATATCTTCACCGGCATGCGCCTGTCGCTGGGTGTCGGCTGGATGGTTCTAATCGCAGCAGAGATGCTCGCGCAAAATCCAGGACTTGGTAAATTTGTCTGGGACGAGTTCCAGAATGGCAGTTCGCAAAGTCTTGCACGTATCATGTTCGCTGTGATCGTCATTGGCCTTATCGGCTTCCTGCTCGACCGGATCATGATGATGCTCCAGTCGCTCGCTTCAAAAAACCGCACGGTTTGAGGGGGCACAGATGACTGACATACCATTCCTATCGCTTAAGAATGTCCGCAAGGACTACATCGCGAAAACCGCCGAAGTGACTTCTGTATTGGGCGGTATCGACTTGGACATGGAGGAAGGCGAGTTTGTTGCCATCCTTGGTTTCTCTGGCGCAGGCAAAACCACATTGATCAATTTGATCTCTGGCTTGTTAAAACCCGATAGCGGCTCGATGCGCCTGCGCGGGAAAGAGATTGATGGGCCAGATCGCGAGCGTGGCCTTGTATTCCAGTCTTACTCGCTTTTCCCCTGGTTGAGCGTTGAGCAGAACGTCGCGCTCGCGGTTGATACAGTGCACAAGGATCGAAGCAAGGAAGAGCGCGAGGCATTAATTCAGCAAAAGGTCGCATTGGTTGGCCTTGATCATGCGATGGATCGCAAACCCGCGCAGCTTTCGGGCGGTATGCGTCAACGTGTTGCGGTGGCCCGTGCTTTGGCAATGGAGCCCGAAATTCTGCTGCTTGATGAGCCGCTTTCTGCTCTCGACGCGCTAACGCGTGCCAAACTTCAGGACGAGATTGAGCGCATTCGCAAGGAAGAGGGCCGCACCATTCTTCTCGTTACGAATGACGTTGACGAAGCCTTGCTATTGGCGGATCGGATCGCTGTTTTGACCCCCGCGCCATCCGCCAAGATCGGGCAAATTTTTGATGTCGATGTGGCTCGCCCGCGCGACCGGGAGGCGATCAATGATGATGCTAATTATCAAACCCTGCGCAAGCAGATCGTTGGCTATCTTGCCTCGCTCAATGATCAAAGCGGCTCTGTAGGAGAAACCGCGATTGATCTGCCCAATGTGACACCGCTTGATCTTGCACCTGGAAAGGCAAATGAGCTGCCAAGGGCCTATCTTGATGCAGCACAATCGGCGGTTGAGAAACGCTATCTGGAATTCTTCAAACTCGACAAGGTGTATCCGACCCCCAAAGGCCCATTGAAGGTCGTCGAAGATTTCAACATTTTAATGGATAAAGGTGAGTTTATCTCGCTGATCGGCCACTCTGGTTGCGGTAAATCGACAGTTTTGACGATGGCGGCCGGCCTCAATGAGATCAGCGGCGGCGGGATCGTGCTCGACAATCGTGAGATCACCGGCGCCGGGCCAGACAAGGCGGTGGTGTTTCAAGCGCCGAGCCTCATGCCATGGCTTACCGCGCGCGAGAATGTCGCGCTGGGTGTGGAGCGGGTCTATCCGCATGCGGCCAAATCAGAGCGGGTCGATATCGTAGATTATTACCTGGAACGCGTCGGCCTCGCCGATGCGAAGGACAAGCTGGCGGCTGAAATGTCTAACGGTATGCGCCAGCGGGTCGGCATCGCCCGCGCTTTTGCGCTTAGCCCGCGCCTGCTGCTGCTCGATGAGCCATTCGGGATGCTCGACAGTCTGACCCGCTGGGATTTACAGGATGTGCTGGTCGAAACTTGGAACCGCACGAAAGTGACCGCGATCATGGTCACACATGATGTGGACGAGGCGATCCTGCTGGCAGACCGAGTGGTGATGATGACCAACGGCCCGCGCGCAACCATCGGCAAGATACTCGATGTAGATTTGCCGCGGCCACGTGATCGCAAGGCGCTGCTCGAGCATCCAAAGTTTTATCAATACCGTCAGGAAGTGCTGCACTTTCTGGCTGAATATGATCACGGTCCGAAAGCAAAAGCGGCCTGATCGAAACCTAACTGGTGATGATCAAGCAATGACGCTTGGTCTGTTAAGCCACTCTATCGCGCGGCCAAATCGGTCGCACCTCGCGGGCAACGGCGCTCGCCTTCCAAGTTCCATTTCGCGGGCCAGGGATTGTGCTCGC
Organism: Erythrobacter insulae; assembly: GCF_007004095.1. NCBI lineage: Bacteria > Pseudomonadati > Pseudomonadota > Alphaproteobacteria > Sphingomonadales > Erythrobacteraceae > Erythrobacter > Erythrobacter insulae. The sequence goes on from NZ_VHJK01000001.1 coordinate 756,120, forward strand.
CCAGGGAGGTTTTTAATGCGCCACACACTTCATTTTATCGTTCTGACCACTGCTCTTACGTCGGCTGCGCCGGCTTTCGCCGGACCGCTTGACCCGGTTGCGGTCGGCGAAGGCGTGACGCTTGATCCAATATTGGACGTGCTTTTTCGGGTTGAGACAGCGGACCAGCCGACTTTTGAGGAAAATGCGACTTCAGTGACCGTCCGCGCACGGGCAGGTGCAGAGTTAAAAAAGGGCGGCTTCTCTATCCTGGCTGAGGCAGAAGGCACTGGTGCGCTTGTCGATGACTTCAACGACACAATTCCAAGCAACGGGATCGAACCTTTCCCAGTGATTGCTGACCCAAATAGCTTTGACCTTAACCGTCTCCAACTCGCCTATAACGGCGACAGTTTTGGTGTCACAGTTGGCCGGCAGCGGATTATTCTAGATGATCAGCGCTTCGTTGGTAATGTTGGCTGGCGCCAGAATGAGCAGACCTTCGATGCAGTGCGCGGCACCGCAAAATTCGGGCCGGTTTCACTTGATGCAACATATGCCATCTCGCAGCGGACAATTTTTGGCAGTGAAAGCCCGAACCGGTTTTTCGACGGCGATTTCATCTTCCTCAACGGGAAAGTAGACTTAAAGGCTGTCAACGCCATCGCCTACTCATACACGGTTGATTATGACACCCGCCTCGCTTTCTCCAGCCAGACATTGGGCGGCGAGGCTTCGGGCACCATCCCGGCAGGACCATTGAAGATTAAGCTCAGAGCTGGGCTCGCAACTCAGTCTGACGCGGGCGACAATCCGGTTGGCTACACCGCGGGTTATAAGGTCGGCGAGGTCACTGTCACTGAAGGTGGTTGGACCATCCGCGCCCAATATGAAGAATTGGGCAGCGATAACGGTGTCGCCGCATTCCAGACGCCTCTTTCAACCGCGCATAAATTCAACGGTTTTGCTGATCTGTTTTTGGTGACCCCAGCCACTGGCCTGCGAGACACCAACATTCGTGTTGGGAAGAAAATCACGATCGCTGGACTGACTACGTTCAACGCCTTTGTTGGCTTTCATCAGTTCGATAGCGATTTCGGCGGGATCGACTACGGCACTGAAATTGATGGCGTCGTGACCTTCAAGGCCGGTCCAGTGGCCATTTTGGCGAAGCTGGGTGATTACCGCGCTAACGATTTCGGCGTCGACACCACCCGCTTCACTTTGCAGGCTGGGATCAGTTTTTGATGCGAAGGAGCAGCAAATGAACGCGCAGAGCACTATAAACGCATCGGGCAGAATGGCCGGTAAAGAACGGCTGGTGGTGATCGGCAATGGTATGGCCGGATGCCGTGCCGTTGAGGAAATCCTTGCAGCTTGCCCGGATCGCTTTGCCATTACGATTTTCGGCGCAGAGCCTCGCGTAAATTACAACCGCATCATGCTCTCCTCGGTTCTGGCAGGCGAGAGGAGCTTCGATGAGATCGTCGTTAACTCCGAGGATTGGTACACAGACAATGCCATCAAGCTAATCGCAGGCGATCCCGTGGTCCATATCGACCGGGAAGCACAGCAAGTCGTATCGCGCGGCGGGGTTATAGAGAGCTTTGACAAACTGTTGATCGCAACCGGCTCTGATCCGTTCGTCATTCCAGTGCCCGGCAAGGATTTGGGCGGCGTCGTCACGTTCCGCGATCTTGATGATGTTGAAGCAATGCTGGCTGCGGCCAATACCAGCAAGCAAGCCGTCGTGATCGGCGGCGGACTGCTGGGGCTTGAGGCAGCGCATGGGCTATCCCTGCGCGGCATGGAAGTGACTGTTTTGCACCTGATGCCGACCTTGATGGAGCGGCAGCTTGATGAAGCGGCAGGCTTCTTGCTCAAATCAGAGCTGGAAGGCCGGGGCATGACCATCCTTACCGGCGCGGACACAGGTGAAATCGTCGAAGCGGATGGCAAGGTGGCCGGCGTCAAGCTTAAAGACGGCACTGAGATTGAGGCTGATCTGGTTGTCATGGCGGTTGGCATCCGGCCCAATGGCACCTTGGCAAAAGCATCAGGTATCAACGTTGAGCGCGGCATTGTGGTCGATGACCATATGGTCACATCAGACCCAAACATCCTTGCTGTGGGCGAATGCGTTCAACATCGCGGTGCCTGCTACGGTCTTGTCGCGCCACTTTGGGATATGTGCCGCTCACTGGCGGCCAGATTGGCCGAACAGCCCAAGGGATATAAGGGGTCCGTGACCTCGACCAAGCTTAAAGTCTCCGGCGTTGACCTGTTCTCAGCAGGTGACTTTTCCGGCGGTGAGGACTGCGAAGATATCGTGATGCGCGATGCCTCTCGCGGGATCTACAAACGGGTTGTTGTCAAAGACAACAAAGTCATCGGCGCCGTTCTTTACGGCGACACCCAAGACGGCAATTGGTATTTTGACCTCCTCAAGAAAGAGGAAGACGTCTCCGAAATCCGTGAGGCGTTGATCTTTGGTCAGGCTTTTGCGTCAGGCGGCGTATCGCTGGACCCTAAAGCCGCCGTTGCAGCATTGTCCGACGACGCAGAAATCTGCGGCTGCAACGGCGTATCAAAAGCTCAGGTCGTCGGATGCATCAATAATGGCGCAAACAGCGTCGATGCTGTGCGCTCCACATGCAAGGCGTCTGCCAGCTGCGGATCATGCACCAGCCTGGTCGAGAGCTTGCTCGCACTAACACTGGGTGACGAGGTTGAGGAAAGCGCTAACACGATGTGCGGCTGCACTTCGTTTGGTCACGATCATGTTCGCGAAGCCATTGTCGAACGCGAGTTCAAATCAATCCCAGAAGTTATGCAGGAACTGCACTGGTCGACGCCTGATGGCTGCTCCAAATGTCGCCCTGCGCTCAATTACTACCTGCTTTGCGCATGGCCGGGCGAATATATTGACGATCAGAAAAGCCGCTTCGTCAATGAGCGGCTCCATGCCAATATCCAGAAGGATGGCACTTATTCGGTTGTCCCGCGCATGTGGGGTGGTGTTACCAATCCGCGTGAGCTGCGCGCGATTGCCGATGTGACCGAGAAATACAATGCGCGCATGGTGAAGGTCACCGGCGGGCAGAGACTAGACATCTTCGGCATCAAGAAGGAAGACCTGCCTGCCGTTTGGGCCGATCTCAATGCCGCTGGCATGGTGTCAGGCCACGCTTACGGCAAGTCGCTTCGCACGGTCAAAACTTGCGTGGGGTCCGAATGGTGCCGATTTGGAACGCAGGATTCCACCGGGCTTGGGATCAAGCTGGAACAGATGAGCTGGGGCAGTTGGATGCCGCATAAGTTCAAAATGGCTGTGTCTGGTTGTCCAAGAAACTGTGCCGAGGCGACGATCAAAGACTTTGGCGTGATCTGTGTCGATTCTGGTTATGAAATCCATATCGGCGGTAATGGCGGCATCAAGGTGCGCGTCACCGACCTGATTGGGCGCGTCGAAACCGAAGAGGAAGCGCTTGAGCTCTCCGCTGCCTTTATCCAGCTTTACCGCGAAGATGCATGGTATCTGGAACGCACCGCGCCTTGGGTGGAGCGCAAGGGTCTGGAATGGGTGAAATCGCAATTGTTCGATGATCCTGCGACCGTACCCGCGCTGGCCGAACGTTTCCGCCATTCGCAAAGCTTCAGCCAGGACGATCCCTGGGCGCAGCGTGCGGCTGGTGAGCGCTCTGACCTACACAGCCACGTCGGCAGTATTGGTGCAGGCCCGCCCACCGATGGCGCGATCAAGCAAGTGGAGCCTGCGGAATGAACGCGCCGGATTGGGTGAGCGTTTGCTCCAAAAACGCAATTGAGCCGGGTATGGCAGGCACTGTGCCAGTTGATGGCGGACCGGAGATCGCGGTCTTTCATACGATCGGCGGAGATTTTTACGCGCTCGTCAATTCCTGTCCGCATAAAGGTGGCCCGCTAAGCCAAGGCATTGTCCATGGCGACAGCGTTTCGTGTCCCTTGCACAATTGGCGCATTTCACTCCGCTCCGGCGAAGCTCTGGGTGACGATGAAGGCTGTACGCCGACCATTCCGCTTAAGGTCGAAGACGAGCTGATCTGGCTTGATCGGGCGGTGATATTGGCCGAGCAAAGGGCCTGAGATCCAGCCGATGAGAGCGATCAAGACTACTTGTGCGTATTGCGGTGTCGGATGCGGCATTCGCGCTGTGGTAACAGGGGAACGGTCGGTCAAGATTGAAGGCGACAAGGCGCATCCCGCCAATCGCGGCTCGCTTTGCTCAAAAGGCACGCATCTTGGGGAAACGGTTGGGCTGGAAGGGCGGCTGCTGCATCCCATGATTGATGGTGAGCGCGCCACTTGGGAAAAGGCGACCGCCGACATCGCCGCTCGCATGCAGGCCTGCATTGATGAACATGGCCCAGATAGCGTTGCGTTTTATGTCTCTGGGCAATTGCTTACCGAAGACTACTACGTCGCAAACAAGCTGATGAAGGGCTTTGTTGGCAGCGGCAATATCGACACCAATTCCCGGCTTTGCATGGCGAGCGCAGTGGCAGCGCATAACCGTGCATTTGGCGAGGATATTGTGCCTCTCACTTATGGTGATCTCGACCATGCCGATGTGATCTTGCTCGTGGGCTCAAACACGGCCTGGTGCCACCCGGTGATCTGGCAGCGGATTGAGCGCGCACGCGAGGCCAACGGGACAAAGCTCGTTGTGATCGACCCTCGCCGGACAGAAACGGCTGAACGCGCAGACCTACATATCCCAGTAAAGCCTGATGGAGATGTCGCGTTGTTTAACGCGTTGTTGGCTGCGCAGGATGTGGACTATGCTGAGGTGGCGGCCCGTTGCGAGCTACCCGAAGGCTTTGTCGAAAGTCGCACACGAGAACACGGAATTGAGTCCCAACTCTTTGCTGAGCTAGCGAGCATGGTCGCCTCTTCCGAGCGACTCATCACTGTGTTCAGCCAAGGCGCGAACCAATCGCGCAGCGGTACGGACAAAGGCAACGCAATCATCAACCTGCACCTTGCCACGGGGCAAATCAATCGCAGGGGCGCAGGGCCGTTCAGCATCACTGGGCAGCCCAATGCGATGGGCGGGCGAGAAGTGGGCGGGCTTGCCAATATGCTCGCCTGTCATCTTGGTTTTGGCGAGCAAGAACGTGCAAGCGTTGCGGAGTTTTGGAAGACAGATCGGCTTTGCTGCGGGCCGGGCCTCAAAGCCATCGACATGTTCGAGGCGATTCATAGCGATAAGATCAAGTTTCTGTGGGTGATGGCTACCAATCCAGCCGTTTCCCTGCCCAATGCGGGGCGTGTGCGAGAGGCTTTGGCCAAATGCCCCACTGTTGTCGTTTCGGACGTGATGGCTGACACGGATACAGGTCGATTTGCGCACATATTGCTGCCTGCGCTTGGATGGGGTGAGAAAGACGGCACCGTTACCAATTCGGAACGGATGGTAAGCCGCCAGCGGGCTTTGTTCGCTGCACCGGGTGAAGCCTGTGCCGATTGGCAAATTGTACGCGACGTGGCGCACGCGATGGGTCACGGTGCAGCGTTCGATTTCCCGACTAACGCTAGCGTTTTTCGCGAATATGCCGCGATGACGCAGCTATCGGTAGAATTCGGACAAAAGCTTAACATGACGGCGTGGTCCCATCGCTCGGATGCCCAATATGAAGCAATGGAACCGTTTCGTTGGGGTGGGGATTATCCATTGGCCAGCGGCGCCTCAACGCCATCAGGCAAACCGCGTCTGATTGCGGTTACCCCCCCTTTAATTAAGGCTTTCGAGAAAGAGCGTCCGTTCCGCCTCAACACCGCACGCTATCGCGATCAGTGGCACACGATGACGCGCACCGGCCATAGCCCCAAACTTGCCATTCATCGCCGCGAGCCGCTGGTAGAGATTCACTCCAAAGATGCTCAAGCGCTTGAGATTAACGATGGTGATCTTTGCCGTGTCTCAACCGAGCAGGGCGAGAGCATCTTTCGTGCCGCTGTGACAAAGAGCGTCCAGCCCGGAGCGTTATGCATTCCGATGCATTGGACCGACATCATGGCAGGCTCTGGCCGAACAGGACGGCTAGCCAGTCCTCAAACCGATCCTATATCGGGCCAACCCGGCTTCAAAGACGAGCCCGCAAATCTGAAACGCCTTCAGGTTGAGCGGCGAGGATTTCTGGTTTCGCGTGACCCATTGGACGCCTCGCTCGCCGATTACTGGGTGCAGAGCCGCGTGTCGGGCGGTTGGCTTTATGAGCTTGCTTGTTTTGCGCAGACTGATCTTGCTAAGCTTTTACCAGAAGGAGCGGTGAGCGAAGTCAGCTTCGCACGCGCAGGTATGCAGCGGGTGGCAGTGTACGACAATAAGGGCGCGCTGATGGCAGCGCTTTTCTCTACCCGGGCGGGCGATCTCCCCAAACGGGAATGGGTCGCAGCGCAGCTTGGTAAGCGCGTCGAAGATCCCGTTGCACTGCTCGCGGCGCGCCCACGCGGGGCGATAGTGGATCAAGGCCCGGTTGTTTGCGTATGCCATGAAGTCGGCCAGCACGAAATCGAGCGCGCAATTGTTGATGGTGCACAGAGTCTGCCTGCAATAGGGCAATGCACGCGTGCGGGGACCAATTGCGGCTCGTGTCGCCCGGAACTGGCGCGCATGATCGAGAGCCTCACAGAGAACCTCAAGGAAGCGGCAGAATGACAGACTTTCCGTCAGGCAGTGTATGGTTGATTGGTGCAGGCCCGGGCGATCCTGAGTTGCTCACACGCAAGGCAGAACGCTTGCTTTATGCGGCGGATATCGTCTTTTATGATGCGCTGGTGAGCCAACAGATTCTTGATATGCTTCCTGGGCATATTGAGCTGCAACCGGTCGGTAAACGAGCGGGCCGTCACTCTGTCCCGCAGCCAATGATCTGCGATTTGATCGTCAAAGCTGCACTCAACGGAAAACGCGTGGCCCGTTTGAAAGGCGGCGATCCGACTATCTTTGGCAGGGCGAATGAGGAGACTGATGCGTGCCGTGCGGCAGGGGTAGCCGTCCAAATTTGCGCGGGTGTGACGACTGCCAGCGCGGCGGCAGCCAGCCTCACAGCATCGCTGACAACGCGCGGCCTTGCTCGGCGTTTGACGTTTGTAACAGCCCACACTCGAAATGGCGCATTGCCGGATTTGAACTGGCAGTCGCTAGCCGATCCTGAGGCGACGATCGCGGTATATATGGGAAAGGGGGCTGCCCCTCACATTGCGCGCGGGCTTATCACAGCGGGCCTCGGACCAGACACACCGGTCGTAGTAGTGCAGGATGTCAGCCTGTCTTCAGAGCTGCACTTCCCCACAAAGTTGAACATGCTCCCGCTCGTAGCCCGCACTGCGCTTGGCAATGGACCGGCTATCATTTTGATCGGAGAAGCGATGCGGTGCTCAGAAAGGCGCGAAAAAGCTATGGAGAATGTGAAGGAAACGCTTGGCTCTAGCGCCAATTAAGAGCTTGCACTGCGTGCAGTCTTTGAGAAAGTAAGCTTATGAAAGCTTTACCAAGTACTCCGATATGCGTCCTCGCTGGTGGATCGTCAGAGCGGTTCGGATCGAACAAGGCGCTCGCTGACTTAGGTGGCAAACCTTTGATCAGTCATGTTCTTGATCGAGTTTCACGACAAAGCTCAGGCCCTATCGCCATTAACACCAACGATCGAAGTGACTTCTCCAGCTTCGGCCTACCTATTGTTGAAGACCGTTACTGCAAGGGACAGGGCCCACTCACGGGAATACTCACAGCTTTGCGTTGGGCGAGCGAGGCCAACTACGGATGCGTCGCAACAATCGCTGTGGATTTACCCTTCCTTCCTGAGAACTTCATCCATGCACTTTCATCAGCCACGATCCCTTCCATTGCGATGTCGGGCGAGCGCTGGCATCCGGTGAACGGGCTTTGGAATTGCTCTCTACATGACGATCTTAGGCGGCACTTAGCTTCAGGACGTCATTCCTCGCACAGTTGGGCTGAAAACTGCAACGCCGAAGTGGTTGATTTCTCGACTGACTCCGGTTTGGTTGATCCATTCTGGAATATCAATACTCGCGAGGATTTGGCATTGGCTGCACGGCATTTCTAACCGCTTCTGTGTCCTGCGAAATTGCATGACTGAAAATTGGATTGTGATTTGCCGTGCTGCTTTGAACGTTCGGCCGCTGAAAACTGATCCATTGGGCTTTGGCCCAAGAAGCGCTTGGGTTGGAGCGGAGACAATGCCCCGACCCAAGAAACCCGCAGTCCATTTCGATGGTTCAACTCGTCGCCGGATATCATCCGCCGGGTCGTGATGATGTATGTGCGCATCCCCTTGTGCTTGAGGAATGTCGAGCACCTGATTGCGAAGCGAGGGATCGACATTTTGCACGAGACCATCAGGCATTGGTGGATCAGAAAGCCGAGGTCCTCAAGAGCGTGGGAATGGGCCGCTGGCTCAACAACCGATGGACAAACAGTCATCTACAATTCCGAGCACGAGAACGAGCGATGCTCAGGCTTCGACAGATGAAGTCGTTATAGAGATTCGCTTCAGTCCACGCCAACGTCCAAAAGCACTTCATTTCCTCACGCCATCTTACAGACCGCCAGACTAACCAAGCCGCCTGCTTAACCGCACTGGCTTAGTAGCAAACCTGATGGGTTAAGCTGAAAGCAGGTAAGGGATAGCTGCGCCACAGCTTTGAACCGTTGGGAAAGACTTTGACGTAGAGACCATCACCGCCTGCCTTTCGGCAGTTCTTCTCACGCGGCCCCAGCGCTCTGATTTCCATGTCCCTTAGCAAAATTTGGGGGCACCACGTTTTGCCAAGCACGAGCATTTGGGGGCATATACCCCCTCTGATGTCCCCTGAGACAAGTGATGTTTGGCGAACACACACGAATATCCCCGAACGCCTCGGAGTAATTCATCTCAGATTCCCGTGCATTTCTCACCTGTACGCATATACTAGCGAACATGAAAATGGTGCCAGAAGAGGATCAAGAGGCCTCTGGTTTTAATATTAGAATCAGTGGCGTACCGAAATTCTTCGGTCAATTCACCAACAGAATACCCAACGATTGGAGAGGCAATGGTTTCTTCGCGCGATTTTTGAAATGAACCACATCAATGTCAAAGACTGTCTCACAAGCAGAAATTTTGGAAATGTGAAAATAGTGAGTCGCCAACCAATTAGAATCGCAAGATCGCGTTCTTGGTCACCAAAATTCCATTTTCAGCAAATGCGCGAACAAGAATTGGGATCGTTTACCCAACATTTAGAAGCCATGGCAGCCTTAAGTATCTGAATTTAAACAACTGTACAGCCGAACAAGATGTCTGATAGGGACCTGTACGGCCTAATGCATTGTTTTAATTGACTCTTTTTGGGGTGCGAACAAGAGTACAGCTATTTCCCCATTACGCAGTCATATCACGCCCCTCGTGTGCTTTCTCGCGCCGGTCTCATCCACTGTTTTCAGCGTAGCTTTCTAGTACGACAACTTTCCCTATAATTCTTGTACTCTTGTTCGCCTGTAACTCCTGCAATGATTTCAGTGGCTTATTGCGCAACAAGAATTTTGATGCCTTGTTCACCTGTAACTTTCGCAACAATTTCAATGACGTACCGGATCGCAGCCGGAAAGCCGATTAGGGACAATTCTGTGCCTATATGCGAAAAATTGAAAACACTCAGATTCCGCGCTCAGCGCCACCCGTGCCGTATGAGTCTTCTCTAGAAGGACCCTGACCCCTCGTGGGACGACCTGGGCCCCAGAGGGACGCGCTGAAACCACGTGGGACGCTCTGGGACTCTAGATTAGCTAGGCAAGAAAAATCCGCTTTCCGCTTCGCGCGCAGCCCCTGTCGCCACCAGCGTTTGGAGCACTTCGGTGACCCGCGCTTTACGCTTGGCGGTGGTGCGGCCCTTGAACAGGGTTGCGAGCGCTTCGGCGGGCAGCGGCGCTTCGGCTTCGGCGAGCACATCGCGCACGGTGCGGATTTGTTCGAGGCCATCGGCAGGCCATTGACGTTCTTCGATCAGCACGGCTTCGCCAAGGTCGGCCTCCACCTGCTCGCTGCCGGAAACCTTGTGGCCAAGGCGCGGAATCTGGAAATTGGGGCGCAGCCAGCGGACAAGCCCGCGCTTTTCCTCCGCCGCGCGTTCCTGATTGAGTGCGACAAGCCGGGTGAGCAATTCCTCCTCGGCTTCCTCCTGGTCCTCGCTCTTGTGCGAGGTAGGTGTGGTCGCGCCGGGCCGCCCGACCAGCCGCTCGCCCAGGTCTTCCCAGCCATAGGCCGCAAAGACTTCGCGGTCGATTTCGTCATGGATGTCCTTGAGCACGGATATCAACCCGGCCTCATGGATGTCCTTTTCCTTTTGCGCCAATGGCTCGACCTCCGCGCCCCCCTCCAGCTCGCGCAGGCGTTCGAGCACATTGTACATGTCCGTCATGGTGAGGAAGTCGTGCTCGGTGAGGCGTTCTTTACGGAAGGCATCGAGGCGCTCGCCAAGACCGTCGAGCCTAGCGGATTGGGCGTCAGTAAGAGTTGGGAAAGGGAAGGGATCGAAGCAGCGGGTCTTCGTCCAACGAGCAGGGCCGACGAATGCTCCCATTGAGGAGGCGTTCGCCTTTACCCACTCCCAGTGCGCCCGCGAAGACAGCGTGGCAAGATGGGCGCCTCGCGAAATCGCGACATTAACAAGCATATTATCCGGCAGAGTATCGTGTTCGAGGAACTGGAAGAACCTTTGAGCCGCTGTTTCAATTGTCGCGATGTACCGATCCAAACCCTTTAATGCCGGCCTGAATGCCGACCGAGCTTCTCCAAAAACCCACCAATTTTTTCGGTATGACTCACGATTGTTTTGGTCTCTCTCCGGTTTCACAGTTTCCAGAATGTGTTGGTAGACGGCTGGGAACTTGCTCTGGACTTCGTCGATCGACAATCCGAATAAATCGATAACCATGACACCTCTCGGCCGCTGCCCGATGTCCCGGCCATTTCGATAACGAACGATATGTCGATCAAGGCTGTCGATTCTACCCAACCCAAGGTTAGCCGCAGTCTTTGGCTCAACGATAAAACCTGAGCCATGCAATTTCACGCCCGGACTAGAGACATCCTCATTCGATATGAGAGCGACCACTTTGCTTACATCGGCACCAAGCCTCAGGTTCGCAGTAATCTTCCCCTCATCGCTCTCCAACTGCACATTAGGTGTATCGCTATTGAGCTCGCTCTCATGCGCCACTTTGGCCAGCTTGCCGGGACGCTCGCCGCGCACAGCCACAGTCATGGCAATCCGTACGGCCGCGCGCTCGCTGCCCTTCACCCACGGGTGATCGGGCACGGCATAGACCAGCGATAGCGGCAGCTTCGCGTCATATGCTTTTCCACCACCCGGCGGCTGAATGTCTGGGTGATCGAATTGGTTGTGATAAAGCCGAAACGGCGCAGCGGGTTCTCGCCTTTCGCCTTCGCAGGCGGCTTCGCGAGCAAGCGTGTTGCCGCCTCATCCCAGAAATGCATCACGAAATCGGCCCCGCCCGGCACACCCTTGCGCGCTTTCCATGCCGCCTCGGCATAGCCATCGCCCAGTTCGGCGCGCATATCCTTACCCCCGATAAAGGGCGGGTTCCCGACGATGAATTCCACTTCCGGCCATTCGGCGCGGCGCGGGTTTTCGTATCTATGCAGTTCCACCTGCGCATCGGGATCAGGGATTTGCTCGCCAGTGATAGGATGGAGCTTCATCGTCTCCCCATCCCACCGCGTCATCGGCGTGCCATCCTCGTTGCGCAGCAATTCCTGCTTGTCGAAAGCGAGAATGGCATCCTGTTCCTTGATGGTGCCATAGGCATCAAGGATCGGTTCACTGAGTTCAGACGCCCCACCGAAGGTACGGATCTGCCATTTGAGATAGCCAATCCACAACACGAGATCCGCGATCGGCACCGCACGGGGATTAATCTCAAGCCCAAAAAATTGCCCTGGATCGACTGTGAAACGACCCTGCGCCCGCTGCGCCCTCTTTCCTGTAGTCCAGTATTCAGGGTGATCACTGATCTTGCTGGGTTGCCCACCGAGGTTCTCAATCGCTTCGAGCACCTCTCCTTCGAGCTTCTTCATTAATTCGAATGCGACATACAGAAAGTTGCCTGTACCGCACGCGGGGTCCAACACTCTTGTAGAGCAAAGTTGGCGATGAAAGGCTTGCACTGCCCGCAACGCGCCTCGCTCGTCTTTCTGACTTAGGCAGTCTTGTGCCAGAGCCTGAGCCTCACTCCAATCAGCCCTTAATGGCTCGATGATTGTGGGGATCACAAGACGCTCAACATAAACGCGCGGAGTAAAGTGCGCCCCAAGTTTGCCGCGCTCTCGACTATCAAGCGCTCGTTCAAGCAGTGTTCCGAAAATTGCAGGCTCGACATCGCGCCATTCCTTGCGGGCGGCCAACCACAATTCCCGAATATCGTCAGGATCGAGGTCCAGCGCCTGGCAATCACGAAACAGTTCGCCATTAAAGCGCTTCAGGGACTGCTCAAGACCGGAATGGAAGCCGCCCTCATCCATCGTCCGCCAAAGGCTCTCAAGTGCCGGAGTAAAAGCCTCTGGGGCATCGATCATGCGTTCAAGCATCGCCTCAAACGGTTTGCGGTCTTCTCCTAGTTTGGGCGGGATGAGCCGCACGTCTTCGGCAAACATCGTAAAGAGACAACGCATCAGAAATTCTGCGATCGCCTTTGGGTGATGATCGCCCTTTCGCTCCAAGTTTTTGGCGATCTTGGCCAGACGCTTGGCGATGTCTTCAGTTACAACTGCCGAGATTCTTGTAGGGTCGAGGCTTTGTGGATCGGTCCAAATTGCCCGAAGTCGTTCTTGCACCTCTTCATCGAGCAAATCATCCATCGACAAACGGAAAGACTGGCGATCAGGGAAATGAGCGTAGTTCCGCCCTTGTCCTGAGAAATCGGCATAGACTTCAATCACATTTCCGATGTCTGCAATTAGCAAGAAGGGCGGATAATTGTGATCATCAGGAAGGGCTCGCGCATAGCCTTCAGCCTGCTTCTTGGCCGCGACCATGATCTTGTCCCAAGTCTTGGTCCCGCGCTTGGCCTGTCCAAGTTTCTGGGTAGTCTCGATGCCTGCTAATTCGAGTTGCTCTGAGGCCCGCTCTTTCTGCCGCTTGGCGGACTGTTTTGCCTCCAGAATGAAGCAGTCCCGCTTGTAGCAATCTATACGGCCGGAACTGGTTGAGCCGTTGGGATGCCTGAATGTGACCTGGCGCTCATAAACATAGTCATTGAGCCGGTTTTCTTCCTTGGCCATCGCAGGGCGATCAGCCCCAAGCGCACGGGCCAAGTCGGAAACGAAAGTTTGATAATTTGCAAGCTCAGAGCCACCAGATTCCTTGGCTTCTGATATAAGTGCCTTGAGTGCTGATTGGTTGGTTTCGACCATAGATATGAGTGATGCCGGCATGTAATTGTGAGCGCAACAGATTAGTCGAGCTTGCGGGTTAGCCCTGGGGCGGGCGTAACTCTTGCTGGAGTATGTTTCCGTCTGCTGGGCGTCCTAATGATGGTGATTGCGAATTGCGTGACAGTCGCCTGTAAGCCGAAAAGGTGACGACGGGTCTCGGTAAGATACAGCTACTTGTCATTGAGATACTTTCGGCTGTTGCGCGCTCCGCTGCCGCGGCTAAGGAATCTTCATGGACTTTTTGGATCAACCGCCGTGGCTCAAAATCATGCAAAACGGCTCAGTGGGGGAGGCGCGGACTAAGGCCTTCTTGCTTGACCGCTTCTGGGTGCTCGAACGTTCGGTCGACATCGACGGCGCCGATTTCCTGGTGCAGCCACGCTCGCTTGGCTCACGTTTCACCGACCGCACGCCACCCAACATCGGCGTCGTCCAAGCCAAATATTTTCAAGACACCAAGACCGTTCATCACATCCCGCGGAACTATGTCCTCGACGAACAAGGCTTCGCGCTGGATGGTTTCTTCGCCGTGTTACACGTCGGTGCGATCGATGAGGCAAAGATCTTCATGTTGTCCGCAGAGCAGATGAAGCAGACACTCGACCAAACGGTCGAGAAGTCGCCCCGTTTCGTTGTCGGCAAGAAGGCACTAGCCGACAAGTTCCGGGTCGACCAGCATCGCCGGCAGGCGCTCGATCGGATCGAGCATGCCATCACTGCTCGCACGCTCACGCAATCGCTCCACTTCTACGATCGCGTCAATATCCCGCTCTATAAGATCACATTGGATGACATAGCTTATCGGTACAAACTGCCGATACCCAACGATCAAACGGACATCGCGAAGACCTATCTCGAATATCGAGAACATCTCAAATGGCTGACCTACGAGATCGAGGAGGGGCTTACAATCATTGATAAAATCATGCAGGAGCCCGATCCGCGGGTTGCCCTCGTGGAACGAGAAAAGCTCGAGGAATACCGAAGCGGCCGAACCTATAGAGACGGTTTGACCTTCGCCACGCGTAAAGTCGACCTCGACTGGCCCTACCTCGTCGAGGCGCTCGACCAACATGATACGCGGATAGCGGCACTCGAGGCGGTCGGCCAGCTCGAACGCTTCGTCGATCTGTCGCAGGCCGTGAAGGACGAAGCGATCCGCCTCGCCAGCGATTTCGATCCCGGCGCGGTGGCCGAAAAATACCTTTGGATGCGGCTCAACTATAACGTGAAGACGCTCGGCTTCGACCGCCTCTCCTTGACTCTTAAGGATGCAAAGCCGGGTTCCTCGACTTACAGGCTCAATGGCTCAAGCCATCTGAACGCATCCAAGGGGAATGTTGATGTCGTCAAAGCAGCAAGGGGCCTTTGGAATCTGCTCATGACGAAGATCTTGTTCGATATCTGTCCAGCGCTCCGGGACGAAGAAGACTGAAGGCAGGCATGACAGACTCAGACTCTTTTTCCGAACGACACGGCCTCCACGGCGGCGACGCCGAGATCGTCACCCGGGAGGACGCCCCAGAGGAGGTTCGCGCCGCTGTGCTAATGCTCGGCTATGCCGCCGGCATGGGACCGGGCGCTCTGCGAGACATAATCTGCGAGGTTTTGTTAAAGCGCCCAGATCCAAACAACTGGTCTCCTGGGAACATCGAAAACGAGGTTCATCGGCTGGTCGATGAAGCGCCATGGTACCAGATATATGACATCGCCGAGCGCATCCATGCCAAACTAATGCGAGACAATTCTTCGGGCACCAAACAGGCGGATTATGCGCGCCGCCTGACTCAGGTCTTTCGCGAGCACGGCATCGGTTGGCAGATGAAAGAGGGTCGCATAATCTTTCGCGGTTCGGAAGCCTTCTCATTAGCGACACGGGATGCCGTCGCCATCATGCGCGAGGCCGGCACGCCGACCGCCGCGAACGAAATCCGCGAAGCACTCAGGGACATTTCGCGCCGGCCAGCGGCAGACGTTACCGGCGCGATCCAGCATGCGATGGCATCGCTTGAATGCGTTGCGCGCGAGATCGACGGGAGCTCCGATACGCTTGGCCAGATTATCAAGCGGCTCACCGTCCCGCCGCCGCTCGATGGTGCGCTCCATCGCCTTTGGGGCTTCGCCTCCGAACAGGGGCGCCATATCCAGGAAGGCCGCGAACCCAGCTTCAAAGAGGCAGAACTGGTGGTCACCGTCGCGTCCGCCGTCAGCGTATATCTTTTGCGGCATTCAGCCCGCCGTTAGCATTCGCTTGCACAGGTGATTGCTAATGCAGCAATGCGGACGTCAGCTCTCGGAAAACGTAAATCTGCAACCAGCCCAGCGTGGGTCGTTTCGCTAAGCCAATAGCGAACTAGTGAAAGCACAGGACGATACCGACTGGATATCACCGTCGCAGCTCGAATTTCATTGAACGAACCTCCAAGGTTCGCCGGAGTTTAGGTCACATGAGCGTCTGCCCATTAAGCCTCGCACTGCAGCCGCAACTCGTCGTTGTTGATCAGGAACCATCGTTCCCCGCGATGGATCTCATTGTACGATTAATCTGATTTTCTGGTCATACCATTTTCAACGAGCTCACGAAGCTCAGGCGGATAGAACTGGGCAGCGATCGATCCATCGTCGATCAGGATATTTTCGGAATTGCCAAGCTGTACATAGCGGATCGCCTCCGACCGGGCGATCACGGCTTGCGCACGGCTGATGACCTTCGCGAGGGTCTCCCCCCGATGGTCGGCTATTTGGCTCAGCAACCATTCGAACCATTCGCTATTGCCGGTATTGATATGAAGGTTCACTTCCGTCTGAAGGGCCGCCCGTGGCGTGGTTTCGTCGACGATAGATCCGACGAGCGCGTCGAGAATCTCTGATGCGAGGGTCATTTGCTGCATCCCCGCGATGATCTCGGTCCAATTGAGTGCTCTTTTGCGCGCGGAAAGTGCGGCCGGAATGAAATCAGCGAGACGGTAGATGAGCCGCGCGATAAAGGACGCCGACGCGCGCCCATCGACCGGCAAAAGGGTCGCCAGGACCGTCAGGGCACCCGCTGCGAGCAATCCGTTGCCGACGGTCGCATGCGATGTCGTATCGACCCCATGGGTATCGCAGGCGCTCAAAATGACCACAGGCGGGATGCGCGCTTCACCGCGCAGCTGCCACACGTCGACATCCTCCTTGCCAATCCGCAAGGTTGCGACGCCGGTCTCGGAGTTGCCATTGCCATGCCCATCGAAAATGAGGATCGACGCGTCCGATGCGTTTAGCGCGTCGATAAGCTCCGAGCGTGATGACACCGTTTCGAAGCGAAGTTCGATCTTGCTTTCAAGACCTTGCGTTACCGCGCCAATCGAACCGATCAAGAGATTGCGTAATGGATCATCGGGCTCGAAGGACGACACAACGAGTACGCGATTGATGTCTTCGGGCCTAAGCGTGATGGGCTCGCTAGTTGCAAGCTGGCCGAGCAATACATTTCCCGGCGTCGCGCATATCCTTGAGCATTGATAACGTAGCATGAGAGGTAGGTGGCGGACGGGGAGCCATTCCACCGGGGCATCGCTTACAATCTTTAGCGCTCCACCGATTTCCTCGATGAGATCGATTCGCTCGGAGCCGACCGCCTCCAGAAGCTCTGATTGTACCCCCGCGAAGAGCCTGGGGGTCTTAATCCGTGCTGCGGGGCTGGTAGCCCGAACGTTACGAGCAAAATTGCCGAGCCGCTGATATACGTGGTTGACGCCGGGCGAAAGGCGCATGACCGAAGAAGTAGTCTGTGCAGCCCTGAGCCCCACGGCGGCGGTAAACACCGCCAAGTCCTTTCTTCGCACTGCGAAAACCCGCTGAGCCTCTGGCGAATCGATAATAGCTTGGCCGAGCTTTTCTTCGACTTCGTTGTGGAGCCTTTTCTGCCGTTGAAGAATGCGAAGCGCACTGAAGGCAGCGCCGCTCGAATTGGAGGAAGGGCGTACCCTGGCATAGGCATGACGGTAAAGAGCAGGCTCAACCAGAAATAGAGGAGGATGGAGGAGTGACATGCGATGAAAATCGCGAACGCCAATTCGTTCGCGTAGCGCCTCGACCTCGCGAACACTTTCCCCGATTACCCGGGTGTACTCGGCCTCGCTGGAGCCTATGAAAGGTTCCGGCTCACTGGGTTTAAGCTGGGCACGGGCAAGCACCATGTGATTGGGGAGGGTGATATTGTGAGCCCAGGCCTTCATCGCAATCGTTTCCGGTGCAGGCTCTTTCCAATCCGGCAAGGCCGCGGTGACGGCATCGCGGCGCGCCGAGGACAACTCGTCGCCGCGCTCCTCCATGATGGTTTCGCAATAGGCCTTGAGGACTTTCAGATCGAATTTGCCAACCGCAATCGAGCCCCCGCCACCGTCAGACGATACGTGCAGTATAGACTTGCCGAATGTCGCCGCCCAACATGCCACTCTGCTGGTAATCGTCGCCTCTCCTGAGAAAACCACAACAAACAGCCCAAGATCAGCCTGCGTCAATCGCTCCAGCGGGGAGATGCTCAACGGCGACCATAGGAGGTGGCGCATACCGCCCATCCGCTGCGCTATCACACCTTCGAGAGGATGAGACGGCTCGAGGACATCGGCCGGCAGTGATGCGAGCAGGTCAAGCGCCCAAATCATCTCCGGCCAACTCTCGCCGAAGCCTTGGAAGGGCGAAGCGTCTTCAAGGGTATCGTCCCCGAGAACGACGAGATAATTGATGCGCAAAGGATCGGGGAACACAAATCAACCTATTAGAGATTAAGAACCGACGGAACTATGAAACCACCTCAGTATCGATCGCGACAAGCTCCTGACGGCCGAGCGAGTACCGACTAGCAGGTTCAGTGAGATAAAAAATTGCGTTTTAGCTGATTGGCGAAACCGTACTAGCTTTAGTTGGCCGGAAGCACGTGAGACCTACCGGGCTGGCGCTTGCAATAGTCTTAGGATGCGCAACGGCGGCTTTCCCCGGCGCCGAACATTAAAGCATACTGACCGCTTCCGGCCCAGTACCTAACTCCACCTTTCCAATTCGACCTTGCTTCGATCAGGTCTGCCAAAATGAGGCCGGAAACAGCGAAACTGCTTAAAGCATCAATCCAAGGGCCCTTTGGTCTTCCAAATAATCGGCCCACCATTGCATCATTTTACGCCGAGGTAACAGGTACTCAGCGGAATTGTAGGCTCCTCTAATCGCGTTAGCTTCCGCATGTGCAAGCTGCAATTCAATCCAGTCGGATGCGAACTTCCTTCGGCCTTCGCCATCAACTTGCTCGTTCAGGACTGTTGAGGCAAGTCCGCGGAAACCATGGACTGTTGCCTTCCCCTTGTAACCAAGATCATAAAGGCACAACAGCATGCAATTTTCGCTTATTGGCTTTCGCGCCTGATATTTCTGCGGAAACTGCCAGGGGCTATTTGCGCGGCGCGCATTCGTCTCAATTTCGTCAAGTAATGCGATAGCCTGCATCGGAAGTGGCACAATGTGTTCGCGCCCCATCTTCATGCGATCAGCTGGAATACGCCAATTCACTTGACCGTCAGATTTCCGTTCGATCTCATCGGGCTTAAAATAGCGGGACTCTCCAGTGCGAACCATGGTCAGAATGGTCCACCGCAACGCAAGTTTCGTAACCACGTCGTGATCGCTCTCTTCCAGCCGACCATAGAACTCAGGTAGCTGAGCTTTAGGAAGCCTTGCTCTGTGCTGCACGGGCGGCTTGGCCTTCATGCTGCCACGGGTGTCAGGAACGGGGTTCAGGCTAGCCCTGCCCGTTGCAATCGCATGCCGCATAACTGCAGACACGTGGTTGATCGCCTTTCGGCCAATCTCAAGAGCATCTCGCTTTTCAAACCTACCAATGAGATCGAGTATATCTGCGTGGGTGATTTCTGACACTGGAAGGCTGCCGAACAAAGGAAAGGCGTCGTTCTCAAAACGAGCCATTATCCACGCGGCATGTTTGGGGCTCCATCGAGCCTTCTTCTTTTCATGCCATTCACGTGCGACTACCTCGAAGGTCTCCCCGGCAGATCTTGCGATTCTTTGGGTTGCCCTTCGTTTCGCCAACGCGGGATCTGTTCCCGCTCGGACCAAGGCCTTCATTTCTTCTCGCCAAGCTCGTGCTTCAACGAGACTCATTTCGGGATAACGTCGACCAGTGATCGTCTTCTGCTTCCCCGCAAATCGGTAGGAGAGCTTAAACGTTTTTGTACCAGCCGGACTCACCTCAAGATGCAGTCCTCCCGCATCTGACAACTTCCGGCGCCTCGGCCCTGGCTTGACTGATTTTATGGCGAGCTCGGTTAAAGGCATGGTCCGTCCTGTTGGGTAAGTTGCCTAAACCAACAATTACCCAACAAATTTGTCAAGCAGCCCTGAGACTGCTTGAGACCTCCTGGGACACCTAATCTCCCGCGAAAGCTGCGCTTTCGCACAGCTTTGAGACGACATGGGACTGCGTGGGATAAAGTGTTGGTGCCCAGAAGAGGACTCGAACCTCCACATCCTTGCGAATACTAGCACCTGAAGCTAGCGCGTCTACCAATTCCGCCATCTGGGCACACGATCGTCCGGTCGTCAGAGACCGCACGTTGGTGAGTGCGCGCCACTAGCGATCCGCCAGCCTATTTGTCAATCGGATTGCTTTGCAGCCGAAGAGATTCTTTCAGGATTATCCGCTTTGTTGTCGCATCACCTTCATCCTGAAGAACCGTCGAAGGCTGCCTGAATGCCTGTATTCAAGCCTGCCATCCCTCATCATCATGTACAGGATTAGGCAACTGCTCCCAAGAAGGCGCATACAGAGGCTGCCTGATCAGTTTGTCGAGGTCCTGCCTGCGTCATCGGACAGAATCGTGCCCGGCGGCGACACCTGATGTTCCCGAAATAGGTACCGCGCATCGGTCTTGCTCGGCATGATCGCGAGCTTATCTGAAACAAGAGTTCGTTCTTGCGTGATCGCGCAGTCCCGCCTGAAAACCAACATACATCTTGCACAGACTGCAGTTTTTGCACACGGCTAGCGAGTATGAACGAGATCGTCCCCGCGTTGGCCATGATGTCTTCATTTCTGGCGGTGCTGCTTGGCGTCTTTTTGATCATCGTCCCCTCGCAGATCCGTTTGCCCAATGTTTTGTTAGGCCTATTCCTGTTAACGACCGCTCTTGATATCAGCGGCTGGTTTATGGATGCCTGGTGGGTTGCCCATCCTGAATTGGCTTCATTGCGCGGCGCCATCGCATGGCTCCAAATGCCCTTCTTTACAGGCTTCATCTGGTTCAATTGCTTTGATCGGGAGAAGCTGCGCCTTTCCGACTTGATCCACGGATTACCAGTCATCCCAAGTCTGATCGCAGCCGCATGGGATGCCGATTTGATTGGCAGTTTTGACTATGTCCGGCTGCTGTTCGAGGCTCAATATGCGGCCTATATTGCGCTTGCGATTTACGCGTTGTGGCGGGTCAAAACAGTCATGCGGCAGCGATTTTCAGGCACTTCGGCGAGTTGGCGCTGGTTAGCCGTCATGGTCGCAGCCTCGCTTGTTGCACACAGCCTGTTCTTGATCCGCACTGTTGTTGCCCCCAATTTTACAAGCCTTGATCTAAGCCAGCTTCAACTTGTCGCGGTTATTCTGATTTTGGCGATTACGCTGTTGATCGCATTTCAGGCCTTGCTCAAACCGCAGGTCTTCCGCGCACCTGACAGACTGCTCGTGTCTGCATCCAAAGCGGTCAATCAAAGCGGAGCCGAAAAGCCTGATCCTTTGGAAGCATTCATGCAGAGCGAACGCCCCTATCTCGATCCGGATCTCTCGCTTGCCCGTCTTGCCAGGCGAAACGGGACCGCCGCGAAGGAAATCTCGGCAACGATCAACCAGCGGTACGGTCTGCATTTTTTCGACTTTATCAATCGGTATCGGATAGACCACGCCAAAAGGTTGCTGATCGAAACAGATCAGCCAGTGACTGAAATCTGGCTGGCGTCGGGTTTTAACACGAAATCATCATTCAACACTGCATTCCGCAAACACACAGGCGTCACGCCTTCGGCATATCGCAAGGAAAACGGCAAAAAATAGGTTCGACTTCGCGTAGTCGGACGCGGCACCAGAATATGTCGCCTATGCCTTGGGTGTCTTTTCCCTTTCAGCGAGTGTCATTTCATGCGCCGACTTTCATCCATTTTTGCATTCCTTGCCATCGCCATTTGCGCTGCCTTCCCGGTTGCGGCGACGCCTCCCTATTGGGCCGAAGTGGATGCGCTGGTCGATAATCATCAGCCAGCCGGCGAACCGGGTATTTCCCTTGCGATTTCTGTTGATGGAGAGCCGGTCTATCATCGCTGGTCCGGGCAGGCTGACCTTGAACGCGGTGTCGCAATCGGCAAGGATACGCGGTTCTTCATCGGGTCCACTTCAAAACAGTTCACGGCGTTTGCGGTCATGCTGCTGGTAGATGAAGGACGCATCACGCTCGATCAGGATATCCGCACCATCATCCCCGAGCTCGAAGCGCGCGATGTGCCGGTGACGATCCGGCATCTGCTCAACCACACCAGCGGCCTGCGCGAGATCGGCACGCTCTTTCTGCTTGCTGGCCAAACCGAAAAAACGCCGACCAATGCCGATCAGGCGCTGGATATGATCTATCGTCAGCGCGGCGGAAACTTCCAAGCTGGCGAGCGGCAGGAATACAGCAATACCGGGTATGAATTGCTTGCAGAAATCGTCGCCCGTGTCTCAGGCGAGCCTTTCCCCCAATTCATGCAAACCCGCATTTTCGCCCCGCTCGGCATGGATCGTACGTTTGTCCGCGCCGATCCCAATCGCCTTATTCCAAATGCGGCAATCAGTTACGAACCAAACGGCGAAGGCTTTGCGCACGCGCATATCTTGGCTGCCAGTTTCGGTTCCACGGGCATAGTCTCAGATCCGGTTGATCTGCTGCGCTGGGGCCACGCGCTGAACATGGGTCAATTTGGCGGCACGGCCATATCAGCATTGATGGACCGGCGATCAACTCTGCCAGATGGCAGCCGCCTGATCGGAACAAACGGTCAGGAATATCGCAGCTGGCGCGGGCTGGACACGTGGTCCCATGGTGGCAGCACAGGAGGATTTCGGACCTTCCTGCTTCGTATCCCGGAAGCGCGCACCGTTATTGCCGTGGCAGGAAATCGCAGCGACTTTTTGAAAGCTGCCTTTGCCTTTGATGTTGCTGAAAAAGTGCTGGTCGACCGGCTGGATCCTGAACCATCGAGCGACTTCATACCCGCAACTCACGAGCAATTGGACAGTTATGCGGGCGATTACCGATTGTTCGCTGGCGTCGTGTTTTCGCTGCGCCGCGACGGCGATGCCTTGATGTTCTCGACCTTTGGGCAAGAAGGTGCGTTCGCTCTGCCGCAAATCGGCGACGCAGAATTCATGTTGAATCCCGCGCGCGATCTGCGCCTAGTCTTCAAAGATTTTAAGGCAGGTCAGGCGTCCCGGATGCGGTGGACGGTCAGCGCCGATGGTTACATACCCGCGCCGCGTGTTGAAATGGAGCCTGTCCCGCAAGGCCCAATCGATACAGGCGCCCTGGCCGGCACATATTACAGCGACACATTACAACAGGCTTTGACGATCTATGAGCTGGACGGAAAACTGTGGGCGCGGACCGGCGATGCGCTGCGGACCTCGCTAGAGCGTTATCAGCCCGATACTTTCCGCCCAGCGGGGGAATTTGCGATACAGCGTATCCGGTTTGAGCGCGCGCCGGACGGGCCAGTCGAAACAGCTCTGATCTCCACTTCGCTGGCGGATAATATCGTATATCGCAAGCTGGACCATCCATAGCCTCGCCCGTTCTTGAATTTTGACTGAGCATGCTATGGACGGTGCAATTCCCAAACGATCCAACAGGACACCGCCTTTATGAAAACCCGCGCCGCAGTCGCTTTTGAAGCCAAGAAACCGCTAGAGATTGTGGAACTGGATTTGGAGGGACCCAAAGCAGGTGAGGTGTTGGTCGAGATTATGGCGACCGGCATTTGTCACACCGATGCCTACACTCTGGATGGTCTCGATAGCGAAGGCCTGTTCCCCAGCGTGCTTGGCCACGAAGGCGCAGGTATCGTGCGCGAAGTGGGTGCAGGCGTTACCAGTGTGGTGCCGGGCGATCATGTCATCCCGCTTTACACGCCTGAATGCCGCCAGTGCAAAATGTGCCTTAGTGGCAAAACCAATCTGTGCAGCGCGATCCGCGCGACGCAGGGCAAGGGCCTGATGCCCGATGGTACGTCACGCTTCAGCTACAAGGGTGAGACGATCTACCATTATATGGGCTGTTCGACATTCTCGAACTTCACCGTCTTGCCCGAAATTGCCGTCGCCAAAATCCGCACCGATGCGCCGTTCGAAAGCGCCTGCTATGTCGGCTGCGGCGTTACGACCGGCGTGGGCGCCGTGGTCAACACAGCCAAGGTTCAGCCGGGCGATAATGTCGTCATTTTTGGGCTCGGCGGGATTGGTCTGAATGTTATTCAAGGCGCCAAGATGGCCGGTGCAGACCGGATCGTTGGCGTGGACATCAACAATTCCAAACGCGAATGGGGCGAGAAATTCGGGATGACCGATTTCGTCAATCCAAAAGAGACATCCGATGTGGTCGCGCATCTGGTTGAAATGCTGGATGGCGGCGCGGATTACAGCTTCGATTGCACCGGCAATACCGATGTCATGCGACAGGCGCTGGAATGCTGCCACAAGGGCTGGGGCACTTCGATCATCATCGGCGTCGCCGAAGCGGGCAAGGAAATTGCAACGCGTCCGTTCCAGCTGGTGACGGGCCGGAATTGGCGCGGAACCGCTTTTGGCGGGGCCAAAGGCCGCACCGATGTTCCCAAGATTGTCGATTGGTACATGAACGGCAAAATCGCCATCGACCCGATGATCACCCACACGCTTACGCTGGAAGAGATAAACAAGGGCTTCGACCTGATGCATTCAGGCGAAAGCATCCGCAGCGTGGTGGTTTTTTGATGCCGCCAAAGCCCGCACCTTCGAAAATCAATCTGGAGGAAAAGTTCGCGCTCTTCACGGACCAATGGGCTCCGCGCCTTGCTGCGCATTATAACGGCAACGAGGTTCGACTGGCCAAGGTTGAAGGCGAATTTCAATGGCATCGCCACGCGGAAACGGATGAACTGTTTTTGGTGATCGATGGCGAGCTCGACATGGAATTTCGCGATCGGACAGAGCATATGAGGCAAGGTGATATGATCGTAGTTCCGCGCGGAACCGAACATCGCCCGTGCGCACGCGCGGGCGAAGTCAAGCTGCTGGTGATGGATGCAGACGGCACACCCAATACCGGCGATGCCACCACAGCGTTCAAGCCGGTCGAGGTTTAGGCGTGACAATAGAAACACTGACCGAGACACGCAGCCATGGCGGCACGCAAGGGGTATACTCACACGCTTCGACAGAAACCGGCACGGATATGACATTTGCCGCGTTCGTGCCTGATCATGAACCCGGCGAAACACTGCCCGTTCTGTGGTATCTTTCCGGCCTCACCTGCACCCACGCCAATGTCATGGAGAAAGGCGAATACCGCGCGGCATGTGCAAAGCACGGGATCGCGTTTATTGCCCCGGACACATCACCTAGGGGGGACGATGTCCCGGATGCGCCGGACGAGTATGATTTCGGCAAAGGCGCAGGCTTCTATGTCGATGCCGTGTGTCACCCATGGTCAAAGCATTACCGGATGCGCAGTTATATCGAAAGCGAACTGCCAGCCGTGATCGCGAAGGAATTCCCGATCAATATGCAGCGCCAGTCGATAACCGGCCATTCGATGGGCGGGCACGGCGCGCTTACGATCGGATTGCGCAATGCAGGCCGATACCGTTCAATCAGCGCATTCAGCCCGATCGTTGCACCGTCTCATGTGCCCTGGGGTCAAAAAGCGTTTGCACGGTACCTCGGCGATGACCGACAGGTTTGGCGTGAATATGATGCCATCGCCTTGATTGAAGACGGCGCACGCCACGATAACATCCTGATTGATCAGGGCACTTCTGACAATTTTCTTGAAGAGCAATTGCAAACTTACCGGCTGTCATCGGCATGTAAGGAAACCGGAATTCCCGCCGTCATCAGGATGCAGGATGGCTATGACCATTCCTATTTCTTTATCTCGACCTTCATGGCTGATCACATCGAATGGCATGCGCGAAAATTGCATGACAAGGATTAACACCTTGCGCAAAAACCCGGATCAGCTGGACACAACCATCCGCCGTATCTGAGCCCGCAATTCCTCGCGATACGCAGCCTGAATGCCGTCAAATTCTTCACTGCCATAAAACCGTTTGAGAACATAACCCGAGGCTGAGAAAAACTCGATCGAGGAAATAATCGCATAAACCGCGGCGATCTTTTGTGCAAAAGGCAGCGCAGCCTTCCCTTCGATATCGTCATATTTGGCGATAATCGCGTCCAGAAAGGTTTTAAGATACCATTCTTCGGGCGCTGCATCTTTGCGTTGATTATCCAGAATTTCCCGCATGATAACCTTGGTTTCGAGCGGGCTGTCATAAGCGGTCTGCAAAAAACCAAGGATCAGTTGCTCGAATTGATCTTCGGGGGATGCACCCGGTTCTGTGCTGGATCTGACCACGCTTAACAGATGATCGGAAATAGACTTGAGAACTTCTGCGTACAGATCCTCTTTGCGTTTGAAGTGATACAGCAAGGCTTGTTTGGAAAGGTCCAAACGGCCTGCGATCTGGGCAATGCTGGCTCCGTGAAATCCACGCGCGGCAAATTCTTCAATCGCGACCGAGATCAACTTTTCACGGGTTGCCTCCGGCGCGTTATTGCTCATGGTTTGATTGCGCAAAAGCGCCCTTCAAAAAAGCCAAGCGCAGAGGAGTTTTCAGAGCTGTGCCCCATCGCCTGAACCTCGCCCAGGATCATGGTATGATCGCCTGCGGGATATGTTTCCCAGCGGCTGCATTCAAAATGGGCCAGTGCGCCTTTGATCACCGGTAATCCGCCGTCTGTATGATCAAAATCGGCAGCATTCAGTGCGCTGTCGCCGCGCGCGGCATATCGCCGTGCCAGCATCTGTTGATCCTCGCCCAAAATGCTGAACGTGAATTTCTCGGCCGCGAGGTATTCCGCATACTGGCTCGCTCCGTTCTGGAGGCTCCAACACAGAAGCATCGGATCAAGCGAGACAGAAACGAGCGAGTTGATCGTCATTGCTGAAATTGCTCCGCCGCCCTGATCTTCGCTGCGATTGAACGCAATGACGCACACGCCGGTGGCGAACAGGCTCATGAGCCTGCGGAACTCGGCCTGGGCGGCCGGGTCTGCCAATGGTGGGTGCGACACAGAAAACTCCGAAATAGGATCGTTACAGCTGTAGAATGAGCAAGTCCCTGCGCGCGTTCCCCCACACCGCTGCAATTGTCAATCGAAGGCGCACAATTGGCCCCGATCCGGGTGAAGTGTGCGCGGAAATTGTCAATCGGCCAAACCTTGTCCGATTTATCGCGTTTTTCGGGCACCGATGCACCCGTTGCACGTTCGGACCTCTAATAGCGGCACTTTATTGCAAGTCAGGGACGAAACATGATTGACCGGGTAGGCGGAGCGCTCAAAGATTTTCTCAAACAGGAAAGCGCCGGGGGCATAGTCCTCATTGTGGCCGCTGCTCTGGCTCTGATCATCGCCAACACGCCTTTGGCCACCGGATATTTCGGCACGCTCGAGACCAAATTGAACCTGTCTTACGGCGCGTTTGAGATCAACAAACCTTTGTTATTGTGGATCAATGACGGGCTGATGGCGATCTTCTTTTTTCTGATCGGACTCGAAGTAAAACGCGAAATTCTTGAAGGACAATTATCGAGCTGGGACAAAGCATCTCTGCCGTTGATCGCCGCCATCGGCGGAATGGCAATCCCGGCGCTGATATTTGTCGGGTTCAACTGGGACTCGCCGGAGACAGTTAGTGGCTGGGCCATCCCGGCCGCCACAGATATTGCATTCGCACTCGGCATTCTTTCGCTCCTCGGCCCGCGCGTACCGGTCGCTCTCAAAGCGTTGCTTCTCGCTGTTGCTGTAATTGACGATATCGGTGCGATCACGATCATCGCGATCTTTTATTCGGGCGAACTCAAGCTGGATATGTTGATGGGTGCGGCGATCACCTTTGCAGTGCTTGCAGCAATCGGACGCGCAAAATTCGGTTCGCGCATCCCTTATGTCTTGCTGACCGTGCTGATGTGGGTCTTTGTGCTGAAATCAGGTGTCCATGCCACTCTTGCCGGGGTCGCCGCAGCTTTCTGTGTGCCGATGGTTTCCCGCAAGGGTGAACGCCTGCTGGAAGACATGGAACATGGCCTGCACAGCTGGGTCGCCTTCCTCATCATCCCGATTTTCGGCTTTGCCAATGCCGGCGTTTCCCTGGTCGGAATTTCGCCTGCAGACCTGCTCGCGCCGCTGCCGCTTGGCATTGCGCTGGGGCTGCTGATTGGCAAGCAGATCGGAATTTTCGGATTTGCATATGTCGGCGTCAAAATGGGCTTTGCCAAGCTGCCTGAAAATGTCGGATGGAAGCAGATCCATGCGCTTTCATTGCTGGCTGCTATCGGTTTCACCATGAGCCTGTTTATCGGCAACCTTGCCTTCACCGATCCCGCGCTGGTTGATGCGGTTAAACTCGGCGTATTGTCGGGATCGCTGGTTGCTGCCCTAGCAGGATTTTTCCTGCTTAAAGCAACCCTGCCCAAAGATGCTCAGCAACCGCCCGCGACAGAATGAAGCCGGCGCAGCACACCCTTTCGGTCAACGATATCGAGCTCGTTTATTTTGAATGGAACGGCGAGCCGCACAGCGATGAGCCGCCAATTATCTTTGCCCATGCAACCGGCTTTCATGCGCGCGTCTGGGACACGGTAATCGCCCATTTCCCAGACCGTCATGTCTACTCGATCGACTTGCGCGGACATGGCCGATCAACCGGTGGGCCGATCAAGGACTGGCAGCAGATTTCGAGCGATGTCAGCGTATTTCTAGACGCATTGAATATCAGGGATGCAATCGGCGTGGGCCATTCCATGGGCGCGCATACATTGCTGCAATGCGCCGCCGACAAACCCGACGCCTTCAGCCGGCTCGTGCTGTTTGATCCGGTGATCCTTGCGCCGGAATTCTACGCCGAGGGCACGCCATGGTTCACAGACGACAACCCGCATCCAGCCATCCGGCGCAAGCGGGAATTCGAAAGCGCCGACGCTATGATAGAGCGGTTTGCGTCGCGCGATCCCTATAGTCTTTTTGATGCCCGCGTGTTTGAGGATTATTGCCGCCACGGTCTTTTGCCAAGCACATCAGGCGACGGGTTTGAGCTGGCCTGCCCGCCACAGGTCGAAGCAAGCGTTTACGCCTCCAGCCGTAGCAACACCGGCATCCATGACGCGGCCAGATCGGTGAAAATTCCCACGGTGGTCATTCGGGCAAAGCCGACTGCCACGATGGATTTCAAAGGATCACCCACATGGCCAGAGCTGGCCGCGACCATGCCCGCAGGCAAAGACATGCCGCGGTACGATCGCACCCATTTTCACCCGTTCGAAGACCCTGATGATGCCGCGCAGATCATCGCCGAGGCCATGGCCTGATCGAAGCGCTGGTTTAACCCTGCTGCACCGCTAACAAGACATCCCGGAAATCATCGCGGGCCTGACACAATTGGCTGTGTTCGGGCCGAGCCAGATTGCGTGCAATCAACGCTGCAAGCCCACCGTAAAACTGGACCAGCTGCTGTTGCATCGGATTGTCTGGAGCCACAGAACGCGCCAGCCACAGCGCGATGCAATGCGCCCGCCCGATCGCATCCCGCGGGGCCGCATCTGGCGCGCGCTCCATCGCCAACGCCGCCTGTCCCAAAGCGCTCACCACCTCTTCGAGGCATATTCGCGTCAGATCGCCATTTGTTGACGCCTCTATCCGAGCATCAAGATCGATGCGTCGGTAAACCGCATTGGGATTGGAAGATAGCAGCTGCATAATTATTCACCCGCGCTCTAATTTTGGCCGTTCCAGATTTCGATCTGTTGCTGCAAGAAACCCAAAGTCGATTGTGACGCCGAGATCTGGCGTTCCGCCGCCACGAGATTGCGCGTCAGCCGTTCGCGCAGGTTTTCTTGCTGCTGCGCAATGCGTTCAAGCCGTTCATCGTTGCGTTCGATTTGATCTTCATAGCGCCCAACCGAACCACCCAAAGATCCGGGATCGCTGATGATCGTATTCTGGCGGGCCAGATCATCCATTGTCGCGAACACTCCGAATGGTCCGGTGGTGAACATCGCGGCGGCACCTTCCGGGCTTTCGGCAAGAGTTTCATTCAACCGTTCGGTATCCAGCCGGAAAGTCCCATCCCGATTAAGCGAAAGACCAAGATCGGCAAGCGTGCGAGGTTCACCCGCGGCAGCGGACGGCATTACCGTATCGCTGGTCAAACGAGCCAGATCGCGCTTCAATTCGCGCGCGCCCGCATCATTGCCCAACGGCCCGCCTTGCGCGGCGGCCACTTCATTCAGCTGTCCCGTCAGATCATTCAAAGCCGCGACAAAATCGTTCATCACAGTGGTGATCGCATTGGAGTCGTTGGAAAACGTGATGTTGGTGGGCGCGCCGATATTGGTCCCGGTCAATTCCAGCGCAAGACCTTCCGGCAATCCGGAAACACTGTTGCTGGCACTGCGCATCGTGACCGTATCAAGCGCAAAGACGGCGTCCTGCGATGCCTGCCGCAGCTCGCCACTATCGGCCGCCGGGCTCCAGCCAAGATAGGTAAGATCTCCGGGCGCTGAGGTTGGTGATGTGGCGGCGCTTTGAGGTTCCAGTACGAAACCGTTATTCGCGCCTTCGCGCCCTTTGATGACCAATTGCGCGCCGTTCACCCCTTCGGCGACATAAGCGCTCAGGTCGCCTCCGCTTTCGCTTGAGATTTTCGCCGCAAGAGATTGCAGCGTGTCTGAGGCGCTAACGGTGATATTCAACGCGTCCCTTGATGTGTCCTCGGTAAAACCGGATCCATTGACTGCGCCGAAACGGATCGCAAGACTGCCTTCGCCGACCAGGTCTTCGCCGCTGGAATAGCTTTGCAGGACAAGCGATTGGCTCTGCGCGAGCTGGCTGACTTCGAGAGAATAGGAACCACGAGGGCTGATGCCGGCAACGGTCGAAACAGATGCGACCGAAGCGTTGCCAATCTGTGATTTGGGTGCAAGATCCCCGTTGCGAACCCTGTCGCCCAACGCCGATGCCAGCTGGCTTAAAGAATTGCGGAGCAAAGAAGCAGCCGAAATGCGCGCTTCAAGCGCCGAATTGCGCGCAGCCAGATCATTGCGTTGAAATGAATAAGTCGCGTCAGAGATTTCCTGCGCCAGCTCGATGAAATTCACCCCGCTGCCTGCGCCCAAAGACGATATGATAGATGCGCCAACATTTTCCATACCGATTAGAACGGCGCGTCCAATGCAGGTTTAAGAGCCAGCAGCACAGCGCATTTTGGACTTAGGCCTCCGGTTTGCCTTCGGCGTCAAACCGCAAATCACTGGGTACATCAATCGCTGGCATATCGGGCCGTTCTCCGCGCTTCAAAGACAATACGAACGCCACCAATGATGCAATCGCGACATACAATTCCTCGCGCACCATCTGATTGGTCCGGGTGGTGAAATACACAGAGCGCGCCAACGCCGGATACCGCAGCACCGGCAAGCCATCTTCTGCGGCGATATCACGCATCGCCAGCGCCGTTTCACCGCGCCCCTTCGCCAGCACGATGGGAGCAGGCGCAATCGCCGGATCATAGGAAAGCGCAACGGAAAAGTGCATCGGATTGACGATCACGAATTGCGCATCCTTCATCGCCGCACTCACCCCGCCGCGCGCAAGATCACGCTGGCGCTGACGGCGGGCCATTTTCATTTCCGGCGAACCCTCGCTTTGCTTGTTCTCGTCTCGCATGTCCTTGTGGCTCATTTTAAGCCGTTTGGACCGCTGAAACCGCTGCAGCGGGTAATCAATCACGGCAATGATGCACAAACCGATCACCAACAGCGCGACCAATCCCAGGCCTGCATCCCAAGCATAAGCCAGCTGCCCGCTCAGAGTGCCCCGGCCCAGCCCCATGACAATCGGGATGTTAGACGCCGCCCACCACCAGGCAATTGCACCCAGCAGCAAAAGTTTGAGAATACCTTTGCCCAGTTCGATCAATCCCTGCGTTCCGAAAATCCGTTTCAGCCCAGCAAGCGGGTTGATCCGGGACCCTTTGAACTTGAGCTGATCGGGCACAAACCGCCCTTCGCCAAGCAGCAACTGGGACGCGACCGTCATTCCAATCACCGCCAGACCGATCGCGAAAATCGGCGGCAACAAAGCTTCTGCGGCGGAACTGAACATGGCCTGCGGGGCAAGGTTTTGAAGCTGGCCATGATCGAACCTAAAACTGGCCAAGGCAACCTGTGTCACGCTTTCGAACAACCACGGGCCGATGATCATCAACATCAGCGTACCGGTTGCCATGGCCGCCGCCGTCCCGACCTCTTTCGAGCGCAGAACATCGCCCTTTTTCGCAGCATCCGATTTGCGCTTTTCTGTCGGCTCAAAGGTTTTTTCGCCGCTGCTCTCTTCACTCATTCAGCCGCCCCCCGATATTGCGATCAGAGCGGCAGATCGATCCAGAGCCACTTCGAGCAGGCCGGCGAATTGTTCGATAACGATAGGCATGACGATGATCAGCGCGGCAATCCCCGCAAGCACCCCTGCTGGCAGGCCAAGAGCAAACAGGTTCAAAGCGGGCGCGGAGCGGGAGATCACTCCGGTCACGATCTGAACGAGCAGCAGAACAAGCACGACCGGCAACGCGATCACAGCCGCTGTGGCAAAGCCATATCCCATGAACAAAACCACATCACGGGCCTCGACATCCCCCACCGCAAACGATCCGGCAGGCAAAATTCGATAGCTTTCGATCAACAATTCAAACCATAGCAAATGCCCGCCAATCGCATAGAACAGCAAAGTCAGGATAAGCCCGAAATAAGTGCCAAGGGCACCCGATTGTGCGCCGCTATTGGGATCTATCGAGGTTGCAATCGCAAGACCCATCGTGCCTGCGATCTGCTCCGCTGCGATCAAAGGAATGGCAAAGGCGATCTGAAGCAAAAAGCCGAGCGCCGTACCGATAATGATTTCCTGCACGATCGCTAATATCGCCGCAAAACTCATCATTTCCGGCATTTCAGGTAGCGGGATCCAGATCGCGATAAACACGGCGAATGCCAGCGCGAGCAAAGCGCGCAATTGAAACGGAACGGACATGCCGCCGACCATGGGCGCGGCGATCAAGGCCGCTCCGCAGCGGATCGACAGAAACAGGATTTGCCACAATTGCTCGTCGATCGAACCGAAGCCAAAATCGAGGACGTTCATCGCCGCCTCAGGCCGAAATCAAAGCGATTTGTGCAAAAATTTCGCGCAGAAAATCGCCGAGCAGCGCCATCATCGTCCCGCCGAGAACCACGAAAACCAATGCGACAATCGCCAGTTTTGGCACAAAGGTCAGCGTTTGCTCGTTCACAGACGTCGCCGCCTGAATGATCCCTACGATCAGACCGATGACCAATGCTGCGATCAACACCGGTCCGGCAATCAGCGCGGTAACCCATAAGGTCTGATCAGCCAGCGATAGAAGCTGTGCGTCTTGTTGCATCTGCCCTGCCCCTCACCCGAAACTCATGGCGAGACTGCCCATCAGCAGCGCCCATCCATCCACCAGCACAAACAGCAACAGTTTAAACGGCAGCGACACAATGGTCGGCGAAAGCATCATCATACCCAGGCTCATCAGCACACTGGCGACCACAAGATCGATAACCAGAAACGGCAGAAACAGCATGAAACCAATCTGGAACGCCGTTTCCAGCTCGCTCGTCACAAAAGCTGGCAGCAGGATCGAGAATGGGACATTTGCAGGGTCCGAAAACGCACCTGCCCCGGCAATATCGGCAAACATGATCAAATTCGCCTCACGCGTCTGGCGCAGCATAAAACTGTGAAACGCCTCCCCAGCGCTGGCAATGGCCGCATCCGCGCTCATGCCGCCAGCTGCATAGGGTTCAATCGCAAGGCTGTTTACCGCGTCCAGCGTGGGCGCCATCACAAACAACGACAGGAACAGAGAAAGCCCAACCAGCACCTGAGTGGGGGGCGAACCTTGCAGGCCGATAGCTTGGCGCAGGATGGAAAGCACCACGAGGATCCGCAGGAAACTTGTCATCATCAAAACAAGCGCGGGCAGGATGGTGAGGAGGCTCATCACCACCAGCAATTGCAGGGAGACGCTAAGCGGGGCGTCTTCGCCGCCGCTCTCGCTGCCCAGGGCGCGCTCTATCGCGCTGCCGATCCCCGCAGGCTCAACCACCGGCGTGGATGCCAATGCCGCGTCGGGGATTAACATCATGCCAAGCAGGACCGGCGCGATCCCGGCAGTGAGGGTGAAGGCGCAGCGCATTAATCCTGCCCCCGCACATCATCCGGTAAAGCAGCAGGCAAATCGGCTTCACCCAGCCGCACCAGCCCCTGGCGCGAGCATCCGATCAGGATTTCCCGGCCATGGAACCGCACAACGGCCAGTTTAAGTCCCGGCGCGATCAGGCTGGTCTGGACAAGCTGAACCGATTGCGCCTGCCCGTCGGCCGAATTCAACCGGTTTTGGAGATATTTGGTAAGCCTGAGGCTGCCCCAGATGAGCAAGCCCAAGATCGGCAGTAACAGTGTAAGCCGCAGCAGATATTCAACCATCATGGCTGTAACACCGGAGGTTCAGCATCGGGCCTTTGCACGGTGTTTTGCGCCCCGGAGGATTGCGGCGCAGAGCTTGCATCCTCCCCGGCGAGGTTAACGATCCGCAAGGCAAACCGGCCATCCTGCGCAATCACCTCACCGCGCGCGATCACGCGGCCATTGGCCGTCACATCAAGCAATTCATCCGTCAGACGGTCGAGAGTAACGACACTGCCTTCGCCGAGAGACAGCACCTGTTTCAGCGGCATGTCAGCACGGCCCAGTTCGACAGAAAGACGGACAGTAACATCACCAAAGCGGTGAAGCGCAGATGGAATAGCAGTCATGTGATCTGCCCCTGTTCTGGATGCGGCGCTGAAACGCCGGATGGAAATCGGGTTATGCGAAGCGCCATGCGATCCTCCTGAGTGCCGAGGT
The DNA here is from genome assembly GCF_007004095.1 of Erythrobacter insulae. Taxonomy (NCBI): domain Bacteria; kingdom Pseudomonadati; phylum Pseudomonadota; class Alphaproteobacteria; order Sphingomonadales; family Erythrobacteraceae; genus Erythrobacter; species Erythrobacter insulae. Next base: position 790,914 of record NZ_VHJK01000001.1, read on the forward strand.
TGCCCAATGCGATCGTTTCAGTTCCAAGACGCAGCGGAATATCGCGCGCAACGCAGAGCGGGATCTGATCGCCGGGTGCGAGGCTTTCGAGCCGACCTAGCGAGAGCTCAAATTCGGCCAGGACCGCTTCCAGCCCGAGCGGAATTTCAGCAAAAGGCGACAGCTGCGAAGCATGATCGGGCGATATCGGCTTGCGGTCACATTGGATTTTGGCTGCGCCAGAAAGCAAAGCGTCAAGCCGCTCGGATGGCATCGCCAGAACGGCATCCCAATGCGCATCGGAACCTGCCGACATATGCAGGACAAAAACGGCGCAACTGGCCTCTAGACCAAAAGGCTTCAGCCGGGCTGCGCTCTCGCTGCGGATGATGACATCACCATCGGCTTCGCTGTCTTCGGCTGAGACTATGCCCCCTGAACTGGCGCTTGCAATGGCCTTTGCGATGCGGGTGGCAACCTGATCCATCAGGAGCGCCGCCGAACGCGGCAACTGGTCCGGCACGTCCTGTGATAGTTTGCCAGAGCCGCCGAATGATCGATCTGTCAGCGCAATCGCAGTCTTGAGATCGAGCGATAACAGCACAGTGCGATCATCCGCACCGCAGCGCAGCAGGCTATTCGCGGCAAGCGGACCGATGCGTGCAAAAACTTCCGCCCCTTGAACAATTTCCGGTTCTGCAAGGACAATGCCCGGTCGTTCTCCGGCAAACAGGCCCTCCAGATCCTGTGACAGCGCGCGGCAGAATTCGCGGCGCCATAGGGAAAGCGCTTCGGCGCGCTCTTCAGGACGGGGGCCGCGCATCACAAGCTCGTCGCAATGGCGCGCAACCGGCCTCGCATCGGCGAAAGCTGTGTCGGGGTTAAGCTCCATACTCATTGTACCAGAAACCCCTTGAAATGAACGGCTTCGATTCCGCCGAACCCTTCGTTCTCTTCCAAAACCGCGTTGATTGCGGCGGTAAGACGTTTCGAGAGATCCTCTTTACCTTCGACCGAATAGACATCGGCTTCAGGTGTCGCAGCCAGCTGTGCGAGAATGGCGGAACGGATCGCCAATTCATGGTTGCCAACCCATTGCAGCACGCGCCCATCGTGGCGGGTGGAAACAGCCAGCTCGACTTGGATCAACCCGGGCGAATCCGACAGGTTCGACGTAAAACTGTCTTCGAAACCGTAATAGGCCGTGCGAAACTCGCTGCCGCCATCGCCATAAATGACCGGGCCGGAATCTTTAGTATCGCCCGGCGGCGAATAGGGATCACTTTCGCCCTTGCGGACCAATTCCGGGACATCGGGGCCGCTATCGGCCTCGGCCCCGATCAAGCCGGCGGCAAAGGCCCCATAGGCTCCGCCTGCCCCGACACCGAGCATGACCAAAGCGATAATGATGATCTTCATCTTGCCGCCTTTGGATTTGTCCGGCGTTTCTGGTTCGTCTTTTTTAGCCATCGAAACTCAGCTCCTTGATCGGATACCTCGCAATCAGGCGAACAGACCGATATCGGCGTCACCTGCGGCGCGAGCATCATCATGCAGTGCGGGCGTTTGCCCTTCGATTGCCTGATGCTCCGAATATGGTTGAGACGATCCTTGACCAGACCCTGTGGAAGACCCGTAGCGGGGATCGGACCCTTGCGGCGTGCCGTGCCCTTGGCCTCCGCCAGAGCTTGCGCTGCCGCCCTGACCATGCGCGCCGTTTTCTTGCCCGCGCTGGGATGAAGAGTTGGATGTTTCCGCCGCGATCAAACTGGTTCGCTCTGCGAGAGCGGTGTGAACCGCAGGAACAAAGCCCGGATCACGATTGGAAAGGGTCGCCCGCAGATCGCCTCCCGATGCCTCAAACCGCATACTCACAGCGCCAAATTCGGCATGTTTTAAGGCGAGTTCAGGACGCAAATTACGGCCGGTTTCGCGCGCTTCGGCAATCTGGGTAATCGCCGATTCAATGTCGGCTGAAGGACGCAGTTCAGCAGCAGCAACAATCGGCGCTTGTCCAGAAGGGGGAGTCGGCGCGGCGGACGCCAGCGTCGGATTCGGCGCAGCCGGAGCCATTGGCGTGGACGCCGAACCGGTGTCTGCAATTGGCACGGGTATATCGGCTTGCGCCTGCGCCTTAGCCGCCGCCCCATCAGACAGATTGGGAGGCGGGGCAAGCGGCCGTGAAATGGGCGCTGCGATAGTTGCCGTATCAACACCGCGCAGAACATTGATTGATTTTGCAGCAGCGGGCGCAGCAAGCGCAGCCTTTACAGGATCATGCCGAGCATCTTGCCGATGCGCCGGGAGGGCCGCAAGATCGCTCGGCAAGGTCAAATTTTGAAGGGCTGAGCGTTCAGTTCGATAAATTTCAGCAGGGGTGGGTTCAACCGATTGTGGCTCTACGGTGCCTCGGTCAATTTCCGCCAGTGGCGTGAAGAGCGTGGGCTTGAACAGTTTTTCGTCACCCGCTTTGTGATCGGATACCGTCTTAACCGGCTGCGGCATATCCTGAGAAACCGCCGCACGATCCATTCCTGCCGGGCGCGGCATTGGCGTTTGCGCCAGAGTGATCTCGCGGGGTGCGGGCAAAGGTTTGGCCGGGGTCTCTTGTATCAGATCCTGTGGTTGCCGGGGATTTGCCACTGGCGGCAAACCATGGCCGGTCGGCGGCGTGGTTTTGCCGCGTTCGCCAACTTCGTCTGCCGCCATGGCAACCGAAAACCCATCGCCTTTCGTCGCTGCCTGCGCTGAACGCAGTGGCTTTGAGCCAAGTTCAATACTTGTCTCCAAAATCTGGCCAAATGGCTCTGCCAGCGCCGTTTGCGGAGCGTCCGCCAATAGTCCGGCGTCCTCAGATAAAGGCTCTTCTTGTTTCACGCGCGGAGCATCCAAAGCGAAGGCATGCTTATTCTGCGGCGCGATGCCAGAATTGATGGTGAGCGGAAGGCCCCGCAGCTCGGGCAGGTTGATCGTCATGTAAGCGTCCTCGTTTTATCTCCCTTTGCAGGTTGCAACTTGCGTGCCAGCTCGGCGCTGCTGCTCAATTGACTGCGCTCTTTTGCTGCGTCCAAATGTCGCTTTGCCTCCTGCGCGCGCGTGCCCAAACGGCGTGCGCGATTGTCTGCTTTGGCGAGATCATGCTGCCGCTGAGCGGCCTGACGCGCGGCCAGGGCGACGGAGCGATCGGCATCACGCGCCAGAGCCGTAAGAGCGCCGGAAAATCGCATGATCTGTTGCATGGCGGCGCCATCGCCTTGTCCGTCTCGTGAATGATATTCGGCTGCAAGATCACGGCTGCGCCCGGCAAGCCTTGCGCTCTTTTGCTCTTCCATCAACGCATCGGACAAAGTTCGCATGGCCTCTTGCCGGGCAATATCCGCGAGCATTTTCTGACGCTGGATAAGCAGCAATTTGCGGCGCTCACGCATGAGCAGCGCCGATGCTCGCGACCGACTGCAATTCACCAAAACTATCGGCCAGATTGATCGCGTCCCCTCGGGGTTGCTGCAAGAAAGCGTCAATGACTGCGGATTGTTCGAGCGCCGCATCAAGCACAGGATCGGTCCCGCTGCGATAGGCGCCCATCAACACGAGATCACGGTTTTCTTCACGCGCCGAAACCAATGATCTGATCCTGCGTGCCGCATGCATGAGATGCGGATCAACCAGATCGTCCATCACCCGGCTGAGCGATGCCGGAATGTCGATTGCCGGATAATGCCCCCGCTGCGCCAAATCACGCGACAACAGAATATGCCCATCCAGAATGGCGCGCGCTGTATCGACAACCGGATCCTGCGCGTCATCTCCATCTGCAAGCACGGTGTAGAGCCCCGTGACAGATCCGCCCGAGCGCGCCGAATTGCCGGCCCGTTCAACCAGTTTCGTGATCGCAGCAAGCGCCGATGGCGGATATCCTCGGGCAGCTCCGGGTTCCCCCAATAACAGGGCAAGTTCACGCGCGGCGTGGGCCACGCGGGTCAGGCTGTCCACGATCAACATCGTCCGTTTGCCCCGAGATCGGAAATATTCGGCAATCGCACTGGCATATTGCGCCGCGCGCAGACGCAAATTGGGCGCATGATCAGCCGGCACCGCCACCACCACGATCCGCCCTCGCCGCGCGCCTTGCATGTGACGGCTCACAAAATCGGAGACTTCGCGCGCGCGCTCCCCGATCAGCGCCACGACAATGATATCCGCTTCGGCATGGCCCGCGACAGTGTCGATCAGAACCGATTTGCCGACCCCGGAACCCGCAATGACGCCCATTCTTTGGCCGACACCCATCGTTGCCAGCGCATTTATGGCCCGCACTCCGCAATCGAATGGCTCGCGAACAGGGGCCCGCTCCAATGCGCTTTCGCGTCGGCCTGCCAGGGGCCAGGATTGGTTGAGGCCAAGCGGCGGACCGCCATCAATCGGATTGCCCAACCCATCCACCGCCCGGCCCAGCAAGGCATCGCCCAGCTGAACCGCGCCCGGATTGCCGAGAGCCCGAACCGGGGCGTTCGGTCGAAGCAGGACTGTATCGCCAAGCAGCATCATAAGCGAATGTCCGCTGCGAAAACCGATCACCTCGGCCAGTGAAACCTCGCCATCCTCGCCTTCGATTGCGCCCAGCGATCCAATCGGCAAAGGCAGGCCCGCAACTTCGACAAGCCCGCCATCGCAGGCCATGACCCGCCCGCACAATACCGGGCCGGAAGCGACTTTCAGACTGCGCATACGCGCCAGATCCAGCTGAAGTTCGGCAATCATCCGCGCAGCGCCTCTGCGATTGCGCGGCGCCATTGATCGGGGCCGTCCAACACTTCCCCATCGCCGCCTTCAAGCCTCAGCGACCCGCGCTCCAGAGCCGTGTCAGGATGTATTGTCCACGTTTGCGGAGCGTGCTGGCCAAGGGTGTCTATATCGGCAGGATGGAGGTGCAGCACGCATTGATCCGCCGCAGTGCCCAAGGTCCGTGCTGCGTCACGCGCTCTTTGCAATAGAGCATCTGCGTCGATCGCACTTTCGCTTAACACCTGTGTGCAAAGTGAAAGAACTGTCGCAGACAATTCCTGCGCCAAGGCATCCATCGCGCTTTGATCCAACGTTCGAAAAGCAAGCCGAATATCGCGCTGGTGAGCGATCACTTGGTCAAGCTCGCTCTGCATGGCCGCACGTCCGGCGGCTTCGCCATCGGCAAAAGCGCGCGCCGTGGCATCTGCTGCCGGTTCGCGTTCGGTGCCACCGGGAACATCGCTGCCGCAATCTCCGACTTGCCCTGCAAGCTGAGCTGTGTCTGCAAACACATAACCTTCGCGAAATTCCGCGCTGCGCGGCAGCGCCCTGATCCAATCGGACACACCTCGACCGCTCGCCTGATCAGGCTCAGCCTCGGCCAACGCGCCGATCCAGTCAGACGAATTCGCCATCATCGGCTCCGATCACAATTTCACCCTGATCAGCCAGACTGCGGGCCGTTTCGATGATGCGCCGCTGCGCCGCTTCGACCTCGCTTCGCGCAAGCCGCCCGCGCAGATCAATATCATCACGGATGCCGTCAGCCGCCCTGCTCGACATGGCGGCGAAGAACGGAGCACGCTCCGGCTCCTTCAATCCTTTCAATGCATCAACCAACGCCTCACTATCAACGTCTCGCAGCAATCGGCCCATGGCCTGCGGATCAAGCTCAAGCAGCATTTCAAACGTGAACATTTGCTCTTCGATGGCCTCGGCCAATGCCGGGTCAAGCTGTGCGATGACCGGCAAAACAGTGTTGCGGACCTCGCCCGCCGCCAGATTAATCAGGTCGGCGGCCTCCCGCGGCCCTCCCAACATCAGCGCGCTTGCTCCAAAATTGGCACCGATGCGCTGTGACAGCAGGCTGTCGATCATATCAACGGCGTGAGTAGAAATTGGGCCGATACGGGCAACGCGCTCAATCACGGCCGATTGCATATCTGTGGGCAATTGCGTCAGGACCTCGGCGGCGGCTTCGCTTTCCAGCATCAAAAGCAATGCCGCGATCACCTGCGGATGCTCGCCATCGACCAGTTTAAGCAGTACATTAGGCGCAAGCCAGCGTGCCATTTCGATTGTTCGGGGGCGAATTTCTGGTGTGATCCGCTGCATCATGCTTTCCGCTTTGGTTTCCCCCAAAGCCTGCGTCAGCAAAGACCGCACTTCCCCGGAGCGTTCGCGCGCGGGGACAATATTCCGGTCCGCCTCAGTCACGAAATCACCAAGCGCTTCGGCGATTCCCAGCTGATCAATTTCACCCAGCGCGCACATCGCACCGCCCAGCCGCTCAAGCTCTCCAGGGCCAAGCCGAGCCAACAACGCAGCGGCTTCCTCTTCACCCAAAAGCGTAAGGAAAACGGCTGCCCTTTGAGTCCGGCTCATCGCCTCACGCGCAGGTTCGGGTTCGCCTTGCAGGCTTTGGGTATCAGCAAGGTCACTCATCACGCATCTGCCTTTTCTGCCGGCGGCTCCAGCATCCGTTGCAGTGCTTCCACAGCGCGTTCAGGCTGCGCCACGGCGAGCTGGCGGGCCAATTCAACCTGCCTCGGCAGATCATCGCCCGATGAATTCTGATTGCCTTCATTGGCCACGATCGGTTCAGCATCGTTATCGGCATTTGGATCCCGATCTTCGTTGCGCATCCGTTTCATCAATGGCCGCACAACCATCAACAAGACGAGCAAGACCGCCAGCAATGCAGTGCCATACCGCAGCGCCATTGCGAACCACGGTTGCTCGTAAAAAGCCGGAGGGGTGATCTCGGTCGTCTCGAATGCGCTGACGACTATTTCAACAGTATCCCCGCGCGCTTCATCCGCGCCAACGGCGGCGCTGACCAAGGATTGCAATTGTTCGGCGGTAAGCGGCGCAGCAGCCTTCAAAGCGGCATCGCTTACGGCAACAGCAACGGAAAGTTTGACCAATCCGCCTGGCCGCGTGCTGGTGACGGCGACTTCACGCCCCAACTCATAATCGCGCCGGATTGAGCTTTCGCTGTCGCCGGGCGGCTGTACGCCGGGCGCATCCGGGTCCAAGGCTGCTTCGGTTGCTTGCGGCGCTTCATCCACCAGTTCCGCATCGGGTGGCGGTGTGTTGGCTGTGACGCCTGGAACGCCGCCCGCTTCTGCCCCGGCAGACCGCACCGCGCTGCGTTCACTTTCGCTGCGGACCGAGCCGTCTTTGTCATAACTCTCGCGCGCGGCGGTCACTTCGCTTTGATCGAGTTTGACCTGCACCTGACTTGAAAAACTGCCATCCCCTAAAAGCGGCATCAACAAAGCATTCACTTGATCGCGCAGCTTGCCTTCAAATTCGCGCTGGAGCAGCAGGCCATCCATAGCCCGGTCGCGGACCGAAGAAAGCAAGCGCCCGTTTTGATCGACAACGCGCACCGATTGGGCGGTCATGCCGGGGACGGAACCCGATACCAGATTGACGATTGCTTCGACCTGATCCTGACCCAGAGAGCGGCCACTGACCAATCGAACCATCACCGAAGCAGTCGGGGCGTTGGTCTCTCTTACAAAGACCGATCGTTCGGGCGTTGCAAGGTGGACCCGCACCGCTTCGATCCCGTCAATCTCGCGGATGGTCAACATCAATTCGCGCTCACGCGCCAAGCGCAAGCGCTCGCCTTCCAATGTGCGGCTTGACCCCAGCGGTATCGCATCGAGCATCTCGCTCGCGCCCTCCGGCGCGGCCAGACCCCCGTCGCTGGCGACAGCCATTCGTGCCCGGTAAAGGTCATCCTCGCCCACTGTCACCACACCGGTGCCGGCATCGATGGAATATCCGATGCCGCTGCGATCCAGTGTCTCGATAACTTTGGCGCGTTCGCCATCGCTCAGACTGGAATAGAGAATACGCTGCGGCCCGTCGGCAATCGCCAGATACAGAGCCGCAACGACTGCAATCGTTCCAAGCCCGGCGAGCGCTGGCAGCGCCCGGCGAACTGCCGGTTGACTTGTGAAAGCCCGAATTTGCTCTCCGAAACCGCCCGCATTCAATCCGGTGCTCAAACCCGAAAGGCTGGCCGGTTGGGCAACTGGGACTGCCGCGCCATTGGCAGGAACAGGCATCGTGGGATCGGCCATCTATCAGCTCCCCATCCGCATAATATCTTGATAGGCAGATAGCAGTTTGTTGCGGACCTGAAGGGTCGCCTCAAACGCAACGCCGGCCTCTTGCCGGGCGAGCATCACCTGCGCGATATCGGTGACCTCGCCGCGTTCATAGGCGGCCTGCATATCGCCAGAGCGCTGCTGAACCGCGCTGACCTGCTGCAGTGCCGTGCCAAGCGTGTCGGAAAAATTAACCCCAGGGGTGGCCGTGGCCGCCGCAGCGCCGGGATTGGTAGTGTCCGATGCAGCACGCACATCCTGCAACGCCTTGCTGCGAGCAAGAACTTCCTGACGCAAGGCGAGCACGTCCTGAACTCCGGCAACGGGACGCACGGGGCTCATGCTTCACCGCCTGCAGCCAAAAGGCCGGATTCGCGCATGGACGCCAGGCGATACCGCAACGTGCGTTCTGAAATCCCCAGACTGAGCGCTGTTTTTGCCCGATGCCCGCCATGGTTTTCCAGCGCATTCAGGATTGCCTGCGCTTCGGATTGAAACGCAACATCGGACAATTTGCGATTGCCATGCCGCGCGATTGGCGGTGATGGCAGATCTACATTGTTATCGGCCACTGATCGCACCGGTTGATCAAAAACGATATGTTCGGAGCCAATCTGCGCGGCGTCCCCCGCGAGCAAGATTGCACGGCGGATGACATTTTCAAGCTCGCGGACATTCCCCGGCCAGATGTGGGTCTGAAGCAAAGCCAATGCCTGGCCGGATATCCATCGCGGCATGTCTGTGCGACATGCGTGGCGCAGCAACATCCCAAAGGCCAGCGGAGCAATATCCCCGCGCCGATCGCGCAAGGCGGCCAATTCAAGGGGGAAGACATTAAGCCTGTAAAGCAGGTCTTCACGGAACCGGCCCGCTTCGACCTCGGCGCTGAGCGTGCGATTGGTACACGCGACGATCCGTGCATCAACGCGCACAGGCTTGGTCGCGCCAAGCGGCAAAACCTCGCCTTCCTGCAAAGTCCGCAGCAATTTCGCCTGCAGAGCAAGCGGCAACTCACCAATCTCGTCGAGCAGCAGCGTGCCTCCATCCGCTGCGCGGAAAAGCCCATCGCGCGCTTCGGCCGCGCCGGTAAACGCGCCCTTGCGGTGACCAAACAGCAATCCTTCCAGCATGGCTTCGGGCATCGCAGCGCAATTGACCGCAACAAATGGTCCTTTGCTGCGCGATGAAAGCCGGTGGACAAAACGGGCAAGCACTTCTTTGCCGGTACCAGTTGGCCCCTCCAGAAGAACCGGAATTTCGCTGCGCGCGATCCGTTCAGCCAAAGTCAGAAGCGCCAGGCTCTGTTCGTCGGCTGCGATCGGCATACCGCCTTGCGCCGCCACAGCAATAAAGGCCGCGCGGGCGGCATCCAGATTGCATTCTTTATAACCAAGCGCGACGCGGTGATCGGCAAGCCACGAAATTGACGGGACCTCCGATTGGACCAGATCAATTTCAATCGTGTCAGCTCTGCGTCCGCCCGGCGGACAGGCGAACCGGCCGTTTTCACCCAGCAACAGCCGATCGCGCTGCCAATCCTTGCCAAGCAGCGGCAGAGTACTGCCGAGCAGAGTGCGATGGCGGTGTTCAAAACTGCTTTCTTGTTCATCCTCGCCGGCGCGAGGCGCGGCAATGGCGGCAGCATTTGATCGGGGATCGCGGATAGAATTCAGCATAGCGGAACCGTTTGGCCTTATGTTTTTCAAAGGTGTGGCTTCATGTCGGAAAGGATTTGCCGCCCAGCCGGACAAGATAGAGCAAATTTAAGCCCCCGTAGGACCACGTAGACGCGGATTTCCGGCTGTAGTTTTCCCGCGCGCCCGCGTGAGGGCTGACCGGGTTAGAAATCAAAAAAACGAACATTCGCGCTTAAACATTCGCGCCGATGGTCGCTCTATGTCTCACCAGCGGCGAGCCCCTCTCGCTGCGGAAGACCAGACCATCGGGAGTTTGACCAATGTCCGTTATCAATACCAACACCTCCGCTCTGCGCGCCGCCAATTCGGGTATGCAGGCCAACCGTATGCTCGACACTGCGATGGAGCGCCTTTCAACGGGTCGCCGCATCAACGGCGCCAGCGATGATGCTGCCGGCCTGTCGATCGCAACCACATTTTCGTCCGAAATTCGCGGGCTTAACCAGGGCATCCGTAACGCCAATGATGGCATCGCCCTGGCTCAGACAGCCGAAGGGGCGCTGAACGAAGTCACCAACATGCTTCAGCGTGTCCGTGAGCTGGCCATTCAGTCGAGCTCTGGCACATATGATGCCGATAGCCGCGGGTTCATGGATACCGAGGTTGACGAACTGCGCGCCCAGATCGACGATATTCTCACCAACACGCAGTTCAATGGCGTGTCCGTCTTCAGCACCACCAGCGGCAGCGACGTAACCGTCGATATTGCAATCGATGCAGGCCGCACGGTCACGCTCACCAGTAGCGCGATTGATAGCACCAATATCAGCGCCACCGCACTGGATGTTACCTCTGTCGCCAATGCCGGAACCACAATCACCAACGTCGATAATGCCCTTAAAGATGTGAACACCGCCCGGTCTTCGCTGGGTGCAGGCCAAAACCGGTTGGAATCGGCCATCAACAATCTGACGACAACGGCGACCAACCTGGCCGATGCGCGTTCACGAATTGAAGATACCGATTTCTCGGCAGAGACGACCGCTCTGGCAAAAGCGCAAATCCTGAACCAGGCATCGACAGCGATGTTGGCCCAGGCGAACCAGTCGCAGCAAAACGTTCTGTCTTTGCTCCGCTAATTTCAGCCCCCGCCTTTTGATAAAAAAGGCAAAAGAAAAGCCCGGTAGCCGCAAGGCTGCCGGGCTTTTTGTTATGGTTGGAAAGGGCGCGATTTAAGCGGCATCAGCGGTGCGGTCTTGCCAGTCAATCACCTCAAGATAATTGCGCAGGCGGTTTTCCTCTAACCGCGCGATCAGTGGGTTGTGATGATAAGGCAGCAAAAATTGCGCAAAGGCCTCTGACCAGTGTGCATTAGCATCAAAGACAATACCAAGCCCGAATACCGCCGGAACATGGACATAATAGAGCGGGCGCTCTTCGCTGTCGGCATCAGCCAGAAAATCTTCAACCGCAGTCAAGACACCGTTGCCAGGCCCCCCAGATTCAAGCGCGACAGCAAAACTTCCACCGCCGCGAAAGCCGCGATTTTCAAGCACAGCGCCCTCATCCAAGCGGACACCATGGTCATAGCTGAAGGGATGGCGCCAATCGGCCGGAATGCGGTTTGGGGCGTAATAGAAATCACGCCGCGCACATGGCCACGAAACATCGTGCAAGAACGCCAGTAACGGCGTGCCAGCTGCGCGCGAGATCCGGTCAATTTCGGTCAGCTCGTGGAACACGGTGTAATAATTGTGATCGCCATCAACAAACCACGCATCGGCGGCCTGCGCGTTTGGCAATGCCTCAAGACTTGGCAGCAAGACGTGGTTCACCGCTTCGTCATCCTCTGCCCATTTCGAAAAGCTGGGGTCCGGTTCGGGGTCGAAGCAGGTCAGCTTCCCGCCTTGACCGGCGCAGTGTTCTGCAAGGACTTTCGACATACCGCCAAATTCGCTGCCAATTTCCGTGATCGAGGCGACCTGTGCCTCCGCGAGGCAGGGCATGATGATGTTTGAAAATTCGGACATTGAGTGGATCAACAGGTTGCTCATGCGGCTTTCTCCGATGCTGTGATGGCAGCGCGCGCAGTGGCTGCACGTGCGGCGAAAGGGGTGGCGCTATCGCCGCGCTTTCTGAGCGGACGAAACACAAATTCGAGCATTTGCGGCTCATCGCAGGCGGGAACCGCGTCCGGCGGGACGAGCACCAAAGATGTCTCGGACAGGCATTCAAACAGGCCCGGTGCACGCTCCTCAACCCCGTCAAATTGCGCCGTTACGGGCACTGGCGGCGCATCATTGGCAAAGCCTCCCTTCAGCCCGCTCACAGGCGAGCACGTAATCGAGACAAGCTCGATCCATTCCAGCACGCCGCCGAATTGCAGAGCCGCTCCAAAACCTTTGCTACCGAGCGGAATCCGCGCGGCGAAATATCCATCGTGCGTGGCGCGCGCCTCTACGGTGGTTTGCGCAGTGTCATTGGAACTGACGTAAAATACCGGCAATTCGAACGCGCTTCGCGTATGGTCAGTGTAGCTGAGGCCAAGCCCGAAGCGTTTCTGCGCAATCAGGGAAAGCCGCGTGCTCATGTCCTCCTGCGCCAGTTCGGCAGGCAGGAACATGCGGGACGATCCTTTCATATAGAACAGTCCGCGCCGCCGCATTCCTTCGCGGGCATGATCCGGGTCGAACAGCGAAACCATGCGCTCACTGCCCAGATTTATATCGTGTTCAAACCGGGCAAGCACGTCCAGTTCTTCGGCCGCAGGCAGGTACATGAACCGGCCCAGCGCGGCCGCCACGCCATCCCGCCACGCGCGGGCTTCATGGGCAAAATTATCACGGATGATCGGAGGCACCGCTGCGGCCTTGGTAAAGCTCACCACCCCGCGTTGTACCGCTTCGCGAATGTCGCTTTGTTTGCCTTTAACGGCACTGTCTTTGCGGATTGGCGCCCCTTGATCGGTGTAATCGACCACAGAACCCAGATCGCAGGTCGCGAGCTGTTCGATCACGGCGACATTACCGCATAAGGCTTCGAGACATTCGGGATCGAAATGCCGCGCATCAATAAGCCCTCTTTTATCAAGGCCAGTCGCCTGCATCTCGCGCAGCAACAGATATCGGCCCGCCACCTGCACACCGAATGTCTCTTGCAAAAGCGCATCGATCCGGTTCTGGGCCGATCCGTTATAGCCAAGATCGACCAGCATCAGCGTGTCACCCGGTTGCGGATCGACAGCCTGGCGCACATGCTCTGTCAAGCGGTCGGCAAATCCACGCGCGCGTCGCAGAGTGATCTTTTGACGTTGGCCTTTGCGCAGTTCGGTTATCAGTTTGGCGCTGGCGGCGGATTTGTCAGCCGCACTGTGCGGCGTACCAACGATACGTTCAATCTCGGCATCATCCATCAACATTTGCCGTGCAAGCGTCGCCGGATTGAGGCCATGCTCCAAAGCGATGTGCCCATCATACGCCTCACGCGAGGATAACGATGCTGCTGTTGCGGTAAATCGGCTGATTTCAACGCTGGCAGTATTGGGGCACGCACCGCCAGCTTCATGCACCCGTTTTGGCAGATACCCGTCGCGCAGCATGAACAGCCAGTGGACTGTTCCGCCCTGTTTTACGCGCAGCATCTCTGCCTCTGACCTTAGCCAGCGATCAAACCCGGCGAACACCGGACCGAGCACGCTTAGGCCCAAAGCCTCTGCCGGGTCATCGCATAATGGCTCGTCACGGGACAGGATTGCGCGGTGCGGTTGCAAGCCGCGCATATCATCGCGCTGTTCGCCGATAATCTGCGCAAAAGCGCGTTCGAACCGCAAACGTCCGCGTGCAGCATCGCTGAACTGCAAGAGGTGCAATGCCGGCACACCGAGCGCGCGCGAGGCATCATAATCGGCCGCTTTGTTGTCTCCCAGATGCAGCGCCTCATGGGGGCGGCATTTCATCACCTTGAGCGCTTTCGACAGCAGGCCCTGCCCTTTCGAGATGCCTGCCTGCGAGGATGCAAAGACCCGGTCAATCAGATCGGCAACAGCATCGCCAGCGGCGCTGCGGATAAGCTGTTCAAGTTGCACCGCATCCAGATAGGTGTCCGATACAATAATCACTGAAAGCCCCCGGGCTTTCGCGGCCCGCATCAGATCGACCGCCGGCCCAAATGCAAAACAAGCGCGCGCCTCAGCGGCCAATTCCTCGGCGATTGCATGTTTGCGGTGCGCAGCTGACGCGTTGGGCAAAACTTGCGCGTAGATCGCGTCTAGCCCGACTTCGCTGCTCCGGCGGAGGGTTTGCTGCGCCTTGCGGGCATTGGTCTCGCCAACAATCCGTTGCCCCGGCAGCGCCGCATCGAAAGCGGCAAACACATCGGTCGGCGCGTGGCAGTCACGCCATAATAGAGTGTCAAAACAATCCAGAGACAGCAGCTTGATACCCGCTGGCGCGCGATCCAGCGCTTGGGCCAGTTCATGCGGCAAAATTGTCTCTGTCATATCTGCTCTCCAGTAAAAAGCGCAGCCATTGGGCCGCCTTGCTGGAGAGACGGGCTAGTTCGACATGGTTGATGGAGTGGTGCTGGTGCCCTGCGTGGGAGTACGTATCGCGGCGCTGGCAATGACCTGTCTGCTGCGGCCTTGCGGCTCTAACAGCAAGAGCGATATGCGCCGGTTTCGCGGGTCTGCCGGATCATCCAAAATCAACGGTTCGCGGTCGGCAACGCCTTCGATCCGGGCAAATCGGCCTTCGTTCATTCCTTGAAGGATCAAGGCCTGACGGGTGGCTTCCGCGCGTCCGGTTGAAAGCGACCAATTGTTGACCTGCACGCCAGACCGCCACGGCAGGGAGTCGGTGTGCCCTCTCAGGATAAGCGGCGCGGTTTCATCCGCTATGCTGTCTCCGATAACCTGCAAAAGGCCGCGAGCATCGGCGGTCAGGATCGTGGTGCCGAGCGCAAACATCGAAAAATCGGCATCATCCACCAGATCAATCCGGATGCCGTCCGGCGCGCGGATAACCCGGACCTGCTTTGCCAGATGTCGAAGCCTCTTCTGCTTTTCCAGCTGCTCGGCGATTTTCTCGCGCAGATTTTCAATCCGCTCGGCTTCGCTTTCTCCGCGCCCGCCGCCTTCGACCGGTCCACCTGTCGCACCGCGCGGAATGGTGATGGATTTCGTCCCAGTCTGCCCCATTGCATTGGGATAATTATCGACATCCGTGATCGAGCTTCCGCCCAGCATACCATCGGCGCCTGCGCCTTCCTGACGCGTCTTCACAAGCGTTGGTGAAAAATAATCGGCAAGCCCTTTGCGCTGGTTTTCCTCTGTCGCCCCGAGCAGCCACAGCAATAGGAAAAACGCCATCATCGCCGTGACAAAGTCGGCATAGGCGACCTTCCACGCACCGCCATGATGGCCGTCAGCCTGTTCAATCGTGATCTTTTTGACGATGATCGGTGCAGGCGGTGCTGCGGCGTTTTCCTCGGCCATTCTAGCGGCCCCGCATCAGATCGAGCAGATCGGTAAGCTTGGGCCGGTGCGCAGGCGGCAGGCCTGATCGAGCCGCCTCAAGCACAAGCGGCTGCGGATAACCATGCAGGCTGGCGATGATCACCTGCTTGATCGAATGCAATATCTGCTGATCATGCGCGTTAACCTGTTTCAAACGGCTCGCCATCGGTCCGGCAAATCCATACGCCAGCAACACGCCCAGAAACGTGCCAACCAAGGCCCCGCCGATCATCTTACCCAGAATTTCGGGTGGTTCGTTAATAGAACCCATAGTCTTGATCACACCCAGAACAGCCGCAACAATCCCGAGCGCGGGAAAAGCATCCGCCATGGACTGGATCGCATGGGCGGGCTCTTCCATTTCATGCAGCTGGGTCTTGATCGCGTTGTCGATCACGTCCTCGACTGCGTGCGTATCCAACGTGCCGCTTGAAACCACCATCAGTGTGAGTGGATCGCAAATCAGATCGCGGACAACCGGATCGTTTTGCAGCTTGGGATATTCGCTGAAGATCGTCGAGTTTTCAGGATCGGTGACATGGCTTTCCAATGCAACGGCGCCTTCTGCGCGAAGCAGTTTCATCAATTGGCTGGTAAGCGCGATGGCATCGATATGATCGGCATCGGAGTATGTCGGACCCTTGAAGACTTTGACAATCCCGCCTCCGAGCAGTTTGATTTCGTGCATGGAGTTTCCGATCAAGACGGCGCCGAGTGCGGCTCCGCCGATCATCATCATTTCCAATGGCAATGCCGCCAGGATCGGCCCCATAGAGCCGCCCGCCAAGGTAAAGCCGCCAAACACCATGACGATCAGAACAATGATACCAATGATGGCGAACATTTCGGCTGGCTCCAGTTTAGCGTTTAAAGGATTGGATGCGCGTTACAGCGCGTTAAAAAGCGATAGCGAGCTAACGCGGGCGAAACTGGCCTGGCTCGCTTCGAGCGCGGTCAGGGTCTGCTGCAATTGCGCGATTGCGCTGCTTAAATCGGTATCGCCGACTTCGGACCGCTGCTCTGCGGATGCAATGTTGCGATCAGCCTGGTTCTGCTGAATGACTTCGATCCACGCGATTCGTGTGCCCAAAACGGCCTGATTGCGGGTCGCAGATTCCAGCGCCGCGTCGAACCCTTCGAGTGACGCCTGCGCCGCTGCGGTTGGATCGGCCACACCGCCGCGCAATGCCTCTGCCAGACCGGTCACAACGGCAAATACACTGGTGGGAGATCCACCAACCAAAAATTCAAACACATCGCGGCCAGCGACACCATTTTCGATATCAGTACCGGGCGCGACAGTGACCGAGCCGATCTGGCCGTTCCCGGCATAGGTCACATTGCCAGCGGCATCGCGGGTAAAGGCAGGCGCCGCCGCTGTCCCTGCGAACAGGGGTTCACCTGTTAAAGTGACGCCATTGGCCCGGTCGAAAAGCTCCTCGTTTAATTGCTCAAGCTCTTCTGCGATTGCAGCCCGCGCGGTTTCCGGCAGCGTATCATTTGCAGCTGCGAGTGCCAGTTCACGGGCGCGGGCAATCACATTGGCCACGCCGCCAACCTGATCCGCGGCAAAGGTCAAATCCTGACGCAGCTTGGCTGCATTATCCTGTTCAATTTCGCTCAGCCGATCCCGCCGGTCCAGAGCGCGCAGCCGTGCGGCAGCCACCGGATCATCCGATGCGCGTTCGATCCGCTGTCCTGTCGCGACCTGCGTTTGCAGTCGTTCAATCGACCCGCGCAGTTCAGCCATCTGGTTCAGCGATCGGTTAAAATACGCAGCAGTCGAATTGCCAAGAGTGGTCATGTCAAACGCCTCCCCCGCTATCTCAGGCCAAGGATCGTATCGAACAGATCGGCGGCAACCTGAATGATGCGGCTATTGGCTTCGAATGCCTGTTGTAAACGCACAAGCGCGGCGGCTTCTGCGTCGAGATCGACGCCGGTTTCTGTAAGCAGCGCCGTTTCCGCGCTCTGGGCAATAATCGCAAGCCCTTCGCGCCGCGTATCCAGCCCTGAAATACGGCTCGACACGCCGAGCAGCAACGTATCTGCAGTGGCAACCGGGCCTTGATCGGAACCCACAGCCGCAATCAAACCGCGCAAGTTCGAAATATCGCGGCTTCCGGCGGGCGCGCCTGCAGGGGCCGTTGCAAACTGCGCTCCGGAGCCAAGCGCTACTTCGATATTGCCTGCAGAATTGCCAGTGAATAGCGGCGGAGCGCCAGTACCGGCAGCAGTCGATCCTGCCGCCTGCGCTGCGTTGCCTGCTGTGATGATTTGCTGCGCGATTGCGTCCAGATCGGACTGCATCGCCGCAATTTGATCCAACGCGGTCTGAGTGCCCGAAAGCCCTCCACTGGCAGGTGTGAAACCCTGTCCATCCGCCTGAAACGCGGTTTTGCCTTCGGCATCCGTCGTAAAGCCGAGCGTGGCCGCACTTGCTCCGCTCACCAGCGCAATGTCAGGTGCCGCATCCAGCCGAACCTGCGCCGCGCCGAATTCATCGAATTGCACTTTAATCCCGAATTGTTCCGACAGCTTGCGCAGCTGCGCATCACGCGCATCAAGCAAGGCTGCTTTTGAGGCTGTGCCATCGCGCGCACTCACCAGTTCGGCATTGGTCCGGGCAAGCTCATCGGCCAGGCTTTGCGCTTGTTCCATGCCTGCCGCCACTTCGGATTGCAGCAAGCTGCGGCTATCGCCAAGCGATCCGTTGGCCAATTGAAATGTATTGGTCAGCTGGCGGGTGGTTTCCAAAGCGGAGGTCCGCAAAACCGGGTCCAGCGGATCGCTCTCCAGACGAACCAGAGCAGCTTCGAAATCAACCAGGCTTTCGAACAGGCGCGACTGTTCAAGCGCGGTTTCAGCCCCTTTTAAACCCGAAATTTCTGCTCCGGTCCGGGCGAGGTCGGCGCTTGCTCTGCGAAACTGCAATTGCACCAATTCGCTATCGGCCCGCGCCACACTGCCAATGCGGACCCCGCCATAGGCATTTGCCGAATTCAATCCGATCGTTGCGCTGCCGACCAGTTCGCTTTGCGACAGCGATCGCCGCGCATAATCGGGGTTTGAGGCATTGGCGATATTCTGCGCTGTCAGCTCAAGGCTGGCTCGCGCTGCCGCCGCGCCGCTGCGGCCGATAGAGATAAGTGCGGTTGGCATCACATACCCCCTTGCCCATCAACATATTGAGCAAGCTGTTCCTCGATACTCCGTGCAAACCCGAAGGCGCCCGATCCGGCGGCGACTTCAGCAAAATGTTCATCGCGCATTTTCTCGAACTGTTTAAGCCCGCCGCCGGTGAGCGGCGCATCTTCGGCAAAACCCGAAGCGCGCGCGGATTCAAGCATCCGGCGGATCATGATCGCCTCAAACCCCTGCGCCGCCTCGCGCAATTCGCGGCGCTCCGGCGAAAGGGCTTCGGACTTGCCTGCCAGTCCTGTCGAGATAGCGGGAGTGATCACAACACCACCATTTCGGCTTGCAAAGCGCCGGCCTGTTTCAGGCTTTCGAGGATGACGACCAGATCAGACGCCCCCACGCCAAGCAGATTGAGCGCATCGACAATTTCGCTAAGCGAAGCCGCGCCCGGCATCAAAGCGACGCGGTCGGATCGCTCTTCGACACTGATCTCGCTTGCTTCCTCAACCGCGGTCTCGCCATTCGCAAATGGTTCGGGTTGAACCACACGCGGGGATTCATCGATCCTGATGACCAGCTTTCCGTGACTGATCGCGGCGGGCGAAAGGCGCACCGATTGGTTGATAACAACCGTTCCGGTGCGGCTGTTGACGATCACTTTCGCCGCGACAGGCGCAGGGGTTACGGTCAACATTTCAATTTCAGCCAGTTGGGCCGCGCGAATGTCATTCCCGAATGGCAGGGTCAGTTCAATACTGACGCCGTCGGCGATGCTGGCCATCCCCGGATAACGCGTGTTGATCGCGTCGCGAACGCGCGATGCAGTAAGAAAATCGGCGCGGTGCAGGTTAAAATGCAACGTGCCTTGGCGATCAAATCCGGTTGCAACCGCGCGCTCGACCGAGGCTCCATCAGCGATCCGGCCAACGGTGGTCACATTGACCGTCAATTGCGAACCGTCGCGCCCCGAAACGCCCAAACCGCCGACCGCGACATTGCCTTGAGCCATCGCGTATATCTGACCATCCGCGCCGTAGAGCGGGGCCAGCACCAGCGCGCCGCCGCGCAGGCTTTTGGCCTGACCCAGCGTTGATACCGTGATGTCGATCCGTTGTCCGGGTTTGGCAAAGGCTGGCAATTCGGCGGTGATGATCACCGCAGCCGCATTGCGCAAATTCGGGCTGACACCGGGCGGCAATTGCATGCCCAGCCGGCCCGAAACACCCTTCATGGCTTCGGTCACATATTGAAGATTGTCATCGCCAGTCCCCTGCAGGCCAACCACCACACCATAGCCGGTGAGCTGGTTCGTCCGCAGGCCTTCGAATTCGCCCAGATCGCGGATGCGCTCTGCGGCTGCGGCGGCAGGCATGATGGCTACCAGAATGGCAATGATGACGGTGATCCATTGGGATAAAGATTTCATGTCGCTACTCCTTGCGTCACGGGGCCGGTCAAAGCGGCGAGATGAAATTGAAAAAACGCGAGAGCCATCCCGGGCGGCTGGCCTGTTGCACTGCGCCCTTACCGGAATAAATGATCCGGGCATTGGCGACCTGAGACGAGGGCAATCGGTTGTCGGCGTTGATATCGATCAGGCGGATCCGCCCGGCAAACTGGACCCATTCCTTCCCCTGACTAAGCGACATCTGTTTTTCTCCGACGACCTCGGCGGTACCATTGGGATAAAGTGCCGCGATTGTGACCGCGACCGTTCCGGTAAGCTGGCTTTGCTGTGCAGCGTTGCCTCCTCCCGAGAACGAACCCTGCGCCGAAGGATTAAGGGCATTGGGGTTCAGAAAGCTTAGCGGTCCGGCCGTTGGCGGGGTTATCGAAAAGCCTCCATCCCGGTTGGTTTGGCCGGTAGTGCTTTTGGAGGTTGCCGTGTTTTCGACCAGCACAATGGTGACCATATCGCCAAGCGCGCGGGCGCGGGTTCCGACATGCAACCCGGAATAACCCTGTCCGACCTGGAAAATGGACCCGCGATTGTCTGCCAGCGCGGCCTCGCTCGGGATATTTTGTGCGGTCACAGCCGTAAGCGGCGATAATGGCGGGGGCGGCGCGGTAAAGCCGGCTTGCGGACCGCTGCCTGCACCCATGCAAGCCGAAGCGGACACCGCGATCAGCGCGGCCGAACACGTTCGAAAATGAATTGTCATAAACTGTCTCACAATGTCTGGTTCGCGTTGCGGAGCATTTCATCGACGGCGCTGATCATCTTTGAATTGATTTCATAAGCGCGCTGGGCCTCGATCATTTCGACCAGCTCTTCGACGACATTGACGTTGGAAGCCTCCAGCATGCCCTGGCGCACATTGCCGCGCCCGTTCAAACCTGCCGGACCGATTTCAGCCGGCCCGCTGGCGCCCGTTTCAACCAGGAAGTTGTCGCCAATGGCGCGCAGCCCAGCCGGATTGACGAAACTTGCAACGGTAAGCTGCCCCAGCTGAACCGGTGCAGCGGTGCCGGGCTGAACCGCGCTAACCGTGCCATCCGGCGCGATAGAGATGGATTCCACGCCCTGCGGAATCTGGATCGCAGGCGTTACAGTGTAGCCTTGCGAAGTGATCAGCTGCCCCTCGGGAGAGAGTGTGAAATTGCCTGCTCTGGTATAAGCGATCTCGCCGCCACCGGGCAATTCGACTTGAAAGAACCCCGGCCCATCAAGCGCCACGTCAAGCGTATTTCCCGTCGTATTGAGCGTACCCTGACTTTCGATCCGGCTGGTGCCCATCACCTGCACACCGGTGCCCAAATTCTTGCCGACTGCATAGGCTGTTTGCCCGGTTGATTGCTGTCCCGCGACGCGTTGTTCCTGATAAGCGAGCGTCGCGAAATCAGCGCGGTCGCGTTTGAAACCGGTGGTGCCAATATTGGCAAGGTTGTTCGCGATAACGCGCATCCGCGCATCTTGCGCCTCAAGCCCGGTACGGGCGACGTGAAGAGCCGAATTTGGCATGAAGAAATCCTTTTATATTGCAGGTCGGGCAGAGCGAGATCAGGCTTAACGCATGGCCATCAAACGGCTGCCGGCTTCGTCAAGTTCGCTGGCAGTGCTGATGATTTTTACGCGCTGTTCAAAGGCGCGCTGCGCTTCGATCATGGCGACCAATGTATCGGCGGTTTCGACATTCGATTGTTCCAGCGCACCGGTCGTTACCTGCGCGGTCGGATCCGCGGGAAGCACACCTCCACCAGGCACTTTCAGGAAACTGTCGATGCCTTTCACCAGCACACTGCCATCGGCAGAGGCGAGCTTGATCCGTCCCAGCGGTTCAGCAGGCGCATTTGGTGCCGCCGGATCCCCGCCCAGCACAGTGCCATCGGCCGCAATGCTGATATCGAAACCGGCAGGCACCGTGATCGGGCCGTTCTGCCCCATGACAGGCAGGCGCTCGCCGTTCTCCAGCAAGCCCGACAGCGCGACTTTCAAATCACCCCGACGAGAGTAAATCTCTCCGCCATCGGGGGCCTGATACGCTATCAAGGCCTTCCCATTGACCGCAATGTCCATTGGTTGGCCGGTGGATGTCACCCGACCTGCAGTCATATCCGCACCGCGCACATTGCCGCGCGCCATGGCGCGGGCCTCTGGCGAGCCATCGCGCACGGTTGCCGCTTTCACCGCGAATATCTCCCCGCGAAAACCGGGCGTGGAGGCATTGGCGAGATTGTTTGCAACAGTGCGTTGACGGTCCATCGCGGAATTCATCGCGGTAAACGCAGTGTAGATCAGGCGGTCCATCGATCAGCCTTTATCTTTGCAGGTTCAAAACGGTCTGGGAAATTGCGGTCGCAGTATCAATGGCCCGGGCATTTGCCTGAAAATTGCGCTGCGCCGTGAGCAGCGAGACCATTTCTTCAGCCAGATCGACGTTCGAGCGTTCAAGGGTGCCGGACAACAAATCGCCGACATTGCCGATGCCAGGTGCGCCATAAACGGGGGCACCGGAATCGCCGGTGGCTTCCCATTTTGTCTGACCAATCGAACGCAATCCGTTGGCAGCAGGGAAAGTTGCAAGAGCGACAGCAGCCACAGGTTCTGTCGATCCGTCAGTGTAAGCAGCCGTTATCACCCCGTTGCGGGTAATCGAAACGCTGGCAAGTGTCGCACCGGCAGCATTGGTTATGGGGATCGTCGCGTTGCTTGGCACCGTGCCTGTAATCGCGCCCGACGCATCAACGGTGTAGGATTGGACCAGATCGCCGTTGGCATCCTGAAGCGCGCCGTTCGCATCGATCTGAAAATTGCCGTTGCGGGTGAAGGCGAGATCGCCTGAAATCGGATTGGCCGTAGCAAAAAAGCCGCCGCCATTGATTGACACGTCCAGACTGCGGCCAGTCTGCTCAATCGGGCCAAGCGAGAAATCCTGATTGATCAAAGAGACAGCCGCCCCGATGCCCGGAGTGCGGCGCGGATCGCTGGCAGAACCATTGGCGACCAGATCGCTGAATTGTGCGTTGCTTTTTTTAAACCCGGCGGTCTCGGCATTGGCGATATTATGCGAGATCACACGCAGATCGGTTTCGGCGTTTTTCATACCGCTAAGTGAAGTGAAAAAGGACATCGGTCAGGGTTTCCTTGCTTAAAAATTAAGGGTGGTTGGAGGCCGGAGTGTTAAATGGATTGCAGATCGGCAGCGGTCGGCGCGCTTTGTTGTGCAGCGGCGCGCGCCGCATTGGCTGCGGCTTCGATAGCCGCACGGCTCGCGTCGGCGGCGGCTTCTTGAGCTGCGATCAGATTGTCGAGCTTGGCCGAAATCTCGCTAAGAGTTTCGCTGGATTCGGTGGATGCCGCGAGTGAGGAAAACTGCGCCATCTGCGCCAGCATTTGCTCATTATTGGCAGGCTCCAAAGGGTCCTGGAGCGATAATTGCGTAGTCAAAAGCCGCAGAAAATCGGCCTGTCCAAGAGCTCCCAAACCATTGCTGGAGGAAGGCGCGGACGGGGTGTTGATCCGATCGAGGGTCGATTGAAGATCAGCAACCGGAGGGGTAACCCCGGACGTTTGCGCAGAAATATTCATGGTCAATTGCTCCTGAGAGTTTCCAGCATCAGCTGTTTGGCTGTTGTCAGCGCCTGAACCAGATTTTGGTATTGGCGCGCGCTTTCCATGATCTCGATCATCTCGGCGCTTTCATCGACGGGGGCTTCCCAAACATGCCCGTCCGCATCGGCGAGTGGGTGGTTGGGCTCGTATCGTTTCGTGGGTGCGGTTTCGCTGCGCACAATCCCGTCGCTGCGCACTCCGGAAATCCCGGTTGCCTGATCCAGCTCGCTGGCAAACCGGACTCTGATCGGCCGGTAGGCATCGGCTTCGGTGGTGGCGACAGACCCCGCATTGGCAAGATTGGATGTCGCCGCATTCATGCGGACCAGTTGCGCCGACATCGCCCGCTCGGTCATGGAAAACAGCGTCATACGATTGGTATCAGGCATGGTCATTCACCCTTCAGCGCGCGGGTGATGGTGTTGACCTTGCCTTGAACGAAGCTGAGCGTGGCAGAATACGCCATGGCGTTCTCGGCAAAGGCCACCTGTTCGCGGCCAAGTTCAACCGTGTTGCCGTCAAGCGACGCCATGGTCGGAACTTTATAGACCATGTGAGAGGCGCCATCGGCGCCGGATTGCAGGCCATCGCTGTGCCGCGAAAGACGGGCATTAAGAGCTGCGCCAAAATCTATATCGCGCGCTTTGTATCCCGGGGTCGCCGCATTGGCGATATTGGATGCCAGCACGTTCATGCGGCGCGAACGCAGCTCCAACGCGGCGCCATGTATGCCAAAGATTTGCTCGCTCACGAAAAGGCTCCTTCTCAAACCGGCGATTGCAATGCGCCAGATGGATGTGCCTGAAAGGTTTGCAGGAGCCGTGCCAAACGCAGTTCCTACGGTGGATCAGGCGGGCAACGCGGGCGAAGCGTGGTTACTTTGGGCGCTTTCGGCAGCGCGCTGCCGCTATCCGGCAAAACTTTGCCCAAATTGCCGCAAATCGTGGCTTAATGCCGTTGAGGTCTGGCCGTTCTATGCTGCAGCAAACGATGCAGGAAAGGGATGGGCGCAGTGGAAACCGGATGGATGCAGCTGATCGATTTCGGAGCGCTCACCATTGTCCTGGCAGGAACCATGCTGGCGACATTGGCCCGGTGCGGGATCGCGGATCTGCGGATTGCGATATCGGCGCTCATCGGATTGCTCACAGCGCGTTTTGATGAAGACGCAAACCGGATCGCACTTGCACGGTGCCTGCAAGCTATCGAGCGCGCAGGCCCTTTGGCCGCTGATACAGAGCTGCCGCCTGACCCCGCAATCGCAAGTATGACCGAAGCGTATCTACGCAGCGGATCGCGCGAAGCCCTGCACACCGCCCGCCGCGCCGCACGTACGGCCCGCGAAATGCGGCGCGAACAAGCGGTGCGAACCTTTGAATATGCCGGCGAACTGGCTCCTGTCTTCGGTCTGGTGGGTACGCTGTTTGCGATCACCCAGATCGCCCCGGCAGCAGAGACGATCTCAACCGAAGCGACATTGGGCGCTATTTCCACTGCGGTCCTGTCATCGTTATACGGGGTTTTGAGCGCGCACCTTGTCTGCATCCCGCTGGGCCGGGCGGTTGAGCGCCGCGGGCAGCGCGAGCAGGATATCCGCGACGCTTTGTTCGATTGGTTCGACGCCGAAATTGGCGGGAAAAAACGGGCCCGGCCTCCAGCTTCCACTCTTATCCGGGAAGTCGCATGATCAGGCGATTGGATGGCACGTGGCAGATCGTACTCGCGGATCTGGCACTGATTTTATTCCTTGTCTCATTATCCTCGCTCGCGAGCTCTTCGGATCTGACCTCAGGCCGAAAGGCGCCAACCGATATTGAATTCGCGCCCTCGCAGGCGCTGTTCCGACCTGATGCCGGAGGCCCTGATATAACCGAATGGCTGCGCGGCCAGAGGCCCGATGCGCGCGCGACGTTGACTATTCACGCACGCTACACCGCGGCGCGAGGCGGAGATCTTTGGGCCGAGGCGCGTGCGCTGGCCGCGCAGGCTACAGCCGCGAATGTTCCGGTACGGATCGTCATGACTGCTGGCGACACACCTGATCTTTATGCCAGCCTGGGATATGATGTGCGGCCCGGCACGATCGCCCCCGGCGCGCCAGATTAGACCGCGATGACTTTGTTCCGGCCCGTTTCCTTTGCTTCGTAAAGGGCGGCATCCGCCCTTATCAAGGCGCTGCGCGGGTCGACATCCTCGGTCACTTCGGCAAGCCCTGCAGAAAAGGTAATCTTGCCAAACGACTTGCCCGTTTCCCTGTTCATCAGCGTCTTGGCCGCCTGAGCCCGCCGGATCCCGTCCAGCTTGCGCCATGCGGCGTCTTTGTCAAAGCCATACAGCAGCAGCACGAATTCTTCACCGCCATGGCGCGATACGAAACAATCGTCGCTCGCATTAGAGCTTAGGGTGTGGGCAATTGCGCACAAAACCCGGTCACCGGCATCGTGGCCGTGTTTATCATTGATGGATTTGAAATTATCGACATCGCAAAACGCCACGCAGAGCGGCTTTTCCGCGCTGCGCGCTTCCTCGTTCGCCGATTTGAAGCGCCGTTCAAACGCGCGGCGATTGGGCAGGCGGGTCAGATGATCGACATCGGCCTCCATCCGCGCTTGGGCAAGATTCTGGCGCAGCTGATCGGATTCTGCCTGGCTGCGCTCCATCGCTTGTTCGGCTTGCTCGATCCGTTCAAGCATGGAACGCGATAACGCGATGACCCGTTCAAACTCGGCTTGATTTTGCAGCCGGTCCCCTGCGCGTGAAATCGCATCGATATGTTCATCCAACGCTTCGCGGTGATCGTTCGTTTCGCTTTGAGCAGACCGGGCGGATTGCGAAAAGCGGATCAATGAATATTCGAGCTTATCGACGAGTTTTTCTAGCTCTTTCATGCGGGCATTGGTTTCCGGATCAAGCCGCATTACTGTATCCAGCCAGCGCTGATCTATCGGATCCCCCGACATTTCGCGGGCGGCAAAAGCCTCTGCCAGCTCGCCGTTTGATCCCGAAAGCGCGCTGCAGATAATCGCCAGATTGACGCTGGTGACTTCCAGATCGTGCCGCGTCGCAAAGACCGAAATCCTTTCAAGCAGATCTCGCCGAGCCTGTCGCTGGCGCGTTGGCGGAAATTGCCCATCACCGGGCGACAGCACGGCGTCTTTCCCATTTTTACCCGACAATTGTTCCGGATTGGAATGATAATTCATGGCATTTCAAAGGCGGCAGCGCCGCTCCGACCTCGTATGATCTGTTCAGATTGCCGCGCTGCATTATGCAATCAGATTTAATTCCTCGCTGCAAAGCGGCACGGGAACACACCTAGCCTGCGCCCTCTGGAGAAATTGGCACAAGGCTTGCTGTTACCTTTGCATCGATGAGCGCCGGCACACTTGGCGCCCATACTTTGCAAGGAGACTGTTATGCGTTTTACGTTTGGTTATCTGGGCTTTGCTCCCATCGCGGCCATTATGTTCCTGCCGCTCTGGACGCCAGCTATCGGGGCCGCATCAGGCACCGCCGCCGGTTTTACCGATCCGCAGGAGATCGACCGGGCTGTATCCAGCTTTACCGGCGCACAGATCGGCGAGATCGGCGGCGCCCGCGGGCCCGCAGACCGGCGGCTTAAACTGGCGGATTGCACCGCTCCTTTAACAGCGCGGTGGCACGGACAGCGGGAGTCTACCGTGCGCGTTGATTGCCCCGATGCGGGCGGTTGGCATGTGTTCATTGCGACAAAGTCTGCGCCGGCAATCGAGGCAAAGGCCCGAATGGTGAAGCGCGGCGATCCGTTGACTGTGGTGGTGCGCGGGCGCGGTTTTACCGTGCAGCGAACCGGCGAAGCGATGGAGAATGGTTCTGTTGGCGATTGGATTGGCGTTCGCACCGCCTTGAAAGCATCACCGGTACGCGCGCGGATCGAACGCCCCGGACTGGTGATCATACCGTCATATTAAATTTGCGCGCTCACCCTTAAACAGGATGAGCCTGCGCCGTTCTGGTATTTAGAATTCCACCGGGAGACTGAAAATGCCCTCTATCGAAGTGAGCAAATTGCAAGGCATCGCCGCCCCGCGCACCGTATCGGGCGGCGACCGCGCGCAGATTGATGCGCGCACCGCCCAGACCGCTGTCAATACCGCAGCCAAAGTGGATGCGGGCGTTAAGCTGGAAGTCGGCGCGTCCATTGATGCAGCACAGCCGCCGATCAACAATGAACGCGTGGCAGAAATCAGAACGGCGCTTGAAAAGGGCAATTACCCGCTTGTCCCGACCCAGATCGCAGATGCAATGATCGCGGCCCAGATCAGTCTGGAAACTGTCCGATGACCCATGATCTAAGCGGCAATTTGCGGCAAATGATTGCCGTTCTCGAACGCGAGCGGCAAGCACTTGCCTCGCTCGATGCCGATGAGCTGGTGTGCACAGCCCGCGACAAGGAGGCCCTGTGTGAAGCCCTTTCACCGGTTGCCCCCGATGCGCTGGACAACGAGACACGCACTCTGGCGGAGACTGCGCGGCAGCTGAACGCCGTCAATCGCCGGGTTCGCAACCTGCTTGCCGCCAATGTTGCTGCGCGGATTGACGCGCTGAGCGGCAGGCCGGGAACCCATCGTCAGGCCACCTTCGCGCACGCATGATGCGCCGTTAACCAAAGCTGGCACGGCTGTTGCTTTGCACTGGAACATAGGCGCCGAATACGCGGCGCGGTCCAGCCAAGGCAATGATGCAATGAACCAGCCGATCTATTCTACAGGCCCCATTCGGCAGGGCTTTGAAATCGCCGCTCGCAGGCACAGCGAACGCGCGCTGCCAGAGCGGCCATTCAACCCTGCTATCAACCCGCAACCCGGCATGCCTGCAAGCGTGCTCTCAAGCGCGCCCGCCAGCGCGCCGGCTGCGATTGAACAAGCGATTGCCAATGCCGCGCGTCAAACCGATGTCGATTTCGGGTATCTCGTGGCGCAGGCACAGGTCGAATCCGCAATGGACCCGGCTGCCAAGGCAAGCACATCGAGCGCGACCGGCCTGTATCAATTCATCGAAAGCACATGGCTTGGCACGGTAAAACGGCACGGCACGCGCTTTGGCCTGGGCGATATCGCATCTCGCATCACAGCCACCTCGAGCGGGGCGGCTTACGTCTCCGATCCCGCCGATCGCAGCGCCATCCTTGCCTTGCGCAATGATCCGCAAATTGCATCGTTCATGGCGGCAGGACTGGCCGAGGACAATCGCGCGCATCTCAAACCTGTTCTGGGCAGGGAGCCTGACAGCAGCGAATTGTATCTCGCGCACTTCATGGGCGCAGGCGGGGCCAGCAAATTCCTGTCCGCGATGGCCCAGAATCCCGATCAGAAAGCGGCAAACCTGTTCCCACGGCCAGCAGCCGCCAACCGCCCGATCTTTTTTGAACGCAGCGGCAGTCCCCGCAGCCTGCAAAGCGTGATGAATGTCCTTTCCGGCAAGCTGGAACGGGCCATGAAACAGGCCAATTTGTCCGAGGCAACCGTCGCCGGACCCGCCGCCGCGCGTCCGCCATATATCATCGCTGATGAAACGGTGTTCGGCCCCGCCGATCCGCCCGCCATCTCAGGCCGAAACCGCGCCCGCTTCTCCATGGGCCAAGCACCAAATCTGCGCTCCGATGACCTTCGCGCACAAGCGAGGACAAGCAGGCCATCCATGTCAGCGATATTAAACGCCAGTTTCGCCTCGGGAACCGGCATGACCAGTCCCGAGGCCTCTCAACGCATCCAGCGCGCGTATACCCAGCTTAAGGCGTTTGGGCTGTGAACGCGCCGTCTGTAAACGGCACGCGGCCTGATGGCCCGTTGTCATGGCTGGACCGCGTGCGGGCTGCCCCTGCGGCGATGGCGCTGCCCGTTGGCATCTTCGCGCTGTTCGTGCTGATGGTGATGCCCATTCCGACAATGCTGCTCGACGTGTTCTTTGTGCTCAATATCGCAATTACGGTCGCGGTATTGATGACAGCATTGAACGCGCGCGAACCGCTGGATTTCTCTTCGTTTCCGTCGGTCCTCTTGTTCGCAACCCTGCTCAGGCTTGCTCTCAATGTCGCATCAACGCGGATCGTTCTGGTCAACGGCCACGAAGGCGGAGCCGCCGCCGGAGAGATCATCGAGAGCTTTGGGCAATTCCTTGTCGGCGGCAATTTTGCAGTCGGCCTGTTCGTGTTCGCGATCCTGCTGATTATCAACATGATCGTGATCACCAAGGGGGCTGGCCGCGTTTCCGAAGTCTCGGCGCGATTTGTGCTCGATGCGTTGCCAGGTAAACAAATGGCAATCGACGCCGATATCGCAGCAGGCCTGATCACCGCCGAGGATGCGCGCGCGCGCCGATCGCAGGTAACCGTCGAAGCCGATTTTTACGGCTCGATGGACGGGGCTTCGAAATTTGTAAAAGGCGATGCAATCGCCGCCTTGCTGATCCTGGGCGTGAATATAATCGCCGGATTTGCACTTGGGATGATCACCCACGGTCTCTCCGCCGCCGAAGCGGGCGAGATGTATATCACTTTGGCAGTGGGCGATGCGCTGGTCGCACAGGTCCCCGCTTTGCTGTTGTCGATTGCCGCCGCAGCGATTGTGACACGGGTGTCGGACAGCCGCGACCTTTCGGGACAGATTGGCGGACAATTTGCCGATCCTCGCGGGTGGCTGGCAGTGGCGTTGATCTTGCTATCCATCGGTCTGGTCCCGGCGATGCCGCAGCTTATCTTCTTCCCCGCCGCCGCCATTGCCGGCGCGCTCTGGTGGATGCTGAGGCAGCGGGCAGCGCGCCCGGTTGAACAATCGCCGATCATCGAGGAAGCCCCGCCCGAACGGATCGAAATGGCGGATGTCAGCGATCAAACTCTGGTCACGATTGAGCTCGGCTACGGCCTTGTCCATCTGGTTGATAAAGCAAAAGATGCCCCGCTGCTGACCCGGATTACCGGTATCCGCAAGCAATTGAGCCGCGATCTCGGCTTTGTCCTGCCGCAATTCCGAATCCGCGACTCGCTTGATTTGGGGGCGCAGGATTATTCGGTGTCGCTGGGCGGCGTATGCATCGCCAGAAGCATCGCGAAAGCTGGCAAATTGCTTGCGATTGATACCGGCGATGTGCGCAGCGGCCACGGGCTGACGGGCGAAGCAACCCGCGATCCCAGTTTTGACTGTCCCGCTTTATGGATTGATCCATCACTGCGCGATCACAGCGTCGCGGAAGGCTTTCTGACGGTTGACCCCAGCACAGTCATCGCGACCCACGCCAATCAGGTTCTGCTGGCACAAGCGCCAGAACTGCTCGGGCCGGTGGAAGTGCGCGAACTGCTTGATAATCTGAAAGACCGGGTTCCTGCGCTGATTGATGCCGTGCATCCCGATCCGCTTTCTCTGGCTGCGATGACCCGCATTTTGCGGGCTTTGATCGCGGACGGGATCAGCCTGTCCCATCCGCAGCCAATCTTTACGAGCCTCGCACTGGCGCTTCAGTCCAATCAGGATTTCGAAGCATTGATCGATGCCGTGCGCAGCGATCTGGGCGCGCGGCTGGTTGCGCGCATTTGTCAGCCTGGTGACCCGTTAAAAGTGGCCACGCTGGATGCCGGACTGGAAGCCGCCATCCTCGGCGGAATGCCAGATCCGGCAACTGGGCACCCTTTGATCGAACCGGATTGCGGCGCGATGATCGTTCGGCGGATCAATGAAATGATCGAAGAAAATGGCGGCCCGATTGCGTTGATCGTGCAGCCGCCCGCGCGCCGATCGCTGGCCGTATTGCTGCGTACGCGCGCGCGCAACTGTCAGGTTCTATCCATCCATGAATTGCCCGCGACGCAGCCTGTCGAGGTGGTCGGCGTCATCGGCCAGACCGATCCCGCGCCCGCACCCGTGCCTACATCCACGCCAACGCCCGCGCCTATTCCAACGCCCGCGCTGACCGGCGAACAATCTGAATTTGAACAACAGGAGCCGGGTCGATGAAACACGAACCCCATGCCTTTGCCGCGCCCCGTCAGGCGGCCTATAGCAATATCTCGCGCGCCGAAGTGGAAGACCGCGTGCGGCGGTTCCTTCCGCTTGTGCGCCGCGCAGCGTGGCACATCTATGGCGCGGGCCGCGAAGGCCTCGAAGTCGAAGACTTGATCCAGGCCGGCATTGTTGCGCTAACCGAATGTGCGCAGCGCCATAACGGCCCGGGCGAGGACGGGTTTGCCGCCTATGCCAAGATCCGCGTGCGCGGGGCGATGCTCGATCAGATTCGCAAGCTCATGCACGACAGCCGGACCGCGCGAAAAAAACGCAGCGCCTATCATCAGACCATGGATCAGTTGCGCGGTGAATTGCTGCGCGAACCAAGCCGCGCCGAAATCGCCAAAGCCATGCATATAAGCGATGGTGAACTGCTGGAAATCGAAGCAAGCGGTATCAGCGTATCTTCAATCAGCGATGAATATGATGAAAGCAACACGGCCTTTGCCAGCGAGGGGCCAGACCCGTTCGATGTCCTTGCCGGGATCGAAGACCGCGAAAGGTTGATCCGGGCCATGACTGAAATGTCCGACCGGGCAAAGCTGGTGCTGCAATTGTTTTTTGTCGAAGAAATGAACCTAACCGAAATCGCCCAAATTCTGGAGGTTTCGGTCCCCCGCGTCCATCAGCTGCGCGCAAAAGCGTTAAAGGATTTGCGCGCGCTGATGGAACGGGAGGAAACCGGTTAAATCAGTCTTCCCACCAATAGGCGCGGCGTTTCGCGGTACCCGTGGCGACTTCGTTCATGGTTTTGGCATCATACATCCGGCCGCCAATCATCACGCTTTCGATGGAATCGGAATTGCGAATGTTCTCGCTGGGATCTTTGGTCAGGACCACCAGATCGGCCAGCTTGCCGGCCTCCAAAGAACCAATATGCTTGTCCATGCCCAGCGATTGCGCGGATGAAATCGTGCCCGCTTTCAATGCCTCGACAGCGGTCATCCCTCCGCGTGCAAAGCTCCACAACTCCCAATGCGCTGCAATGCCAGGTTGCTGGCCATGTGCACCGATAGAAACCTTTACTCCGCGTTGGGCGATTTTGCGCGCTTCCCGGGCGGCATTATCATCAACAAACGCCCAGTCCGGCGCCTTGGTCCGGCGGCCAGTCGCTGCCAGCAGCTGTTTTGGCGGCGTGTGAACCATCAACGGGTTGTCGAATACATCGGTCGCCTGACGCCAATACGGATCGCCCGCAAGGCCCCCATATGTCACCGTCAAAGTGGGCGTATAGTTCGAATTGGACTGCCCGAAGAATTGCAGCACATCCTCGTAGAACACATCACCGGGGACATTGTGCTCAACGGTGGAATTGCCATCCGCAATCAGGTTCATGTCCATCCCGAACAAAGACCCGCCCTCTGCCACGACCAGCATATCTTCCGCTGCTGCGGCGCGGGCAACCATCTGGCGCTGTTCGCGGCGCGGCTGGTTGTAATTCTTGACCGAAATGCCGCCTTGCGCCTTGATCCGGCGGACATGCGCGAGTGCATCTTCATAGCTATCCACGCGCGCATAGACGCTAGGCGATTTTGCCCCGTAGATAATCTCTCCGGTAGAAAAGATCCGCGGACCAAGCAAAGTGCCTGCCATCTGCCGTTCAGCCGCCGCGAATACCTGACTCGCCTGGCTCGAGGGGTTGTGAATGGTGGTCACGCCCATCGCCAGATCCTGCAGCAAAGCCCAGTTTTGCTGAGGCACCAAATCGCCGGTGCCATATGGGCCGTGCGCATGCGCATCGACCAGACCCGGCATGATCGTCTTGCCGCTCGCATCGACAGTTACAGCGCCGCTTGGCACGGAAATGTCGCTGGCCGGGCCAATGGCTTTAATCCGGTCGCCTTCGATTACGATGACACCGTTTTCGATCACGCCGGCGTCTTCGTCTCCCAGCCCGGCGGCCATGGTCAGGATCCGTGCGCCGGTGATGGCCACGACCGCGCTCGGTTTATCGGCATTGACGGTGACCGCCATCGAAATGCCCGTCTCAGGAGGGCTGTAGCCTTGTTCTTCGTCATCGCCCTTGGGCGCATTGCGGAAGAAGTCGGCAACCTGCGCGCTCTGCAATTGCGGACCCATTGACCAGAACAGCGTCTGCCCGCCGCGTGACCAACCAATATAGTCCGCCCCGCCAGAGCTAACCTTGGTCACAGGCAAAGAGCCGCCTTTTTCGCTGACATCCACCGGTTTGCCGCCGGGGATAAGAGGCATGGCGAACACTTCATAATTTTGCCGGAACGCCACAGTCTGCCCGTCCGGTGCAATTCGGAAATCATTCGCAAGATCGCCGCGCGCATGGGTGCGCTGGGCCTCTCCATCCAGATTTGCCGACACCAGCGACAATTTGCCCCCGCCAAATGTGTTCATGAAAATACGGTCGTTTGATGCAGCGAATTGCGGCGTGCTGCCGCTGCGGCTCACACGTTTGGCTTCTCCGCCGCCCACCGGCATCACATAAATTCCGGTGTTTTCCGAATATTCGGGAGCGGTAAGATACCCGCCAGAGCGTTTTTCAAACGCAATCATCCTGCCATCGGGCGAGAATACCGGGTTGCCATAATGGCCCGGCATTGTGCTTATCGCGCGAGCATTCTGGCCATTGGCGCTGGCGACCATAATCTGGCCCAGCCCCTCATCCGTCCATTTGACATAAGTGATCTGCGAACCGTCGCGGCTATAGGCAGGAAACGCCTCAACCGCATCGCTGGAATCGCCGGTTAACGGGCGCGGCGCATCCTTGCCCCGCGCCGATTTGGTGTAGAGCTTGCCGAGACTTTCAAACACCAGACGGCTGCCATCGGGCGACAGCGTGCCGAATTTTGCCATGCTGGTGGTAAAGCGATCAGGTGCCACGTCGATTTCGGGATGCGGGGCATCGGCAATGCCGCGCGTGTCAGAAATGCTGAACGGAATGGTCGCAAAACCGGTTCCGTCGCGATTGATCCGGTTGAGCTTTCCGCCCGCCCAGAAAACGATTGCCGCGCTGTTCGGGGTCCAATCCATATTGGGGTATACGCCGTACACCGCCCATGTCTCTTGCAGGTCCAGATCAAGCGCATCGTAGATCATCCGCTCTTTGCCAGAGGCCAGATCCTTGACCCACAACATGCTCTGATCCTTGTCCCGGCGAACAAAGGCGATTTCCTTGCCATCGGGCGAAGGCGCCGGTCGCACCGCGCCGCCATACCCGTCAACAGCGGTCGTGACCTCGCCGGTCTCCAGATCATGTTTCTCAATCGCGAAAATGCCGGTCTGGCTGTCCTGCGCATAGATAAAAGTGTTACCCGGCGTCGTGTTGCGAGTGTAATAGATCGCCTTGCCATCGGGCGCGAAGATGGGCTCGCCCAGCTCTTTTTGTTGCGCTTCATTGGCGCGCTCCACAATCTGGACCCCGCCCCCGCCGGAAACATGGTACATCCAGATTTCCCCGGTTCCGGCAGAACGCTGCGTTGTGAAATGCTTTTTCGCAGCAATAAACCGCCCGTCGGGCGACCATGTTGGCTGATTAAGCAGGCGGAAATCTTCCTTGGTGACCTGCCGTTTGTCAGATCCGTCACGGTTCATCACCCAGATATTGTCGCCGCCACCGCGATCCGAGGTAAAGGCGATGCGCGATCCATCGGGTGACCAGCGCGGGTGAACATCCCAGGCCAAACCTTCGGCAATGCGTGTCGGCGTGCCGCCGGCAATCGGCATGGTGTAAATATCGCCGAGCATGGTGAACGCGAGGGTGCGGCCATCAGGGGCCACATCGACATCCATCCACGTGCCTTCGTCGGTTTCAATCGCAACCTGCTCGATGGTTGCGCCCTTGGGTGCCGAAATGTCCCAGCCCTTATCGTCATCATCCTGCGCAATCGCGAGTGACGGAACTGCAAGCATCGAGCCTGCGAGAAGGGTGGCGGTGAAATGGCGCATATAAAGTCTCCCTGGGTTGGCGCGGAGAGTAGCGGCACGAAACGATATTGCTAGGGGGCGCATTCATCGCATCGAATTGACACCAGACGCCGTTTGCTTTTGAACAGCAATGGGTGCGCGTTCCAATCTGGGGGGAACAGGCAATTTCATACGATCAAAAACCACCGCGCGTGGTGGGGCTTGGCGGAGCGATCCTGACCAGCCTTAACGGAGTGGTGGGGTCAGGCATCTTCGCCTTGCCGGCTCTGCTTTTCGCCGCAGCGGGATCGTTTTCGCCTGTCGCGATCCTGCTTTTCGCCTGCCTGTATGGTAGCGTGCTGTTGGTCGTGGCCAAGCTTTCCACGATATTCCGGCAATCCGGCGGGGCGCAGCTTTATACCGAGCATGCGTTCGGTCCGGCGATCGGATTTCAGGTCGGGTGGTTCTCGCTCGCTACCAACATGGCCGGGGCCGCCGCCAACTTTCATGTGCTTGTCTCTTACCTTTCTGCGATCTTCCCGTTCTTCGAAGATCCGGCCATTCGCATGATCACGATGGCTGTGCTGGTTGTGCTGTTCATGGCGATCAGCATCAGCGGTGCAGCACGCTCGATCGGGGCGATTGCTGTGGGAACAGTCCTTAAACTCGCACCGATAGTCTTGCTGGTCGTGATCGGCTTTGCGCAAAACGGCGTGCCGACCGAGGTCAGCCTGCCGACCTTCAGCAGTTTCGAATCGGTTGCGCTGCTGCTCGCATTTGCCTTTTCGGGATGCGATGTTGCCGTTTATGCGGCGGGCGAGGCAAAGGAACCGCGCAAGACCATGATGCGCGCCTTGATGCTCAATCTGGGGGGTGTCGCGATCTTCTATGCTCTGGTGCAACTCGCCTATTCCGCGACCGCACCCGATCCGACGGCGGTCGATATTCCGCTTGCGGCGATGGGTGAGAAATTGCTTGGGCCAACAGGCAGTCTGATGATCAGTCTGGCTGCAATTTTCTCGATCGCGACGTTCCAGATCAACGTCTTTTTCCTCATCCCGCGTCTTGCCTATGGCATGGGCCGCAGGGGGCTGTTGCCGCACGTGTTCGCCTATGTTTCACCGCGCTTCAAAACGCCGGTGGTCGCGATTGCGGCTTACGGTGCGGTGGTCGGCGCGCTCACTCTTTCAGGCACTTTCGAGATCCTCGCCGTGCTTGTTGTCAGTGTCGAACAGCTCGGCTTCCTCGCTGTCATTGCTGCG
The DNA here is from genome assembly GCF_007004095.1 of Erythrobacter insulae. Taxonomy (NCBI): domain Bacteria; kingdom Pseudomonadati; phylum Pseudomonadota; class Alphaproteobacteria; order Sphingomonadales; family Erythrobacteraceae; genus Erythrobacter; species Erythrobacter insulae. The sequence continues at coordinate 827,539 of NZ_VHJK01000001.1, forward strand.
TTGGTCACCATGTGGCGCCGAGGCGATGCGGGGCTGCGCGAGACGATGGATTTCCGCTGGGCAATCATCGTTCCCGTCGCGACCGGCTATATCGTCTGGCTGATGTCGCAATTGGAGGCAACTTCGGTGCTTTATATGGCCGTTATGGTCGCAATCGGGGTGGCGCTCTATTGGCTTTCAAAAGCCAGCGCCGTGAAGCAGGACGGGATCGATTTGCCTGAGGGTCGCAGCTAACCGAACGTGCCCTTCTTCGGGCCCAGATACCCAAACAGATACGCGCCCACTTTGCGCATCTGGATCTCTTCGCTGCCTTCGGTGATGCGGTAACGGCGGTGGTGGCGATATATGTGTTCGAACGGAGTGTGGCGCGAATAGCCGATGCCGCCATGCACCTGCATCGCGCGGTCGGCGGCTTCGCACACCAGCCGGTTCGCCCAGTAATTGCACATGGATACCTTGTCAGAGATGGTCCGCTCAATCTCTTCGTGCGGCATGTTGTCCATCTCCCACGCGGTCTTGAAGATCAGCAGGCGCAGCATTTCGGCCTGTGTCGCCAGTTCGACCAGCGGGAACTGGATCGCCTGGTTTTTGGAAAGCGGTTCGCCAAACGGCTTGCGCTGCCGCGCGTATTTCACGCTTTCATCAATGCAGAACATCGCCGCGCCGCAGCTAGATGCCGCCTGGCGGATGCGGTTCTGGTGGACGAAGCTTTGCGCCAGCGACAGCCCGCGCCCCTCGACACCGAGGATCGCGCTGTCGGGCACCCAGACATTGGTAACGGACAGGCGCGGGTGATCGGTCGGCATGTTGAAGGTCCACATCCATTCCTCGATCTTGAGGCCTTCGGCGGGGTTGGGGACGAGGAAACAGGTGATCCCGCTGGCCTGTCCCGCATCGCCGGAAGTGCGCGCAAACATCGCGCAATGCGTCGCGACATGCATGCCGGTGATCCACATCTTCTCCCCGTCGATCCGCCAGCCGTCCACCCCGTCGCGGGTTTCGCGCACGGCGGTCGTTTCCATATGGGTGGCATCAGAGCCGTGATCGGGTTCGGTCAGGCCAAAGGCGACGCGGCGCGTGCGTTCAAAGCCGCCGGTGATGAATTCGCGCTTCTGCTCTTCAGTGCCCCACTGGTCGAACATGGCGACGAAGGGGAAGTTGCCGACGATAGAGTGCTCGTTCTGAAGGTCGTTGTGGAGGCCCAGACCCTTCCTCGCAAAGTGCTCGCGGATCACCGCCATCCAGAGGTTTGATCCGTCCTTGCCGCCATATTGCTTGGGCGCGGAGAAGCGCCAATGGCCGGCCTTGTCTGCTCGCACGGTGGCTTCGCGCAGCAGCGCTTCCCACTCCTCACGCGGCAGGCCGCCCGCTTCAAAGTCTGTGCGCGCATATTCGCGGCGATGGTCGAAGAAACGAATGTTGTCGTCCTGCTGCTCCAGCGGTTTGATCTCGGCTTCGATAAAGGCATCGAGTTCGTCGAGGTATGCAGCCAAGTCGGCGGGAATTGCAAAGTCCATCGGTTATTCCTCAGAATTGAAGTGCCGCATCGGCCAATTTGCCGTCGCCGCCTTAAGCGCCGGATATCGGGGTACATCCACTGTCAGTTTATCGAACGCCATCTGCCTCAACCGCCTTAACAGCTCAGGCGTAGCGAGGTTCTCTTCTCCTGCAAAAATGGCGTCGCACCGGCGGCGATCCATGATGTCGGGGAGGCTCTTCCCTTCTCTTTGCAAAATCCCCAGCGCATTGCGGGCGACCGCCAGTTGGAAGCGATCATGGCCTTCGAGTTTGTCTTTGATCGTTGTCAGCCACTCGGAAATAGCGAGCGCGATCTCATCGCCCGAAGCTTCTCCGGGTTCTTCATCGAACACAAATTGTGGATCGAAAGGCCGCGCCCGCTCCTCCTCCGGCGCATCCTCCTCCAGCAGCATCAGCAAGTCGAGTTCCTGCTCGCTGGTCCGACGCGAAATCACCACGCGTTCGAGCATCCGGTCCTCGCCGCTGCGCCAGATTTGCGCCATGCGCAAGCACCCGAGCGCCCACCACACGGTGCGGTGGATCAGCCAATAGCGGAACCGTGCGCGGTCCACTTTGCGCCCGCCATTGGCCTCGTAAGCGTCGAAATACGTTTCAAGATCGCTCAACCCCAGCGCGCTTCGGTCATACCGATGGAACCGCCACACCGCCATGCAGCCGAACGCCAAGTCTTCATGATAGTCACCGAAATGCGCAAGCTCCCAATCGAGCACTCCGGTAAGCCAGCCATCATCGACAAGGATGTTGCCCATGCGATAATCGCCATGGATCAGCACCGGTTCGACCGGCTCGGGGCAATTGTCCTCCATCCACTTTAGGCCCAAAGCGATGATCGGACGATCTCCGCCAGCATCTTCGAATTGTGCTTTGAGATCAGCAATGGCAGCCCGGTAATCCATCACCGGTACAGCAGCGGGCACATCTTCGCGGCCCAGTGAGTGAATCCGGGCTAGATTGGCCGCGCATTCGGACAGCAACCGGTCCGGTTCTTCCATTTCAAGGATCAGCTTGGGGTTTGGCGTGCCCGGCAAAGCGCGCATGACAAACCCGCTGCCGATGCCGTCCTCCGGCAGAAGCTCTACGATCACTTCGGGCGCGGTAACGCCTTTTGCATGGGCGGCGCGAATGATCGCTGCTTCGACATCGTGGCCGAACGGGCGGTCTTGCATAAATTTAAGGCTGGGCGCGCGGCGCAATACGAAAGCCTCTTCACCGCAGGTGAAATGCCAGCTTTCCATCGTGGCCCCGCCGGTCAGACGTGTCAGGTCCGAAACAGGCGAAAGGCCGGCCCGGGACATTGCCCGAGCCAGCCCTTTCGTCAGAGTATCAAGTGTTGCATCACCCATGAGGGCTTACGCGACGATATTGTCCCTCTTCACTGTGATCACCTGAGGATAGGTGAACTCTTTCAAGCCTTCTTTGCCGTATTCAGCGCCAAAGCCCGATTGCTTGTGGCCGCCAAATGGCGCGAAGGGTGACAGGTGCATGAATTCATTGATCCACACCGTGCCGGTTTCGAGCTGCTCGGCAATTGCGACGCCTTTCTCGGTGTCGCCGGTCCACACAGCACCGGCCAGCCCGTATTCGGACGCATTGGCGCGCGCGATGACTTCTTCCTCGGTGGAGAATTTCATCAATGGCATGACCGGGCCAAACTGTTCCTCCGCCACGATCCGCGCGTCTTCGGGCGGGTTATCGAGGATGGTCAGCGGCACGAAATAACCGGTACCAGAAGGGTCCTGGTCGCCGCCGGTCAGGAATTTGTAGCCATTGTCTTTCGCATCTTCGATCAGCTCAAGCACGCGCTCATACTGTTTCTTGTTCTGGATCGGGCCAACGCCGGTACCCTGCTCGCTTCCGTCACCGACCGTTACCGTCTTGGCAAAATCGGCGATCGCCTGCGACAGCTCGTCATAGATGTCTTCGTGGATATACACCCGCTTGGCCGCGATGCAGACTTGGCCTGCATTCTGGAAACTTGACCAGAACAATTGCTCGGCAACCTTTTTCGGATCGGCATCGGGCAATACGATGGACGCATCGTTTCCGCCCAGCTCCAGCGTGATCCGTTTCAGATCGGCACTGGCGCCTTCCATGATTTTCTTACCCGTCGCGGTCGAACCGGTGAAGGTGATCTTATCAATATCGGGATGCTGCGTGATCAGCGGGCCGAGGCTGTCTTCGCCAGTGATAATGTTCACCACGCCCGCCGGCACCTTGTCCGCAATCAATTCGGCAATGCGCAGCGTTGTCAGCGGGGTGTAGGGCGATGGTTTCAGGACAATCGTGCAGCCCGAAAGCATAGCCGGAACGATCTTCTGGATGGCCATCATGACCGGGAAATTCCACGGCACAATGCCGCCGACCACGCCCACCGGTACGCGGCGGTGACGATGCAGGCGGGTTTCGTCGTCCTGAATGATCTCTTCTTCCAGATCGAGCGTGGATTGCGCAGCAGAAATTCCTGCCGCGCCAAAGATTTCGCCTTTGGCCTGGGCATGCGGTTTGCCCTGCTCGGCAGTCAACAGACGGAAAAGCTCGTCTGCGTTTTCCTTGATCGCGCCGGAAATCGCCATGATCGCGGCACGGCGTTCATCAATCGGAGTATTCTTCCACGTCTTGAACGCGGCGCGCGCGGCGGCGACCGCGCTGTCCAGCTCGCTCGCTCCGCATGCCGGGACCTGGCCGATCACTTGTTCGGTTGCGGGATTGATAACGTCGAGCCACTCGCCGTTATCAACCAACTTACCGTTGATGAGGTTCTTGTACTGTGTGACCATTTTGATTCCTCTCTCGAATCCATATTGGAAATGTCTCTTGCATCTGAAGGTGGACCTTCATGCGCAAAAATCAATCGCGAATGCTGCGTTCAGCGCCCGCCTTGCGACAGAGCGTAGCGCCAACCAGTTGCGCTTTGCAACTCGCGCTTTATGCAGAGGTGAAAGAGGAGACCGATATGACCGATACCGCCGCTGATCTTGTGCTTTATGGCAGCCCTGTTTCGCCCTTCGTTCGCAAAGCTGTGGCGGTCTGTCTTGAAAAGGATGTCACCGTTGATATCGAACCGGTCGACGTGTTCAATCCGCCGCAATGGTTTCGTGACATCTCACCGATGAAACGCATTCCGGTTCTGCGTGACCGATCAATCGCGGCGGAAGGCGTGGGCGGTACGATAGCCGATAGTTCGGCGATCTGCGGCTATATCGAGAAAAAGCATCCCTCCCCCACGCTGTATCCGGCCGATGCCTTTGCCTATGGCCGCGCGCTGTTTATCGAAGAATACGCCGATACGCATTTGGCCGCGGCCTGCGGGCTTGGCATTTTCCGCCCGATCTTTTTCAACGCAATGCAGGGCAAGGATCCCGATCTGGCAAAAGCGCGCGCGGCTTGGGCCGAAGACCTGCCCGCAATCCTCGGTTATCTGGATGGCGCGCTGGACGGCGAAGATTATTTCGCGGGCGGCGCGCTGTCTATTGCCGATATCTCGGTTGCTGCGGTGTTGATGCAGATCGCGCTGGTCGCGCATATGCCGCTGGATGATTTCCCGGCATTGCAGGCGCATTTTGCACGCATATCGGCGCGCCCTTCGATCGCGGGGCCGTTTGCAAAAGCGGATGGCTTCATTCGCAAGACCTTGCCCGATCGCTTTGACCTGACCTAAGGCAGCGTGCGTTAAATCAAGCAAAAGCGGGGCGCGCATATATGGCGAGCGAATGGTGCATCGGGATCATCGGCGGATCGGGCCTTTACAATATCGAAGGCCTTAAAGACGAACAATGGATCGCGATTGAAACGCCGTGGGGCGATCCGTCTGATGAGGTGCTGTGCGGCTCTATCGAAGACGTCAAAGTGCGGTTTTTGCCGCGCCATGGACGCGGCCATCCGATAAGCCCGAGCGATCTGAACAGCCGCGCCAATATCGATGCGTTGAAACGCGCAGGCTGCACAGATATTCTGGCCATGTCGGCGATTGGCTCCTTGCGCGAGCAGATCGAACCGGGGCGTTTTGCCGTGGTCGAGCAGTTTATTGACCGCACCTCGCGCCGCGAGAACACCTTTTTCGGCAGCGGTTTTGTGACACATGTTTCGATGGCCGATCCGGTTTGTCCGCGCCTGTCCGATATGGCAGCCAAAGCGATCGCCGCGTGCAAAGGCAAAGTCGCCGTGCGCGCAACATATCTGGCAATGGAAGGGCCGCAATTTTCAACTCGCGCGGAAAGCCTGATGTACCGCCAATGGGGCGCCGATGTGATCGGGATGACCGCCATGCCCGAAGCAAAACTCGCCCGCGAGGCTGAGCTGCCTTATGCGCTCGTCGGGATGACCACCGATTACGATTGCTGGCGCGAAGGCGAAAGCGTGGACGTGGCGCAAGTCGTCGCGCAAATGCAAGCCAATGGCGAATTGGCCCGCGATATGGTCGCCAGATTCATCGCTGATTTGCCTGCGAAACGAGAACCCTCGCCCATAGATTTCGCGCTGGACGATGCCGTGATCACCGCGCCCGAGGAACACGATCCTGCGGCTCTTGCCAGATTGGATGCGGTCGCGAGCCGGCTGCTGAACTAGCCTTTGGCCCCGCCGATTTCGGCAAAGTGAGCGCGGGCTTCGGCCAGGCTGACGACATCGCCGTATTTGGCGTTCATATCGAACAGATTGGCCCGGTGCACATCGGCGTGCCGGTCCCCCACGGCTTCTTCCACGACGATCGGAATGAAGCCGTGCTGACAAGCATCCACGCATGTCGCCCGCACACATCCGCTGGTCGAAAGCCCGGTTATGATCAAACTGTCATGCCCATTGGCCGCCAGGGTCGATGCCAGCGAGGTGCCGAAAAAGCAGCTGGCATATTGCTTGGATATGATCAGCTCGTCTGCGCGCGGCTCAAGCCCGGCAGGCCAGTTTCCCAGCGGGTTTCCCTTCGCAAAGCTCGCCAATGCGCCGATTTTCTGAGCGAAACGCCCGCCATCACGCATCGAAGGGTGGTATACGACATTTGTATAGATCACCGGCACACCGGCGGCCCGCGCTGCATCCCGCAGCCCAATCGCCGCATCAAGCGCCGGCTGAACATCGGCGAATAATGGGCTATCGGGTGCAAAATAGGCCTCGACAAAGTCGATGAGGATAAGGGCCGGGCGCTGCCCGAACCCTATCCTGCCCTCGAAGACGCCTGCATAATTGCTTTGTGCATCTTCACTTTTGCTCACCCGAGGGCTCCTTTAAAAATCGTAGCCGACTTCCACACCAAAGCGTTGGCGTCCGCCGGGCGAAATGAACGATCCGCCAAATTCAATCGCCGGAATAACCTCATTGAGATAATTGCGATCGAGCAGGTTATCCGCAAACGCGGTAACGCGCCAGCGGTCCCCTTCCAATCCGACCCGCAGATCAAGCACACCAAACGCTTCGCGCTGGGTCACCGAATAATCTGCTTGGCCAAAGATGGCCGGCAGGGCGACGGTCGATCCCGGCAGCAGACCGGAAAACAGCGTCGGTGACGTGTCATCTTGCACCGTGTGGAACCAGGTCGGGCCGGTGATGCGATAATCGGCGCGTAGCAACAGATCGAATGTGTCCGCCAAAGGCGCGACGATCTGTGTGCCGATATTGATCGTGTAATCCGATGTGTAAGGCGATTTGTTGCCGACTGTGCTTGGCCGTGACGCATTGGCGAGGATTTCGCTTTCGGTCACGTTGACTGCGCCAAAGATATCCCAGCCGGGGATCAGTTCAAAGTTCACGTTGGCTTCCGCCCCGTACACTTCGACTTCGTCAATGTTGGAAACCACCCGCAGCAGGCCGAATGCACCAACGAAAAATTCGAAGAACTGCATATCGTCGATTTCGGTGTAGTAACCCGCAATGTCGAAGGTCAGACGGCCATTGGCCAATTCACCCTTAAAACCGGCTTCGAATGCGCTCGATGTCTCTTTGTCATAGACATCCTCGATCAGAACATTGGTGCCGATAAACTGGTTGAACGCCTGATCCACAATCGCGGCCGAGCCCTGATTGTTGAAACCGCCGGACTTAAATCCGATGCCCCAGTTGGCATAGAGGTTCAGATCATCGGCAACTTCGTAACGCAGCGAAATCTTGGGCTGGAATTGCTGAAACGATTCCGCCTGATCCGGGATCGCGCCAAACGCCTGACCCGGATTGATCGGACCGCCAGTTGCGCTGAATGGATCGATGGCCGTGGGAACAAGGCTGCTGACCGAGCGATCTTCGATATCGTACCGGCCAGCAACGCCGATTTCAAACCGGTCAGTCACTTCGTAATCGAGCGCGAAAAACGCCGCATATACGTCGGTCGAAAAGTCATCATTATAAAGCTGGGTCGTCGGGTTGAACGAATTCGGCCCGTTAAACAGCTCGCGCGAGACGCCCTGCCCCAGATCGGCACCCAGGCTGACACCGGTTTCGCGGTCGATATGCAGATAATACGCGCCAACCTGCCATTGCAGCGGACTGTCGGTGTTTGAAGCGAGGCGGATTTCGCCGCTGATATCGCTTTGCTGGCGTGTTTGCAGCTGAGTGCCATCACACGTCGTCGGGCTAAACCCGCCGAAAGTCGAACCGTTCGCCGGATCGAAGATAAACGGTACAGGCGATGTACCGATAAAGGTCGGCTGGTTAAGCGGGAAACCGGTTAGATTTGCAGTGGACTGGAAACACGCGGCAGATGCATCTGCGGCGGCCTGCGTTCCGGTTGGAAATGTGAAACGGGCAAAGTCAGCCGATGTGCCATCAGCCACCAGCAATTGGTCCACGTCACTATACAGCGCCCAAGCGGTCAGCGTGACAGCATCGAATTCATGCTCGATCTTGGCTGAAACTTCGAAAGTCTGCTGTTCGTTGACGGGGCGGATATTGCCGTAAAAATCGAACGGATGATCATTCACGTCTTCGAAAAATGCCGGGTTGAATGCGGCAAAATTCGGCAGGTGGAACGAGGTATTGTAATTGATCGATGCGCCTTTGAGATCGGCGTAACGCGCTTTGATATCAATCTCTGTGCGGGCGCCCAGATCGGCAACGAACCGACCATCGACCGACCACGTTTCCTGATCATCAACGACATTGTCGTTCAGGAAGCTGTTGAAGAAGAAACCGTCGGTCGTGCGGTAATTGCCCGACAGGACCAGACCGGCATTTTCGCCAACCGGTGTCGAGATATAACCGCTGGCGGCGTAAGTGTTGTCTTCCGCAGCCGACACCTGAATGCCGCCTTCAAGAAAATCCGAAGGCTTGAGCGTCTGGATCACGATCGCGCCCGCCGCAGCGTTACGTCCGTAAAGCGCGCCTTGCGGGCCTTTCAGGATTTCGATCTGGCGCAGTGTGCCTTGATCCTGGTTCAATTGCGCGGTGTTGGTTTTGAGAATTCCATCAACGACCAGCGCAACGGAGCTTTCTGCATCGCGCGCGCCGTTAATGCCGCGAATGTTGATCTGGGTATCGCCCGCCTCCGCGGTGCCTGTCACAATGGTGACGCCCGGCGTCAGCTGAACGAATTCATCAGCGCGCTCGATCCCTGTTTTCTGGATAGCGTCAGCGGTGAACACCGTCACCGAACTTGGAACCTCGCCCAGCGTTTCGGACTGACGACGCGCGGTAACGATAATGGCGTTATCATTCTGACTGTCATTTTCAGTCGCGCCTGCTTCGGCTTGTTGTGCCATGGCCGGGTTAGCGACAAGGACAGCCCCGGTTGCAACACCAGCGGCCAATACGGATTTTAGAATACTCATGGGTTCGGACTCCCTGAACTCGTCCTGTTAATCAGCGATCCCTCAAGGCCTCTATTGTATACAATTTGCCTGCGTCAAGCATAATTGGTAGTCAGAGCAAATTGCAGCGATAGAACAGGCGACATGGTGATTCTGGGTGACACTTTATCCTTCCCACCACCGCTTGAGTTGCCCTTTGCCCTTTTGTGTCCCGTTAGGTTCCTTTTAAAATGACCCGCGCTTCCGACCTTGCCTATTCGAAAATCCGGAGCTTTTTGCTCGCCGGGGATGCGCGCCCTGGCGATCAGGTAACCGAAGAACAGTTTGCCGAAATCACCGGGGTCAGCCGCACTCCGGTACGCGAAGCAATGCGCCGTCTCGAAACCGAGATGTTGTTGGTGCGCAGCCCGTCAAAACGGATTTTCGTCGCCGATTGGTCGCGCGATGACATCGATGAAATGTTCACCCTGCGCCAAATGCTTGAAGGCCACGCCGCCAGCCGCGCGGCAAGCAGGCTGGAAAGCGATGAGATAGATCGGCTGGAAGAGGTGAATAAACAGCTGCATGAAGCAGTCGAGCAAGCGCCGCCCGATATTGTCCGGTTTCTTGATGCGAACCGGCTGTTTCACGGGATCATCACCGATGCCGCGCATTCACCGCGCCTTGGCCAAATCCTGGCAATGCTGGTCGAACAGCCAGTCGTTCTAAGCACGGCGCGGCAATATTCTGTTGCGGATCTTAAACAGTCGGCGCGTGACCATGACGAGCTGATCGCGGCCTTTCGCGCCCGCGATGCCAGCTGGGCCGAAGCCGTGATGGCAAGCCACCTTCGCCGCGCTTTTCACACGTTCGCAGACGCCGCAGAAACCCGCGCCGAAGCCGCCGAATAAGGCGTTAGATAATGCCCCGCTCGATGAGGTCGCTCATCGTGCGCGAATCCATGCCGAGCAACTCGCCGAATATCTCTTCGTTGTGCTGACCCAGATCGGGGCCAACCCAATCGACATGGCCCGGCGTTTCCGACAGACGCGGCGCGACATTTTGCATTTTAAAGTTTTCGTGGCGCGGATGCGGGACCGCGATAATGGCCTCGCGCGCGGCAAAATGCGGATCTTCCAGCATCTCTGGCGCGCGGTACATATTACCCGCCGGAACACCGTGCTGCTCACATAGATCAAGCACTTCCTTGCTGGTATAGGTCTTGGTCCATTCACCGATCAGATCGTCCAGCTCGGTCTGGCGCTCGCCGCGCGCCATGTGCGAATTGTAGCGCGGATCATCGCCCAGCTCGGGCTGACCCATCATCGTCGCCATCCGTTTCCAGACGCTGTCCTGATTGCCCGCAACCAGCACGCTGCCGTCCTTTGTCGGGTAGACATTCGAGGGCGCGACCTTGGGCAGGATCGAGCCTGTGCGTTCGCGAATATGATTGGCCACGGTGTATTCCGGCACGGTCGATTCCATCATCGCCAGCACCGCTTCATAAATCGCGGAATCGACGACTTGGCCCTTGCCCGTATTGTGCCGGTGATTAAGCGCCATCAACGCGCCAAGGCACGCATAGGTCGCCGCCAGCGAATCCCCGATCGACAGGCCCGCACGGCTTGGCGGGCGGTCCGGCTCACCGGCAATATACCGCATCCCGCCCATCGCCTCGCCAATGCCGCCATAGCCCGCGCGGCTGGAATAGGGTCCGGATTGGCCATAGCCCGACACGCGGATCATGATCAGCGCTTCGTTCAGCGCATGGAGTTCATCCCAGCCGAGATTCCATTTTTCAAGCGTGCCCGGACGGAAATTCTCGAGCAGAAAATCGGCCTTTGCAGCGAGTTTGCGGACAATTTCCTGCCCTTCCTTTTCGCGCAAATTCAGCGTGATGGATTTCTTGTTGCGGGCAACGACAGAAAACCACAGCGGGATGCCCTGTCCCCAATTGCGCATGGCATCGCCGACTTTCGGCGGCTCTACCTTGATAACTTCGGCGCCGTGATCCGCCATCAACTGTCCGCAAAACGGGCCCGCAATTAGCTGCCCCATCTCAATCAGCCGCAATCCTTCAAGAGCACCCTGAGCCATTTTTACGCCTTTCGATTCGGTAACTGGGCCTGCGGAACTCAAACGCACCCAACGCAACACAAGGTGACACAAAGGCGCAGAGACGACCGCGAGTAGGACCGGGCCTATAACGAGACAATTTGCTTTTGTATACAATTTGCGTATCAGTCCCCCCACACGTCAACTCACAGCAAGCGATTCCCCATGGCGCAAGAAAGCATCGAACTGGTTGAAGTTGGCCCGCGTGACGGGCTCCAGAACGAGCCGGATATTATCGGCACGTCCGATAAGCTCGCGCTGATCGAGCGGATGATCGATTATGGCGCGCGGCGGCTTGAGATCGCCAGTTTTGTCCACCCGAAACGCGTTCCGCAAATGGCCGATGCCGAAGACGTGATCGCCGGATTGCCTGACCGCAAAGATGTGACTTACATAGGTCTGACATTGAACAAACGCGGCGTGATGCGCGGCCTCGCCACGCGCGAAGGCGGAAAGCGCGGGATCGATCAGGCCGGTTGCGTTCTGGTCGCCAGCGATACGTTCGGTCAGAAAAATCAGGGCCAAACCATCGCGGAAGGGATCGCGGAAAACCGCGACATGATCCGTTTCGCCAAAGCCGAGGGCCTGCGCGTGCAGGTGACGATCAGCGCCGCGTTCGGGTGTCCATTCGAAGGCGAAGTGAAACCGGAGACGATCCTGGCTATTGCCGAAGAAATGGCCGCCGAGAGCCCGGAAGAGATCGCGCTTGCCGATACGATCGGGGTCGGCGTTCCGGCGCAGGTCGAGGACCTGTTCGGTCGCCTGTCAGAATTGCTCGACGGGCGTATCCCGATGCGCTGTCATTTCCATGATACGCGCGGCACCGGCATTGCTAATGCATGGTCTGCTTATAAAGCCGGTGTGCGCAGTTTCGATGCCTCTCTTGGCGGGCTGGGCGGATGCCCGTTTGCGCCAAAAGCGACAGGAAACATCGCGACTGAGGACCTTATCTACATGATGGAGCGTTCAGGTGTTGCGACCGGGATCAATCTCGATGCGGCAATCGCTGCCAATCGGGGTTTCGCACACACACTTGGTAGAGAATTACCCTCGCGCGTGGCGCGGGCTGCATGATTTGCGCCTCTGATCGCACACTATCGCACAAAACGCGATCGGGGCCGCACAAACCACAGGTTACCACAGCCGGTTGAGGAGCTGGATTAAACTATGACTTACAGACTGGGCGTCGATGTCGGCGGAACATTCACCGATCTGCTGCTGTTCGATGAAGAGAACGGCAAATTCTGGCGGCATAAGACACCGTCTACCCCGCATGACAGCTCCGAAGGGATCCTTACCGGGGTTAAGGCAATCACCGCAGAGGCCGGCGTTTCGGCCAAGGATATTGCGTATTTCCTACACGGCACCACGGTCGCAACCAATGCCGTGCTGGAAGGCAAAGGCGCCAAGGTTGGTCTCGTCACGACCGAGGGTTACCGCGATGTCATGCAGATCGCGCGCAGTTTTGTGCCCGGCGGTCTGGCGGCGTGGATCGTATGGCCCAAACCGCAGCCTCTCGCGCATCTTGAAGACACCGTCGAAGCGCCCGAACGCATGGGCGCCGATGGCAAAGTGGTTCGCGCGCTGGATGAGGACGCCGTACGCGCGGCGCTGCGCCAGCTTAAGGATCAGGGCATCGAAGCGCTCACCGTCAGCCTAATCAACGCCTATGTAAACGGCGCGCATGAAACGCGCATCGGTGAAATCGCGGCAGAAGAACTGCCCGGCATCCCGGTCTCGCTCAGCCATGAAGTGCTTCCTGAAATGCAGGAATACGAGCGCACTTTGTCTACCGTAGCCAACGCCGCGGTGCGTCCGGTCGTCAGCAAATATGTCTCAAACCTGCGTAACAAGCTCGAAGACGAAGGGCTGGAGGGCAAACTGTCCCTGCTGCGTTCCGATGGCGGCTTGATGAGCAGCCAGAAAGCCGAAGAGCATCCGGTCAACATCCTGATGTCCGGCCCGGCCGGCGGGGTTACCGGCGCGCTGTGGGTTGGCAAAAATGCAGGGCTTTCGAACATTCTCACGCTGGATGTGGGCGGAACCTCGACCGATGTTGCATTGATCGAAGGATTGGAAGCGCGGCGGGTCCGCACCACCGAAGTCGGGCATCTTTCCGTGCGCGCATCGGCGCTGGATGTGAAAACAGTGGGCGCGGGCGGCGGATCGATCGCCCACGTTCCCGAATTGACCGGCGCACTCCGGGTTGGACCGGAAAGCGCTGGCGCCGTTCCGGGACCGGTCGCCTATAACAAAGGCGGCGAATTGCCGACAGTGACAGATGCCAACGTGGTTCTGGGGTATCTGCCCGAAGATCTGCTCGGCGGCAGTTTCCAGCTGGACCGCGAAGGCGCGAAGAAATCGGTTCAGACCATTGCGGATGCGCTGGGTGTGACTCTGATGGAAGCGGCGCGCGGGATCATCGATATCGTCAATGAGAACATGTTCGGCGCGCTGCGGATGATCTCGGTTCAACAGGGTTACGATCCGCGCGAATTTGCGCTGATGGGCTTTGGCGGTGCTGGCCCGTTGCATGTGAATGCGGTTGCCAAATTGATGGGCAGCTGGCCTGCGGTTTCGCCCGTTTCCCCCGGCGTGCTGTGTGCGCTGGGCGATGCCACAACCCAGATGCGCACCGAAACCGCGCGCAGTTTTTCCAAACTGGCGAAAGACACTTCAATCGCCGACCTTCAGGTTGTGCTGGATGAAATGGCCGATCAGACGCGCGGCGAATTGCTCGCCGATGGCGTGGCCGAAGACCAGATCACGAGCCAGTTCGAAGTGGATGTACGCTATGCCGGTCAGGCTTTCGAAGTCCCGCTGACCATCGATAAGGCGGTGCTGGAAAATGACGGGATCGAAGGGATCCTGGCGCGTTTTGACGAGGAGCATCTGCGCCTCTTCACCTTTAACATGGATACGCCGCACGAAATCGTGAACCTGCGCGCAGTGGCGCTTGGCGTGGCGCCGGCTTTGCCTGCCAACGAACTGCCCAAGGGTGATGGTGATCCTGCGGCGGCGAAAATCCGCGATCACACGCTTTGGATGGACGGCAAAGAACAAGCAGCGGTGATTTATGACCGTGCCAAGCTGCGTCAGGGCGACACGATCCCCGGACCGGCAATCATAACCGAAATGGACTCGACCACTCTGGTCGAAAGCGGCTGTATCGCGGTTGTCGATGCAGTGGGCAATATCCTCATCAACCCGAAAGCGGAGGGCTGATCCGATGCCAGCACAGATAGTCGAAACCAATGACACCCCGTTCGAAAAGATCGACATTGATCCGGTCACTTTAGACATTATCGAAAATGCGCTGCGCAATGCGCGGATTGAAATGGACGCGACGCTGGTGCGGACCGCCATGTCGCCCGGCATTCGCGAACAGGGCGATGCTTTCCCGCTCATCGCTGATCCTTCGGGCAAGATGATCGTTGGCCAATTCGGCAGCTTCATCGATGGCTTTCTCAAAGGCTATGATGACACGCTGGAAGATGGCGACATGATCTTCCTGTCAGACCCGTATTCATGCGATGGCGCGGTCAGCCACTCAAACGATTGGCTGGTGCTGTTGCCGGTTTTCAAGGACGGGCGATTGATCGCCTACACTGCAATGTTCGGTCACCAATCCGACATTGGCGGCTCTGTCCCCGGTTCCATGCCCATCGGCGCAAGCTCGATCTTTGAAGAAGGCGTGCGTATCCCGCCGGTAAAGATCTGGAAAAAAGGTCAGTACAATGACGATCTGATGAAGCTCGTCATGCACCAGACCCGTAAACCGGATTGGTGCCAGGCCGATCTGAACGCGCTGATCGCGTCATGCCGCGTCGCATCGAAACGCGTGGTCGAAATGGCAGAGCGGTTCGGCGATGATGTTTATGTGTCAGCCACACAGGAATTGCTGGCGCGCAATCACCGCGCGATGAAAGCCCTGCTGTCTCAAGCGGTCGGCGAAAAACCGGTGAGTTTCGAAGATTACCTGTGCGACGATGGCAAAGGGTACGGCCCTTATAGAATCAAATGCACCATGTGGCGCGAAGGCGAGAAAGTCATT
Organism: Erythrobacter insulae; assembly: GCF_007004095.1. NCBI lineage: Bacteria > Pseudomonadati > Pseudomonadota > Alphaproteobacteria > Sphingomonadales > Erythrobacteraceae > Erythrobacter > Erythrobacter insulae. The sequence continues at coordinate 842,956 of NZ_VHJK01000001.1, forward strand.
CTCGATTTCGACGGCACCGATCCGCAAAGCGCGGCGTCGATCAATTTCCTGCTGAATGAAAACATGTTCAAGATGTTCTTCGGCATTTACATGATCATGGTCTTTGACCCGCAAATCCTGACGAATGACGGGTTTTATGACCTGATCGAAGTCCGCATCCCCAAAGGATCGCTGCTGAAACCGCAATTCCCGGCAGCATTGTCTGGCCGGACCCACGCGCTGGGCCGGATTTTCGACATTCTGGGCGGATTGCTGGGTCAAGGTACGCCGGAATTTTTGAACGCGGCAGGCTTCAGCTCATCCCCGCACCTGTTTTATTCTGGCTGGGACAAACGCGGCGAAGGATCGGCCGAATGGTTTCAGCTGTTCCAGATCGGATTTGGCGGCATCCCCGGCAGGCCGCTGGGCGATGGGCCGGACGGACATTCGCTTTGGCCGGGCTTTACCAACGTGCCGAACGAATTTCTCGAGCGGTATTTCCCGCTCCGCATCGAACGGTATTCAACCGAGCCCGATAGCGGCGGTGCAGGCCTGCATCGCGGCGGCAATGGTATCCACATGACATACCGGTTCCTCGCCGATGGTGCGATTGCGATCCACGATGACCGCTGGTTTGTCCCCCCATGGGGTGTGAATGGCGGCCATCCCGGTGCGCGCGCCAAAAAAGTGCTCGAGCGCGCCGATGGCACCAGCGAAATCGTCGGCAACAAAATCGAAGATGTCGAAGTGAAAGCGGGCGATTTGCTGCACTTCATCACCTGGGGCGGCGGCGGCTGGGGTGACCCACTGGAACGTGATCCCGAAACGGTCGGTCTCGAAATCCGTCAGGGTCTGGTCACTGCCGAGGGCGCCCGCGCTTACGGCGTGGTTGCCAATGATCGCGGTGCAATCGACAGCGCGGCAACCGATGCACTGCGTGCCGAGATGAAATCGTCTCGCGGGGAATTGGAACTGTTTGATTACGGGCCCGGTATCGATCAACTGCGCGCCACCTGTCTGGAAGAAACGGGCCTGCCCGCGCCAATCCAGCCGGAATGGAACGAAGCCGCCGAGGCGGCTGAATAGCCACCCCAAACACCGGTTTCGGACTTTGCGCCGAACTGGTGAAGGCAAAATGGTGAAAGCGGACAGGCGAGAGGCCAATATGCAATTGATGCGCGCACAAATTGCCAAGCATGGCGGACCCGAAAATATCGAATGGGTCCGCCATGCCATGCCTTCGCCGGATGCTGGTGAAGTCTTGATCGAACACACAGCCATCGGGCTGAATTTCATCGACACCTATCACCGCACCGGCCTGTATCCGCTGGAATTGCCCAGCGGGCTTGGGCTTGAAGCGGCAGGCCGGATCATCGCGGTGGGTGACGGTGTAACTGAATACGCCAAAGGTGACCGCGTCGCTTATATGGGCCCTTCGCTGGGAGCCTATGCCACGCACCGGATCATGCCGGCAGCAGCGCTGTTCAAGGTGCCCGATGCCATATCCGATGAAACCGCGGCTGCGGCAATTTTGAAAGCCGCGACAACAGAGGCGCTGGTTGAACGCTGCGCCGCCTTGAGTGCCGGTGACACCGTGCTGGTCCACGCAGCGGCAGGCGGGGTTGGGCAAATCATGGCGCAATGGCTGAAAGCGATCGGCGTACACGTGATCGGCACTGTCTCTACCGATGCAAAAGAAACGATCGCGCGCGCAGCGGGATGCGATCACGTGATCCGTTACGACCACGAAGATATCGCACCCAGAGTGCGCGAAATTACCGGCGGCGGCGGCGTCCCGGTGGTGTTCGACGGTGTCGGCAAAGACACCTTTATGGCCTCGCTCGACAGTATGGCCCCGCGCGGCCTGTTGATCAGCTTTGGCAATGCCAGCGGTCCGGTTGAGAACGTGAATCTGGGCATCCTTGCGCAAAAGGGCGCGCTGTTCGTCACGCGTCCCACACTGTTTCATTATTACACCGCCCCGGCAGAGCGCGCAGCCGGAATGGCCCGAGTGTGGGATATGATCGGCAGCGGACAGGTGGCGATAAACGTGGGCCAGACCTATCCGTTGAAAGAAGCGGCGCAGGCGCACCGTGATCTTGAAACAAGATCGACCACCGGGTCCAGCGTCCTTATTCCGTAGACGCCAGACTTACGTTTCGCTGTCGATCCAATCGCCGAACAGGCCGACAAATTCGCTGACGCGGATCGATTGCCACACTCCGGCGGTGAAATAGGGGTCGCCTTCGAAAACCGCGCGGGCCTCGTCTTCCGTCTCACCCTTGATCACAAGCAGAGATCCGATTGGCATGTCGCCATCTTTTAACGGGCCGGCGACTGCGTATTTGCCAATCTGGGTGTCGATATAGGCGAGATGTTCGGCGCGGATGCGTTCACGCAGCACGCCCCCGTGTTCCCCATCACGGCAATGGAATGCGTATAATTTCATAACAGCCCGCTTAAAGCGTCACCGCGCGCTTCGCCAGCGCCAATCTTGGGATCATTGCCGCGCCTCTATTGTCCGAACCGCGCTTTGCGTTTTTCGACAAAGGCCGTGGTTCCTTCGAAAAAGTCCGATCCGGCAAACGCCTCTGCGAAAATCCTCAGAGTGTCTTCGTCATCGGCGGACTGGCCATCGAGTACACGGCGCACAAAGCGCTTCATTTCGCGGATCGAATGGGGGCTTGCGCTTAGCAATTGATCGGCGATGGCCGCTGGGCTGTCTGCAATCTGTTCAATCAAACCAATCCTCAGCGCTTCCGACGCATCGATCAGATTGCCGGTGTAAAGCAACCGCTTTGCCTGACCCGGACCGACCAGATCGGTGAGCAGCTTCACATCATGCATCGGATAGACGAGGCCCAGTTTCGCAGGGGTGATCCCGAACCGCGCAGCCGGTGTCGCAATGCGCAAATCACATGCCAGCGCAATACCGCACCCGCCGCCTATGCAATCGCCCTCGACAAACGCGATCGTGGGTAAAGCATGGCGCGCCAACATATGCTGAACCCGGTTGATCGCGGCCTGATTGGCGGCGCACCATTCGCCGTCGTCTTTGTTCGCAAGCAATTCCTTGATATCCGCGCCTGCGCAAAATGCGCTGTCTGCCGCCGCAGAGCGCACGATCAGCAAGCGCAAATCCGAATTGCGCGCCGCCTGTTCCAACAGACCCGGCATGGCTTGCCACATCGCCATGTTGAAAGAATTGCGTTTGTCCGCCCGATCAATCACCAGATGCGCCGCCGCGCCGTCTATCTGCAACCGCAATGTCATTGTTGGCGTGCCTTTTCATTATGGCCGGGCTTTTTGATGATTGCCGGGCCCTTTCATCATAGTCGGGAATACCGCGGCGCAGGTTTCGCGCGCCCGCGATATTTTAATGCGTGCTGTTCAATCGCGGCCTAGCGCGATTGAACAGCGCAGCACAGGTGAAAGCACACACAGCCCGCTTCATATACATACCGAGCGACTTCGCTTGAAGTCGAGTGCCTGCGGGTCCAAATCGTATGGGAAAGTCCGAGTCGGCACATGCGCCGGAGACGCAAAAAGAATGAGAGAACACAGCGACGTGACCACGAACATCTTGCCAGACAACACTGCCCATTTCCTTGACCGTTCTGATCTGCGCCGCGCGTACCGCGCCGAAGAGGAGGCCTGCATTGCGGAGCGGATTGAACAGGCAGCGCCAGCGCGCAAGATACACGGCACCGCAGCCGATCTGGCGATTGATCTGATCGAAGGTGCCCGCGCCCAAAAGGCAAGCGGCGTGGATGCGTTTCTGCAGCAATACGGCCTCGATACAGAGGAAGGCATTGCGCTGATGTGCCTTGCAGAGGCGCTTCTCAGAGTGCCCGATGAAGAAACCGCCGACGCGCTGATCCGGGACAAGATTGGCGACATCGAATGGGGTGAACATCTGGGCGAAAGCTCATCGACCTTCGTCAACGCGGCGACATTTTCTTTGATGCTGACAGGCGAGGTTCTGGAACAGCCAGAGGCGCATCAAAAAGGCATGGGCCGCGTGCTGAAAAGCACCATGAACCGGCTGGGTGAGCCGGTGATCCGCAAGGCCACTCTTCAGGCGATGCGTATTCTGGGCGGCCAGTTCGTGTATGGCCGCACCATTGGCGAGGCGTTAAAACGCGCCAAGCCGGAACGCGCAAAGGGGATAACCCACTCGTTCGATATGCTGGGCGAAGCCGCAATGACATTCGCCGATGCACAGCGTTATGCCGATGCGTATGAAGGCGCGATTGATCGGCTTGCCGGTGAAGCGGCAAAGCTGGGAGACGGCGCGGGCGTTGGCCCTGCTCCGGGAATATCGGTTAAGCTGTCGGCGCTGCATCCGAAATACGGTTATCTTCACGCCGCCGAAGCGCGCGCCGATATCGTCCCGATTGTAAAACGTCTGGCGCTGAAAGCGCGCGATGCGGACATCCATTTTACGCTGGACGCAGAAGAAGCCGAACGGCTCGAAGTGTCGCTCGATATTATCGAAACCCTGGTCAGCGATGATGAACTTTTCACCCGCGCAGATGGCACGCGCTGGGACGGGTTCGGGCTCGCTATTCAGGCCTATCAGAAACGCGGCCTGCCGCTGTGCGACTGGACCGCAAAACTGGCGCGGCGGCACGGGCGCAAGCTGTTCGTACGGCTGGTGAAAGGTGCCTATTGGGACAGCGAGATCAAAGTCAGCCAGGTTGGCGGATATGATGATTTCCCCGTCTTCACCCGCAAATTGGCGACCGATGTTTCCTACCTCGCCTGTGCAGCGCGCCTGTTCGAACATGACGATGTGATCCGCCCCGCCTTTGCCACGCACAACGCCTATACCGTGGCGGCTGTGAAAGAGATGAGCAAAGGGCGCAGTTTCGAATTTCAGCGTCTGCATGGCATGGGCGAAGAAGTGTTTGATGCGCTGCGCAAACTCGAAGGCAACACGCCGACACCTGTCCGCATTTATGCCCCCGTCGGCGGACACAAGGAATTGCTCGCCTATCTTGTGCGCAGACTGCTGGAAAACGGCGCCAATACCAGTTTTGTCAATCGCATGGGCGATGCAGAAATCCCCGCAAGCGAATTGGTGAATGACCCTGTCGAGGAACTGGCGGCGATGTCTCCGCGCCGCAACACCGCTATCCCTTTGCCTCGCGATATATTGGGCAAACGGGTGAACAGCGCCGGTGTCGATCTGTCCGATCCGCTGGTGCTTGGTCCGTTGCAGGAACGGCTGAAAAGACTGGAAAGCGTGCAATGGCGCGCCGAACCGACTTTCCCCGCCGAAGAACCCGGCGAAATCGCGCCGATCACCATGCCGCACGATCTCAGCCAGGAAGTCGGCACGCGCCGCGATGCGACCGCGGAAGAAGTCGATACTGCATTTGCCCGCGCCCAAGCCATCCAGCCGGGCTGGGATGCCTTGGGCGGCGAAAGCCGCGCACTTCTGCTTGAAGAAGCAGCCGACCTTTTCGAAGCGCACACCGATGAATTCCTATCCCTATGCCAGCGTGAAGCGGGCAAGACGCTGCTCGATGGCATCGCCGAACTGCGCGAAGCAGTCGATTTTCTGCGTTATTATGCTCAGGAAGCCCGCCGCCAGTTTGACGAGCCGCTGTACCTGCCCGGCCCGACGGGTGAGGAAAACACCCTGCGGATGCATGGACGCGGCGTATTTGCCACGATCAGCCCGTGGAATTTCCCGCTGGCGATCTTCACCGGCATGGCCTCCGCCGCGCTTGCAGCGGGCAATGCGGTGATCACCAAACCGGCCGAGCAAACCCCGCTTATCGCCGCGCTGGCGGTGAAGCTGATGCATGATGCCGGTATCCCGCCAGAGGCGCTGCAATTGCTGCCCGGCGCAGGCGAAGTGGGTCAATTGATCACGTCTGACCCGCGCGTTGCAGGCGTCGCTTTTACCGGCTCGACCGAAACCGCGCGGTTGATCAATCAATCGCTCGCCGGACGCGATGGCCCGATCGCCACGCTGATCGCCGAGACCGGCGGCCAAAACGCGATGATCGTCGATTCATCGGCGCTGCCTGAACAGGTGGTGCGCGATGTGCTGGCCAGCGCCTTTCAGAGCGCGGGGCAACGCTGCTCCGCGCTGAGGGTGCTGTATCTGCAAGACGATGTGGCGGACGAGATGCTGGAGATGATCCGCGGCGGGTTCGATGCGCTGCATGTGGGCGATCCGGTTCATCTTGGCACCGATGTCGGCCCTGTTATCGATCCCGATGCGCAGGCGGCGTTGGAACGCCACGTTGCCCGGTCACAGGCTTCTGGCCGTCCGCTTACCCGCTGCCCGATGCCCGATGGCACGGAAAAAGGTTGTTACGTCGCGCCGACCATTATCGAAGTGGACTCGATCCTTGATCTCAATCGCGAAAATTTCGGCCCCGTGCTGCATGTCGCCCGGTTTAAGGCGGAGGATCTGGGCCAGGTCGTTTCCGATATCAACGCGACCGGATACGGCCTCACGCTTGGCCTGCACAGCCGCATTGCCGCCACGCGCCGGTTTATTCAGGCGCGCGCCAAGGTTGGTAATTTCTACGTCAATCGCAATCAGATCGGCGCTATTGTCGAAAGCCAGCCGTTCGGCGGCGAAGGATTGTCCGGCACCGGCCCGAAAGCGGGCGGTCCCAATTACCTCGCGCGGTTTGCGACCGAACGGGTCACCTGTATCGACACCACAGCAGCAGGCGGAAATGCAAGCCTGCTGGCGAGTTAAAAAGGTTTACTTGCGAGGCGGAGGCTTTGCGCGATAAAGAGCCGTCATGCCAAAGTTTCTGATCCATATTTTCGCCCTGCTCGCGCTCGTTTGGAGCGGCCCTGCGTTCGCCGATGTCCAGATCCATTTTCACAGCGTGAATGGATCGGTCCTGTTCGGGCGCTATCCGCACACATTCTTTGTGCTGGAGGGAGAGCTGGAGGAAACTGGCGAAGCGGTGAGCGAGAATTACGGGTTCTCCGCACGCAAAGTCACGCCCGCTATCCTGAGCGGACCGGTGGAACATATGGTCCTCGCTGAAAAGCCCCAATTTATTCAGAAAACAAACCGCCATTTCACGATGACGATCACTGACGCTCAATATCGCCAGATCATCAAAGAAGTGAATGCGTGGCAGAACGCGCCGGGCAAATATTACAATCTGGAAAGCCGCAACTGCATCCATTTCGTCGGCAAGATGGCGGAGATCCTCGGTCTGAAAGTCGAATATCCCGGCGATATGCTGCGCCGGCCCAAAAAATGGCTGAACCATGTGGTCGGCCTCAATCCGAGTTTGGGCGCGAAAGAGATCTGATTATCGCCAGGCGCGGTGCGTTTGGCAGAGCCTGCGGTAAGCCCAAATTAAGCGTTGGACGCAATCAATTGATTACGGTTCGCCCCTTAGGTGCGAGGTAACAATTTGTTCATCGACCTTGGGGGTAACCGTGTCGAAAATTAGCATTGGCGTGTTGTTCACCGCGATCGCATTGATCATTGTCGCAAAGATATTCGATCTCTCGTTCGCACAGGGTGTTAGCGGAGCGTTGTTTGTGGCGGGGCTCGCCTATTCCTATGTCGTGGCGAAACGCGAAATCAAGCTGCTGGCATTCGCTGCTGCATCCGCAGAAGAAGAAAAGTACCGCAGCTAAGCGAGTAGCGACATCGCCAGCCGAGAGCCAAACCGGCTTTTGAACAGGGGCGCCATTGCCATGGCCCGCGCCAATCCTCCCCCAGATAAATCCGCCGCATGGCTTGCCCCGCGCAGCGCCATCGGGAATCTATCGCGCATGGCGATTCTTTCAGACAAATGGATTCGGGAACAGGCGCAAACCAACGGCATGATAGAGCCGTTTGTCGAGGCGCAGCGACGCGAAGGGGTGATCTCTTACGGGCTCAGCTCATATGGCTATGATGCGCGCGTCGCGCCGGAGTTCAAGATTTTCACCAATGTGAACTCGGCCACGGTCGATCCCAAGAAATTCGACGCGGACAGCCTCGTCGACCGCGAAACCGATGTCTGTATCATCCCGCCCAATTCCTTTGCTCTGGCCCGCACGGTCGAATATTTCCGCGTGCCCGAAGACGTGCTGGTGATCTGCCTTGGCAAAAGCACCTATGCGCGCTGCGGGATCATCGTGAACGTCACCCCGCTTGAGCCGGGATGGGAAGGCCACGTGACGCTGGAGTTTTCGAACACCACACCGCTGCCTGCGAAGATTTACGCCAATGAAGGCGCATGCCAGTTCCTGTTCCTGAAAGGCAACGAGCGCTGCGAGACAAGCTACAAAGACCGCGCGGGTAAATATATGGGCCAGCGCGGAGTTACGCTGCCGCGGTTGTAGGGGGAGGTCACCGAAGGTCCGCTAACGACCCAGTTGTGGACTGAGACATCGTCTGCAATATAATCGCGCATCTCACGAGGCTCAGGATGGAAAAGAGTAGGCCGTGGATACAAGAATACGACCGACAGTGAGTGCATGGTTTCTTTTGTTAGGGGCCGCGATGACCACCTCGTGCTCATCGGACGCAGACACGCTTTCTGCTGAGGACATCGCTTCCAGCATCGAAGTTGGTGAGGATGTCGATCAGGCTGCACCCTACCAACTTTCACTTTATCCCGGCGCGACTGTAACAATGAGGCTTATGGACGGGTTGGGTATGCAGATCTCGACCGAAGCGAGCCTCAGCGAGCTAGCTTCGTTCCACTCAGGCGATCTTGAACAAAACGGCTACCGGGTATTGGCCGTGACTGAAGGAAAGGATGAGGTGAAAATTGAGTCCGTCAAGCTTGATGATCGAACCACAAAGTTGATGATTGCGATCAAGCCAAGCGATCAGGGTGATAGCCATTTTGTGATGACCTTCATTCAGTTCGTCTCTGACTGATATCCGCTTTCCACCCAAAAGCAGCCACTTTCCCATTTTCCTACTCACCAACACCGCGCTAATCTGGCTGCGCCCGCTAAGTTCGCTTGATCATGAAAGGCAGTTCGTGTTGGACAAGTGTCACCCATGTCCAACATGAGCAAGTTACTGCAGTTAAACGGGATACCCATGTAGGACACACATGACATGTTGGAGAATGTGTCATGCGTTCCCTACACAGGAACAAAGCACGGCTTCCGCGACTTTGACTCTTATACATCCCGCGCGCATTGCAGCAGGGAAAGAGGAGACAGTTTGAATGGCTACCCCCAAGGCAAAGACAGAATTTGACATCATCATCTACGGCTCGACCGGCTATACCGGCCGCCTCGTCGCCGAATATCTCGACCAGCATTACGGATCACGCGATGACGCGCCGAAATGGGCCATGGCAGGCCGCTCTCAGGAGAAACTTGAGGCGGTACGCGATGAAATCGGTGCGCCTGCCGATACGCCTCTTTTGGTTGCAGACGCCGATGACATGGCCAGTCTTGAGGCGATGTGCCGCCGCACCAAAGTCGTGCTCACCACAGTAGGCCCGTATCAACTTTACGGTGACAATCTGGTCGCCGCCTGTGTGAAGACCGGCACGGATTACGCCGACCTTTCCGGCGAGCCTGCATGGATGGCAGAAAAGATCGCTCAGCACGAAGCCGACGCCAAGAAATCGGGCGCGCGCATTTGTTTCTCAAGCGGGTTCGATTCAATCCCGTTCGATCTCGGCGTGATGATGGCGCAAAAAGAAGCGGTAAAGCGCTTTGGCAAGCCTGCCCCGAAAATCCGTGGCCGCGTGCGTGCGATGGCCGGCACATTCTCGGGCGGCACCGCAGCCAGCCTTGGCGCAACCATGAAGGCGATGGCGAAGAACCCGAAACTGATCAACGTCATGCGCGATCCGTTTGCGCTGACACCGGGATTTGAAGGGCCAAGCCAGCCTTCGGGCATGATCCCGTCTTATGAAAAAGATCTGGATAAATGGGCCGCTCCGTTCGTGATGGCACCGATCAATACGAAGAACGTGCACCGCACAAACTTCCTGCTCGGCCATCCATATGGCGAAGACTTCAAGTATGACGAGATGATGCTCACCAGCCCCGGCGAAGCGGGCAAGAAAATGGCCGAGGCCGCGACCGAGATGATGAAAAATCCGTTCGGTGCAAAGCCGCCAAAACCGGGTGAAGGTCCGACCAAGGAAGAGCGCGAAAATGGTTTCTACGATATCCTGTTCGTCGCCGAAATGGGTGACGGAGAAAACCTGCATTACAGCGTCAAAGGCAAATACGATCCGGGCTATGGTTCGACCAGCCGGATGCTGAGTGAAACCGGCATTGCGTTGACACAGTGCGATGCACCGGGCGGGATCGGAACACCGGGATCATTTCTTGGCGAAGCGCTTGTAAACCGGCTTGAAGAGCACGCAGAATTGACCTTTGCCGCCGAAAACTAAGGCGCGGCACGGTTTGACATGAAAAGGGGCGGGACCGGATAATGCCGGTCCCGCCCCTTTCATTTTCCTACTCCAAAATCAGAAGCTAAGGCGGACGCTCGCCCGGATGTTCCGGCCTGCGAGCGGGACAAAGTCCTTTGTAAAGCTCGCATGGCGGCGGCCGGTCACGTCAAAGATATTGTCGGCCGAAAGCTGGACGAACACGTTTTCATTGCTGGCCAGCGGACGCCACGCGACGAGGAAATTGACCAGCGCAAAATCGGACGTGCGGGTTTCAAACGCGGCGACCTGATCCTGTTCGGCAAACCATTGGACTTCGCCGCGCACGTCAAAGGACGCTGTCTGCGCTTCAATCCCGGCCAGCAGGCTGAGCGGCGGAATGCGGGGCACGTTGGTCCCATCGCCCAATTCGGCGTTGATATACGAGCCATTGAAATCGGCGATCAAACCGAAATCGCCATTGTCGAACAAAGGAAAGGAAACCTCGCCCTCAATACCGAAATAGTTGGCATCCTGTTGGAGATACACGAAGACCGGCAGCTCATCTTCCTCAAGCCCGGTTTCGGTGAGGTAGATATAGTCATCGAACCACTGGTTAAAGATCGCTGCGCTAAACGTTACGCCGCCCACTTTACCCCGCGCGAAGGCTTCTACGCCCCACGCGCTTTCGGTGGACAGGTTCGGATCGCCAATTTCGAACGCCTGGGTCGCGATATGCGGTCCGTCCGAAAACAATTCCTCAGCGCTTGGCGCGCGCTCGGCCCGCGACAGATTGAGGCCCGCGCGGAATGCGTCGTCTGCTTCATAGATGAAACCAGCAGCACCAGAGAAGGTATCGAAGTCGCGCTCAATACCCAGTGTGCTTGCATCGACAGAAGTGGTTTCCAACCGCGCGGCGAGCTCCAGCTGGAATGGACCTTTGCCAAATTCCTGCAGGCCGAACACGGCGAATTGATCGGTAACGTTTGGCGGAACATATGCCTCTGCACCGACGGCAAAGAAGTCGCGGTACAGGTACTGAATACCAAATCCGCCGCGCGTGGGACCGTTCTCGTTCTGCGAAAGTTCGAGCCGGGCTTCGATGCTTTCGCTGTCAAATGTCGTGCCGACTTCGGCGCCTTCAAATTCGGTGTGGGTGTAATCGGAATAGCCTGCACGCAGTTTCAAGCGGGAGAAGAATCCATCACCAAGAGCAATATCGGCTTTGAAATCGGCGCGCACCTGCTCGAGAGCGATGGTGACGAGCTCTTCGACTTCCTCTTCGCCCTCTTCCTCGCCGCCTTCTTCACCTTCCTCACCGTGGTGATGGCCGGCACCCGGGCGGGTCGGCACGCCGTAATTGGTATCGTAATACCCAACCGACGCGCCAAAGGTGCTATCGCCAAGGATCACACCAAAGCCGCCATTGATCGTATAGGTTTCGCTCGCTGTGTTGGGAATGAAACCCTGCTGATTGGCCGCTTCGCGAAATTCCTCGGCCTCTTCGAATTCACCCTCGAGCTCTTCCTCCGCGGCCTCTTCGAGCAATTCGGCTCGCAATTCGGGGGCAACCTGAAATCCCGGAATTTCGAGATCTCCGGTTTCGCGCCAGCTGCCATCGATATGAAAGACGAAATTTTCACCCAGCGGCACATCAAGCGAAGCACCGCCTGTGCGCAGGTCGCTGGCCGTGTCTGCCGCGATCAATGCGTCGAGGTGAAACCCTTCAGCAGGGACCCGCGTCGGGATACGTTTGTCGATGACGTTGACCGCGCCGCCGATTGCCTGGCTGCCGTACAGCAGCACCGCGGGGCCGCGCAGGACTTCGATCCGCTCTGCCGTCAGCGGGTCGATCGAAGTCGCATGGTCAACCGAAGTGTTGGAAACGTCTGCTGTGCCGATCCCGTCAACCAGTACGCGGACTCGCTCCCCCTGGAACCCGCGCAACACCGGGCGCGAAGAACCAGGCGCAAAGCTGGTCGCAGAAACGCCGGGCAATTTGGCGAGGACTTCGCCGATCTGGCCGTTGAGATTGCGCTGAATATCATCCGCTTCAAAAACGCTCGTGCCCGCCAGCACATCAAGCTGTTCAAGACCCGCAGCACTTACGATAATGTTGCCGCGGTAATCGACACCGCGACTGTGAAGGTCGTCATCGATGGCTTGCTTGTCAGAGGCAGAATCTTTTGCTTGCTTGTCAGATGCACTATCGGCGTCCTGCGCAAGAACAGGGGCGGCAGCCAAAGACAAGGCAGCGGAAAGGGCGATACGGGAAATCAAAGGCTTCATGGGGAAGGCTCACTTGTGACTTTAGAATGAGATAACGTAACATCCGCTAGTCATGTGAATTCTTAATCGCAACCCCTTTCTGCTGGAGAACGCGAAAAGCCAGAATGACGCCCTTTTACTGTGACCAAAACCACACCAAACGCGCAGCATGATCCGGTTCCTGAATGGATCACCGGTTATCAAGGCACAGAAATACTGGAAAGAAAATGGAGCGGGCGAGGCGATTCGAACGCCCGACCCCAACCTTGGCAAGGGTGGGCAAACGGGCATTCACGGCTTTACGCGAACAAATAAATCCAATAAAAACAGTTACTGGTGTTCAAGCATGTTCGCCAATGTTTTTCATGTTTTTTTCATGTTTTTTTCATGGATTTTGGAGCTAACCGCATAGTGCCCGATCTCAGCCGAATAACAGAGCGCGATAAGCTTAAGGCACGCATCGGCGACGAACCCCACTGGCAGCGCCTACGTCAAGGTTGTTACGTAGGTTTTCGGCCTTCGAAGAAGGGTAAACGAGGCACATGGTTTGCACGGGTCTATAATGCGGACACGAAACGCAACTCCCGAAAAGCCCTTGGCGACTATGGAAAGCTCGAAGGCCATGACGTTTTCAAACAGGCAAAAGCAGATGCGGAACTTTGGGCTGATACGGTCGAAAGTGGCGGAGAGCGTGCCAGTGATATGGTTACGGTAAAGGATGCCTGCGAGGCCTACGCGAAGGAAAAGCCCTGCCCGATCCAAGACGGGATTCTGAGACGGCACGTCTATTCTGATCCAATCGCCAAGGTGAAACTGGACAAGTTACGGCGACACCATCTTCGCAGTTGGCGTAAGCGGCTGGAGCAAGCGCCTGCACTGGTGACACGCAACAAGAAAGGCGCGAAGCTTTGGAAAGAGCGGGCCAAATCTACAGTGAACCGCGATATGGTCCCTCTTCGCGCTGCGCTTGGCCAAGTGCTGAAACCCGGCGCACCAAACACGGATGCAGCATGGCAAGAGGCCCTACGCCCCTTCAAAGGGGCAGATAAGCGCCGCGAACTTTATCTCGACAAGGAAGAACGCAAGCGTCTGATTGATGCCGTGCGCGATGATGCGCGCCCATTTGTGCAAGGCCTCTGCATGTTGCCCTTACGTCCGGGCGCGTTGGCGGAACTGAAAGCGCGCGACTTCGACAAGCGCACCCGCACGCTCACCATTGGTAAAGACAAGAACGGCAACCCGCGCCAAATTACGGTTCCGCCGGTGATTGCGGATTTCTTTGCGGCTCAAGTGAAGGACAAGCTCCCAGCCACACCCATATTTGCTCGCGCGAGCGGGGACGTATGGAACAAGGATGCGTGGAAGTATCCGATTAAGGAAGCAGTGAATGGGGCTGGCCTGCCCGGTGCGGTTTCGGCCTACACATTGCGGCATTGCGTGCTGACTGACTTGATCCGCGCTGGTTTGCCAATCCTCACAGTTGCGCAATTATCTGGCACAAGCGTTGCTATGATCGAGAAACACTACGGGCATCTAGTGCGCGATGATGCCGAAGAGGCTCTAGCGAGCATAGCGATATAGAACGCAGCTTGAAGGCTAATTTTGCGATTGACGTTCACCGGCTTTTGTAAGCGCTGGCGATTTTTCAAATGCTTGACAGATTGAGTGTTTTCCAGAAACTCGGCGATATGGGACGAAGGCTAAAGAGGACTGCGAACAAGTCGGCGTCTATAGATCAAAGCCCGACCATAGCCGATACTCACGTATCACTAAGTGACTTCGTCGTCTCTTGTTTCAATGAAGATAGGTACAAGGCCGCCGAGGCGAGGGCTGCTGTAGTCGAAAGAGCGTACGTTAATATGCGCCGCCCTTTGCGATGGAAGTCTATAGCGTTCCAGCTGACTTTCGGCGTTTCGCTGATCGCCTTGGTAGCAGTCTGGTTCATGTTGTCCGGGCATTTTGAACGCTCCCCGTTCCTCTTTGGGGCAGGCATTTTGATGCTTATCATGCCCGTAGTAGTCCAGTTGGCGTGGCACTATTGGCAGCATCAAGATGGATACAGTGGCAGCCCGTTGCCTGTCGCGCACGAAACTGACCCGATTGCGGAGACCCTGTTCGTAGAACTTCAGAGGATGGGAGGACCTCGGTTGTTCAGGCGATCTTGGCTTACCGGGAGATACAGGCCAACTCATCGCCGTTTGACGTCTGGAAAGCTCCGCTATCTTCTTTTTTCTGACGATGAGCACCACCTGTCGCAAGTTTCCGCCTTCCCCTCATTTTTCCCGTTGATCGGGCCGCTCTATTTGTCAGATGAAGACGCCGAGACATTGAGGCAGGCAATCGGCCCTAGGCGCAAAGGTGGTCCTGGCCGCAATCCGCTGTACAATTATACAAGAGCATCCCTATCCGTATTTCGCGAAGTCGAAAATCGAGTTTTGCCGAATGACAACGATAGGGCCCTTCGGGAAATTGAAGATCGGCTGCTTACTTGGTTTGAAGCCCATGTTGATGCATCCGGTGATATGCCGAGGCGGGATCAGGTCAAACCGTATGCCATTGAGGTCTTTCAGGCTCTGACTTCAAGCACCTGAATCCCCGGACCTTTGGCAAAAATTTTTTCCTGCTGCAGTGTGCGTTGTTTTTCGGACGCACCGATTTCATTTTCGGAACATCACAATTCCCTGATCTATAGGTGTTTTTGTTTGCTGTTCGGCACACCAGCGAACGTGTGCAACTTGAAGCGTCTCCCGCCGCGAGTCGGCAACCATAGGAGACCAAAATGGAACAGCTTACAGTATCTGTATCGGCAGCCGCCAAGGCGCTCGGCCTTGGAAGAACGACTGTCTACGCACTCATCAAGCAGCGTAAAATTGAAACAATAAAGGTGGGCAGACGCACACTGCTGACCACTGCGTCGTTGCGTCGCCTCATTAACGACGAAACCGCGGGCTGACCGGCACCCAAGCGCCGAGATTGCAGAAAATTTTCTCAAAAGGAATTCACCATGTCTTTTATCCAGCAGTTGCGGGACAGATTTGCTCGTCCCCAAAAATCCGGGTTTCTGAACTACAATTTCCGTATCGACCGACAGGTAGCCTACTACTTGACTCCCCTAATTGAGCGGATGGCAAGCGGCGACAACGAAGCGTGGATTCTGCTGAATGCAGTCCGCTTTCACTTCATCGGCGAGCGCCCAATCAGCGCGATCCATTTGGGCGAGGAGGTGCGGCTTTATGTGGAGGGGCCGCGATTTGAATGTGGTGATGAAACCTTTCCCATTGGGGCACAGGTTTCGGTTGGCTGGGCGGGTTGGGTCAACCTTGATCCGGTCGAGGCAAGCGATCTGGATTACAAAGTCCGCAAAGCAATCGATGAAGCTGTCTTTCGCTGGGTTAGCGAAGCTAATCTAACTGGCCGCACTTCACCTTGCAGACAGCCGCGTTCGAGAGAACACGAAGACCATATTGCTCTTCGTCAGATGGTCACTGCCGCAGGCCGGTCAGCACGTGAAAGCGAGGCCGCCCGTGGATGATCAGCCGAAGACAATATTGACCTCGCTGAGCTTCGGATCTTCGATCCGAAGCAACATAATGGGGACACACCCCACGCACGGGTGCATCCAGCTTTTCTGCGGGTTTGATGAGATGCTGATAGCATCTCATCAATTGCAGCCGCTTAGGAACGGCGCGATTCAGCCATCTTCCGCGATGGCGAATAGCATCTCGCCGGAGACGGCACGATGAGCGCCCGTGCTCAAACCGTCCGGTTGTCTCCGGCGCAGCACCGTGCTCTGTCCGGCCTCGCGAAGAGCTACGGATTGAGCGAATATGCGATGCTGGCACGCGTCACGGACGCAGGGCTTGCTGCGCTCGTTCAGCGAGCGGGCAATGACATCGACACAGGCGAAATCGTCACCGAACTGGCATCGGTCAGCACGCGCATCGTCGATGTCGAGCGTTTACTGGACCGGACTTTGTTCACCGCCTGCGCCGCCTACTGCTTTGCGCGCAGCGCGGCGCAAGCCACGCGCAAAAGCGATGAGGTCATCACCGCTGAGATTAACGCGGCCTACGATCGTCAGCGGCGGCTTTCGCAGGAGGGGCGCAAATGAGCCAGCCCCACGACCGGCGCGCCCATGCCGATGCCTTGCGCCGCCACAACCGCAACAATCAGCTCGCACGGTTCAGGCGGCAGACCGGCATCATGCTGGCAGCTATCGCCCTGGGGGCGATTGCCACGCCCTATGTGATGCTGGACCAGCAGACCATAAAGGCAGCAGGCACCTATGCCATCGCCAAGGCGAAACTGTGGTTTGCCCAAGAATCGGTGGTCGATCCGGCAATGACGATCACCGTGGACGGTCAAGCCTATGCCGTTCCAGCCCGCGCCGTTGTCGCGTATCCCTATTATGCCGATCCGGCATCCAGCATCGTCACATACACCATGTGGGGTGGTGCGCTTGGCTTTGCCGGATGGCTGGCGAGCCTGTTCCTGCTGCGTGGAGCGATGACCCGGCGGCGCGAGCGCGCCTTGCAGGACAGGGTGATTGCGGGAACCCTTGTCACGACCGAGAAGCAGCTTGCCAATCTGACCGGCGCGGAGGCCGACGCTAGCGCGCTTGCCGTTGGCACGGTTCCCATTCCGAACCGGTTGGAAACCCGGCACATGGCGATGATCGGCACCACTGGCAGCGGCAAGACCACAGCCTTGCGCCAGTTGCTCGATGGGATCGAGGCGCGCGGCGAAGCGGCTCTGGTTTATGATACATCCGGCGAGTTCATCGCGCAGTATTACAACCCCGAACGCGGCGACGTGATCCTCAACCCATTTGATGCCCGCTGCGCATTCTGGTCGCCGTTCGCAGAAATCGCCCACCCCGCCGATGCTGACCGCATCGCGCACCAGCTTATCACCGAGACCGGACAGCAGGACAGCGACGTTTGGCTGGACACCAGCCGCATCCTTGTCGCCAACATGATCCGGGCCTTGTGGCGCGAGGGCAAATGCACATTGCCTGACCTGCTCAATGCCTTGCAGGATCGCACCAAGGATGACCTGAAAATTTGGTTGGCAGGCAGTTCGTCGGCGCGGACGTTTGCCGATGACGCCGACCGGGCAACAGGCAGCGTGCTGTTCATGCTTTCGAAGGCCGCAAACCTAATCCAGTTCCTGCGCTCAGAGGACAGCGGCGGTTCCCCCTTCGCCTTCCGGGACTTCATTCATGGGCTGGATAAGCGACAGGGTGCCCGCCCTTGGATTTTCGTGCCGCGCAAGGAGGAATTTTTCGAGGCGTCGAAGCCCTTGCTGGCCTGCTGGTTGGAATGTGCGGCCAGTGCCGTGCTGGGCCTGTCCCCATCACCCGACCGACGCATTTGGTTCGTGCTCGACGAGCTGGCCGATCTTCCCCGCGTCGACAATCTGGCGCGTCTGCTGCCCGAAGGCCGCAAATTCGGCGCGGCGGTTGTGCTGACTTTTCAGGCGCTAGGCCAGATGCGGCATCGCTATGGCCCGCAGATCGCCGAATCCATGCTGGGTTGCTGCAACACCAAGCTGTTCCTGCAAACCATCGACGCCGAAACCCGCGCGTGGGCCAGCCAGACCATCGGCGAATGCGAGGTTGAAATCCAGACCATGACCGATGCGCTTGCCGAAGGTGACGATAAGCCCCGGACCACGCTGGGCAAAATCCGTAAGATGCGTCCTGCCATTCTGGAAAGCGAACTGCGCTTGCCGAAGTTCGAGGGCTATTTGCTGTTCCCGGACGGCTTGCCGGTGGCGCGGATCAGGCTGACAGCCGATCACGTCGCGCGGCGCGGTCCGGCGCGTCAGCGCGGTTTCCTTCCCGGCGATCCCAAGACCACCCTTTGGGAACAGGCATCGACCGTCGCGTCAAAGGTATCACCGCCGCCCACACCATCTTCCAGCAATGAGGGACCGGTCTGATGGTTGCGTCCGTGTCCGCGCTGACCAGTTCCGGTCAGGCCGCCAGCTACTATGAATCCGCAGGCGAATATTATGCCGATGGCGGCCAGTCCCCATCGGAGTGGCAGGGCAAGGGCGCGGAGGCGCTTGGGCTGTCCGGCGATGTTGACCGCGACCAGTTCCGCGATTTGCTGGACGGCAAGGTTGCCGACCAGCAGCTTGGCACCACTCGCGACGGCAAGCTGGAACACCGCCCCGGATGGGACGTGACCTTGAGCGCGCCCAAGTCCGTATCGATTATGGCCGAGGTGGCGGGCGACCGGCGATTGATCGCCGCCCACAGTGCAGCGGTGAAAACAGCGCTTGCCCATGTCGAGCAGCATATGGCCGCCACCCGCATCCGGGACGGCGGGACGGTGAATCGCGAGGCCACCGGCAATCTGGTCGTTGCCAGTTTCCAGCACGGTACCAGCCGCGCCCAAGATCCGCAGCTTCACACCCACAATGTTATTCTGAATGCCACCAAGGGCGAGGACGGCACATGGCGCAGCCTTGAGCCGCGCGCGATCTACCAACTGCAAAAGCAGATTGGCGCGATCTACCGGCAGGAGCTGGCGTTGAAGGTGCGCGAGCTGGGCTATGAGATCGAGACGGGCAAGGACTCGATGTTCGAGATCAGGGGCGTGTCGTCCGAAGTGATTGCCGCGTTTAGCACCCGCAGCGCCGAGATCGAGGCCGCGCTTGGTGAGCGCGGCACGTCCCGCGATGAGGCCAGTGCCGCCGAAAAACAGGTTGCCGCGCTCGATACCCGGCAGGCCAAAGTTGCTGCCGATCCTGCGGCGCTTGTGGCGGACTGGCGCGATACCGCCAACGCAGCCGGGTTCGGACCAGAGGCAAGGCTTGCAATGGTCAAGGAGGCGGAGGCCATGGCCGCCAGCCCGGACCACCGCGCCACGATAGATATGCATGGAGACAGCGCCGCAAGCCGTGCCGTTGCCCATGCCGCTGATAAGCTGGGCGAGCGGCAATCCGTCTTTGCCGCCGCCGCCTTGCACGAGGAAGCGGGGCGCATCGGGCTGGGCAAAGCCAGCTACGCGCAGATCGGTGAGGCCATTGCTGCTGCGACCAAACAGGGTGAGTTGATCGACCGCACACATATCGACCGACGCGGCGCGGAATTTACCGGGTTCACCACCCGCGCCAATCTCGAAACCGAAGCCAAGATGCTGCGGATCGAGGCGGAGGGACGCGGCACCTTGTCCCCTATCGCATCCCCGCTTGTCGCCGCAAAGGCGGTTGCCAGTGCAGCGGCGCAGAGCGAACGCGTGGGCTTTGGCTGGAACGCCGACCAGCGCACCGCGACCGAGCAGCTATTGACCAGTCACAACCGCGTCACCGCCTTGCAGGGATATGCAGGCACGGCCAAGACCACGACTGTCTTGGCGACTTTCGCCTACGAGGCAGAGGCGCGCGGTATGGCCGTGACGGCCTTGGCCCCCACCGCATCGGCGGCGATGGTGCTAGGCGAGGCGCTTGGCACGCGCGGCGATACCGTCGCCCGTCACCTGCTATCGCCAGAACGCCCCCAACAAGGTAAGTCCGCTGTGTGGATTGTGGACGAAGCGTCTTTGTTGTCGGCGCGCGATACGGCCCGGCTGTTCGACCTGGCTGAACGGCAGAACGCCCGTGTCGTGCTTGTCGGTGACGTGAAGCAGTTAGGGTCGGTCGAGGCGGGTGCGGCTTTCGCGCAGTTGCAGGACGCAGGCATGGAAACCGCCAAGCTGGGCGAGATCGTGCGGCAGACGAACTTGGCGGCGAAAGACGCTGTGCTGGCATCCATCGAAGGGGACGCCCGCAAAGTGCTTGCTGCTCTAGATCGGGGTGGGGGCCAGATCGTCGAGAATGCCGACCGTTCCGAAGGGTTCGCCGCCATTGCCGCGCAATACGCCAAGCAGGATAAGGCGAACCGCGCCCGAACGCTTGTCATCGAGCCATCACGCGAAGGGCGTGATGCACTGACCGCAGACATTCGGGACGCGCTCACAATATCGGGGGCGCTTACTGGCCCTGCTGTCACCGTGGAAAGCCTTGCCAACAAAGGACTGACGCGTGCTGAAGCTCGTGATCCATTGAGCTACGACAAAGGCGATGTTGTGCGGTTCACTCGCGATTACGCCGACAAAGGCGTAAAGCGTGGCGAGGCCTATCGTGTGGAGAGCATCGATCCAGCCAAATCGGCCATTTCCCTCAAATCCGAGAACGGGCGCGAGGTGGATTGGCGCTTGCGGCAATGGGGTGCGGGTAAAAGCCAAGCTTTCGCACCCCAATCGATGGAACTGAAAACCGGCGACGCCATCCGCTTTTCCCGTAACGACCGAGAGGCTGGCAGGATCAATGGTGCGCGCGGTGAGGTTATTGGCGTCGACCAGCAGGCCCGCACAGCCACGATCCAGACGGCACGAGGGGTGACGGAAACGCTGAATCTCGATTCCGCCCGCGACCGGCACATCGCCCATGCCTACGTCGATACCACTTTCGCCGCGCAAGGTCGCACCGCCGATCACGTCATGATCCATGCTGACAGCAAGGCGATCAATCTGGTCGACCAGAAGTCCTTCTATGTCAGCGTATCACGGGCAAAGGAAACGGTCGCGATCTTCACCGATGATCGTAGCAAGCTGGTATCGGCGATCAACGAGCGGGCAGGACTGGTGCAAACAGCGACTGCACAAGCTTCCTTGCCGTCACTATCCTCTGGGAAGTCAGCCAGCGCCGGGATGGGCTGAGTAATATATTGAGAACATTCATTGCGCGGGCTAACTCATCTACGGAACCGGTGGCCGATGGCATTCCAATCTTTTCGTGCCAGCAAAATTCGGTCAATCAACGGCACTGCCCGATAGCGAAATCGACGTGTCGCGGATACAGGCTTGCTCCTCAGATCATGGGGTGGCGGAAAGAGGAGAAAGAATGACCAGCCAGCAACAGCGCGACGCATTGCACCGGCAGATTTGGGCAATCGCCAACGAGGTCAGGGGCGCGGTCGACGGCTGGGATTTCAAGCAGTTCGTCCTGGGGGCGCTGTTCTACCGCTTCATCAGTGAAAACTTCACCAGCTATATCGAAGCGGGTGATGACAGCGTCAAATACGCCAAATTGGCTGACAGCGCCATTCCCGACGCGGTGAAGGTCGATGCGGTGAAGACCAAGGGGTACTTTATCTATCCCAGCCAGCTCTTCGCCAATGTCGCCGCCCGCGCCAACACCAATGAGAGCCTGAACACCGATCTGGCTGCTATCTTCAAGGCGATTGAAGGTTCGGCAAGCGGCTATCCATCCGAGGAAGACATCAAGGGCTTGTTCTCGGATTTCGACACCACCAGCAACCGGCTGGGCAACACGGTCAGGGAAAAGAACGACCGGCTGGCCAAGGTGCTGAAAGGCGTTGCGGGACTGCCGCTGAAGTTTGAGGAAAATCACAGCGACCTGTTTGGCGATGCCTACGAGTTCCTGATCTCC
The DNA here is from genome assembly GCF_007004095.1 of Erythrobacter insulae. Taxonomy (NCBI): domain Bacteria; kingdom Pseudomonadati; phylum Pseudomonadota; class Alphaproteobacteria; order Sphingomonadales; family Erythrobacteraceae; genus Erythrobacter; species Erythrobacter insulae. The sequence goes on from NZ_VHJK01000001.1 coordinate 864,981, forward strand.
AACTACGCGGCAAATGCGGGCAAATCGGGCGGGGAGTTTTTTACGCCGCAGCACGTTTCCAAGCTGATCGCGCAACTGGCGCTGCATGGGCAGGAAAGCGTCAACAAGATTTACGATCCAGCCGCTGGCTCTGGCTCCCTGCTTTTGCAGGCCAAGAAGCACTTCGACAATCACATCATTGAAGACGGGTTTTTCGGGCAAGAGATCAACTACACCACCTACAACCTCGCCCGCATGAATATGTTCTTGCACAATGTGAACTATGACAAGTTCAACATCCAGAACGGCAATACGCTGGAAAATCCTCATTTCCTCGATGAGAAGCCGTTCGATGCCATCGTTTCGAACCCTCCCTATTCCGTAAGGTGGGCAGGGTCAGACGATCCGACACTGATCAACGATGATCGCTTTGCTGCGGCAGGCGTGCTTGCACCCAAGTCCAAGGCAGACTTCGCCTTTGTGTTGCACGCGCTGCACTACCTGTCAGCCAAGGGGCGCGCGGCCATCGTTTGCTTTCCGGGCATTTTCTACCGGGGCGGGGCGGAGCAGAAAATCCGCAAATATCTGGTCGACAGCAATGTCGTCGAAACCGTGATCGCGCTCGCGCCCAATCTGTTTTTCGGCACCACGATTGCGGTCAATATTCTGGTGCTGGCGAAGAACAAGCCTGACACCAAGGTGCAGTTTATCGATGCCACGGGCGAGGAGTTCTTCGCCAAGAAGACCAACACCAATGAGATGAGCGATGAGCACGTCAAAGAGATTTTGAGCATCTTCGACAACAAGGAGCCGAAGCCTCACGTCGCCGAGACGGTCGATCAGGACGACATCGTTCGCAAAGACTATAACCTTTCGGTCAGCGCATACGTGGAGCCGAAGGACACCCGCGAGGTTGTCGACATCACTCAGCTCAACGCTGACCTAAAGACAACGGTTGAGAAAATCGGCAAACTTCGCAGCGACATTGATGCGATTGTCGCGGAGATTGAGGAGTGAGCGATCTCGGTTTCCTTCAGAAGCTTCTGGAAGGCGCTGAGGTTGAGTGGATGCCGCTGGGGACGGTGACAGCATACGAACAGCCGACAAAGTATCTTGTCCAGAGCAAGAATTATGATGATCGCTTTAGCACCCCGGTCCTTACAGCCGGGAAGACATTCGTGCTCGGATATACCGACGAGACGAACGGAATCTATGAAGCTTCAAAGAGTCCGACAATCATTTTTGACGACTTCACAACTGCCAACAAGTGGGTGGATTTCGATTTCAAGGCGAAGTCGTCGGCCATGAAGATGATCACATCGAGCGACGACGAAAAATACCATATTAAGTATATTTATCATTGGCTTAATACCATTCCGAGCGACCTTGTTGAAGGTGATCACAAACGGCAATGGATAAGCAACTACTCAGGCAAGACGATCCCAATTCCCTGCCCGGAGGAGCCGGAGAAGTCGCTGGCGATACAGGGGGAAATCGTGCGGATTTTGGACAGCTTCACCGAGCTGACCGCCGAGCTGACCGCCGAGCTTGAACTGCGCAAAAAGCAATACAACCACTACCGCGACCAACTCCTGACTTTCAATGAGGACGAGGCTGAGTGGAAGCCGATGGACGAAATTGGTGAGTTCATCAGAGGTAAGCGTTTCACCAAAGCAGACTACCGTGATGAAGGAATTAGCGCGATCCACTACGGGGAAATCTATACCCATTACGGTGTGTTCGCGCATTCAACGCTTTCCAAGGTAAGAAGCGAGATGGCTGACTCACTGCGCTTCGCAGAGAAAAACGATGTTATTATGGCTGGTGTCAGCGAGACCGTGGAAGATGTCGGCAAGGCCGTTGCATGGCTCGGAGAGGAAAAGGTGGCAATCCACGATGATAGCTATGCTTTTCGCCACGTGATGAACCCCAAGTTCATCGCCTATGCGATGCAAACAAACGCTTTCCACGACCAGAAAGGCCAGTTTGTTTCTAGAGGAAAGATCAAAAGGCTTTTGATTGATGGAATGAAGAAGGTGAAATTGCCTGTCCCGTTCCCAAATGATCAAGAGAAGTCGCTCGCCGAGCAAGCCCGCATCGTTGCGATCCTCGACAAGTTCGACACGCTCACCACCTCGCTCAGCGAAGGCCTGCCCCGCGAAATCGAGCTGCGCCAACAGCAATATGAATATTACCGCGACCTGCTCCTGAGCTTCCCCAAACCAGCCGAGGTGGTTGAGGCATGAGCCAGACCCTCGAACAGATCGCGCAGGCGCTTCACAACACGAACAAGAAGGTCCAGCTCATCTATGCCTTCAACGGCACGGGCAAAACCCGCCTGTCCCGCGCCCTCAAGGAACTGGTCGCTCCGAAGGCAGCAGACGACGAAGAGGCCCAGCCATCGCGGCACAAAATCCTCTATTACAACGCCTTCACCGAAGACCTGTTTTATTGGGATAACGACCTGCTGGCAGATGCCGAACCCAAATTGAAAATCCAGCCGAACAGCTTCACCGACTGGATTCTGGTGGATCAGGGCCAAGACCAGAACATCATTGCGAACTTTCAGCGCTACATCAACGATAAGCTGACACCCAAGTTTCATCATGAAGCTGAGTACAATGACGACGGTGGGCGCGATGTCTCGCCATTTTCATATGTCACCTTTTCGTTCGAACGTGGTGACGACGCTGACCTTGGCAATTTTAAGATTTCCAAGGGCGAAGAGAGCAATTTCATCTGGAGCGTGTTCTACACATTGCTTGAAACCGTGATTGACGCACTGCAAGAGCCTGACCCCGCGCTGCGGGGCACTGATGCCTATGATGAATTACAGTATGTGTTCATTGACGACCCCGTCACCTCGCTGGATGAAAACCACCTCATCGAACTGGCCGTGCACCTTGCTGCGCTAATCAATCGCGCACCCGAAGGCCTCAAGTTCATTATCACGACGCACAGCCCACTTTTCTACAATGTGCTGCACAATGAGCTGAAGCTGAGCCAGAGAGGCAAGAAGGAAGGCTGTAGGCTGCTAGAGCTACTGGAAGACGGCACATTCAAGCTCGACATAAAGCATGGTGATGCGAACAGGAGCTTTTCCTACCATCTCTATCTGCGCAGGGTGCTTTCTGAAGCTATCGAGCAGAACAAGATCGAGCGCTTCCATTTCATGTTTCTGCGCAATCTCTACGAGAAGACAGCGGCCTTCCTAGGCTATCAGAATTGGGGAGATTTGCTGAATACAGTGCCAGATGTGGATGCGCCCGGAGCCAAGCAGGGCTATTTGAACAGGGTGATGCAATTCTCCAGCCATTCTACCCTGTCAGGGGAGCAGGTCCGCCAGCCAACCGGGCCGGAAAAACAGACGGTCAAACTGTTGTTCGACAACCTGATCAACAATTACGGCTATTGGCAGCAGGAAGCGCAAGATGGTTGAGGTCACAAAGCCGATAGCGGAATCGAAGAACTTCATCGTTCTGGACAAGTATACCAGCGATTGGGCCGCTGCTGACCATTACCAGAGCGAAGCGGAGCTTGAGCGCGAGCTGATCCAAGACCTGCGCAATCAGGGTTACGAGTTCCTGCCCGATCTCACCTCGCCAGAGGCCATGCTGGCCAATGTCCGCGTGCGATTAGAAGACCTGAATAGCGTTGCTTTCTCGGATGATGAGTGGGCGCGTTTTGTGCTGTCCTATCTGGACAGCCCCAGCGACGGGATCACCGATAAGGCCCGCAAGATTCATGACGACTACATCCATGATTTTGTCTTCGATGATGGGCGCATCCAGAACATCTACCTGTTCGACAAAGGCAACATTGCCCGCAACAAGCTGCAAGTCGTCAAGCAGTTTGAGCAGGCGGGGACGCACGCTAATCGCTATGATGTGACGATCCTCGTCAATGGCCTGCCTTTGGCGCAAATCGAGCTGAAAAAGCGCGGTGTGGCCATTCGCGAGGCCTTCAACCAGATTCACCGCTACAGCAAAGAGAGCTTCAACAGCGACAACTCGCTATACAAGTTCCTCCAGCTATTCGTGATCACCAACGGCACCGATACGCGCTATTTTGCCAACACCACGAAGCGAGACAAACACAGCTTTGACTTCACCATGAACTGGGCGAAGGCGGATAACGGGCTGATCAAAGACCTGAAGGATTTCACCGCGACCTTCCTGCAAAAGCATACGCTCCTGAACGTGCTGCTGCATTATTCCGTCTTCGATGTGAGTGAGACGCTGCTGGTCATGCGGCCCTACCAGATCGCAGCGACTGAGCGCATCCTCTGGAAGATCAAAAGCTCCTACAACGCCAAGCACTGGAGCAAGCCGGAAAGTGGCGGCTTTATCTGGCACACTACCGGATCAGGCAAGACGCTGACCAGTTTCAAAGCGGCGCGGCTGGCGACCGAGCTGGATTTCATCGACAAGGTGTTCTTCGTGGTCGACCGCAAAGACCTCGATTATCAGACGATGAAGGAATACCAGCGCTTTTCGCCGGATAGCGTGAACGGCTCTGAGAATACGGCTGCGCTGAAGCGCAATCTGGTGAAGACCGACAAGAAGATCGTGGTCACGACGATCCAGAAGCTCAACAATTTGATGAAAAGCGAAGGCGACTTGCCCGTCTATGGCGAGCAGGTGGTTTTCATCTTCGACGAATGCCACCGGAGCCAGTTCGGAGAGGCGCAGAAGAACCTCAAGAAGAAGTTCAAACGCTACTACCAGTTCGGCTTCACCGGGACGCCCATTTTTCCTGATAAGATCGTTGATGGGAAGATCATCCAAAAAGGTAATTCGCGAGGCTCAGAGACAACTGCCAGCGTCTTTGGCAGCGAGCTTCACGCTTATGTGATCACCGATGCGATCCGAGACGAGAAGGTTCTGAAGTTCAAGGTCGATTACAACGATGTGCGCCCGCAATTCCGGGACTTTGAGACCGAGCAGGATGAGGCCAAGCTCAGCGCCGCCGAGAACAAGAGGGCCTTGTTGCATCCTGAGCGCATCAAGGAAGTCTCGCAGTACATCTTGAAGAATTATCGCCAGAAAACTCATCGCAAGCATCTCGGCGGTGGCGGCTTCAATGCGATGTTTGCGGTCAGCAGCGTGGACGCGGCAAAGTTGTACTACGAGAGCTTGAACAAGCTCCAGGGCGGTAGCGACAAGCCGCTCAAGATCGCGACCATTTTTTCATTCGCCGCCAATGAGGAGCAAAATGCCATTGGCGATATTCGTGATGAGAGTTTCGATGTCTCGGCAATGGATAGCAGCGGCAAGGAGGACCTTGACGCCGCCATCAAGGATTACAACCGGCTGTTCGGCACTAGCTTCAGCACGGACGGCAACGGATTTCAGAACTACTATCGGGACCTAGCCAATCGGGTGAAATCGAAGGAAGTCGACCTGCTGATTGTGGTCGGCATGTTCCTCACCGGCTTCGATGCGCCCTCGCTCAATACGCTCTTCGTCGACAAGAACCTGCGATATCATGGCTTGATACAGGCCTATTCCCGGACCAATCGAATTTTCGATGCGACGAAGACCTTTGGCAACATCGTTGCTTTCCGTGATCTTGAGCAGGCGACCATTGATGCCATAACCCTGTTCGGTGAAAGCAACACGAAAAGCGTGGTGCTGGAAAAGAGCTACAAGGAATACATGGAAGGCTTCTCGGACATTGTGTCCGGGGCTGCCAATCGAGGCTTCAAGACCATCTTGGCTGAGTTGGAACAGCGCTTTCCTGATCCTAGTGAAATCATCACAGAGGCGGACAAGAAGGATTTCGCAAAGCTCTTTGGCGAATATCTGCGAGCGGAAAACATCCTTCAAAACTTTGACGAGTTTGTTGCCCTGAGGGCTTTCCAAGATGTCGACCGGACCGACGAAGCAGCGTTGGAGGCGTTCAAGGTTGCCCACCATTTGGATGATGCAGACATTCCAGAATTGGCCTCAGTGTCGTTGCCAGCCGAACGCAAAATTCAGGATTACAAGTCCACCTATAACGATATTCGCGATTGGCTGAGGCGTGAGAAGGACGGGAAGGAAGCCGAAGATTCCTCTATCGATTGGGATGATGTGGTCTTTGAGGTGGACCTTCTGAAATCTCAGGAGATCAACCTCGATTACATTCTTGAACTCATTTTCGAGAAAAATCGGAACGTGAAGGACAAGGATGACCTGATCGAAGAGGCTCGCCGTCTCATTCGGGCCAGCTTGGGCAATCGAGCGAAGGAAAGCTTGATCGTCGATTTCATCAACCGGACCAACTTCGATGAGGTGGACGGCAAGGAAGGCGTGATCGAAGCATTCTTTGCGTTCGCTCAGGAAGAACAACGCCGGGAGTTCGAAGAGCTTGTTGCTGCCGAGAGCCTGCACCCCGAAGCCGCGCGTCGCTATGTTACGAACTCCATAAAGAGGGAGTTTGCGACCGAAAACGGTGACGAACTCAACAGCATCTTGCCCAAGATGAGTCCGCTCAATCCGGCATATCTGACCAAGAAGGGCGACGTGTTCAAACGGGTGTCGGATTTCGTTGCGAAGTTTAAGGGCGTGGGCGGACAAATCTGACCCGCAACGCGCGTTTTGCGGATTTTCTCCACATCCTGTTTTTCATGTTTTTTTCATGGAAAAATCAATGACTGTCCGTAAGTCATTGAAATAATGGAGCGGGCGAGGCGATTCGAACGCCCGACCCCAACCTTGGCAAGGTTGTGCTCTACCCCTGAGCTACGCCCGCTCACTGGCGCCAAACAGATTCGGTGGAAAGCCACCCTATCTGCTGAGGAGGCGGGCAATTAACAGCGGTCCGCGTTACCTGCAAGCTAAAAAATTCGCGCAATTTTGCCTTGATCGTTGCCGCTCACCCCGTCAGCAGTTCTGACAATACAAATCTGCGCTTCAAATCGGGCGACAAAGCCCCACATTGAACCCGAACAAAGACAAAAGCACATTAGGAGTACCTCCCTTGGCCAGTATGGGTCTGAACATCGAAGAGCAAAAAGCCGTCGAGCGTTTCCGCAAAGACGTTGTCGAGCCATCGCAAACCAAACTGGTGATTCTGGATTTCTGGGCCGAATGGTGCGGCCCATGCAAAGCGCTCGCGCCGATGCTGGAAAAAGTCGCCGCGGAATATGCCGATAAAGGCGTCATCCTTGCCAAGCTTGATGTGGATGAAGAAAAATTCATCGCCAGCCAGTTTCAGGTCCAATCGATCCCGACCGTCTATGCCATGTTCCAAGGGCAGCCTGTCGCGGACCTGACAAATGCGCGCAGCGAATCGGAGTTAAAGAAAGTTCTGGACCAGCTGCTTTCGCAATTGCCGATCCAGGCCGGTTCCGGTGGCAGCGATGCACCTCAAGGTCCATCTGCCGAAGAAGTCGCGCAGCATATCCAAGTCGGTGAAGAGGCGCTGTCCGGCGGCGATGCCGAGCGCGCTTTTGGAATTTTCGCGCAAGTGATTCAGTTCGACAACGAAAATCCCGGCGCAATCGCGGGGATGATCCGGGCACAAATCGCCATGGGTCAAGCCGATGAAGCGAGCCAGATGATGGACGCCATCAAATCCAGCCCCGTCTATGATAAAGTGAAAGATGATCCAGCGATCATCGCGGCCTCCAGCGCATTGGAGCTGGCCAGTACGCAAGTGGATGAGGGCGAACTCGCCGCGCTCAAGGCTTCAGCGACCGCCGATGGCGCGGGCATGGACGCCAAACTCGCCTATGCTGAGGCAGCTTTCGCAGCGAACGAACGCGATGCCGCAGCGGACATATTGCTCGGCATGGTGGGCGAAGACCGCGAATGGAATGAAGGCGCAGCACGCGCCAAACTGCTCCAGATTTTCGAAGCTGTCGGGCTGGAAGATGACTGGGTCGTCTCAACTCGCCGCCGCCTTTCAAAAATCCTGTTCGGATAACCGCATTGCCCCAACGCCTTTCGATCTTTCCTCTGCCCGGTGCCGTCCTGTTTCCAGGGCTACAATTGCCGCTGCATATCTTTGAGCCGCGCTATCGCTCCCTCGTGGGTGATGCGTTGGTTCGCGACCGCAAAATCGCGCTTATTCAACCGCAGAAGCCAATTGATGGCGCTCCGCTGTTTACTGTTGGATGTGTGGGACAGATCGGCGAAATCGAAGCCATGGAAGATGGGCGTTACAACCTCATTCTGGAAGGCAAAAGCCGGTTCAAACTGATCCGCGAGCTCGACGTGGCGACTGCATTTCGGCAGGTCGAGGCAGATTTGATCGAAGACGATGAAGATGAAACTTTAAGCTATGCCCAGCGTGGCGGGTTCGAGGTTGAAGCGCGTAAATTCGCAGATCGGCAAGGCTATTCGGTTGATTGGGATTCGGTCGAACGGCTCGATGATCAATCGCTGATCAATGGTGTCTCGCAAATCGCTCCGTTCGATCCGGCGTCAAAACAGGCATTGCTGGAAGCGGACAATCTCTCTGCACGGTGCGAATTGCTTGTTCAGTTGATGCAGTTTTTCGGCCGCGGCGATGGCAATGAAGAGATTATGACGCTTCAGTGATCGCGTCACCGGGCAAAATGTCAGGCGACAAAGCTGCCGCGCAGCCCGTCAATCACGTATTGCGTTGCCAGCGCCGCAAGCAGCACGCCTAGCAAGCGAGTGATAACCGCTTCGACTTTGTCGCCCAGCAACCGGATCAACGGACCAGCGGCGACAAGAGCAGCCGCAGTCATAACCAACACCAGACCCAGCGCGAGGAAGACTTCGATCGTTTGCTCGACACCGTTTGCCTCGTTCATCAACAGCATGATCGCAGCAATTGCGCCCGGCCCCGCTAACATCGGCATCGCCATCGGAAAGACCGAAACATCCTCGACTTCGGATGCGGTAACCTTTTCCGCGCGTTCCGTTCGGCGCTGAGTGCGTTTTTCAAACACCATTTCGAACGCGATAAAGAACAGCATCAACCCGCCAGCAATACGGAAACTGTCGAGATTGATATGCAGAGCGTTCAGCAAATCTTCGCCGAAAAACGCAAAGACCGTAAGAATGATTGCGGCGATAAACGTGGCGCGCAGCGCCATGTTGCGGGCCTGCGCATTGGTCGCCCCCTTGGTCAATCCGGCATAGATCGGCGCACAGCCGGGCGGGTCGATCACCACGAACAGAGTGATAAATGCGGATACGAAGAGTTCGGTGAATACCATAGGCCGGCGTCTAACAGAAAAACAGGATCAGGAAAGTCGCCGTGGCCACATCACTCTTCGTTAGGGGACGCAAGGCTTTCTTCGAACGCAGTGACCCAAGCGCCGTTGTAATAGTATTCCGCCGAAACGAATTTTGTGCCGTCTGCCTGATGCTCCCAGCGCCATCGCAGGGTGCTATCGCGTGAAAGTTGCGCAGCGCCCGGCGCTTCGCCGCTTATAGAAAGCGCCGGAGGCGGGGGGATGCCATCGTCTCCGCGCGGGCATGTTGCGACAAGCCCTTGCACAGCATCAATCGAAGTGACGACGATATCGCCATCTTCGAATTGTCGGCGCGGTGGCGGCTGCGGATCATCGCGCCCAGCCACATCATAGACCCATTTATATTCGCCATCGTTCTGCCGCACCCACGTGGTGACATAATTGCCGACAAAGCCCTCCTGATCGGTGAACCGGCCCGTGCTGAGCGCCAGCGCGCCATCACAGCTCATGACAACAATGCGCGGCTTCCAATCGATGGCCGTGTCGGGGTCACTCAGCGCGCTGAAGAATTCGACCGCATCGACCGGTCCGTTGCGGCCATGCAATCGGGCCCCGCTGCCCGCAAAATCAAGCCCCGCGGTGTATTGCCCGCGTTCTTTGGCGGCCCGTGCATAGGCGAGTTCGGTTTTGACGATGGTGCTGGGCTGCGCTGCGCCAGGTGCGCTCTTCAAAGCGCGCGAAATGGTTTGTTGAAAGGCCTTTTCACGCGGCCCGGAACAGGCCGAAAGGGTCAAAGCGAAAGCACCGGTGAATAGGGCAAGCGTGGCAGTCTTCATGGATTCTCCCGTTTGATTGCCCGCCGCAAATGTACAGCGCCGGATTTACTCAGGCTGACCGGATGGCACTTTGTCTTCGATCACAGTGCGGAATTCGGTTCCATCCCAGATATCAATGGTCAGCACCCGGCCCTGCTCAGGCGTATATGCCCAGTTGTAGCGCAGCGATCCATCAGCGGATCGCCCCGATTGCGCCGTTGGGCCGGATAGAGCGGGCAGATTTTCACATGATGCGGCCTGAGTAAGCGGCAATTGCGGTGCGGGCCGCGCCCGGTCCAGCCCATCCCCATGCGAAACAATCCAGCGCCAGACATTTCGGCCTTCGTCCTCGCCTTGTTCATAGCGCCAGATCGTTGTGTAATAGCCGGGCTGTCCATCCCATTGGATCGCGCCTGTGACTGCGCCCAGTGAACCATCGCATGACACCGCAACCAGGTGGCCCTGCCACGCGCTTTCGGGGAAACCGGATTGTTCGCCCAGCCATTTTTGAGCATCGACCGGCCCCGGAGCAAACACGATTGCACCGGGCGAAGCGGTCTGGCGTAGGGCCGTCAGTACGCCTTCATCCTGCGCAAGACGGTTTTGCGCGATATCAGCGGCGATAACCGGCATTCCCGGCCGGATCGAACCGGTGCCTGCGGGACCCGCACAGCCAGCCAGCAAACCGGCCAGAGCAAGGCCTGCCAGCGCCTTCACAAGTCTTTCGGGGCGTCTAAGCCCGCATTGCGATACGCAGCGACCAATGTGTTGCGGAGCAAGACGGCGATGGTCATCGGACCCACGCCGCCAGGGACTGGCGTAATCGCGGCGGCAACTTCACTCGCTTCATCATAGGCGACATCTCCAACCAGCTTGCCTTTTTCCTTGCCCGGTTCGGGAGGCAGGCGATTGATACCGACATCAATCACAGTGGCACCATCTTTGAGCCAATCCTTGCGGATCATTTCAGGCCGACCAACCGCAGCAACGACGATGTCGGCGCGGCGGACAACACTGGCGAGGTCTTTCGTGCGGCTATGTGCTATCGTTACCGTAGCATTGGCATCCAGCAACAGCTGAGCCATCGGCTTGCCAACGATGTTGGAGCGCCCGACAACCACCGCTTCAAGACCGGAAAGGTCGCCCAAACGGTCCGTCAAAAGCATCATGCAGCCAAGCGGGGTGCACGGCACAAATCCGCTCTGCCCGACGCTCAAACGGCCGGCATTGATCACGTGGAACCCATCGACGTCTTTATCCGGGCTGATCGCGGCGATTATGCTCTGTTCGTCAAGATGATCGGGCAGTGGCAGCTGAACCAGTATCCCATCGACAGCTTCATCTTTGTTGAGCTGTTCAACCAGATCCATCAGCGTTTCCGAAGTGGTGTCGATTGGCAGGCGGTGCTCAAAACTTGCCATATTGGCAGCAAGCGTGGCTTTTCCTTTGGCGCCGACATACACTTGGCTGGCAGCATCTTCACCCACCAGGACCACGGCAAGACCCGCTTTGCGTCCGGCGGCATTCTCGAAAGTGGCGGCGTAATCACCCACCCGCTCGCGCAGGCGCGCAGCGAATGCTTTTCCGTCGATCCGTGTGGCGGTCATGGTGCGGTCAATACCCTGTGAAATGGTGTCTTAGAGGCTGGTCAAAACAGCCATCAGGATTTGCGCCCCGATGATCAGCACCAGCGGAGAAAAGTCGATCGCGCCGGTTTTTGGCAGCAGATTGCGGATGGGGCGCAGGATCGGTTCAAGCAGTGAATTGATGGACTGATACACCTGCATCAAAAACTGGTTGGACGGATTCACCACATTAAACGCAAACAGCAGGCCGATCACGAACTGGATGATAATCAGCATCACGAATGCATTGATCAGGATGCCGGTGACTTCGATAAGGAGGTCCATGGTCTTATAATTACCTTTGTTCAGCGCGCGTGCCGTAATGCGCGCGAATGTTGTCACGTTGCTGGCGTGTTACCCGACTAATACGCCTTATGCCAGCATTTCGTTCCTGGCCGATATAGGCCGGTTATCAGGCGCGGACCAGTGTTCCGGCCCCGCGCGCTGTAAAGAATTCAAGCAGCATAGCGTGCGGCACACGGCCATCCAGCACGACGGCCGCTTCACAACCGGATTCGACAGCCGAAACGCAGGTTTCCAGTTTCGGCACCATCCCGCCTTTGATGACTCCGTCCGCACTCAATTTGGCGATATCCGCCGGATTCAGTTCGGGCAGCAATGTCCCCTGCCCGTCCAGCACGCCTGCCACATCGGTCAGCAGGAACAAACGCGCTGCCCCCAAAGCCGCGGCGATTGCGCCTGCCATAGTATCGGCGTTGATATTGTAGGTTGCACCGTCTTCTCCGCCCGCAATCGGCGCGATGACAGGGATCATGCCGGCGGCCACAGCGGTGTCGATCACGCTGGTATCGACAAAAGCGGGCTCTCCCACAAAACCCAGATCAACCACGCTTTCGATCAGACTTTCGGGATCGCGCGTGGTGCGTTCCACCTTGCGCGCAGTGACCAATCCGCCATCTTTGCCCGACAGGCCAAGCGCCTTGCCCCCGGCATTGGACAGCCAGCCGACAAGCTCTTTATTGATCCCGCCAGACAGGACCATTTCGGCAATCTTGGCGGTTGCCTCGTCTGTGACGCGCAATCCATCGACAAAAGTGCTTTCAACGCCGAGGCGCGCCAGCATGTCCCCGATCTGCGGACCACCACCATGCACGACGACCGGATTGATACCCACCGCCTTAAGCAGCACGATATCCTCGGCAAAATCACGCGCAGCCTGCGGTTCGCCCATCGCATGGCCGCCATATTTCACAACAAAAGTCCGCCCGGCATAGCGTTGAAAATAGGGCAAGGCCTCGATTAACACTTCGACTTTCGACAGCCCTTCGGCCTCGCTCAGTTGATCAGCAATATCTGTCATCGCGGCAATCCTTGTTCGCGCGCAGCACTGCGCAGCCTGACCGGAACGCGCCGCTTAGCGGCTTTGGCGGGACACTGCAAAACAGATGCTGGAATTTCAGTTCGGCTATCGCGGAAACACCACCTTTTAGAATTAATCACTTGGCACTGTAACCAAATGTTGGTTCACTACGAACCGATCGGTGACGGCGCAAACTGTGCCGACGAAAAACTTGGATTGGAGGACAATTATGAACACATCACGCCTTAAAGGCTCTTTCGCCCTTGCCGCCGCAGCCGGCCTTGCCGCCGCATGTTCTGGCGGCGCTGATGCACCGGCAGAAACCGATGCAGCCGCCGGCGAAGTCGAAGAAGTGGCCGTAGCCGATGATGCTGGTGAAAAAGAGAAATGCTACGGCGTTTCGAAAGCCGGCGAAAATGATTGCGCCGCCGGTCCGGGCACCAGCTGCGCCGGAACCAGCGTCGTCGATTATCAGGGCAACGCATGGACTTATGTCGATGCGGGCACATGCCTTGAGATCGCAACACCAAATGGCACCGGTTCGCTTGAGCCTATCGAAGCCTAAATAATCTATCCGTTTCGCACGGCAATTGCTGTGCAAGACCAAGGGCCGCGCGGTGCAATCCGCGCGGCCCTTTTGATTATGCGCGGCAAACGCCAGATATGGGCGAGCGGCAGTGTTTGTGATATTGTCTTTTGCAGAAGCCGAGCATGTTTGCCGAATTTGCCATCACCGGCTGCGTGTTCGCTGCCCAGAATAGGGAGAATACCGCATGGATAGTGATGAAACCAAAGGCAAAGGCGCAAGCGGTTCAGACCGCCGGGTTCGCGACCGCCGAGAAAAGCAGCTCTCCATTGATGCAGAGGAACGCCGCCAGCGCGACCGCCGGAGCGGAGACGACCGCCGCAAGGAACCGCGCAAATAGACCGCAAAGACTTGGCAATGAACCGCGCCCTGATACATTCAGGGGCTAATGTTCAAACGCAATCCCCGCAAAACCAAATTTCGCAAAGGCCGTTCGGCACTTGGCCGGAGAAACGGGATCGCCGATTGGTGGAGCATTTGGCGCGTCCCGATCCTGCTCGCTATCGTTAGCGCAGGCTGGTGGTTTTTGTACCGTCCCTACATCGCTGAACAGGGTTGGGAGCGTGTGAGTTACAGGTTCGCTATCTGCGGGGAGCCATGGTCTGGCGCGCAGGGATGCGTTGTGGACGGGGATACTGTGATTATCGGCAACGGGCCAAGCAGGCGCCGCATCCGCCTGACGGGTTTTGACGCGCCTGAAATCGATGGCGACTGCGCAGAGGAACGTAAACGCGCAGCCGAAGCGAAACGCGAACTGCACACGTGGTTGGCACGCGGACCGTTTGAATGGACCGGAGAGAGCGCCCCTCCGCGCGATCAATACGGGCGCGAGCTGCGCGAGATCAGCCGGGTTTCGCCAAACGGCAAACGGGTTCTGCTTTCAAAATATATGATCGACCGGCAGCTTGCCTCTGAAAGCGGATGGGGCAGCATGGCAACGCAGTGGTGCCAGTAACCTCGTCATCGCCGGGTCATCTTTGGCAAGACGTGAACCCGCAGAGACTGGACCGCAGCCCATTTCACGTAGATGATCCGATGCCTAAAGCCGGTGCCTGATGTATTAAGTCTTAGGCTTCGGCATCAACCGTCTCGGCGAGCGCAGCGAAATCTGCATGACCTGTGACGGGCACCACACGCTCCGCCCACATCGCGTCGATCGCGTCTGCGACCGACTGCGGGACTTCCTTTGCGTCGCTGCCTTCGGACTGGACTTTGCTTGAATCGCTGGTCGCAGGAATACCGCATTTTTCATCCAGCACTTTGCAGACCATCGCATCGTCAAACTTGTCTTTGTGATCGTGCATGAATTCGCGCGTCGTTCGCTCCAGCACGAGCGCCTCAATCTCGGGCGTCATCTCAACACCGATCAGCGCCGCCATGCGGGCAATCGCAGCAGAGCGGTTTTTCACTGCCCAGCGATAGGTCATCACCAGGCTGTCCGGTTCCTTGCGCCGATCATACCAGCTGAGCAGATGGGTGAAATAATCGCAGCCGCCAGGCCCGCCGCCCATCCAGAATGGCAAAAATTCCTCAAGCTCAACCGAGCCCGGCTCAAGGTGCCAGCCATTGATGAAGCGGTAAAAGGATATGAAAGTCTCTTTGGGATCGCGCAGGGTTACAGCGTACCGCATACCGGTGGGGAGGCGTTCATATTCGCGGTGGGATTTGAACCCGCGCGGGCTCGCGACTTGCGGCGCTGTCATATCGAAATCGACCATCAGAGCGACATCATCCCAAGGGGTCATCCGGCTGATATCGTCGAAATCCATGTCGCCGCCGCGATGCGCAGTGCGCAGTTGGTGGAACATTTGCTGCAGAAAAGTCGTCCCGCTTTTGGCCCAGCTGGTGATGAATACATCGCCATCTTGCGGCTCATAAGGGCGGTGATTGGGGTGTTCCCCCGAATGCGCGGAACCCATCATTGCGGCGTATTCTTCAAGACTGCGCGCGCGGCCCGGCAATTTGCCCACTAACGGATCTGTCATATCGAATTCCCCAAACCTTTGATACGCGTCCCCAGACTTTGACCTACGCGATTTGCAGCGCATGGCAAGGTGGGCATAAGAGGGGGCATGACCATCCGCGCCTTTGCATCGCCCGTCCTTTTCACCTCCGCCATGCTGCTGCCCGCCTGTTCCCCGCCAGAGCAAACTGCGGAAAGCTTGGCGGACGGGCCGCAAGACGGGTTCTGGAGCGCGCTCGCCAGCCATTGCGGCAATGCGTATCGCGGCACGTTGGTCAGCGACGATGCGGCCGATGCCGATTTTGCGGAGGCTGACATGGTCATGCATGTTCGCGAATGCAGCGAGGATCGGATCGCAGTTCCGTTTCACGTTGCGATTGATGGCCAATGGGATCGCTCCCGCACCTGGGTTTTCACGCGCACCGATGCAGGATTGCGGCTTAAGCATGATCACCGTCACGAAGACGGTTCAAGCGATGCGGTCACGATGTATGGCGGCGACACGGTGGACGCAGGCACTGCTGCGGCGCAGAATTTCCCCGTGGACGCGGAAAGCATCGCCATGTTCGAGCGCGAAGGCCTTGGCGCGTCGGTCACCAATGTCTGGACCGTTGAAGTCGAGCCCGCGATCAGCGGCGATGGATCCTTTGTCTATCAGTTACAGCGAACAATCGAAGGCGGAGCGCCGGAGGACCGGTTTTTCCGCGTGGAGTTTGACCTCAGCACAGCGGCAGAAACCCCGTCTGCGCCGTGGGGCCACGAATAACGGGCGTTACCTACCCGTCGAGCGACACGCGAACCGGGGCCTGATCCGCGCTGCTATCCGCGGCGCTGCCGTCGGCGCCGGCAGACAGATCGGATGCACCATTCCCCGTTTCGGCAACCGAGGGGCCGCCCAAAACGGCAAACATCACCAACAATCCGCCCACCATTCCCAGTGTTACTCCGGCAAGACCCTGGACGATTTTCATGCGATACCCTTCTGCTGCGTTAACTTCATTCGGTAATCGGATAACGGGGTGAAGAAACCGTTAGGATTTTCGCCGTAACGCGCGATTTTACAACACTTTTCATCCGCAGGCCCGCGCTAAATCCGCGCTTTCGGGAGTCTGTGCGGACTGCGATGTTTAGGATTGGATTAACGGGTCGGGTAAAGGGCGTGGAGCGCGCCCATGTGGGCCAAGACAAGAGCCCCGGAGCGAGGCAAGGAGAGAGCCCAGGAGCGAGCCCGGAAGCGAGCCAAGGAGAGAGCGACGCCTCGCCTAAGACGCCGCTCTCATAAGGGCCGGCACCGTGCGGCATAACGCGGCGCGATGCAGCTGTAGGACACAGGTGACAGATCGCCGATGTGTCACCCGTGTCATACACAGTGTTCCTCAATGAATTGAGGTGTTTGCGCCTGTAGGACACAGTTGACACTTGTCCAACATAAATTGCGTTTTGTCTTTGGGCGAGACACGAAAGACCGGGTATAAAAGCGGCAGGCAGCATGGCTGCGCCGTACCACGCGGCCTGTCCTGTAGGAAAATAGCCCGCCCGGATCAGGCCGTGCGGATCAGGCCGTGCGGATCACGCTGCGCAGATCAGGCCGCCCCGATCAGGCCCCCCGATCAGGCCCCCCCAATCAGGCAGGTGTGCGTTCCCGCGTCACGATGGCGGTGATTTCATCGAGCAGCGCAAGCCGCGCGCGCTTCAATTCTTCGAGCCGCTCGTCACTGGCGGCCTCTGCCTCCGCCTCGATCCGGTGCACCTCGCGGTTGATGGCGTGATATTCATCGGCCAGCCGCACATAATGCGCCATATCGCGCTTTAACCGCGTGAGCAGATCGCGATCCCGCTTGAAAATTTCGGTGAGTTCGTTGGGTGTATGCTGTGACATGGGGCTTCTCCTCTAGGTGTGTAAGGGAAGCTATGCGCGCGCGGCGGGAGCGTGTCTTTGATATGGGTCAATTAGCCATTTTTTGAGAATTGTCCCCTCTCGCTTGCGAACGGGGCAGAGGACCGGCAAGAAAAAGAAATGCCCGACTGGAAACCCCGCAACACAATGCGCGCTCGTTCGCTGCGAAATCAGGCGACACCGGCTGAACGCGCGCTGTGGCGACATCTTTCTCGGAGCCAGCTCGGTGCGAAATTCAGCCGTCAGATGCCAATCGGCCCATATTATGCCGACTTTATATGCCGCAGCATTAAACTGGTAATCGAGCTTGATGGCCACAGCCACGATGTGCAGCACGCAATGGATTCCGCGCGTGACCGCTGGATGCGAGATCGAGGTTACGCGGTGCTGCGGTTTACAAATGCGGATGTGCAGGAAAACATTGAAGGCGTGCTTCAGGCGATCGAGGCCGAACTGCCAAACCTGCGCGACTAATGCCCTCCTGACTGCGGGAGGGAGGCGAGACTTGGTGACGCAAAGCGGAGCCTAGTCGCAGCAGGGCGGGCGAGGAACAAAGGCCCCGGCAATGTTGCTCCCACCCCCAACCCCTCCCGCAAGCGGGAGGGGAGCTTGGCCGCGCTTTAACATAAGAAACTCACGAGGGATTTGGTGTCGAGCGTGTCATCCCTCCCGCAAGCGGGAGGGACACGAGGCTTGGCGAATGCAATGAGCCTAGCCGCAGTTGGGTGGGCAGGCGATGACAGATGTACAGACTACTTGAGCCTCCTACGCAGATAATTTTTATCCAGCGGCGAGTCATTTAGCTAAAGACAGTAGGCATATACATCGACAACCTGCACCATACAGCTGAAGCAGTAGTGGAACATGTTCGCCGCGAAGGCTTCTGAAAAGGCTCCACTGAGATCCCTCAGCTTTGAGATTGTCGAAGCGTCAATAGAAATGGCGCCCAACCAACAGATTGGTTGAGCACCATTTCCAAACATAGCATTCATCAAATTAGACGATGCGGAAAAGCTACTCCGCCGCTTCGACCTCGCCAAACATATCCGGGCCGTTATCCGTCACTTCGTCTTCGTTGACGGCTTTGGCTTTCTGGCGCTTGTCGAAGCTGGACCAGACGCTGTTCCAATCGCCGGTGGTGGCGCCTTTGGAATATTCGGTGGCGCGCGTTTCGAAGAAGTTGGCGTGCTCCACACCGTTAAGCAGCGGGGTCAGCCATGGCAGCGGGTGGTCTTCGATCATATAGACCGGTTGCAGGCCCAGCTGTTTCAAACGCCAATCGGCGATATAGCGGATGTAGCGTTTGATCTCGGTCGCGGTCATGCCGTTTACCGGGCCCATTTCAAACGCAAGGTCGATAAAGGCATCTTCGAGGCGCACGGTTTTCTGGCAGACATCGATAATGTCTTCCTTCACCGCCTTGGTCAGGCAGTTCCGCTCTTCGCAGAATGTGTGGAACATCTTGATGATGCCTTCGCAGTGCAGCGATTCGTCACGGACGGACCATGATACGATCTGGCCCATGCCCTTCATCTTGTTAAAGCGCGGGAAGTTCATCAGCATCGCGAAAGATGCGAACAGCTGAAGCCCTTCGGTAAAGCCGCCGAACATGGCGAGCGTGCGGGCAATATCCTCGTCGGTGTCGACGCTGAATTGCTGCATGTAATCGTGTTTGTCCTTCATCTCCTCATAATCGAGGAACGCGCTGTATTCGCTTTCGGGCATGCCGATCGTGTCGAGCAGGTGCGAATAGGCGGCGATGTGCACCGTCTCCATATTGGAGAACGCGGTGAGCATCATCTTGATCTCGGTCGGTTTGAAAACACGGCCATATTTGTCGTGATAGCAATCCTGCACTTCGACATCGGCCTGAGTGAAGAAACGGAAGATCTGCGTGAGCAGATTGCGCTCATGCTCGGTGATTTTCTGCGCCCAATCGCGGCAATCTTCGCCGAGCGGCACTTCTTCGGGCATCCAGTGGATTTGCTGCTGGCGTTTCCAGAAGTCGTAAGCCCAAGGGTATTGGAACGGCTTGTAGGTCTTACGGGCTTCGAGCAACGACATGTTGTGTTTCCTTAATTTGGGTTCGGTGACTCATATAGGGAATCAAACTACGAATTCGAAGGCAAGCAGGGATGATTCGGCGGGGATAAACTGTGCTTTTTCTGAGTCGAATGGAGCACAGGGGGCGGTGACTTGCAAACCGCTCAACGAAGTCAGGGGTTTGTGCGTGCGGTGCATCGCCGCAATCGCGAATCCGGTTCGGCTAACGCAACATTAAACTTACCCGAATAAACGCCGGTGATGGGCATAGAAGGTTCTATCGTTCCGGCTGAAAATTGGGCCGGGTATACCGCTGCGGCGGATCGAGGCTCGGATCATCCGTCCGAGCGTCTGGGCGTGCCTGAAGGAATTGACACGCCCGAGATCGACCAGATCGGACAAAGCGGAACGCCGCTGCGCGCGTGGCCGGATACGATCCGCACCCTGTACCTCAAAGAGATGACCGCACGGCTTTACCGGGAACAGCATTTCCTCGCGGTCCTTGGATTTCTGACATGTCTTGCGACCATTGCGCTCGATATGCTGACCAATCCGGCGATGGTGAAAGAGGGCGCAATGCTGCGCGTTCTAGGAATCGGGCCGATATTGCTCACCGGGTTCATCGCAGCAGAGCGGGGCAAGACATGGCTGGTCGCCGCCTGCCTCGCTGCCGGACCCAGCGCGTTTGCGGGCGTGATTGTTCATCTGACATCACATCTTCAGCCGCAATATGCCGCATCGTATCTTACCGCGACCACGCTGGTGGTGGGCATGGCAAACATCGTTATGCCGCTATCCATGCGCGGTCTTATCCTGTTCGACATCGCGTTTATCGGGACGGTTGTTCTCGTTCTTGCCGCCGGTCCGGCGGGCTCCGCCGAAGCGCTCGCGATGAGAGCGGATTATATTGCGCTGCTGTGCGTGGTGGCCGCCGCGACATTGCCGTTGGCGGCGCGATTTGAGCAATTGCGGCAAAAGAACTTTTTGTTGAACCTGCGCAGCCGGATTACGGCGCACCAATTGCGCGGTGCCAATCGCAAATTGCGTGACCTTTCCGAACGAGACCCCCTCACCGGAGCGCTCAATCGGCGCGGTTTTGCGCGGATGTTCAACCAGCAAATTCTCGGGGCGATGGACGAAGACGCACCGCAGGATCAGGGCCGCATTGCGATCATCATGGTCGATATCGATCACTTCAAGCATTTCAATGACACTTATGGCCACGGGGCCGGCGATACGTGCCTGACCATGGTCGCTCAAACGCTGCATGCGATACTTTCTGAAATCGGCGGCGTGGTCGCGCGGCATGGCGGTGAAGAATTTGTCGCCGCCATGCGCGAGCACCATTGCGGCCATGTCGATGCTCTGGCCGAAGAGATCCGCCTGGCCGTCGCATCGTTGATGATACCGGTTGATGTGAAGGGAAGCGCCAAAGGCAGCTCGCTTGTCACGGTCTCTATTGGCGTCGGTGCTGCAAACGCGCTGTCTGGTGCCCGGAGCCCCCGGCACCGCGAAGCGATGCGAGAGGCCTTGATCCAGATGGCCGATTCCGCGCTGTACAGCGCCAAGAATGCAGGCCGGAACCGGACTCAGATCCTTCATCATCCGGGGCCGGAAATCCGGGCAGAATCGGCGTAAAGCGGAATCGGGTTAAACCAGCGCCCGCTTGGTCATTTGCGGGAAGGCAGGCCCATCAATCGCCGCGGCTCCTGGAGCCGAAGAAACTGCCGCCACCCAAAACGGTGATGCCGACAAAAAATCCGAAATCATACCAGCCCCCTGAATTGGGTACGGCATAGACGGCAATATCCGGGTTGAAGAGTGATCCGATCCAGCTCCATGGAAAAATGAACCCGTGCCACAATCCCCACCAGAAGCCGGGCGCCGCAGGCTCTTGTGAGACCGCGACGTCGATCTGGCTGGCGCAGGCTGAAAGCAGCAATGCAAGGCCGATCGCTGTGATAACCCGCATCTTCATAACTGGATCAGCGCGATCGTGAGCCACAGTAACGGCAGAAAAACGATCACCATCATCATATGCAATCGGCCCGCATTGGCGGCATGGCCCGGCCCCGCGCGCACCGCGCGCAGGCCGTTTGCCGCAAAGGCGAGCGCAACGATTGTGCCGATAATGCCAATCCAAAGCGTTGGTGTCATAAGCCCTAAATCTCCCAAATCCCGGCCCGCATCAGGGCGAAGAATGCCCGATACGCAAAAGCCAGACGGTGATTATGCCACAATTGCGGCGCGGGATCGAGAACGGGGTGCCGGATCGGGCCGGATTTAGCAGAAACGCGTTGGTTTCGTCTTTGTCATCGGTTCGAATTCACGCTCGGACAATCCTGCCGATGCCGCCGGTATATGGCTTGATTGGAATTCGCCAAGTTCGGCTTCGGTGATATTTCTGAGGAAAGTGACTCCGATTTCGCCTTTTTCGGCCCATTTCACAGTCCCGTGATGAGGGCCCGTACCGGCAATCTCGATCTGGAGACGCGCACCGATCGTCAGATCGGGCGAGGTTGAGGCAAAACGGCAGCCACCGGCGGAAATTTCTGTGACCAAGACATCGTCTGGCGCACCTGTACCGGTGAAATACCGGCTGGGGAGCTTGATTGATTTTCGAGGCGTCTGGCGTGTTTGCATGGCTGATGCCGGTATACGCCGCACATGCTTAACAGCCCGTAAAGGCTGATCCGCGTCCTTCGGCGTAAGGCCAAAGAAAACCCCCGCAAAGCATAACGCTTTGCGGGGGTTTTATAAAATCCGATGTCAGATCATCACTGACAGCTGAGGCATTCCTCATAATCAGTTTGCTCGGCGGCAAGTTCAAATTTGGCTGCGTCGGCGGTATTATCGGCTTCAACCCCGCCCGCAAAACCGGCGCGCTGGATCGATTTTGAGCGAAGGTAATACAGCGACTTGATGCCTTTTTCCCATGCCTGGAAGTGCAGCATCATCAGATCCCATTTGTCGACATCGGCCGGGATGAACAGGTTCAACGACTGCGCCTGATCGATGTAAGGCGCGCGGTCGGCTGCGAAATCGAGCAGCCAGCGCTGGTCAATTTCAAAGCTGGTCTTGAAGCTCGCTTTTTCCTCTTCCGTCAGGAAGTCGAGATGCTGGACGCTGCCTGCCTTTTCGAGAATCGAATTCCAGACATTGGTCGAGTTCTTCGATTTCTTGTCGAGGATCTTTTCAAGATACGGGTTCTTCACAATGAAGCTGCCCGACAGGGTTTTGTGCGTGTAGATGTTGGCAGGGATCGGCTCGATACAGGCCGACGTACCACCGCAAATGATCGAGATCGATGCGGTCGGCGCGATTGCCATTTTACAGCTGAACCGCTCCATCGCGCCCATATCGGCGGCGTCGGGACAAGGTCCGCGCTCCTGCGCCAGCAACATCGATGCCTCGGATGCTTTCGCCTGAATATGCTTGAACATTTTCAGGTTCAGCGCCTTGGCCATCGCGCTTTCAAAGCCGAGCCCTTTTTGCTGAAGGAAAGAGTGGAAACCCATCACGCCCAGACCAACCGAACGCTCACGCTCGGCGGAATATTTGGCGCGCGCCATCTCATCAGGTGCGCGGTCAATATAATCCTGCAGGACATTGTCGAGCATCCGCATCACGTCTTCGATGAATTGCTTGTCGCCGTTCCACTCGTCCCATTTTTCAAGATTGAGCGACGACAGACAGCAAACTGCGGTGCGATCATTACCAAGGTGGTCGATACCGGTTGGCAGCGTGATTTCGCTGCACAGGTTCGATGTCGAAACCTTCAGACCCAGATCGCGGTGATGCTTTGGCATCATGCGGTTCACCGTGTCATTAAACACGATGTACGGTTCACCTGTGGCAAGCCGGCATTCGACCAATTTCTGGAACAGCGAACGCGCATCGACTGTGCCGCGCACTTCGCCGGTTTTCGGTGATTTCAGTTCAAATTCGTCACCGGCACGGACCGCTTCCATGAAGGCATCGGTAAGCAGCACGCCGTGGTGCAGGTTCAATGCCTTGCGATTGAAATCGCCCGAGGGTTTGCGGATTTCGAGGAATTCCTCGATTTCAGGGTGGCTCACGTCAAGGTAACACGCCGCAGAGCCGCGCCGCAGCGAGCCTTGCGAAATTGCCAGAGTGAGCGAGTCCATAACGCGCACGAACGGGATGATGCCGCTGGTTTTGCCATTAAGGCCGACCGGCTCGCCAATACCGCGGACATTGCCCCAATAGGTGCCAATGCCGCCGCCTTTGGACGCCAGCCACACGTTTTCATTCCAGGTGTTCACAATGCCATCAAGGCTGTCGGAAACCGAATTGAGATAGCAGCTGATCGGAAGCCCGCGCGATGTGCCGCCATTCGACAGAACCGGTGTGGCCGGCATGAACCACAGGTTCGAAATGTAATCATACAGACGCTGGGCGTGTGCCTGATCATCGGCATAGGCATCGGCCACACGCGCAAACAAATCCTGAAAGCTTTCACCGGGCAGCAGATACCGGTCGATCAGCGTTTCTTTGCCGAAATCGGTCAGCTTGGAATCGCGCGCTTCGTCGGTGATGATTTCAAACCGGCGGTCATTGACCTTTTTGCTGTCCATATCGACGGCGGCTTTGCTCGCTTCGCCAATCGCACCCGCCAGCGCCGCGCCCGCTTTTTCAGCGATCAGCTCTTCGCTGCCTTTATCGCCCGTTGTCATGGTCACTGCTTTAGCCTCGGTTCCGGCGTTTGTTTCCGCGCGGGTTTCTGTTTCTGTCACTGTATCGCCTGCGTTCTCATTCGGCACGCCATCGCTCGCTTTGAATTCCATTTCAGCCCCGTCTGTGTCCCCGAATTGTAACGCCGCGCAAGTGCCGATGTTCCAATTCTGTTCTATACCGTTTCATCAACAGTTTTACCACACGATACCCACAAATCGGGCCACAGGCTTAACTGCCAATCATTCCTTTACGCTTCGCAACGCCCCGGCTTTAGCTGTTCAGACAGTGAATCCTCCCCCGTTCGGGCCCATCAGGACTCGGACGAATTCACCAAAGCTTGGGGGTCCAGTGCAAACCGAACCACTAGATGATGAATCAGAGTGGACTCCGCGTCAACGCCTGATTAACCCTAATTCGTACTTTCGATCCGGTGTATTAGTATGCTGCAACGCCGCGACGCGTGGAGAAAGCTGGAGTCGCGCATCGCGCAAGCCCCAAACTGAATCTGTGAAGAAAAAAGTGGTGATTGAATCTTATGAATCAACACTTGAATCTTTTCATGCCGAAACCGCAACAATGTTGCGCGTTTGGCCTGATGACGGATTAACGGGGCCGGGTCAGGCGGGCGATTTCACGCTGCCGACATGGTCGATGATTTCCTTGGTCACCCGGTCAATCAGTTCGAGCGGAATATCGTGACCCCAGCCCGATATCGTGACCAATTTGGCGTCGGGAATATGCGCGGCAGTGTCCTGACCGCCCTCCAGCTTGACCAGCGGATCATCCTCACCGTGCAGCACCAAAGTGGGCGTTGTGACAGTTTTCAACCGTTCACGGCGGTCACCATCGTCAATGATCGCAGCAAGCTGACGCGGCAGACCGGGAGGATAGACGCTGCGGCGAATCGCTTTCAGCACCTTTTCCTTGCGGCGTTCCGGATCGGCGGGGAAGCCGGGGCTGCCGATGCTTTGCTGAACATTGATGCCGTGCGCCAGCAGGTCTTCCTCTTCCATGGAGGTAAGCGGCGCAATCAGCGCTTCCATCGCCTGTTTATCAGCCTGCGGAATTTTCGGGTTGCCGGTGGTCGACATGATCGAGGTGAGCGAAAGCAGTTTGTCCGCGTGGTTGATGCCTAGCAATTGCACGATCATCCCGCCCATCGAAGCGCCCACAACATGCGCGCGCTCAATCTCAAGCGCATCAAGCAGGCCCGCCGCATCCGCCGCCATATCTGCGAGTGTATACGGCACCTTGGCAGGGAAGCCGATCATCTTGCGCAGCACCTGCATTTTAAGTCCGGGAGCCTTCGCGCCTTCCATCTTCTGGCTTAATCCGATGTCACGATTGTCGAACCGGATTACGCGGTACCCTTCGCCCACCAGCGCTTCGACAAATTCATCGGGCCACAAAACCATCTGCGCGCCCAGCCCCATCACCAGCAGGATCGGTTCGTGATCAGAGCTCCCGTGGTCTTCGTAGAACAGCTCGATACCGGTGTTAGGCGTGGTGATGGTGGGCATGGCTAGGAAAGACTTTCTGTTGATAGGTTTCGTTTGAGGACGAGTTTGCCGCATTGGCGCGCCCGCCGCAAGCAATCCCGTTCAGCGCCTGAATTCGCTGGCCTATTCACCGCCAGACCGGTCCGCCGATTTCAAAGCCGCGCGTCTCGAGACTGTCCAGCACGCCTTGCGGCTCGGCCAGCACCCTCAGCGGTACAACCGCAACCGTCGTCCCGTCCGCCGCCGCAGCGCCTTCGATCATGTCGATCCACGCGCCGCGGATATCCTCGCCAAGTTCGGGATCGGCCCATGGCCAGCACGTGCCCAACGCGATTTCCAGCGGGTTTTCCATCACCGCAGGGATATCGAATTTGCGCCAGTCATCGCCGCGTTTTGCGATGATATCTGGCCCTGTTTCCGTCGCGGTCATCGCCGCTTCGAGACAGGGAATGTGCGAGGCAGGCGGAGCATCGGCGAGATTGTCGAGCAGGTCCTCGCCGCGAAACCGCTCCGGGCGCTGGATCGGGACATCGGCCTTGTCGGCGGCCTTGCGCACAATATCGGTCGCATCATCATCCAGCGTATCGTCATCGAAATCGAGCCTGCGCGCGAGCAGGTCGAACGCCGTCATCAGGAAACTGCCGCGATCATAATCTTTGTCATATTCCGCTTCGAGCGCCGCCAACCGCGCGCGCTGATCCAGATCGAGATAATCGGCAGCGACGCTTTTATCGGGCAATTTGGTAAAACTGCCCCCGCGAAAGATCAGGCGGAAAATATCACCCGGCGAAATCTTTGGCCGCGATCGGATAATCACGCGGTCTGCCTCGCCGGTGGCTTCTTTCAGTCGGTCGGGCTGCCACGGCGTGCTTTGCGGAACAGCGCGAATCTCACCGACCAGAATGACCGTGCCGGTCTCGGTATAGATCGTCCACATTGGCGCACCGGATCGCTGGGCCGTCACGACAATCTGATTGGGCGCAGGTTCGGGGCCGCCGGACTGCGCGGCAAGCGGGCTTGCGACGAGCGCAGCCAAAGTGAGCAATTGGCCTATCGAGGCCTTCGCGGAAAAGCGGGAAGTTTTCATAGCGATGACAGTAAACCCATCCGCCTTTCTCTGGAATGTATCAAAATCCCTTTGCGACCGCGCATATGCCCGCCGACTAATACCTTTGCATTAGCACACCTGCTGGATGGGGGACCGATCAACCTGCCGGTACTCTGCATCGCAAGACAGTGATCGAAGCAGGAGAAATCGCCATGAGCAAGCCAACGCAGCTCGACTGCCCAAGCGCCCCGTATCAGCATCCTGACGCAAAGCTGTTTGGCGTTGTGCGCGAAGAGGATGGCGACACCCGCGTCGCCTATCTTGAAAAAGATGCGCAGCTCCCGAGCGATTCCAATCCCGAGGATCTTGGCGTCGATCCGGGACATGCTCTGCGTTTTTCCGCGCCCTGCGCCAACAATGGCTGCGGCCAATGGCGCGATGGCGGCTGCGGGCTGGGCAAGGCGATTATCGAACAGCTTAAGCCGGTCGTTGACGTGGCACCGGCCTGCACATTGCGCGCCACCTGCCGCTGGTTCGCCGAAAATGGCACGGCGAGCTGTCTGCGCTGCCCGCAGATCACAACGCGCCGCCGCAAAAGCGAAGCAGCCTTGCCCGAGCCGCGCGGCCCGGTTGGCCCCGTCGGCCCCGTCGGCCCCGTTGGCCCGAACCTGCCGAATAGAATTCCGTCACCCGCCCATAACCCGGACGGTGGGGCTACGGTTCACGCATGAATGTCCGGGTCATAGCTAGGAGAACACCATGAATAGCAAAAAGAAAGCCAGCCGGATCGGTTCAGATGCCCTTCTGACCGGGATCGCAGCCGCTTCGGCAGAAGCGCAAACCCGCATCGCGAAACTTGACGGCAGCGATGTCGATCAAGTGTCGGGCGCAGGCATCATCGACGACATCATCGATATCGATGTGACCATGGGCATGTACCCGGAACCCGATCCCGATCCCAACAATCCGTTTGAGAACGTGATCAAATCCATCGGCCTCTGAATCGCGCTGACGGATAATATGGCTGCGGCGCCTATGGCGCTGCAGCCACTGTTTTATGTGCCCAGTTTATGTGCCCAGATCACGGAACCAGCACCGTATCGCGCGCTACCTCATCCGTTTTCGGATAATCCAGCGTGTAATGCAGACCGCGGCTCTCATGACGGGCCAGCGCGCTTTTGACGATCAATTCGGCTGATTGCAGCAAATTGCGCAATTCAATAAGGTCGGTCGTCACACGGAATGATCCGTAATAATCCTCAACCTCGCGTTTCAGCAGCTCGATCCGGTTGGCCGCGCGCTCCATCCGTTTGGTCGTGCGCACGATGCCGACATAGTTCCACATGAAGCGGCGGATTTCCGTCCAATTCTGCTTGATGACGACTTCCTCGTCAGAATCTGCCACGCGGCTTTCATCCCACGGCAAAATTGCAGGCGGTGCCTCCAGCGTGTCCCAGCGGGCAAGAATATCGTCCGCCGCCGCTTCGCCAAACACAAAACATTCCAGCAGGCTGTTTGACGCCAGCCGGTTTGCCCCGTGCAGCCCGCTTTCGGTGACTTCACCCGCCGCCCAAAGCCCCGGCAGATCGGTGCGCGCCTGAAGATCGACGACCACACCTCCGCAGGTGTAATGCTGCGCAGGTACAACCGGGATCGGGCCGGTGGTCATATCAATTCCAAGCCCGGTCAGCTTCTCGTGGATTGTTGGGAAATGTTCTTTCACGAATTCGGGCGGTTGGTGGCTGATATCCAGATGCACGTAATCCAGGCCAAAGCGTTTGATCTGGTCATCGATCGCACGCGCCACGACATCGCGAGGAGCCAGCTCCATGCGTTCGGGATCATAATCCGCCATGAAACGGTGACCGGTTTCGGGATGGAGCAGATGCCCGCCTTCGCCGCGAACGGCCTCTGTGATGAGGAAGTTTTTGACTTCGAGATTGTAGAGGCAGGTCGGGTGGAACTGCATCATTTCCATATTGGAAACGCGCGCTCCGGCCCGCCACGCCATCGCGATGCCATCTCCGGTCGCGCCGCGTGGAGCGGTTGAAAACAGATAACAGCGGCCCGCACCGCCAGCTGCCAGAATGGTTGCGCGGGCAATGTACCGCTCTACCCGCCCGCTTTCCTCGTTAAGCGCGTAAACGCCCCAGACGCGGCCTGCAGCGGAAAATTTCTCGCCGTGCCTGTCGGTGATGAAATCGATACATGTGCGGCCCGGCGCAAGCGTGATGTTGGGCGACGCCTCTGCAGCTTTGACCAACGCCGATTGCACCGCCCAGCCCGTGGCGTCATCCACGTGGACGATCCGGCGGTGGGAATGTCCGCCTTCGCGGGTCAGATGCAGCGCGTTTTCATCGCGGTTAAAGGGCACGCCCAATTCGCACAGGCGGTCAATTGCCTTTGGCGCGCCTTCGATGACGAATTCGACAGTTTCTATATCGTTCAAGCCCGCGCCAGCGACCATCGTATCGCGGATGTGATCCTCAAACGTGTCACCTGCATCCAGCACCGCCGCGATGCCGCCTTGCGCCCAAGCGGTTGATCCACCGGTCAGCGATCCTTTTGCCAGAACCAGCACACGCTTGGTCTCGGCCAGTTCCAGCGCTGCGGTCAAACCGGCAGCGCCCGATCCGATCACAATTACATCATAGTCGTTCGTCAATGTGCTCATGGGCAAACGCCATGGCGCGCAATCCAATTCAGAGCAAGTCGGAGCAAGAATTGCGGCCATATCGAACCGGTCATGTATGCGCTCGATCAATTCGGCGTGGGCAAATGTAAAATCCGCTTGCGCCGCGGGGCAGTACTGCTACTTGGACTACGAGGTCGCACTTAATTTGCACGGTAAGAATACCGGCTTTTCGCAGTCGCGTAAAACATTGGACCTCTCCCATGTCTCTGATTTCACTCGCCACTTGCCTGACGGGCAACCACAAACCGCTTCGCCGCGACGTTCAATGGAACGGCGACAACTATGTCGGTGAATGTCGGCATTGCGGAACAGCCATCAAACGCACGGCACACCGCAAATGGCGCTCGGTAAAGAAGTGACCAGGCTGGCATAGCAGCCAACTTGAAAGCGGCGCGAAGGTAGGCCAAGATTTAGCGATGGCCAAACCCGACACAAGCACCGCTCGTCAGAAGCTGATTTCGCGGCTGACAGGATATTGGCGCATCGAAGCGGCCAATGCGCTGCTCGTCCCTGTCTTCATGGTATTGGTCGCTGATGGGCGCATTGGCGTTGGATCCATCGCTGCGATCCTGCCGATGATGGCTTTGTTGATAATTGGTGCGGCCTATTGGCGCGCCAAACTGCACCAGATCGAACACGGAACCTCACCAGACAAAACGGTGAAATGGATCGCCGCGCTGGATTTCCCGATGGCCATCGCGAGCGCTGTGGCAATCGCGGTATGCATATCCCTCTGGAGCATTGATGGATTGGCTGTGGGCACGGCAGATCGCTGGGTAGCGACAGCAGCTGCGGTTTTGGCGGCGCTCGAATACATCAATTATTACCACCGGCAATTGCAGCATTTTGATCACTGGGCCGATTGGAAACGTCTGATTGCTGGCGGGGGCTTTCGCAAAAGCCAGCTGCGGCAGGATATTGACCGGCTAAAGATTACAGCGCGTAGCAGTCCAGATCAAAAGCCACGCTGACCGGGCCGGAATAGGCCCTGCCAATGGCCTCGAGGCTCGCCGTTATCGGGTTCAAAGACCGCTCCATATTGTGAGACAGCACCAAACGCCCTGGCTCAAGCGCGCCAGCGAGCGCACCGATTTGCTCCGGCGTCCGGTGCAGTCCGCGTGGCTGTCCATCGTCACCGTTGATCACATGATGCGCGATCAGGATCGCGGGTTTGCTGCCGGTCAAATCGTTCAGAAAACGCTCGCTCTGCGCACTTTGATCTCCGGTGATGACGATCGATTTCCCCGCGACGTCAATCACATAACCCAGCGCGGGCACAACGCCGTGATGGACCGGATGCGCCATCACAGAAAAATCATTCGAAACATCAAGCCCCGCAGGTGCGCCGGTGCCTTGCGCGGTTGTGATTTCCTGCACGGCCAATGCCGGTTTGTTTTCGGTGCCGTCGGTGTACCCGCCATTATATGCGAACGCGCCTGCGTCTTTACCGAGCAATCGGGTGATGAACGTTTCCATACCGGGAAAGCGCGGCGCCGCGTCCGGGCCGGCCACAAACAGAGGTTTGCTGCGCCCTTCGAACCCGCCAGAATTCAAAATCCCTGCCAAGTCGCCAGCGTGGTCGGCGTGCAGGTGGGTCAGCACAATCGCATCCAATGTCGCCAATTTCCCGCCAGCCTGGGCATAACGCAGGAAACTGCCTGCGCCCGCATCGATCAACAGCCGCGGCTCGCCATCGATCCATAGCAGATAGGATGTGCCGGCCCGATCCGCTTCGGCAATGGGACCGCCGCTGCCAAGCACCTGAAGCGCGGCGCCTGTGCCCGGACAACCGGCAGGCTGTTCGGCACGTGGTGGACTGGTTATGCCGGGTGGAACGGCAGACGGGTCTGCTGCATCAGACGATCCGCACGCCGCAAGAACCGCCGCCGCGCACACTGCATAAGCAAAGCGCGCCGCAGCCCGCATCAGGCAGTCGTTCCGGTCAGCTGTACGAACACATCCTCCAGATCCGCCTCGCGCGTGGTGACATCTTCCACTGTCAGCCCTTGTTCCTGAAGGATCGCGAGCACCTGACCCGCGTTGAGGCGGTCTTTATCATATGTAACCTCGACACCGCGCTCCCCTGCAAGTTCGACCTTGCTAAAGGCTTCATGCGAAGGTGCCTCGGCCAGATCATCCGCAAGCGTAACCGCGACAATTTTCTCGCGCGCCATATTGATCAGTTCACGCGTGGGTTTGTGCGCGATCAGTTCGCCGTGATTGATGATCGCAATCTCATCACACAATTCCTCTGCTTCCTCGAGGTAATGCGTAGTCAAAACCACTGTTACGCCTTCGCGGTTCATCTGAGTGACGAGTTCCCACAATTGCCGGCGCAATTCGACATCAACGCCCGCGGTCGGCTCATCCAGAACCAGGATCGGCGGGGAATGAACCATGGCTTTGGCCACGAGCAAACGGCGTTTCATCCCGCCTGAAAGGGTCCGCGCGTAGGCATCGCGTTTATCGGCGAGACGAACAGCCTCCAGCAATTCCTCGCTGCGGCGATCCTTGCCGGGAATTCCATAGAATCCGCCCTGATTTTCAAGCACCTCGTAAGGGGTGAAGAAAGGGTCGAACACGATTTCTTGCGGTACGATCCCGATTGCGCGGCTCGCATTGCGGCGCTGCTGATCGATATCGAAACCCCAGATGTTCGCTGATCCGCCAGTCTTGTTCACAAGGCCCGCAAGGATATTGATCAATGTCGATTTGCCCGCACCATTGGGGCCGAGCAGACCGAAAATCGAACCTTCGGGTACATCAAAGCTCACCCCGTTCAGCGCGAGTTTGCCTTCGGCGTCCTCACCCTTTGCGCCTTTGGGCGCGGCATAACGTTTGACGAGATTCTCGATACGGATAGCAGGAGGCTTGGTCATAGGATCGGACATAGGATGGGACATAGGCTCAGCTCTAGGTGACGGACGCATGGCGGGCAAGCCGGTGCAGCACTCAAACGCGATTGAGATTGAATTCAGCCGCCAGCGCGATTAACCGTCATCACGCTATGAACATCCCACCACCTGAAACACTCCTGGTTGAAACAAAACGCGTCAGCTGTGACGGAGCGAGCGGCATTCGTGCAGGCGAGAATTATCGCCCGGCCGCGCTCGGTCATCCGCGAATCTATCTGGAGATTGACGAACACGGTTATGTCGATTGCGGATATTGCGACCGGCGTTTTGTCCTGAAAGACGGCCCGGCTGACGGCGTGGATCAGGCCAGCCTGCCCGATATCTCAGAAGGCGCGGATCCCGGTCATCGGTAAACCAGTCGCAGCCTCCCTCTCGGCGCTGGCGCTTTGGATACCGGCGCAAGTGGACGCAGCCAATCGGGACTGCGCAGCGATTGCTGCACTCACTGAAGAATCAGACGCAAAATTGAACAAGCTGGCAATCGCGATGAACCGCGATGATCGGCTTGATCTTACCTATGATGGCAAACCCGGCCTGCTGAGGAACGCCACCGAATGCGGCATGTTTTCGCAATCAGGCGATTTTGAGCTCGTATGCCAATGGGATTTCGGCAACGATCCGGGCGCCGCAAGCGCGCTTTTTTCAGCCTATCGAATCCGCATTGCAAAATGTCTGGCGGTCCCGTTTCTCAAACAGGAAAGTGGCAGTGATGACGAAACCGCCGCGCCCGAACGCTACCGGGCTGATATCGAGCACCCTGACAATTCAGAGACAACCATCAAATTTGCGCTGCGCGAAACCAATTACGGCGAAACGCCGCGTTTTGTGGTACACTTTGACGTGTCCCGCTCTGACTAGGTCCGCCTTGGGCAGAACAGGCCTGCTCATGGTTGGTTCATAGAATGATATGCAGTATCGTGGGCGATACACCACAGGAGATTTCCGATGTCCGCCAAACGCTTTGCCATGATTATGACCGGTGCCGCTGCTTTCGCCATGGCCGCGAGCCAGCCGGCCTTTGCCGATGATCAGAATGAAGAGATCGAATCCTCTGCCGAGATGACCAAAGGCGAAAAAGAGCTCGCAAAGCTTTTGGAAGGGCGCGTTGCAGGTGAGCCAAAATCCTGCATCCGCACCCGTCTGAACGATCAATTCCGGGTGATCGATGAAACCGCCTTTGTCTATGGCAGGGGCAAAACCATCTATGTTCAGCGGACTGCCCATCCCGAACGGATCGATAGCTTCGATGTCGTGATTTCGCGCCGGTTCAACGCTTCGCAGGTTTGCAAACAGGATATTATCGAGACAGCGGACCGCGCGATCGGTTTTCCAACCGGCAATGTCTTCTTGGTCGACTTTGTGCCTTACACCCGCGTCGATGATGCCAAAGACGCAGGCTGATCGCCGCCGCTAAACCATCGCCCGGCGTGCCGCGATTTCACTCGCCCGCATATGGGGTGAGATGGGCGCGATATCCGCGATACGCGGCAGTTCATCAGAAGCGTATTCAAAAATGCGCAAACCGATAGGCTCAATGCAATCGGTGCGTCTGGTTTGCCGCAGCGCGGCGACGGCATACCGATAGTCATCGATCGCGCGCGCGGCCAACGGATCACCGGGCATCAACACACCTTCTGACAAACGCTCGTCAATTCGGGCATCGCGCTTATGCGGAAACTCAGCCGCCTGCAGCGAAAGTTCATGCAATGTCGGCGTCTGGACGAATGGTTTTGAAGGCACACTCGCAGTCTGATCCGATGTGTTCGTTGCGGCCACGATCGGTGCTGCCGGATCGCGGGTTCGCCGGCTTGGGATGGGCGGGGCTGAAAAAACCATTGGCTGCGCCGCACTGCCTCGGCCTGTGCCACGGGCCGCGATCTTTCCGACCCGCCAGCCTTCATAAAGCCGGCCGAGTGCCCAACCCAAAATGCATGGCAAGATGCACAGCAGCAGCCACAGGTCGGGCGTCATTTGATTTCCCATTCATCGTCATTTCCCGGCCCATGCGCTGCGCGCAGACCGTCTATCCAAAGCTAGTGACCCCGCATTCGCACGGCCCGACTAACGCGGGATTGAGCGAACATGCTTTGAATAGCGGGAATGGGTAGCCGCCTGATCGCCGGAGCCTTAGGGAAAAACCCCTACCCGAGTGCGCGTGCAGGCTAGGATGGCTGGCTCACCCGCTACGCTGCGTTCATCGCGTTCATCCGCGCAAGAATCGCATCGGCATCTTTCATGATACCGTCGATCAAATCCTTACAGGTCGGGATGTCATTGATAAGACCGGCAACCATGCCGCAGCTCCACGCGCCCTTGTCCATTTCGCCTTCCATCATGATCGACGGATAAACACCGGCGACCTCTGGCAGGATGTCTTGAATGGTGATGGCATCGCCCAGCTCTTTTTCCTTTTCGAGCAGGCGTTCGACCGCATCGTTGGCCAAAACACGTTCGGTATTGCGCAGCGGGCGCATCACCAGACGGGTGTCCAATTCAGAGGCTGCGACGATGGCCTTTTTAACATTCTCGTGGACCGGCGCTTCTTGGGTGGCAATAAACCGGGTGCCCATATTCATACCCTGCGCGCCCATCGCCAAACTGGCGACAAGACTGCGACCGTCAGCCATTCCGCCGCTGGATACGAACGGTATTTCCAGCTCGTCCGCTGCGCGGGGGAGAAGGATAAAGTTCGGGATATCATCTTCGCCCGGATGCCCGCCGCACTCAAACCCATCAACGCTTACCGCATCGCAGCCGATATCCTGCGCTTTCAAGGAATGGCGCACGCTGGTGCATTTGTGGATCACCTTGATCCCGGCGTCTTTCAGCGGCGGCAGCAGGTCAACCGGGTTACGGCCTGCGGTTTCAACCACGCTCACCCCGCCTTCGATCACGGCCTTGACCAATCCGGGATAATCGGGCGGCGTAAGCGTTGGCAGAATGGTCAGATTCACACCGAAAGGCTTGTCCGTCATATCCTTGCAACGGGCGATTTCATTAGCGAGCTTTTCCGGCGTGCCTTGCGTAAGGCCGGTGATAATGCCCAGTCCGCCCGCATTGGAAACCGCAGCAGCCATCTCGGCAAATCCGACATAGTGCATGCCGCCCTGAATGATTGGATGCTGAATGCCGAACATTTCGGTGATTGCGGTTTTCATTATACTGGATCCTCTTCCCGGCTGATTATTGCAGCAGAATTCGCGCATGAACCGTGCACTTGCAAGCCCGGATTTTGGATCGCGCCGCGCCGTAGCGTCAAAACCTGCGCAGCCGCGGTCCGATGATCGTCAGCACAATTCCGCCCAGGATCAGCGCGCCGCCCGCAGCCAGCCGCCACCCGAGCGGCTCTGACAGCAACAGCACCCCGCCCAGCGCGGCGACCGCAGGCGTAGCCAGTTGAACGCTGGCCACCGTGGCCAGCCCCAGACGCGGGGCGACTTTATACCACACGACATAGCCCAGCCCGGAAGTGACGGCGCCTGCGATTCCCGCAAGCATCATCCCGTAAGCGCTCGGCGCGGAATTATCGAACCACAACATCGGCAGCATCAGCGGCGCGGCAAGCATAAAACTGCGCGCTGTGCGCCCTGCCGGATCGCCCCCACTGCGGCCGATAATCGTATATGCACCCCACGCAATGCCGGCGATGCCCATCAACACCGATGCACCCCATGGCGAAGGCACGGCATCATTCCCGCCCACCGCCAACAGGACTGCCAGCCCGGCCATTGCGGCGATCAGCCCGGCGGCACCCATCGCGCCCAATCGCTCCCCTTGGAAAATGCCCACCCCGATAATGGTCGCCTGCACACAAGCGAACAGGATCAACGCGCCCATCCCCGCCCCCAGCGTCAGATAGGCCAGCGAAAATCCGGCGACATAAACCGCAAGCGCAATCGCACCGGGCACATCGCTGATGCTTGGCCGTTTTCCGATCAGGGGAAGCAGGATCACAGCGCCCGCAATCAGCCTGATCGCGGAAAAGGCACCTGCCTCAATCGCGCCATCAGCCAATGCAGCGCGCGCCAGCAAGGAATTGCCGGCAAAAGCGAGGATTGCGATTCCGGCAAGAACAAAGGTGGCGGCGGCGCTGCGCAAAACGGATTCTCCAAGGGCTGTGCAGGCGGGTTCGCTGTCATCGCGCCCCGCGTTACTGTTTAACCGCGTTACTGCTTTACCGCATCACGGCGTTACCGCGTTTGCGGCGCCACTGCACCATTATCCATCGGTCCGGTCTCGCACAGATCGCTGACCACACAGATTTCACATTTTGGCACGCGTGACCGGCACACGCGCTTGCCAAATTGGATCAACCAGAAATGTCCGTCTGCCATCGCCCATTGGGGGCTGCGTTCTTCCAGCTGCTGCGCGGTCTTTTCCGCTGTCTTGGCCCCGGTCAATCCGATCCGGTTGCAGACCCGGTGAACATGGGTGTCAACCGCGATCACATCTTTGCCGAAGGTAAAGCTCATCACGATATCCGCGCATTTGCGGCCGATACCCGGCAGGCTCATCAATCCTTCGCGCGTATCGGGAACCACGCCGCCGCGCTCCTCGATCAAAGCGGTGCAGAATTTGCGGATGTTTTTCGTCTTGTTGTTGTAAAGCCCGCATGGCTTGATCGCCTGCGCGATGACAGCATCGTCCAGTTTGAGCATAGCTTCGGGCGTCTTGGCGAGCTTGAACAAAGCCTTGGTCGCCGCCGCTGTATTGCGATCCAGCGATTGCGCAGACAGCATACAGGAAATGCAGGATCGAAACGCGTCGGGCTGACCCTTTGGCCCTTTGGCGTTCTTCGTGCGGCCCGGCATTGCTTTGGACAGCCGCTTGTAAACGATTTCAGTCTCGGTTTCGGTGAGCATAATCGTCCAGCGATTGGCCTACAGGCTGGTTCCCGTCTCGCAATCGGCGCGGGCGGGACATCCCTCGCATTGCGGCGCGCGTGGCCGGCAATATGTCTGGCCCAGTTTTTTGAGCAGCAGATGATGTTCATCCATGTCTGCCGCGCTCCATTCCTCCGGCACGATTGGCATCAGCGCATCATAGGTTTTCGCGGTATCGGCTTTTGGCGGAACCACACCCATGCGCTGCATGATCCGGCGGTGATGGCCATCAATCACCATTGCTTTGCGATTGAACGTGCTGGCATTCATCACCCCGGCCGCGTTTTTGCGCGCCACACCGGGAAGCGTTTCGAGCCATGCAATCGCGTGTTCCAGATTGAGGTTGGAAAGATGCCGCAGATCAACACTGCCGCGTTCGGCGATGATGGTTTCGAGGCAATCCTTTAGCCGGCGGGCCGCGACGCTTGGGAATGTCTGACCCTGCAACCGCGCCTCAAGCTCTTCGACTGGAACATCCGCAACCGCGCGCCAGCTTCCGAATTCAGCAAGCAGCGCTTCAGTCGATGCGTTGGAAGCCGCCGTTTTCGTCTGCGCGCCGATCACGCCGTGAACCAGCACCCATTCCGGGGCGCGGCGTTTTTCATCAGGGCGCACAATCCGTCCGAACGCCGCGATCATCGCGGCCTGCAATCGCCGCAATATATCTGTGCGTTTATCCGGTCCAAGATTGAGCTGCATAGTGCGCCGCCCTTCCCGCAAATTCAGCCAATGCGCAAGGCAGCCAGATCCGTTTCAGCGCGGATTAAAGGGTGCAATTGCGCACATCGAGAAACCGTCTGCGCGGGGTCGGCGCCATAATGCCGAGAAAGGCGGATAGGCAGAGAATGAGAATTGCGTCCGCGCTGCGTTACGTGCGCGGCGTCAATCGATCACTCCCATTCAATCGTGCCCGGCGGTTTGCTGGTGTAATCGTAAACGACGCGGTTAATGCCTTGCACTTCGTTGACGATGCGGGTCGCGCAGCCAGTAAGGAAACCCGCGTCAAACGGGTAAACATCAGCCGTCATGCCATCGGTGCTGGTCACAGCCCGCAGGCCGCAAACACTGTCATATGTGCGATGATCACCCATCACCCCCACGGTTTTGACCGGAAGGAGAACGGCAAAGGCCTGCCAGATCGCGTCATACAATCCGGCGTTGCGGATTTCTTCGAGATAGATCGCATCGGCTTTACGCAGGATATCGCAGCGTTCCTTGGTTACTTCACCGGGAATACGGATTGCGAGGCCGGGGCCGGGGAACGGGTGCCGCCCAACAAATTGTTCATCCAGGCCAAGCTCCCGGCCAAGAACGCGAACTTCGTCTTTGAACAGTTCACGCAGCGGTTCGACCAGCTTCATGTTCATGCGTTCCGGCAGACCGCCGACATTGTGGTGGCTTTTGATAGTGACGCTCGGCCCGCCGGTGAAACTGACGCTTTCGATGACGTCGGGATAGAGGGTGCCCTGAGCGAGGAAATCTGCTCCGCCAAGCTTGTTGGCCTCTTCCTCGAATACCGCGATGAATTCTCCGCCGATGAATTTACGCTTTTTCTCTGGGTCGCTGACCCCGTCGAGGCCCGCCATAAAGCGCTCTTCGGCATCCACCACGACGAGAGGAATATTGTAATGATCGCGAAACAGGCTTTCGACTTGCTCGCGTTCGTTGAGGCGCAGCAATCCGTGATCGACGAATACGCAGGTAAGCTGATCGCCGATCGCTTCGTGGATCAGGATCGCGGCTACCGAACTATCGACGCCGCCTGATAGACCGCAGATAACCCGTCCATCGCCGACTTGTTCGCGAATTTCGGCGATTTTGGTGTCGCGATAAGCGGCCATGGTCCAGTCACCGGCAAGCCCGCAAACCTTGTGGACGAAATTGGCGAGCAGTTTCCCGCCATCGGGCGTATGCACCACTTCCGGGTGGAATTGCGTGCCGTAATACCGGCGCTTTTCATCAGCGATCACCGCAAAAGGTGCGCCATCCGATGTGGCAACGATTTCAAAACCGGGCGCAAACTGGGTGACCTTGTCCCCGTGGCTCATCCAGACTTGATGACGCTCACCCTCGGCCCATAGCCCGTCGAACAGCGCGCAATTTTTGGTCACAGTCAGGAATGCACGACCGAACTCGCCGCCATCGCCTGTTTCATGGCCGGGCCGCACTTCGCCGCCCAATTGCTGGCTCATCACCTGTTGGCCATAACAAATGCCCAGAATCGGCAAGCCGCTATCAAACAGGATTTGCGGCGCGCGCGGGCTTCCTTCGTCGGGCACGCTGGCGGGCGATCCTGAAAGGATAATGCCTTTGGGTTTCATCCGGTGAAATGCCTCTTCAGCCAGACTGAAGGGGGCTATTTCGGAATAAACCCCTGCCTCGCGCACGCGGCGCGCAATCAACTGGGTTACCTGACTGCCGAAATCGACAATGAGGATCGAATCTGGGAGATGTTGTGCGTCCATCGGGCCGAATTACGGAGCGCGTCTGCGTGTGTCCAGCGCGGTCTGACCGGAAGGCTTTGCCTGTCGATAAGATTGGGGCCTCTCGGCATTGCTTG
This sequence comes from Erythrobacter insulae, assembly GCF_007004095.1. NCBI lineage: Bacteria > Pseudomonadati > Pseudomonadota > Alphaproteobacteria > Sphingomonadales > Erythrobacteraceae > Erythrobacter > Erythrobacter insulae. The sequence goes on from NZ_VHJK01000001.1 coordinate 904,662, forward strand.
GCCAATAGAGCCGATGGCCAGAGGACTGGCAGCCTAGGAAGCAAATGCGCCGTAACGTCAGCAGATAATGTTGCAAAAAACGCAATAAAACTGCACATTTTCTCATTTGAGTTTCATGCAATCGAACATCAAATGACCGGGCACAGCAGATGTTGAGGCACCCTCTCCCCGCCGCAACCTGTTGTTATGCGCAGTGCAAAACGAAACCTGTTTTGCCCTGCCAGTCTGCTTGTTACCGGCAAGCGGCCTGCCATGTGAGACTTTCGGCAAAGGTGCCCCCCAGCCCCGAGCCGACTTCCCCCTCTTCACATGGTATGTTCAGCGTCCCCGCGCTGCGGCCAATTGCCTGCTAGCTTGTCATGTTGGATCTTTTGCGCGTTTCACGCCCAACCGGTCCGATCAGATAGAAGCGCGGTATACATTAGTAGCGAGCGAGACGCGGCCACCATTCTCTCCCCCCCAACTCCGGTGGCTGCGTCTCCATCCGCTTGCGGCTCTGGTCATCGGCCATCGCCAAATCCGATTACAGTGCGCAATAATATTTATTCTCTAAGGGGTAACATTATTGCGCCGCACTTCGTATTTATAACCAGAAGCCAGACCCCCGTGGCTTCGGGCGGCCCGCGAACGGCCGCGCAACAGGAGTACTGCAAAATGAATGCATTGTTTGGAAAGATGATCGCCATCGTCATCTCTCTCGGCATCAGCGCCGTTTCGTTTAACACGCTGATTGTCTGATAGAATATCCCCTCGTCTCAAATACCGAATGCGGCTTTCGCGATCCCCCTGCGAAAGCCGCATTTTTCAAGCCCGGCCTTCAGCCTTTTCAGCGCTCGCCCTGCAATTTTTTCGCTTGCGCGCGCAGATCGGTTTTAAGCAGCTTTCCGATATGGCTCCGTGGCATTTCCTCGATCGGATAAAGCGCGGATAAACGCTGTGTTTTGCCAAGCCGCGCGTTTACCGCGCCGCAGATTTCCTCGCAGCTTCGTCCGTTTTCTTTCACCACTGCAAACCCGACAGGGGTTTCGCCCCATTGCCGTGATGCGATGCCCACCACAGCGGCTTCGATCACATCGTCTTCTTGCGCAAGCTCGGCTTCGAGATCGCTTGGATAGATATTAAATCCGCCCGATATGATCATGTCCTTGGCCCGTCCGACAAGCTCGACAAAACCATCCTCATCAACGCGGCCAATATCGCCCATCCGCATCCACTGTTCGCCGGTTTCGGGGTCGCTCCACTGCGCTTCGGCGGTTTTGTCGGGCCGGTTTTTGTAGCCGGTCATCATGGTCATGGACCGCCCGATCAAATTGCCCGGCGTACCGGCCGCTACCGGTTTGTCTTCATCATCCAGAACTTTAAGCTCGCTACCAGGTGCAGGCCGGCCGACAGTGTGCAGCTTGTCCGGGAATTCGTGGCACGCGAGCAAGCATACGACGCCGCCCTCTGTCATCGAGTAAATCTCGATCAATCCGCCCGGCATCCGGTCCAACACTTCACGTTTTAACTCGGCCGAAAACGGCGCAGAGGTGCAATATTTCAGCGCCAGCGATGACAGATCGAAATCGTCAAAGCCGGGGTAATCCATCAGACGCTGATATTGGACCGGAACCAGCATGGTGATGGTGGTTTTGTCAGCCTGGGCATTTTCCAGCCACTTCGCGCAATCGAATTTGCCCATGATGCGCACCGTGCCGCCCGCCATTAACGGAGGCAGGAACGCAACCATGGTGGTGTTGGAATAAAGCGGCGTTGAAGCAAGCGAGCGCACCGGCAAGCCAGCGGCCAGATAGGACAGCGCGGTGGTGCCAAATTGCCGCCAGCGCATTTGGTGGGAATGGACAATACCCTTGGGAATACCGGTGGTGCCGCTTGAATAGATGATGTTGAACGGATCGCTGGGTTCGGGCTTGAAATCCGGCGCTGTGCTGCCCGGCGGGGCCATCCACCCTGCAATGTCCTCCAAAGGAACACGGATCAGATCGGCCATGAAATCCGGGCCCAGTTCTTCGGCCTTGGCGGCATCAATGAACAGGTGCCGCGCGCCTGAATCTTTCGCCATGCCGCCGAGCTGTTCCGCCGACGCGCTCGTCGTCAGCGGTGCCGCCACGCCGCCAGCACGCACCGCCGCCAGAAACACCAGCGCATAATTGACGCTCGAATATCCGAGAATGGCGACAGATTGCCCGCGCCGCAGGCCGGTTTCGATCAATCTCGCAGCCAGCCGCTCAACCTCTCCGATCAATTCTGCCCATGCGACATCGCGCGTCTCGTCCACCAGAGCAATCGCATCGGGCCGGGCCTGCGCCCAGTTGCGCAAAATTTCCGGGAAAGAGCCGAATGGCTGATCGAGTTTATCCTGCATGGTGCGGCTGATCCTTGCGGCTTGTGTCTGACAGCCTTTGACCTAAAACTGATCGGCAGAATTGAACAGGGGGGATTCCGTGATGGACAAATGGGCAATCGCGAAAACAGCCTTGGTCGCCGGCGCATTGTTGGCCTGCGCGCCGGCATCGGGCCATCCCGCTGGTGTGCCGCGAACAGTGCTGGCGATTGTGGCGCATCCCGATGATGAATTGTTCATGGCCCCGGCTTTGGCCAGCGAGGCACGGCAGGGCGCGCGCGTCATTATAGTTTACGCGACCAGCGGCGATGCCGGGCCCGGCGTCAGCGGAATGGAAAAAGGCAAGGCGCTGGCCCAAATGCGGCTTAAGGAAGCATATTGCTCGGCTCAGGCACTTGGCGCGCTGCCTGTTTTCCTGCAATTTGGCGATGGTGAGCTCGCGGTGGCTGCGGGATCGGAAGACAGCACGGCGGCCAAATTGACCAAGGCGTTGCGCGAGCAGATCATTGATCGCCGCCCCGATGCCATCCTGACTTGGGGCCCAGACGGTGGATATGGCCATCCCGATCACCGCATGGTCAGCGCGCTGACGACCCAGATCGTACAATCGATAGATGCAAGCACCAGACCGCCGCTGTTGTATTCAGCCATCGCCGCAGGGCGCATCACCGCCGCGCCGGAAATCGGTCCGTGGGCCGAAACCGCGCCTGATCTCCTGACCGTAAATTACAGCTATACAGATGATGATCTGGCCCGATCTGTCGCCGCTGCACAGTGCCACAAAACCCAATTTGATGACGCTTCGCGGGCAGGGATTATGCCGCTGTTCGATCAGGCAATCTGGAAAGGAAAGATCAGCTTTCGCAGCGCGTTTTAGAGCGCAGGGCCGCGCACTTCCCCAGTCGGTGGAAAAACCACCCGAAAAGCCCTCAGAAAGTTTGGGTTTCGCCGGTGCAGCGCCTATATAATGACAATGGATGAAAACACCTCAGAGAATAACTCTACACCGTCGCAAAATGAAAAAATGCAGGGCGAATATGGCGCGGATTCGATCAAGGTTCTGAAAGGCCTTGATGCCGTTCGCAAACGCCCCGGCATGTATATCGGTGATACCGATGACGGGTCGGGCCTCCATCACATGGTGTTCGAGGTTTCGGATAACGCAATCGACGAGGCTTTGGCCGGCCATTGCGATCTGGTTCTGATCGAACTTAACCCCGATGGCAGCGTTTCAGTTGAGGACAATGGCCGCGGCATTCCGGTTGGGATGCACTCAGGCGAAGGGGTCTCCGCAGCAGAGGTCATCATGACCCAGCTGCACGCGGGCGGTAAGTTCGAAAACACCTCTGATGACAACGCTTATAAAGTTTCAGGCGGTCTGCACGGTGTGGGCGTTTCGGTTGTGAATGCCTTGTCCGAATGGCTGGAACTGGTGATCTGGCGTGACGGCAAAGAACACTCGATGCGGTTCGAGCATGGCGAGGCGGTGAAAAGCCTCGAGATTACCGGTGATGCACCCAAGGTTGACCAGAACCCTGACGAAAACGGGTTCAAAAAGGGTACGCGGGTCACATTCCATCATTCGAACGACACATTCAAAAACGTCACCGATTACGATTTTGACAAGCTGGAGCATCGCTACCGCGAGCTCGCTTTCCTCAATTCGGGGGTGCGCATCCTGCTTCGCGACAAACGCCACGAAGAGCTGGTTGAGCATGATCTGTATTACGAAGGCGGCATCGCGGCCTTCGTCAAATATCTTGATCGCAACAAACAACCGCTGGTCGAAGAACCAATCGCGGTGTCCGCGAACAAGGACGGCATCGGGATCGATGTCTCGCTGCAATGGAATGACAGCTATTACGAAAACGTGCTGTGCTTTACCAACAACATCCCGCAGCGCGATGGCGGCACCCACCTTGCGGCGTTTCGTGCTGCGCTGACCCGTACGATGAACGGATATGCCGACCGCGAAGGCTTGCTCAAGAAAGAGAAAGTAAGCCTGACAGGCGAGGATATGCGCGAAGGTCTTTCCGCGATTGTCAGCGTAAAATTGCCTGATCCCAAATTCTCCTCACAGACGAAGGACAAGCTGGTTTCTTCAGAAGTTCGCTCTCCGCTGGAAAGCTTGATGAGCGAAAAAATGACCGAATGGCTGGAGGAAAATCCAGCTGATGCGAAATCCATCGTGCAAAAGATCATCGACGCCGCAGCCGCGCGCGAGGCCGCGAAGCGCGCCCGCGAGATGAGTCGTAAAGGCGCGATGAGCGTTGCCAGTCTGCCCGGCAAGCTCGCCGATTGTCAGGAGCGCGACGCGACCAAAGCCGAACTGTTCCTGGTTGAAGGTGATTCCGCCGGCGGCTCTGCCAAACAGGGCCGTGACCGTAAGACTCAGGCCATCCTGCCGCTGAAGGGCAAGATCCTCAATGTGGAACGCGCCCGGTTCGATCGGATCATCTCTTCCAAGGAAGTCGGCACCCTTATCCAGGCCATGGGCACCGGTATCCGCGACGAGTTCAATCTCGACAAGCTGCGCTATCACAAAGTCGTGATCATGACCGACGCCGATGTCGACGGGGCGCATATTCGCACTCTGCTGCTCACGTTCTTCCATCGCCAAATGCCGGAAATTGTGAAAGCCGGACACCTTTTCATCGCGCAGCCGCCGCTTTTCAAAGTCGGAAAAGGGCGCAGCGAGGTGTATCTGAAGGATCAGCCCGCGCTTGACCGGTATCTGGTGGATGCAGGCCTGTCGGGCCGCGTGCTCGAAACCGCAGGCGGAGCGCGATCAGGCGACGATCTGCGCGATCTGATCGAACAGGCGTTAAGGCTGCGCAACTTGCTCGCCTTTATTCCGCGCAAATACGAAACCGGTCTGGTTGAGCAAATGGCGCTTTCCGGAGCGCTCAACCCTGCCCTTTCCAACGATGAGCGCGCAAAAGCGCTCGATCAAACGGCAAAGCGGCTGCAGCTTGGCGATGCCGATGCAACCTGGACCGCAACCATCCGCGATGACGGTTCGGTTTTGTTTGCCCGGCTGTGGCGCGGGGTAACCGATGCGCATGAAATTGATGCGCGGTTCCTGACCAGCAGCGAGGCACAGAAACTGCACAGCCTCGCGGTGGGTCAAGCAGAAGCCTACACATCGCCAGTCCGGCTTGTTCGAAGCACAGCCGTTTCGGAAGATGATGTGCCAAGCGCCGATGCCGAGGCTGACGATTCGCCCGCCATCGCCGGCGACGATACGATCAGCAGCCCGACCCAATTGCTGGATGCGGTGTTCGCCGCAGGGCGCAAAGGTCTTTCCGTCCAGCGCTACAAAGGTCTGGGCGAGATGAATGCAGAGCAATTGTGGGAGACCACTCTTGATCCGGAAAACCGCGCTTTGCTGCAGGTGAAAGTCGAAGACGCCGATGTCACGGACGAAATCTTCACCCGCCTGATGGGAGACGTGGTCGAACCGCGCCGTGAATTTATTCAGGAAAATGCCCTGAACGTCGCCAATCTTGATGTTTAACGGCCTCAATCTCCGGGCACCTTGTAATCTAGGCCCGGAGGGCCGACTTCGCTGTAATACGGGAGTATTATGACCGGCGAACCGCATCACACATTCGAGCTTCAGCAGGTCAGCTTCCTGCTGGTGCTGGCGGCTGTCACTTTTCTTTTGATCTGGATAGCCTGGCCGTTTGCGACCCCGCTATTATGGTCAGCTCTCGCAGCGATCATGTTTCAACCGCTTTATAAGTGGATGCTGAGGAAAGTTGGAGGAAGGCGCAACCCCGCCGCGATCATCACATTGTTGATCATCTTCCTCGCGGTTATCGCGCCAGCTTTGTGGATCGGCACCATGGTGGTCGGCGAAGCGCTGACCTTGGTTTCAGCCCTTCAAGACGATCCCATCGATCTTGCCGCATGGGCCAATCAGATTTACGCCATGTTGCCGACAGTGGTTCAGGACATGGTCGATCAAAGCGGCTGGAACGATATGTCCGAGGCGCAAAACCGGCTACAGGATCTGCTTGGTGAAAGTGCCGGGATGCTCGCCAGTTCTGCTGTCTCAATCGGCAGCGGCGCGCTCAGCTTTCTGCTCAGCTTCGGCCTCGGCCTTTATGTTACCTATTTCCTGCTGCGCGACGGATCGCGCATTGGCGAGACAATCCTGCACTCCGTTCCGGTGGAGCGCGAAATCGCAGACCGTCTGGCCGAACGTTTTCTCGGCATTGTCCGCGCCACGATCAAAGGTTCCGGCGTAGTCGGACTGGTTCAGGGTACACTTGGCGGGATCACCATGATGATTGCCGGTGTGCCATCGGCTCTTCTGCTTGGAGTGATGATGGCTATCCTTGCCTTGATCCCGGCAGTGGGCACCGCTCTGGTTTGGGCCCCGGTGGGCATCGGCCTGATCGTAACTGGATCCATCTGGGAGGGCATTTTTGTGCTCGCATCAGGCCTGATTATCATCAGCTCCGCTGACAATGTGCTGCGCCCGATACTGGTCGGCCGCGATACCGGCATTCCGGACTGGATCATTTTGGTCACCACATTGGGCGGGCTATCGATTGCGGGTTTTTCCGGCATCGTTCTGGGTCCGCTTGTCGCCGGCCTGTTTCTTGCCAGCTGGTCTATCCTTCAGGAACAAAGAGCCGAAGACGAGGAAGCCGCTGCGAAATATCGCACCCGTGTCGATATCGATGGCAAAGCGCGCGAGGACAGCGATCTCGAACAGGCGAGCAGCGCTTAGGCGATGCAGTCATTGGTCGCACCGGGAAGCCAGGCTGAACAGGTCGGACGCTTGTTGCTTGCTGGCATTATCGTTGTCGCCTTACCCGCGCTGCCATTCGGCAATTATCTGATCTATCCGTTTGTGATCCTGACAACGTGGTTCCATGAAATGGGCCACGGCTTAACGGCATTGCTAATGGGTCAGCATTTTGAACAATTGATGATTTACGCCAGTGGATCGGGGGTGGCAGAAAGTGCCGTTGATCCTGACGCATCGGTATTTATTCTCGCAGCGATTTCAGCAGGAGGCCCGCTCGCGCCCTCAATCGCTGGCGCCGGATTGATCATGGCGAGCGCGCATAGCAAATTGTGGCGCCCATCGCTGTGGGGTGTCTCGGCGGCTATCCTCGCATCGGTGATCATCTATGTCCGCTCGCCAGTCGGCATTGCCGTACTCCCGCTGGTCGCAGCAGCTCTCGCTTTTACGGCATGGAAAGGCAGCGACGGCGTCGCCCGGTTCGTGTTGCAATTCGTCGGTGTGATCGCCGCGATGAGTATGATCGCGGATTTCAATTATCTCTTCACAGAAGTTGCGGTGATCGGCGGACAACGCATCCTTTCGGATACGGGTCAAATCGAAGCGGCATTATTGCTCCCGCACTGGGTCTGGGCCGTATTGCTCTTGACGATGTCGGCGGTCATGGTCGGGGCAAGCCTGAAATATGCGCTTAACGAAGACCGCTTGCGACCGCCGCCCAAACGGCCAGCCAATGTCCTGCAATTCCGGCGGGATTAATTCGCAAGTGTAAGCGAGTTCACACCCGCAGCCTCGCTACCTGCTTCGCCCGAAAGACCGATGAATATCGTATCGACAATCCGTGCGAGTTTTTGCTCGCTCAGCCGGTCACCCAGATACAGCAACGCATCTGGGAGCGTGTAATCCGACACCATCTGATTGATCAGCGACAAGGTTTCATCAATTTCCAGGCCGGCGAAAAACCCTTCCGCCTGCGCCTCGGCGATCAGCTCGCATTGATAGTGATCGGCAAGATCCACAAACGACCGGACCCGCTCCATATTGGCCGCGCCCATTTCGCAAAGGATAGTGAAGAATTCCGGATCCTCGCGAAAACGTTCGCGCGAAATGGCAAATCGGCGCGCGAAAAATTCGTACATTTTGCGTTGCGGTGGCAGGTGCGTTGCGAGCACCTCCTCCATCACCAACAGGTGCGGATGGAGCCATTTTTGCGCCACCGCATCGAACAGATCATCATAGTCGTCAAAAATTTGATCAAACCGACCGCGCGTCAGCCCGCTTTCGTTGATAGCGCCCGCATGGGTGATTTCGGTGCCGCGTTCTTTAACTAAATCGAGCACCATCTGGGCGATCCGGTCACGTTCGCTTGCTCTTGCCTGTTCGCTCAATGCCATCCGCGTCGCACCCTCCTGACTGGGGCTTACGTAGGGTGGAAAAGGTGTCGCTTAAAGGCAATTCGGCAAAATAGTGTGCGAGTGCAGCATTAAACGTCGTTCTTGCCCGCGATAATATCCCGCGCCTGCTGTTCCAGCACCAGATAGCGTTCATAGCCGGGAATTTTGGACTGGAACCATAAAGCGAGCGTCAGCAGGTCTTCGCCGTAATTACCCGTCGGGATCATCGGCGGACCAAACCCGATGACCATCCGTTCATTGTCGGCAAAGGCAGGTACAATCGGCACGCTTGCTGCTTGCGCGATATTGTAGAAACCCGATTTCCACTTACCATCGGTTTTGCGGGTGCCTTCGCATGCGATCACCAGCGCCAGCTCTTGACGCGTGGCAAATTCTGCCGCCACCTGTTCGACAGCATTCGTTTTCGCAGACCGGTCAATCGGAATTCCGCCCATATCGAGCATGAAATTGCGCATCATTCCCTGAAACAGAGTGTGTTTGCCCATGAAATTGGGCTGCACTTTTTCATGAAAGGTTGCGCCTGCAAAGAACACGAAGTCCCAATTGGATGTGTGCGGCGCGCCCGCGATCACGTATTTTTTCAGGTTCTTGGGCAGCGGCCCTTCGATCCGCCAACCCTTCCACGAATAGATCCAGACGATAATCCGGTTCACAATCCGTGACAGCAGGCTGACGCTGCGAGTTTCATTATGTTGCAATGTTGTTCTCTCCCCGAGCTGCCTCTGTGCCCTCAATCGGGGGAGTTACGCAAGGGAAAGGGTGCGGGTTTCACACTAGCCACGTGCTTGCTCGATTGGCTGGCTGAATTTCTTCCCTTGGAAAAATCCGCGAAATTCGTTCTGGATTTTCGCATCGCTCAAGCCTCCCTGATAAAACGCAAATGGCTTCTGCTTTCGTTTTCGACAACTCGCTCTTGGAGCAAATGACGTTTCCAGGGCCTACATCCTGAACACGCCAAACGCGGGGCGCTCGGCGATTGGAGCCTCCAGCGTCGCCGCAAACGCCAGCCCCAACACGTCGCGGGTCTGCGCAGGGTCGATCACGCCGTCATCCCACAGGCGCGCAGTGGCATAGTAGGGATTGCCTTCATCTTCGTATTTCTGGCGGATGGGGGCTTTGAAAGCCTCGGCCTCTTCTTCGCTCCATTTGTCCGCATCGCGGTGAACCGTTGCAAGCACGCTCGCGGCTTGCTCTCCGCCCATTACGGAAATGCGCGCATTGGGCCAGGTGAACAGGAAACGCGGGGAATATGCGCGGCCTGCCATGCCGTAGTTGCCCGCGCCAAAGCTGCCGCCGATGACCACTGTGATCTTAGGCACGGTGGCGGTGGCGACCGCTGTGACGAGCTTTGCGCCATGTTTGGCGATGCCTTCAGCCTCATACTTCCCGCCGACCATGAAGCCGCTGATGTTTTGCAGAAACAACAGCGGGATGCGGCGTTGGCAGGCGAGTTCGATGAAGTGTGCGCCTTTTTGCGCGCTTTCGGAAAACAGCACGCCGTTATTGGCGAGGATCGCCACCGGCATGCCCCAGATATGCGCGAAACCGCAGACCAGCGTGCTGCCGTAATGCGCTTTGAATTCGTGAAATTCGCTGCCATCGACCAGCCGCGCGATCACTTCTTTTACGTCGTATGGCGCGCGTACATCATCGGGGATGATCGAATAGAGATCATCGGCATCGTATTTGGGCGGGCGCGGGTCTTTCAGCGAAATGTCTTTCGCCGCGCCGGTGTTCTCGCCCAGATGGCTGACGATATCGCGCACGATGGTCAGCGCGTGCTCGTCATTCTCAGCGAGATGATCGACCACGCCCGATTTCTTAGCGTGCAGATCACCGCCGCCCAAATCCTCAGCGGTGATTTCCTCACCCGTCGCTGCTTTCACCAGCGGCGGTCCGGCGAGAAAGATCGTGCCCTGATTGCGCACGATCACAGTCTCGTCGGACATGGCCGGTACATAAGCGCCGCCCGCAGTGCAGCTGCCCATGACGCAGGCGATCTGCGGAATGCCTAGCGCGCTCATGTTTGCCTGGTTGAAGAAGATGCGGCCAAAATGGTCGCGGTCGGGAAAAACCTCGGCCTGATGCGGCAGGTTCGCGCCGCCGCTATCGACCAGATAGATGCAAGGCAGGCGGTTCTCCTGCGCAATCTCCTGCGCGCGCAGGTGCTTCTTGACCGTCATCGGGTAATAGGTGCCGCCCTTTACCGTGGCATCGTTGCACACGATCATCACCTGACGGCCCGACACGCGCCCGATCCCGCAGATCAGCGACGCGGCGCTCACGTCACCTTCATACATGCCGTTCGCCGCAAGCTGACCGATCTCGAGGAACGGTGAGCCCGGATCAAGCAAGCGCTCCACCCGCTCACGGGGCAGCAGCTTGCCGCGCGAGACATGGCGTTCGCGGCTGCGTTCAGGCCCGCCCAAAGCCGCCTTGGCAACATGCGCGCGCAGTCCGGTGGCAAGCGATTTGTTGTGGGCAAACCGCACTTTGGCATCAGGCGCTTCACGATCTAATTTCGATGAGAGAACAGGTGCAGTCATTCGCTCTCCTCCAAACCTTTGACAATGATCGCCTCGGCGGTGCTGCCCGCATCGCGAAACTTGCCGATTTCCTGATATTCGGGCGAGGTTAGCCACGCGAAGAGCTGCGGTTTGCTCGGGAATTCGATCAGGACAGACCGCGTAGCGTTCCATTTGCCGCTCAGATCTTGCGGCTCTTCATCCACGCTCAGCATTTTGCCGTCGAATTTATCGAAAATATCCATGAAGCGCTCTTCGTATTTGTCATACTCTGCGCGGTCATGGATGGTCATGCGGGAGATCATGTAGACTGGCATCACCCTGCCGCCCCGATCAGCTCGCGCCCGATCAGCATGCGCCGGATTTCGTTCGTGCCCGCGCCAATATCGAGCAGTTTGGCATCGCGCATATAGCGTTCAACCGGCCAGTCGAGGGTATAGCCAGCTCCGCCCAGCGCCTGAACACTCTCGGCGGCGACCTTGAACGCGCTTTCGCTGGAATAGAGGATAACGCCCGCCGCATCGAAGCGGGTCGTCTGGCCCGCATCGCACGCTTTGGCGACGGCATACGTATAGGCACGAGCGGTTTGCAGCGCGACATACATATCCGCAACCTTGGCCTGCATCAGTTGAAAGCTGCCAATAGGTTTGCCGAACTGTTTGCGTTCACGCAGATACGGAATGACCGTGTCGAGACACGCCTGCATGATGCCCAGCTGCAATCCGGCGAGCACCACGCGTTCGTAATCCAGACCGCTCATGAGGACACCGACGCCGCCATTGACCGGACCCATCACGCGGTCCTCCGAAACGAAGCAATCGTCAAACACCAGCTCCGCTGTGGGCGAACCTTTCATGCCGACTTTCTCGATCTTCTGACCGATGGAGAAGCCCGCATCGCCCTTTTCAATCAGGAATGCGGTTATGCCGCGCGATCCAGCGTTGCCGTCTGTCTTGGCGTATACAACCAGAGTGTCAGCTTCGGGCGCGTTGGTGATCCAGAATTTGGTGCCGTTCAGAACATATCCGTCCTGCCCGTCTTTAGTGGTCGCCTCTGCCTTCAGTTTCATGGAGACCACATCTGATCCGGCGGAAACTTCGGACATGGCGAGGCTGCCGACATGTTCGCCGCTGATCATTTTTGGCAGATATTTGGCCTTTTGTTCGTCATTGCCCCAGCGGCGGATCTGGTTGAGGCACAGGTTTGAATGTGCGCCATAAGACAGACCGAGCGAGGCGCTGGCGCGGCTGACTTCTTCAACCGCGATCACATGTTCAAGATAGCCGAGGCCTAGACCGCCGTCTGCCTCTTCGACCGTGATACCGTGAAGGCCAAGCTCGCCCATGGCCTGCCACAATTCGGCGCGCGGAAAGTAATCCTCGCGGTCGATTTTTTCGGCAAGCGGGGCGATTTGTTCATCGGCGAAGCGGCCAACGCTGTCGCGGATCATCTCTGCGGCTTCGCCAAGCTGGAAATCAAAATCTGGGGTGGAGCGCATATCGGGTCTGCCTGTGTCTGATATATCCGCCGGTACAATCGACCGGCGGCAAAGTGATAGTGTTGCTCGGGCCTTAGCAATGCCGCCCGCAAAGGCCAATGTCCCTCCGGCGTTTGACGCAATTCAAGACTGTTGTATGCCGATCCGGTTCGCAATTGCATGGAACGATAGCTGACCTACGAAGAGCCCATCCTTTGGCCGATTGGCACCCCACCCGCGCCGGAATTTACCGGCGAGGCAAAGCGTTTGGCTGTGCTTGCCAGCTTTAATCCAGACACATTGCAGGGCGATGAGGAATTGGCCCGGATCGCGCGTTTTGCCGCCCATCTTTGCGATGCACCGGCGGCATCGGTCAGTCTGGTGGATGAAGCGCATCAGCGATTCATCGCATCCAAAGGGATGTCGGAGGCCTGCACACCGCGCTCCACCAGTTTCTGCGCAACCACCATGCTGGGCGACGATCTTCTCGAAGTGCTGGACGCTAACGAAGACACACGCTTCCGCGAATATGCGCTGGTCACCGGGACCGAGCATCTGCGATATTATGTCGGCGCGCCGCTTATCTCCAGCGAAGGCGCGCCGCTGGGCGCATTGTGCGTTACGGATATCATCCCGCGCGACAAACCACTTGGCGCGGTCCAGAAAGAAGGGCTCAAGGTGCTGGCTGAGGCGGTAATGCGGCGCATCGAAGCGCACCGCGAGGCCAATCGCACCGGAACCGAAATAGAACTCAGCGCGCAGCGCATTCAATTTGTGCTTGATAGCGTACCCGACATTGCGTGGTCAGCCGCAGCAGGCGGACGGTTCGATTACTTCAATGCGCGCTGGGAGAAAACAACCGGCCTTCCTCCACCGCGAGACGTGGAAGAATGGCGGCAAGTCATCCATCCGGACGATTACGACGCATCGCTTAGGAAGTTTACCGAGGCGGTCAAAACGGCTGAGCTGTTTGAAGACGAATGGCGCATGAAACGGGCCGATGGCACTTATCGCTGGGTTCTGTCCCGCGCCGTGCCCTCTACCCACGATCCCGAAACAGCGCGCTGGTATGGCACGTTGACCGATATCGACGATGCCTACCGGATCTCGCAAGAGCGCGAATTGCTGGCCGGAGAGCTCGCGCACCGGATCAAGAACATCTTTTCCGTGATCATCGGATTGATAACGCTGCATTCTAACAATGATCCTGCGCATAAAGCATTCGGCGCAATGCTTGCCGACAATATTCGCGCGCTCTCCAGGGCTCAGGAATTTGCCTTGCAGATGGGCAAGCCATCCGAAGAAAACCTGATAGATTTGCTGACTATTCTGATGGCGCCGTACGGCACTGAGGGTAACTCTGCGGTCAGCATTTCAGGTGATGATGTGCCCACCGGCAGGCGTTCTGCGACGCCCCTGGCTTTGACGTTCCACGAACTCGCCACCAACTCTGCAAAATATGGTGCCTTGAGTGTGGCAGGCGGAAAGCTATCGATCACAATCAAACGCACAAGCGATGCTGTGGCTATCAGCTGGCAGGAAACAGGCGGCCCGGAAACGGCTGCGCCCGAAAACACCGGATTCGGATCGCGTCTGATCAAAATGTCGATTGAGCAACAGATGGGCGGCACAATCAAACAGGCCTGGCGCAGTGAAGGCTTGCAGGTCGAAATCACGCTTCCGCTTGAGAGGCTGGCCCAATAGCGCTGCTGCGGCTATCGCACTTAACAATATGGCATTGTCCAATCATTCACCCGGCGTTCTCACCTTTGACAAGGTCGTTCGCCGATATGGCGCTTCGGGCGAAGTGGTTGCCGTGGGCGGCATCGATTGCACGATCACCGAAGGCAGCTTTGTCGCTTTGGTCGGGGCATCCGGTTCCGGCAAATCGACCCTGCTTAAAATGGTCAATACGCTTATCACGCCAAGCGAGGGCTGCGTGCTCTTCAATGGTGAGGACGTAACCACACTCAAACCTTCGCAATTGCGCCGCCGCGTTGGATATGTCTTTCAAGGCATCGGCCTGTTCCCGCATTTCACCGTGGGAGAAAACATCGCCATCGGGCCTAAACTGGCGGGCGAAACTCTGCCGGATGCAAGGATTGCAGAGCTGCTGACACTGGTGGAGCTGGAGCCGGACATGGCAGAGCGGATGCCGGATGAGCTGTCCGGCGGTCAGCGTCAGCGCGTCGGGGTTGCCCGCGCTTTGGCCGGTGATCCCGAACTGCTTTTGATGGATGAACCTTTCGGCGCGCTCGATCCGGTTACCCGCGATGCGCTGGGTGAGAAAGTGCGCGAGCTGCACGAACGGTTGGGCCTGACAACGATCATGGTGACCCATGATATGGCCGAGGCCTTGCTGCTGGCGGACCGCGTTCTGGTGATGGATTCGGGCCAGCTCCAGGCAGATTGCACCCCGCACCAATTGCTCAAAGGCGAAGGCGGTGAAATCGCGCAGGGTCTGGTATCGGTCCCGCGCCATCAGGCTGAAAGGCTGGCGGCTATGGAAGCTGGCGCGCCCGGCGCGGTTAAAGCCTGATGGAAGATTTTGCTGAAATCCTCTTTGGCCTTGGTGACAAACTTACCGCCCATATCGTCTTGGCAGCCAGCGCAATCGGGCTCGGCATTGCAGTGGCCTTGCCGCTCGCAGTCTGGGCCAGCCGTTCGCAAACGGTGAACCGCGTGGCACTGGGCTTTGCCAGTCTGGTCCAGACAATCCCTGCGCTCGCTTTGCTCGCGTTATTTTTCCCGATCCTGCTTTCCTTAAGAAGCGTTTTTGGCGAAGGCCTGCCGACGCTTGGATTTCTGCCCGCTTTGCTTGCGCTGGCGCTCTATGCGCTTTTACCCATCTTGCGAAACGCAGTCACGGCTCAGGCCAATCTGGACCCGGGCGTATTAGAAGCCGCAGACGGCGTCGGCATGACAAAATGGCAAAAATTACGCCTTGTCGAAGCCCCGCTTTCCGCGCCGTTCATCATGGCAGGGATCCGCACCGCCAGCGTCTGGACCATCGGCGCAGCGACGCTTTCCACCACCATCGGGCAACCCAGCCTGGGAGATCCAATTTTTGCCGGCCTCCAGACCCAGAATTGGGCTTTGGTGCTGGCAGGCTGTTTCGCCAGCGCTGCCTTGGCTTTGGTGACCGATATGCTGCTCGGCTTGATTGAACGCGGTCTCGCGGCCCGCAATCGCTGGCAATATGGCAGCGGGTTTCTCGCCGTAGCGCTCGGGCTGATGGCTGCGATCATATTCCAATTCGGTGATGACTGGTTCGGTGAACAGCGCGAAGACGGTGATCTGGGCCCGATCGTTATCGCTTCCAAACAATTCTCAGAGCAATATATCCTTGCCCAGCTCATCGGCGCGCAGCTTCGGAAAGCCGGGTTCGAAGTCGAATATCGTGACGGATTGGGATCGGCGGTGGTTCACAGCGCCGTGGCCTCTTCAAATATCGACGTTTCGGTCGATTACACCGGTACGATCTGGACCAACAATCTCAAACGGACCGATAATCCCGGACGTGATGCGATGTATGAAACGATCAAAGCGTGGGAGCGCGAGGAAAACGGAGTTCGGGTGCTCGGGCGGCTGGGTTTTGAGAACGCTTATGCTTTTGCCATGCGCGCAGACCGCGCAAACGCGCTTGGCATAACTTCGCTCGGCGATCTGGTGCCGGTGGCAGGCAATCTCACTGTCGGAGGCGACCCGGAATTCTTTGAACGGCCCGAATGGATTGCAGTGCGCGATGCGTACGGAATGGAATTTGGCGAGACGCGTAATTTCTCACCCACTTTCATGTACAACGCGCTGCGTTCGGGCGAAGCCGACGTGATCAGCGCCTACACCTCCGATGGCCGCATCGCGGCAGACAGGCTGATCATTTTGGAGGACCCGCGCGAGGCTCTGCCCAGCTATGATGCGATGGTCATGATGTCCCCGCGCGTCGCCGGTGAAGACGCCATTGCAGAGGCGCTAATGCCCCTGATCGGCGGGATCAGCGTCGAGGTTATGCGGGAGGCAAATTTCGCAGTGGACCGCGAGGGCGAAGGCAAACTCAGCCCCGCCGACGCGGCGGCAGAGCTGGCCAAAAAAATCGGGCTTTGATCGGTTTATTTCGCGCGTTTCCAAAGCTGCGTTTGACAAAACGGGCCGATGCACCCCTTCACCTCCAGCGTGTTGGCGTCTTTCCGGCGCAGGATCGAGCGATAGCTCTTGCCGCTTTTGGGATCGTAAATCCGTCCCCGCCACTGCGCCGCCTCGGCTTTGAACTGTGTCAAAATCGGCAGGCCCAACAGCTTGCGTTTCTTTTTTGCGGGGTCAGGATTGTAGATATCGCGCTGGCCCGGTCCATCAGGCGGAGGCACCAGAAAGCGGGAAATCGTCCCGCAGGTCACCGCGCCGCACGATTGAATCGTGACCACTGCGTCCTTGTCTTCGGTAATCCACCGTCCATTCACCGGATCAGCAGCAAAGGCCGGCGACATGCCGAGGGTAAAGGCCGCGGCAACTGACGCAACTGATACAAGAGCACGCGTGATCATGGTTTCTCTCCCGAATATATACATACCATACGGGCAATGCGGCCCAAAGGTTACACGGGGTTACTGAAACCCTTCCCCAATCGGCCAGCGGCGACCGCAAACGCCCAGCACCTTGAACAAAGAGCCCATCTGATCATCTTCGACCAGCCGGTCCCGTTGCCGCTGCAACTGATCCGCCATTTTCGGAGATTGCCGCTTAAGTGCCTCCAGCCGGGTGTCGATGTGCAATTGCCGCAGCCATTCGCCTTGAGTTTGAAGACCCATGACCTCCGCGCCGTTTTTGGCGGCGACCGCTTGCAACAGCTCAAAATCAACATGCGCGGTCAGGTCCGCCTCGCCAGGATGCGCAAGCGGGTCCACCTTGGTATGCTCTTTCAACGCCTGCAGGGTGGAGCCTGACCGTAATTCTGCCGCGCCGTAATCAATGATCAAAGCAGCGCCGCCCTGATTCGTAAGTCGCCGAGCGATCTCGGCCATCACTGTCGATGCGGCCGCACTTGTTTCGATCATCGTGCCTTGCGGTGCCTCTTTCCAGCTGGGCGGGACAACTGCATCCATCGGTTTATCGCCAGCGACAAAGGCGAAATTGTCGCCTTCAAGGCCAACCATTCGCTCTCGCCAACCATCCGCCGAACGGACCAGCTGATGGATCGGCAGGGCATCGAAAAACTCGTTCGCAACAATCAATAGCGGGCGATCATCCGGCAAGGTCGAAAGATCATGATGGAAACGCACCGTAGGCACAGCCTTGCGCTGCAATTTGCGCAGCTCCAGCGATCCTTCGACAAAATGGATATGCGGATCAAACCCGTATTTGCCCGCAGTCTTGAGCGCATCTTTGCTCAGCGTTCCCCGGCCCGGCCCCAGTTCGACAAAATGGATGTTCTTCGATGCACCCATCTTCACCCACAAATCGGCAATCCAAAGGCCGACCAGCTCGCCGAACATCTGGCTGATTTCGGGCGCAGTGATGAAATCACCGGTATCGCCAAGGGGGTCTCTGCTCGCGTAATACCGCGCGTTGCTTTCGCCCATATACTGAGCGAGGCTGAGTGGTCCGTTTTCCCGGATCAGACGGCGGAACGTCTTGTCGAGATCAAGCGAGGCGAGCTCTTTCGCCCGTGCTTCTTCGGCGGCCTGCTCTTTGGCCGCGGCCGCTTTGCGCGCCTTTTCCTCGGCTTCGGCTTTTGCTTTGGCTTCGGCTTTGGCCTTAAGCTCGGCTTCCTCGCGGGCACGTTTGCGCGCTTCTTCCTCGGCCTTCTTCGCTGCAAGCTCCGCCTGCTTCTGGGCGTCCGCTGCGGCTTTAGCCTGTTTCTGCTTTTCGGCTTCGGCTTTTGCTTTGGCCTTTGCCTGCGCCTTCAGCTCGGCCTGTTTGGACGCTTCGGCTTCGGCTTGAACCGCCGCCTCGCGTTCCGCTTTCGCTTTTGCTGCCGCTTCCTTTTTCGCGTCAGCTTCGGCTTTCTGCGCAGCCGCTGCATCGGCCTCGTCTTTGGCTTTACGCTGCGCCAACTGCCGAGCTTCCTGCTCGGCTTGCTTTGCAGCCTCTTCGCGCTTTTTTGCTTTCTGAGCCGCTTCTGCTTTCGCAGCTGCCTGCGCTTTCAATTCCGCCTCACGCGCGGCTTTCGCCCCGGCTTCATCCGGGGCGGGCGCGTCTTTTGCGATTTCAGGATCGATCAGTTGCAGACCGCGCGGGCGCCACACGCCCTTTTCATTCAGGCTGGCTTCGTCTCGCTCACGCTGCCGGTTCCCACCGGTTTCCGCGTCACCGCGTAAAGCGTTACAATCAACCCAATCAAGATCAGCGGTATTGTTAGCCATTGCCCCATCGATAATCCGGTTCGCGCTGCGAACTCTGCCAATTGTGAATCAGGTTCACGAAAGAATTCGTTAACAAAGCGGGCGATCCCCATACCCAGAGTGAACACACCCACAAGCAGACCAGGGCGGTAGCGCGCATTGGTCTTCCAGAACAAGAGCATCAACACAATCAGCAGCGCAAGCCCTTCCAGACCGGCCTGATACAGCTGGCTGGGATGGCGCGCAATTTCGCCAGCGCGCGGATCGGGAAATACCATTGCCCACGGCACATCGCTGGCCCGGCCCCACAGCTCGCCATTGTTAAAGTTCGCCAGCCGCCCGAGCATCATACCCATCGGCACATTGACAGCGATATAATCACACACTCTCAGGAAAGAGAGCTGTCCGCTGCGCGTTACCCAAGCGATCGCCAGCAGCACGCCGATCAAACCACCGTGAAAGCTCATCCCGCCTTCCCACAGTTTGAGCACGTCCAGCGGATTGGACCAAAGATTCGGCTGGTAGAAAATCGAATAGCCGATGCGGCCACCCAAAATGACCCCAAGCGTGCAATAAAAGAACAAATCATCAGCATGACGTTGCGCCATCGGGGCGCCCGGCTGTTTGAGCATTTTTGATAAATGCCAATATGCGAACAGCACACCAATAAGATACGCAAGCGAATAGAACCGTAGCGTAAAAAAGCCGAGGTCAAAGCCCGGAAACAGGCCCAGATCGGACCAGTAAATCGGATCGGCAGCGGCGCCGCTTGCAGCAAGTAGTGACAGCACCCGTGGAACCTCTTAATAGCTTTTCAAAAGCCGCAAACGCGACTTCGGTCGGGCGGCTTGTGGCACAGCCGGGCGTTTGGGGAAAGGCTTGTTAGAAACGGCCTGATAACCTTTTCGGCTTTGGTCACAGCACACAGAGCAGGTTCCGCAGAGAGCAGCTCACAAGGATGGATTAGACCTTAAGGAGAGAAATTCGCATGGCCACCCAGCTGGACAATGCGCTTGAAGCGATCATGGGCGAACTGACCAAAGAAGGTCAGCCATTTGTCACCGTACCGTTTGATCGTGATGGTGTCGAAATGCCTACCTTCGCAGGCGCTCCCCCCACCTTGGCGCATTATTTTGCGCACTTTTGCAACGAGCATAAGGATGTGCCGTTTCTGGTGGATGGCGATCTGCGTCTGACCTTTGGCGATACTTATGCTGCGGCAGTTTGCGTTGCAGAAGGTTTGGTCAAACATCACGGCGTCGAAAAAGGCGACCGGATCGGAATCGCGGCGCGCAACTCTGCCAACTGGATGATTGCCTATATGGGCATCATCATGGCTGGCGGCTGCGCCACATTGCTCAACGGGTTCTGGGTCGGGGAAGAGCTGGCTTACGGCGTCCGTCTGGCGGAATGTAAGATCGTTCTGGCAGATGTTGGCCGGGCAAAGCGGCTGGAGGGCACCGACCATTCGGCCAAACTGATCCTGATAGATCACAATGCACCATCAGAAGGCCTGTCCAGCATTTGGGCTCAGCCGGCCGATCTGCAATCGTCTGTTGCCATGCAGGTGCTGGGCCAGATCGGGCCAGATGATATTGCGACCATCCTGTACACATCAGGTTCGACCGGCAATTCCAAAGGTGCCTGGTCCGATCATCGCGGCGTTGTGAACGGTGTGATGAATTACGTCGCGCAAAGTGCGATGGCCAAGATTCTGCTGGAAAGTCAGGGTCAGGATGTGAGCGCACAGCCATGCGCATTGATCGCGGTTCCGCTGTTCCATGTGACCGGCGAAATTCCGCTGTTCCTGCAAAGCTATGCAATCGCGCGCAAGCTTGTGTTGATGCCCAAATGGGACGCCGAAGAAGCGCTGCGTTTGATGGAGTCCGAAAAGGTCACTTATTTCGTCGGCGTGCCGCTGATGAGTTACGAGATGGCGACCCACCCAGACCGCGAGAAATACGACCTTTCATCGTGCAAGAGCTTCGCCGCTGGCGGCGCTCCGCGTCCGGTTGAACACGTTACCAAGATCAAAAAAGCGTTCCCCGAAGGATTCCCTCTGCTTGGATATGGCCTCACCGAAACCAATGCGGTCGGGTGCGGCAATTTCAACGAAAACTACCTTGCAAAGCCCGGCTCCACCGGACGCCCATCGCGGCCTTTGGTCGATCTCGCCATTCTTGATGATGACGGTAACAAGCTTGAACAGGGCGCTATTGGCGAGGTTTGCATCCGTTCGGTCGCCAATTTCCGCGGCTACTGGAACAATGACGAGGCAACCAGGGATGCCTTTACCGATGACCGGTATTTCCGCACGGGTGACCTGGGTTATCTTGATGAAGACGAATATCTGTTCATCGTTGATCGTAAGAAAGACATCATCATTCGCGGGGGAGAGAACATCTCCTGTATCGAAGTGGAAGATGCGATCTACGCGCATGATGATATCGCCGAATGCTCTGTATTTGGTCTTCCCGATGAACGTATGGGCGAAGTGCCGGCAGCCGTGATCCGCGTAAAAGAAGGGCGTGATCCGATGAGCGCGGCGCAAATGCGCGAATTTCTGCTCAGCCACACGGCGCCGTTCAAGGTGCCACTGGAAGAGCATATTTTCCCGGTTGCCGATGTGCTCCCGCGCCTTGGGACGCAGAAAATCGACAAAAAGACGCTGCGCGCAGAATACACCGAAAAGCTCGCTTCGGCCTAATCAGGCAAGAGTTTTTAGAAAGTTCAGTTCATTGCGCCTCTTTACCTGCTAAAGAGGCGCAATGACTGACTGGACACCCCCCAGCCGCCGCGTTCCCAAACAGCGTGCAATTGTTGATCGCCGTGCTCTGACCGAGCAGATGAACGACCTCGTCAACGAGCATGGCGAAAAAGCCCGAATGCCCGTCATCGCCGCCCTGCGCGAAGCGATGGATGCGGGCCGCGCCGAGCTTGCCGACAGGCTTTTGAAAAAACCCTCCGCCGGGCACGATTGCACCGCCGGCCATGCCTTTCTGGTCGATCAGGTGATCCGCGTGATCCATGATTACGTGACCGAGCACGTCTATCCCGTCCATAACCGGACCGCAGCCGAGCGGCTCGCGATCTTGGCGGTCGGCGGTTACGGGCGCGCAGAAATGGCCCCTCATTCCGATATCGACATCGCCTTTATCACGCCGATGAAGCGCGCGCCGTGGTGCGAACAGGTGATCGAAGCGATGCTGTACGTGCTGTGGGATCTTGGCCTGAAGGTGGGCCATTCGAGCCGCACGATTGCCGACACGATGAAAATGGCGCGCGATGATCTGACCATCCGCACGGCGCTGCTTGAAGGGCGGCTGGTCTGGGGGGATCAGGCGACTTATGAAGAGCTGCGTCAACGGTTTTGGAAGGATGTAGTGCGCGGCAGCGAAAAGCTGTTTCTGACGCAAAAACTTGATGAACGAAACCAGCGGCACAAGCGCATGGGCGACAGCCGTTATGTCGTGGAGCCTAATGTCAAGGAAGGCAAAGGCGGGCTGCGCGATCTTCAGACCTTGTATTGGATTGGCAAATACACCCACCGTGTGGATTCAGCCGCTCAATTGGTTGATGTCGGGCTGTTCACCAACGCGGAATATCGCGGCTTTCGCCGAGCCGAGGGGTTTTTGCTGGCGGTGCGGTGTCACATGCACGTGCTAACCGATCGGCCAGAAGACCGTTTGACTTTTGACCTGCAAAGGCAGGTTGCCGAACGCATGAATTTTGCCGACCGTCCGGGCAAAAGCGCGGTTGAACGCTTCATGCAATACTATTTTATGCAGGCAAAGCGCGTCGGCAGTCTGACCGGCGTGTTCTTGTCCCACCTTGAGGAAGAATCGTCGAAATCCAAAATCCGCAGCGGATTTTTCGCCGGCTGGAGCCAGAAAAGACGCGAACTCAAAGGATACATGGTCGAAGGCGGCCGTTTGCGCGCGCCCGGCGATGACTGGTTCGCAAAAGACCCGGTACGGCTCGTTGAAATTTTCCAATTGGCTGAGGCCGAGGGTTTGGAAATCCATCCTGAAACCATGCGGCAGACAGACCGCGATTCGAAATTGATCAATGCAGCGATCCGCAAGGATGCCCGCGCCAACGCCCTGTTTCTTGACCTGCTTGGCGGGCGCAACGACCCTGAAACTGCCCTTCGCTGGATGAATGAAGCGGGCGTATTTGGCCGATTTGTGCCAGATTTTGGCCGCGTGAACGCGCAGATGCAATTCGACATGTATCATCACTACACCGTGGATGAACACACGATCCGCGCCATTGGATTGCTTAGCCAGATTGAACGCGGCCTGCTGGATAAAGACCACCCGCGTGCAACCCGTGAGATTCACAAGGTCAGCTCGCGGCGCGCTTTATATGTCGCTGTCTTGCTGCACGATATCGCGAAAGGCCGCGGCGGCGATCATTCGGTTCTGGGGGCCGAGGTTGCCCACAAACTGTGCCCGCGCTTTGGATTGGATGCCAAGGAAACCGATCTGGTGGCATGGCTCATCCTGCAACACCTTTTGATGAGTTCAACCGCGCAAAAACGCGATTTGACCGACCCCAAAACAATCGAGGACTTTGTAGGAGAGGTCCAAAATCTGGATCGCCTTCGCAATCTCGCGATCCTGACCGCAGTCGATATTCGCGCGGTGGGGCCGGGGACATGGAACAGCTGGAAAGGCCAGCTGCTGGGCGAATTGTATGACGCGTCGCAAGAACTGATGCGGCTTGGCCATAAACGCCATGGCCGGGCCGAGCGGGTCGCTGCGAAAAAGGCTGCAACGACAGAGCTGCTAGGCGAAAAATCTCACCTCGTTGTCCAGGCCGGGGATATTTTGACCGATGCCTATTGGATCGCCGAACCCGAAGACATCATCGCCAAAAACCTGATCCAGTATGAAGAGGCGCGGCGGATCAAAGATCACCTGTCGATCCACTGCGAAGTCGATGAAGAACGCGGCGCCACGCTTGTCAGTGTCATTGCGCCCGATCACCCCGGATTGTTCTATCGCATGGCTGGCGGAATTCACCTTGCCGGGGCAAACATCATCGATGCACGCATTCATACCGCGTCAAACGGCTATGCGATTGATAATTTCCTGGTGCAAGATCTGCATGCCAAACCATTCCGCGAGGAGACCCAGATATCGCGGCTTAAAGAGGGCATTCGCAAAGCCTTGCTCGGGCAAGGGGAACTGGTACCCAAGCTTGCCGCGCGGCCGCTCAACCATGCGCGCGCAAAGGCTTTTAATGTTGCGCCGCATGTCAATTTTGACAATTCCGCGTCCAACCACTTCACCGTGATCGAAGTATCGGCGCGGGACCGACCGGCTTTGTTAAACCGGCTTGCCCATGCGCTTTATAAAGCGAACCTGATCGTGCAATCAGCGCACATTACCGAATACGGCGAAACCGCTGTCGATACGTTTTATGTCACCGATCTGACCGGCGCAAAGGTCTTGGTTGCGGAGCGTCTGGCAGAGATCGAGAAAGCGCTTCTGGAGGCGGCAAGTGATCGCAAGCAGCGGCTCTTGGAAGACGCATAATGTCGCACTGACTATGCCGCTCGTAGAATAGCCTGACACTAGCGGTTGCATTTTAAAAACAGACCTGTATTGGCCGGCGCCCCTACGTTTCGGAGCAAATTTACATGATTATTCGTACCACTGCGCGGCGCATGCCGGCGCTGACTAAGTTTGCATTGC
Source organism: Erythrobacter insulae (assembly GCF_007004095.1). Classification (NCBI taxonomy): domain Bacteria; kingdom Pseudomonadati; phylum Pseudomonadota; class Alphaproteobacteria; order Sphingomonadales; family Erythrobacteraceae; genus Erythrobacter; species Erythrobacter insulae. The sequence goes on from NZ_VHJK01000001.1 coordinate 929,222, forward strand.
TGCTGTGCAGCTCGGCTGCACTGCCTTTCGCAGCCCAAGCCCAAGACGCCCCGGCTGCTGATGAAGCGGCAGAAGAAGAAGAACCACAGGCACGCGGTTCATTGGCCAATATCGGCAACATCGTTGTCACTGGCACCAAAACCCAGAACGCTGAAAACGTTCAAGACGTGCCTTTGGCCATCACCGCCTTTAACGCTGACACACTCGAAGCGTTCAAAGTCCGCGATGTTCAGGGCCTGACATTCCAGGCGCCAAACGTATCACTCGATCAGATCGGAACGAGCCGCGGCACCGCGAACTTCTCGATCCGCGGACTTGGCATCAACTCCTCGATCCCTTCGATCGATCCGACCGTTGGTGTATTTGTCGATGGCGTATACCTCGGCATTAACGGCGGCGTTGTGTTCGACATTTTTGACCTTGAGAGCGTCGAAATCCTCCGCGGTCCACAAGGCGTGCTGTTCGGTCGCAACGTGACCGGCGGCGCAGTGTTGATCAACACGACCAGCCCATCGGAAGACTTCCGCGGCAAATTCCGCGCAGCTGTCGATGGCCCGATCGATGAAGGCCGTGGCGGCGAAAACTACACCGTCAGCGGCGTTGTAAGCGGCCCGATCATCGAAGATAAGCTGCTGTTCAAAGTCGCCGCGTATCACAACAACGATCAGGGTTATTTTGAGAACCTGTTCGATGGCTCGAATTTTGGCCTCGCCGAAACCACGATCCTTCGCGGTGCACTCGAAGCGCGTTTTGGTGACCTGACGATCACAGGTAAACTGGACTACTTCGAATCAGCCGGTGACGGACCAAACGGCCAGAACCGCAGCATTTTTGAGCGTGATACATTCGACTTCGCGATCGATAATCGCGGTTTCTACGATACCGAAATCTGGACCAGCTCGGTCACCGCCGAATGGGACATCGGCCCGGGTACGCTTACCAATATCTTTGGCTACCGCGATTATGTCGCGGCGACCGATGCGGACATCGATTCAACACCGTTGTTCCTGTTCCATTCAAGCACTGACACAGAGCAGGACCAGATTTCGAACGAGCTGCGCTATGCAATCTCGACCGACCGTTTCGACCTGACGTTCGGCGGTTTCTACTTTGATCAAAACCTCGCCTATACTGAGCGCCGCGATATTCCGGTTGCAACCCCGCTCACTTTCTACGGTGGCGGCCGTCAGGAACACGAAGTGCTTGGCGTATTTGCCAACGGCCAGTTCTACCTGACGGACGGTTTCTCGGTCATTGGCGGTATCCGCTGGAGCCAGGAAACCAAGGACGCAGATGTCACCTTCATCCGCCCGCGCGCCGAATGTTCGGTAATCGACGGAAGCTGTCCGACAAGCGGAGTGAATTCGTTCATTCCGACCGAAGACAATGGTTTTTCAGACAGCGTTACCTTCCGCAATCTCTCGCCTAAACTCGGCGTGCAGTATGAATTCAATGACAGCCAGGTTTATGGTCACTGGACCCGCGGTTTCCGTTCGGGCGGATACAATTTCCGGATCACCGACATCCCTGTCTTTGAATTCGCCGTTCAGGAAACCGGCAACCTCTTCTTTGGCGAAGAGCAGGTCGATAACTTTGAAATTGGCGGTAAATTCCAGACGGTCGACGGCGCCTTTACCCTGAACCTGGCCGGTTACATGACCAAGGTCCGGGATATGCAGCGCGAAGTTAACCTGGCCGATCCGGGTGCAGGTGTGGTGCAGAACATCGTAAACACCGCCGATGCGACGATCCTCGGATTTGAAGCAGAAGCGCGTATGAAAGTGTCTGACTCGCTGATCATCACCGCGAATATCGGTCTGATTGATGACGAATATGATGACATTCTGTTCGACATTTCCGGCGATGGTCGCGGTATCATCACCGATGCCGATTTCGCTCTGCGGATTCCGCGCGTTCCCGAAGTAACGTGGGGCATGGGCTTTATCCATGAACTGTTCCTGGGCGACAGCGAAATCCTGACCCGCGTGAATTATCAGTATCGCGACGAGTTCGCCTATACCGATGACAATCTCGGTTTCATTCAGGACATGAGCAACCTTGAAGCCAACATCACATGGGTAACCCCGATGGATGGCCTGTCCTTCTCGGTCTATGGTCGTAACCTGTTCGATCAGGTTCAGGCCGGCGGTGACACGCAGCTGCCATTTCCCGGACCGCGTTCTACCGGTGTGCGTCAACCCTTCAGCGATGCGCCGAGTGGCGGCACGTTCTCGCCGCTGCAACGCGGCCGGAATATCGGTGTTGAGGCTCTGTTCGAATTCTAATTCGGACGCTGACAGCGACATAATTGAAAGGGGGCGTCCGCAGGGGCGCCCCTTTTTTATGCATCCGTGATCAGCAGCAGGGCGATCTTTGCGTCGTCAAAACAGACAAATCCCCATTCAACCGAAGCGCCCGAAATCGGGTTCCAAAGCCCGTCATAGCGGTTTGAGACGACCGTCAAACTCGCAGGATCAAATGCGCCATAAAGTGCCTCTGCGCATTCTGCCGCCGCCGCTTGTCCAAGCCATTCGTTTGAAGGATTGCCGATGTCATGGGCAAATGCCGCAGCCAATTGGCCAAGTGCAGACCGCGCTGAACCTGCATCGCGCACAGGATCGAGCAATTCCCAGTTAAAGCCAATTGGCTTATAGCCCAAACCGCTCACGAACGCGTCAGCGGCGGCCAAGTAAAGGCCTGTGCCTGAAATTAGCGGAGCGTGGTGAAAGTGCGCGGTGGCCCCTTCGTTCAAACGTGCCAGCCACCGTTTTTCAAACTGCTCAAACGGTTTAGCCACCGCGCGGACCGAACAGAGCCGTACCAACCCGGATATGCGTCGCGCCCAATTGCACGGCAGTTTCATAATCGCCGCTCATACCCATCGATAATCCTTGAATATCATTGTCGCGGGCAAGTTTGGCGAGAAGCGCAAAGAAAGGCGCCGGTTCAATATCCGCAGGAGGCAGACACATCAGACCGGCAATAGGAACGCCGGCATCGCGCACTTTCCCGAGAAAGTCGGGCAGTTGGTTGATCGGGCATCCGCCTTTTTGATCTTCGTCCCCGATATTCACCTGCACAAAACACGGGACACGTTTGCCCGCCTTGTCCATCGCTTTGGCCAAGGCCTTGAGCAGGCTCGGTCGATCAAGGGCATGGATACAATCAAACAATTGCACTGCATCTTCGGCCTTGTTCGATTGCAGCTGGCCAATCAAATGCACTTCGGCATCCGGGTATTGCTCTCGCAAAGCGGGCCATTTTTCCTGCGCCTCTTGCACGCGGTTTTCACCGAACACGCGGTGACCGGCCTCCAGCAACGGTGTGATCCGATCAGTCGGATGGGTTTTGCTGACTGCAATTAGAGTGACGTCGTCGACCTCACGCCGCGCAGGTTTGCAAATGCGCGCGATATTGGCTTTGACTTCGGCGAGACGGGTGGCTGCATTTTCCATGGTTGCGCGCTATAAGCGCCAAGTGCCGCAAGACCAATCCCTCCCTGCAATCTGGTTGATTTCGGATCATCGCAACGATTCCGTGCTTGAACGCGCGCTGCGGCGATTGCCCAAGGGCTCCGGTTTCATTTACCGGCATTATCATTTGCATGACCGCGCGCGGTTCAAAAGGTTTCGCGCCTTGCGCCGGATCGCCATAGGTGCCGGACATGTAATTATTCTGGCCGATAGCGCGCTGACAGCGGCAGAATGGGGCGCAGACGGTGTTTATGGTCCGCCCCGCGCGCTTACTCCCAAAAGACGCGGCTTGCTGCACCTTTCTAGCGCGCATGATCTGCGCGAGGTCGGTCTTGCAAACCGATATGGTTCAGATGCCGTTCTGATTTCACCAATATTTCCCACGCGCACACATCCCGGCGGCCAAACGCTCGGCCCGGTCCGGTTCCGCTTGCTTGCACAGCACTCAAGGTCCCCTGTTATTGCCTTGGGCGGGATGGATTCTGGCCGCGCACGGACTCTCAAATGGCCGCGATGGGCCGCGATTGACGGGCTCAGCTAGTCTCACGCCGCTTGACCCGGACTCTCCGAGGATTCATGGTGTGTTCCAATAGGAGCAACCCATGGCGACCCGCGCTATCAACACTCGAAAATCAACCGCAGACTGGCGCGCAGGATTGCGGCGCAGTTTGCGCCGTGCAGCGCAAATGACGGGCGCAGCCATGCTGCTGGCGGCGATGGTTTTCCTTGCGCTTGCTTTGATGAGCTATACCCAGACTGACCCCAGCCCATCGACCGCGGCATCCCCTGACCAAGTGAGCAACTGGATGGGTGCAAGCGGCGCCTGGGCCGCCGATCGCGTGCTGTTCACATTTGGCCTGCCCGCCATTTTGCTGCTGCCTTTACTGTATATTTCAGCGCGAAAATTGTGGCGCGATGTTGAAAACGGCGATGAGCCTGAAACCACCCGCTGGTGGCGGCCTGTGGGCTTGCTGCTTTTGGCTATAGTCCTTTTGGCCACGTTTCTGTCGCTTGCATTCGATGGTCCGGGCGGCACATTGCCTGCGCAATTGGGCGGAATTTCCGGCCTGCTCGGTGCATCTGCGATTGAGGCAATCGCGAACCGGTTTGGCGATAGCGCATCAGGTTGGATCATTCTGGGCGCGTTGGTCGCCTGTCTTGCGGGCGGAGTTGGCCTGTTGACGCGGGTCTTCGCGATAGATTGGCGTGCATTGCTGACCTTGCCGGAATTTGTTGGCGAAAGCGCAGTCGGCACAGCTGCTCTGTCGCGCATTCCCTTTATCCGGTGGGAGCGGCAGCCGCGCCTTACCTATGTTGACGAAGACGAAATCGAAGCCCCGGCAGACAAAGCGCGGCGCACAGCCAAACTCAAAACCGAACCTTCACCGGACCGCCCCGAGCCTGCGCCGCGGCGTGCACCCGAGATATCCGATCCTTCCGCACCGCCCAAAAAAGCCGCGCCAGCAAAGCAGAACCAGCGCGATATGTTCGCCGCCTACAATTTGCCGAGTCTGGAATTGTTGGCCGAACCGCCCGAAGATAAAGGACCAAAGCTCGATAAACTGGCATTGGAGCGCAATGCGCGCCTGCTCGAAAACGTGCTCGACGATTTCAATGTGAAAGGCGAGATTACCGCCGTTCGCACTGGCCCTGTTGTCACCATGTACGAGCTGGAGCCTGCACCGGGCATCAAAGCCAGCCGCGTCGTAGGGCTTGCCGAAGATATCGCACGCAACATGTCAGCAATCTCTGCGCGCGTTTCACCTATTCCCGGCAAGACGGTGATGGGGATCGAACTACCGAACACCGATCGCCAGATGGTCATGCTTAAAGAACTAGCCGCGTGTGCCGATTTCGCAGAAAACAAAGGCAATCTGCCCATCATTCTGGGCAAGGATATCGCGGGCGAGCCGGTTGTGGCAGACCTTGCCGCGATGCCTCACCTGCTTGTGGCAGGGACCACCGGATCGGGTAAGTCGGTCGGCCTGAACTGCATTCTTTTGTCATTGCTGTATCATTTCACACCGGCAGAGTGCCGTTTGATCCTGATCGATCCCAAAGTGCTCGAGCTGAAAAGCTATGACGATATTCCGCATCTGCTTTCCCCGGTGGTTACCGAACCGCACAAATCGGTCCGCGCGTTGAAATGGGCGGTCGAGGAAATGGAGCGCCGTTACCGGATGATGAGCTCGATCAATTCGCGCAACATCAACAGCTTTAACGAAAAGATCCGGGCCGCTGCGGCCAAGGGCAAACCGCTTGGCCGGCGCGTACAAACAGGCTTTGACCCCGACACTGGCGAACAATTGTACGAGGAAGAGCAGCTCGATTACGAACCATTGCCCCAGATTGTGCTGATTGTGGATGAGCTTGCCGATTTGATGGTGACGGTTGGCAAAGAGATCGAAGTCCTGATCCAGCGGCTCAGCCAGAAATCGCGCGCGGCGGGTATCCATTTGATCATGGCGACCCAGCGCCCATCGGTCGATGTCATCACAGGTGTTATCAAAGCCAACCTGCCAACCCGCATCAGCTTTAAGGTTACAAGCCGGATCGACAGCCGCACCATTCTGGGTGAGCAAGGCGCCGAACAGCTGCTGGGCAAGGGCGATATGCTGTATAAACCGAACACAGGCGCAACGGTCCGCGTCCACGGCCCGTTTGTCAGCGATGAAGAGGTTGAGGCGGTTGCAGATTTCTGGCGAGCGCAAGGATCGCCGGAATATATTGAAGCCGTTACCGAAGAACCCGCCGATGGCGGCGGGCTGACATTCGAAGACGATTTGACCGCATCAGACAATCCCGATGAACGCAAATATCGTCAGGCCTGCCAGATCGTAATTGAAAACCAGAAAGCTTCAGGGTCCTGGCTGCAACGCCAGATGGGCGTGGGATACAACACCGCGGCCAAATGGATCGAGCGCATGGAAAGCGAAGGCCTGGTCGGGCCTGCGAACCATGTTGGCCGACGCGAAATTTTCCGCGATCAGGATGGCAATCCGCTTTAATCTGCGGATCGCATTTGCATTGGGCCAATAGGGCCACAATTACGCGCTCGCGTGTGGCGGCAGGTGACTGGTGTCAGGTGACTGGTGGCAGGTGACTGGCGGCAGATGGGTGGCATCTGCGCAATATCCCGTAACATTGGTTAATTGATCTTGGGTCTGCACGCCCGGCCAGCGGCGGTGTGCGCGCGGGATCGGTAATCTGCGTGGTTTAAAATCAGGGTTAGGATTTTGTAAACGACCCCTGCGTATATCCACTGAGATGATCAATCGGACTGTCTTGAAGCGTGGTTTCGCGATGCGAGGTGCTCTGCTCAGCCTTTTTGCCACAGCCTGCGTAGCAGCCTTCGTGTCTGCGCCTGCCTTGGCTCAGGATGACAGCAAATGGGTCCTGTCGCCTGATGCACGGGTGGAATTCGCCTTTATCAGCGCCGAAAGCACGACCCGCGATGAACAATTGGTCGTCGATGGCGATGCGTTTACTCTGCGCGCTCAGGTCGGCGTTGATTTCGAAGATGAAGACACCCGGTTCCGGATCGAAGCGGACCGTATCGAAGTGTTTCGCCTTGGCGAAGATCGCGCCGATACCGCGCGTGATCGGTTCACCGCACAGTTCCAACAAGATCTGAGCAAAGAATGGGAAGTCGAGCTTCGCGCTCGCCACTATGATGATTTTGTAACCGCTGAATCAGGCAACACTGACGAGCTTCAAGGGTCCGCCGCGCTCACATATGAACCAGAGCGCGCCAATCGCTTCACCGTCCGCGGCACATGGCGCGACCGCAATTACGATAATGGCACTGCGCTGGAGACAGACGGTTCGGGACCGCGCGTTGATGCACAATATCGCCGCCGCCTAGGACGGTACCACTATCTGACATTCGATCTGCGCGCAGAATCGATCGAATCGGATGATCCACGGCGCGGATTTGAACGTCAGTCAGCGCGCGTATCCTACACAAGACCGATTACACCCGATCTGCGGGTTCGGCCTGCGATTGAGTTTCTGAACACCCGTTTTGACGGCCGCCTGACCGATGCGGGCGCGCGCCGTAATGATCAACTGGTCGTTCCCGAGATCGAAGTGCTTTGGTGGCCAGATCGCTGGCGGATCGAAGGCGAAGCCAAATACGTATTTTCAGACAGCAACGAACCTCTTCGCGAGCGTGAGGGCTACCGGCTAACGATATCGGTAGGGTATGTATTCTGATCTGATCTCCAAAATCAGGCAGATACGGGAGCGCGCGACCCCTCAGGTTAAGCGGCCCTTCTATATCGGCTTGGGCGTGGGTCTTGCCCTCGCTGTGCTGGTGGCACTGGGTCTCGCGAATACCGAGACCTTTTTTGCTATGCCATCCTCGTTCGAGGGGATCGCAACCTCACAGGCGGTCTGGGGCCTTAAACCATCCAACCTTTTGATGGTCCTGCCATTGGGTGCGTTTCTGGTTGTGCTGGCGCGCAGCTTTATCGGTCTGAAAGCATTTGGCCTGTTTACCCCGATGCTGATCGCTCTCGCCTTCCTCCAGATTGGTCCGGTCATGGGCCCTGTCGTGCTTGGTTCTTCGGTTCTTGCAGGCATGGTGATGACACCAACCTTGCTCAAATTGCGCATGACCCGCGTGGGCTTTCTAGGCGTGCTGATCTCGCTGATCGTGCTGGTGCTTGTCGGTCTGCAAATGGTCCTCGACACGCAGCTGCAAGTCGATGCGTTTCCGGTAATCGTTTGCGCATTGGTGGTCGAACGCTGGTGGCGTCAGTGGGAAAAAGACGGACCCAAAGAAGCCGCCTGGCAAGCATTCAACACATTCATGATTTCGGTCGTGATCCAGTTTGTCATGGTCTCTCACATTGCGCTCATGCTGATCGAGTGGTCACCGCTTTTGATGCCGGCCTTCACCGGTCTGGCGATTGCGATACTTGGCCGATATCGCGGATTGAGGGTAACCGAGATTGGCCGTTTTGCGCCGATCTGGCTGGAACGGCGGCGGGTTGCGAGAGAGAGCGAGGCGTTGGAAGGCGCCGCCGAGGACCGGCGCGTGGGTGCAGCTGACACCCGCAGAATACCCGAAGATGCGGAACATCAAGACAGTCCCAAAGTGCCTGACGAATCAAAACCCGTTCATGGGCGAAGTCCGCCTATCCACAGAGTCTGGGAAATCACCTCTTTCGAAGAGGTGGAACCGGTCGAACTAAGGCCGGACCCCGACCACAAAGAACCCGTCACGCCAAATAGCGAGTCCCAGTTCGGGGCTCGTTTCAGCGCATCTGAGAAGTTTCCCGTGAACAAGACCTGGTTAATAGGATCTGCCGACGATGTTTGAATCCTTCCGTCAATTCTGGGGCAAGGAAACCCCGCGCAAAGCCGGTCACGGCATGCAACCCATTCCGATGGTCGCTCTTGATGAGATCCTCGGGATCAATATGCGCAACGCGTTGATTGCCAAATACAATCCACGCAGCGCAATCGAGCGAGCGCGCGACAAAGTGGCCGCTAAGGTCGCATTGGAAGCCGCAGGGATCGCCTGTACCGGTACAGTAGCGGTGATTGACGATCACCAGAAACTCAATGCTTTCAAACCAGCTCGCGATATGCCCGATGCGTGGGCGATCAAACCCGCTCGCGGATCGCAAGGCGATGGAATTCTGCTCGCCGTTAGGCGGGAGGGGGATGTCTGGTATAAAGGCTCAGGCACTCCGTTAACGGTGACAGATGTAATGCATCACATCCAGAAAGTCGTCGATGGCGGCTTCTCCGGCGACACTGTCAGCGAAGATGCAGCCTTGATTGAACCGCTGATCATCGCCGATCCGACCTTGGCCGATCTGGTCCCCGAAGGCCTGCCCGATTTGCGCGTCATTTGCCTGCATGACGAACCGATTATGGCGATGCTGCGCCTGCCGACCAATGCATCGGACGGAAAGGCAAACCTTCACCAGCGCGCCATTGGTGCAGGCGTTTCTTTGGAAACCGGCCGGATCACCCGCGCTCTGGTGCGCGGTGTAGAAATCACTCACCACCCGGATACCGGCACCAAATTGATCGGGTATCAGGTGCCCGGTTGGGACCGCGTTCTGGAACTGGCCGGAAGATGCGGCCCCGCCATCGGGCTGGGGTATAGCGGATCTGACATCGTTCTAGACAAGAACGATGGCCCGCTGATCATTGAAGTGAACGCGCACCCCGGCATTGAAATCCAGAACATTTGCCAATTGGGCCTAAAGGCTCAAATGGCGCAGCTGGGTGAGGATTTCAAATAGGCCGAAGCTTATTCGGCGGCGTCTTCTGCCGGTGCCGCACCGCCCAGATCCGCCGCTGTCATCGTGATTTTTTCGTTCACGCGCCGCTCGTTCATGGCCATCACATCAGCAGGTGAAGCGACCAGACCAATCCGAGCCAGCGGTCCGTCTGCGCTCCAGTTTTTCACCCATTCATTGAGATACAGATCAAGTCCGGGAATGGCGCGCATGTGCGCTTTTTTGACATAGACAAAAAGCGGGCGGGCACCGGGATACGCGAATGATGAGATATTCTCATAAGTCGGGTCGACGCTATTCATCGGCAGGCCTTTAACCTTGTCGGCGTTTTCCTCGAGATAGGAGAAACCGAACACGCCGACGGAGCGAGGGTTGCCTTCGATTTTCTGGACGATCAGATTGTCCTGCTCACCCTGATCGACATAGGCACCGTCAGAGCGTACCTCGGTGCAGATCGCCTGATGCGCGTCTTTGTCGCTTTCCTTAAGCGCCTTCATATCGGCATTGGTATCGCAGCCGACTTCAAGAACGAGCTCTTTCAAAGCGTCGCGTGTTCCCGATGTGCTCGGCGGGCCGTAAACCAAAATCGGCTCGTCCGGCAGCGAGGGATCGACATCAGCCCATGTCTTTGCAGTCTGTTCGCCGCCATACGGATTGGCGGCGAGTGCTTCATACACGATGCGCGGCGACAGGTTCAGTTCAATCCCGTCAGTGGCAGAGGCAAAGGCAATTCCGTCCAGCCCGACCTGCAATTCGATAATGTCGTTAACGCCATTGGCCTGACAGCGTTCGAATTCAGACAGCTTCATGCGGCGCGACGCGTTCGCCATATCCGGCGTATCGGCACCTTCACCCGAACAGAATAGCTGGATCCCGCCGCCTGTACCGGTCGATTCGATAAGCGGTGATTTGTAATCAGGGTTCGACCGCGCAAAGCTTTCGGCAATTTGTTTTGCGAACGGATAAACCGTCGATGATCCGACAGCACGAATGGAATCGCGCGAGCCACCTCCACCGGCGCTATCGCAACCGGCGAGTGAAACAGATGCTATCAGGGCAATTGCGAGGGTCTTGGTCGATTTCATCAAATTGATCCTTCGGATGTCATATAGTTGGCCAGCTACTACGATTGTATGACGCGCTTATTACACTCTCCGTACCGCTCGGCAGCAGTCACGCAATGTGTTGGGACAAGCGGCTAAAAATCAATCTGCGCCCGCATAGCGATAATATCGGCGGCGTAATCGCGGCTGCCGGTTCCGGTTGGAAATGCCGCATCGCCATATTCAAGGTGCGCATAATTGGCGAGCAACATGGTGTAATCGGTGGGCTTCCAAACCAGCGACGCCATATATCCATCCTGCGTTCCGCCGATAATTCCAGCATCGTTCAGATCAAGCCGGTCATAGCGCAGGTTCACTTGCAGCGACCCGAACCCGCCATCATCGACCGCGCTGGCGGGTTTGCTGCGGTCAAAAGTTCCGCTTTTATAGCCGCGCGTATCGCCCTTGGTCAGGAAATAGCCCGCTTCGATAGACCCGCCGAAAAAAGTGGGGTCCTGCATCCCGGCAGACAGGCCGACATTCTGCCAATAGACTTCTGCGGCGGCGTGAAATGGGCCGGAAATGATCGCGCTTTCCAAGCCCAATCCGAATTCATTGTCTGCATCGAGGCGGTCGGTGTTGATGAACCTGTCCGCCGTGAAATGCACCAGCGGACGCTGGCGATATCGCACAGTCGATCCGCCTTGCAGCTCGTTGTAGTGAATTGACCCGCCCAGATGAAGCTGTGTCTCGCCAATCTTCGGCATGTACACGACGCGGCTATCAAGGCTCCAGTTCTTGGTGCCGGGCAGATCGATCATATTGTCGGTGAATGCGCCTGTCTGGACCAAGATATCGCCACTATTTATGACCAATGCTGCACCGACGCGGCGCTCAAATACAAATGCATCGGTAAAAGCTGAGCGTTCGATGAAGCTCGTGTGCACGCTGCTCGTCAATTCCTCCAACCCCTGAAAGGTGTTGAATTGGCCGACTAGGATTTCCGCATCTCCGGTTTCATATGAAATGATCGCATCGGTCACGGTTAGCTGGCTGGCAGCAAAATCAAACTCGAATTTATAACCGAAACCGCCTGGCAGATCACCGGAGGCGCCGAGGCGCGCTCGCCGCGTTTCGCCGCCAAACCCGCCGCGCCCGGTCGAACCGGGGACATCGATCGTCCCGGCATCGAATTGCAGCCGGCCGCGCGGTTTGAAACTCCACCCGCTTTTGTCGGTGATCTGCGGCATGCCTTTGAATTCGATAGTTTGGCCCGGAGTAGATTGGCCCGTATCAACAGCATCGGCGATTTGTTCGCTGGCGTCTTGTGCGACAGCATTGGTTTCAGCCAGGCTGGCTTCAAGCGCTTCCATGCGCGCTGCCATTTGCGCCATTTGAGCCCGCATTTCGGCAAGCTCCTGGCGTAATGCTTCTTCGTCTGGCGCTTCGGCGACCTGTGCGAATGCAGGCGTTGTGATGGCCGCAAGAGTGGCCGCCATAGCCAACGTTGAGATTTTGTGATGCATAATCAGCTTTCGAAGTAACCAGACGGCGGCTGGGTAACCCATGACTGATCGCCGCGTCAATTATCGGCGGCCTTTCCTTGTTGAACAGCCAAGCGTCTTACGCGGCGCGGAATGGGGCAAGCACTTCGGGCCTGACCCGCGCCAATCTTCCGGTTTCGCGGTCCAGCATCGCCCATGTCGTTTGGGCTGAAACCAGCGTCTTTCCGTCCGCGCTGAGAAATTCGACATGGCGCACCGATTTCGCGCCGCGCGCGCCGTCTGGGATCCAAGTCTCGCCCTGCGCAATTTCACCTGCGGCAATGTTGCCGCGATAATCAATCTCGTGCCGGATCACTACCCAGAAGAATTGCTCGCGGTGGGCAGGATCGGCGACCGCATCCCAATGCGCGGTCGCCAGATCCTGAATCCATTGCACCCAGACCGAATTGTTGACGTGGCCTAGCTCGTCAATGTGCTCGGGTGCGGCGGCAAAGGATTTGGTGAAGCGTGTCGTCACTCCGCGCCGGTCTCCTTAGCCATCCCCATTTGCCACAAGATAAAAGCGAATTCCTCCGCCGTCTCGTAAAGCGAATTCCACCGCCCTGATTTGCCGCCGTGCCCTGCGCCCATATTGGTCTTCATCAACAACACATTGTCATCGGTCTTGTATTCGCGCAGCTTGGCGACCCATTTGGCAGGCTCCCAATAGGTAACGCGCGGATCGTTGAGACCGGCTGTGACCAGCATCGGCGGGTAATCCTGCGCGGTGACTTGGTCGTATGGCGAGTAGGACAGGATGTAGGCGAAGGCCTGCTTGCTCTCGATGGGATTGCCCCATTCCTGCCATTCGCCCGGCGTCAGCGGCAGATCTTTGTTGAGCATCGTGCCCAGCACATCGACGAACGGTACATGGCTGACAATGGCGCCATATTGCGATGGGTCCTGATTGATGATCGCCCCCATCAACTCGCCGCCAGCCGAGCCGCCGCTGGCAGTGACTTTGCCTTCGGCGGTGTAGCCTTTTTCAATCAGCCCGCGCCCGACATCGACGAAATCGTTGAACGTGTTGGTCCGCTCATTCAGCTTGCCCTGAAGATACCAGCGCCGCCCCAGATCATCGCCGCCGCGAATATGTGCGATGGCATAGGCAAACCCGCGATCCACCAGGCTCAAACGCGTGGTCGAAAAGCCCGGTGACACCGCGTAACCATACGCGCCATAGGCATAAAGATGCAGCGGCCCGCCCGCAGCGCGGTCTTTTCGCATCACAACACTAACGGGTACCATGGTCCCATCGCGCGCCTGAATCTCCAGACGCTCGGTGGTGTACAGCGAAGCATCGTAACCGCTTGGAATTTCCTGCTGCTTGAGCTGTTCGAGAGATCCCGTTGCCACGTCATAATCAAACACCGTATCCGGCGTGATCATGCTCTCATAAGCAAGGCGAAGTTTGGTCTGGTCATATTCGGGATTGTTGGAAAGGCCCGCTGTGTAGCTGGCTTCGGGGAATTCGATGGCGCGAACCGAATCCGGCGCGTCATATTGGCGGATCTGGACCTGATCGAGACCGTTAAGCCGCCCTTCGGTGACCATGAAATCTTTGAACAGATCAAATCCGGTCAGGTAAAAATCATCCGAACCGGCCAGCACGGTTTCCCATGCGTCCGGCGTATTCAGCGGCGCCTTGGCCAGCCGGAAATTGATGTGATCATCATTGGTCCAGACGAACAGTTCGCCTTCCCGAATATCGGCGCTGTATTCTACGCCTTTCTCGCGGGGCTTGATCAATGTCAGTTCGCCCGTTGGATTATCAGCGGAGACAAAGCGCACTTCGCTTGTTTCATTGTCGCCTGTGGCGATGATCAGATAATCTTCCTGAGCAGAGAGGCCCGCGCCCACGCCAAAGCTTTCGTCATCCTCTTTATACAGGATCACATCGTCTGATTGCGGGGTGCCAATAATATGAAGCTTCGCCTCAAGCGTACGCCAATTTTCATTGGCAGGTCCGTAAACCAGCCCGGTGTCATTCGCGACCCACGTCAGCCCGCCGCGCAGGTCGGTGATTTCATCATCCAGCAATTCACCGGTTTGCAAATCCTTGATCCGCGCTGTGTAGCGTTCCGATCCGTTGGTGTCGGTCGCATACGCCATGTACCGACCGCTTTTGCTGATCGACAGCGCCCCGAGGCGAAAATATTCGAGCCCTTCTGCAAGCTCGTTTTGATCAAGGATCAGCACCGGATCACCGCCGGCAACCGGCTTGCGCCAATGTTTGCGATATTGCGCACCCTCTTCAAACTCGGACCAATACAGATAATCGCCCATGCGCTGCGGCACGGTGCTGTCATCCTCTTTGATCCGGGCGCGCATTTCCTTGAACAGGGCCTCGGTCAGCTCCGCCTGCGGGGCCATTTGCGCTTCGAACCATGCGTTTTCGGCTTTGATGTAATCCAGCACATCCTCATCATCGACCACCGGATAGGATTTGTCGTAAAGCCAATCGTACGGGTCGGAGATCGTAATCCCGTGATAGCTATAGCTGTGCTCACGCTTTTCGGCGGTGGGCGGAGACTTCGGTGTCTCTTGTGTCACTGGGGTTTTGTCCTCGTTCTGGGATGCATTGGCGGCGATCGCAGGGGCCAGCGCGATAAGCGCGCCGAGCGATGCGGATACGATCAGGGGTGTTTTCATAAAGGTGGTTACTCCTTCAGGATTTGCCACTTCGCTGGAAAGCTGCGCGGTTCATCTCTATGTTGCGTGTCATATACAAACAAAAGCGCGCGGCAAGCACCGCGCCAATGCACTGAATCAAGGATATCGCCGCCATGCTTATGCAAACCCACGAAGCCCGTCTGAAAGCCCTGCGTGAAGAGCTGAAACGCCGCGATCTGAGCGGCTTCGTTATTCCCATTTCAGACGAGCATATGAGCGAATATGTCGGGGATTATGCGCAGCGGCTTAACTGGCTGACAGGGTTTGGAGGATCAGCGGGATTTGCTGCTGTCACGCTCGATCACGCAGCGATCTTTGTCGATGGGCGCTACACCGTTCAGGTGAAAGATCAGGTCGATGGCAACCTGTTTGAATATCGCAGCATCCCTGGTGACAGTTTGGGCGCATGGCTGACCGAAAAAGCGGGAGACGGCGCTGCGATTGCTTACGATCCATGGTTGCACACGTGGAGCTGGGTCGAAGCGCTGGAGGCCGAAGTCGAGCCCAAAGGCGTGCGCATGGTGCCTGCGGACAGCAATCCGATCGACGCTGTCTGGGCCGATCAACCCGCACCATCCGATGCCGTGGCCTTTTCCCATGAGGATGCACTTTCAGGGCGCTCCTCTTCGGAAAAGCGGGGCGAAATTGCCGATTGGCTGACTGCGAATGATCTTGATGCGGTGGTCATTCCGGCACTCGATTCCATTGCGTGGCTGCTTAACATTCGCGGCAGCGATGTGGAGCATACGCCAGTCGCGCATTCCTATGTCATTGCGCACAAGGATGGGCGTGCGGACCTGTTCATGGCGCCGGAAAAAATTACACCCGAACTCACGCAACATCTCGGCAATGCAGTCACGATCCGGGACTGCAACCAATTCACAGCCGCGCTTGGCGAATTTGCCGGTAAGCGCGTAAGCGTTGATCCCGAATTCGGTGTTGTCGGCATCGCCCAAGGCTTGCGCGCAGGCGGGGCGAACTTTGTGTTCAAACAAGACCCGACGATCCTTGCAAAAGCGATCAAGAACCCTGTTGAACAGCAGGGCCACCGTGATGCGCAGGAGCGTGACGGCGCTGCGGTCAGCCGCTTTCTACGCTGGCTTGAAGTCAACGCGCCTTCGGGCGAAATTGACGAGCTGACGGCTGCGGCCAAGCTCGAAGGGTTCCGCCGCGAACATGGCGATCTGCGCGACACTTCGTTTGACACAATATCCGCTGCCTCGGGCCATGCTGCGCTGCCGCATTACAAGGTGGATGAAGAAACCAATATTCCCATCCCGCCCGGCTCGATCTATCTGGTGGATAGCGGCGGGCAATATCCGGCGGGCACAACCGACATCACCCGCACGGTGTGGATCAATTCCGCCGATGGCTCAGCCGAACCGACCGCCGAGATGAAGGATCGCTTCACCCGCGTTCTGAAAGGTCACATCCAGATCGACCGCGCGCGCTTTCCGCAAGGAACCAATGGCGGACAGATTGATGCGTTTGCGCGCCAATATCTCTGGGAAGCGGGCGTTGATTATGCGCACGGCACCGGCCACGGGGTCGGCAGCTTTCTCGGCGTGCACGAAGGCCCTCAGCGGATCGCAAAACCATCGGGCGGGCAAGCCGGAACAAGTCAGGAGCTGTTTGCCGGCATGATCCTGTCAAACGAGCCTGGCTATTACAAAGCGGGCGAGTTCGGCATTCGGATCGAGAATCTGGTGCTGACAGTGGAGCAAGAGATCGCCAACGCAGAAGGCGCGTATCTTGGCTTTGAAACACTCACTTTCGTGCCGCTTGATCGCACGCTGATTGCAAAAGAACTGCTGACAGATAGCGAGATTGCGTGGGTGGATGATTATCATGCACGCGTACGCGATTTGATCGCGCCGCAGCTTTCCGGCGATGACCTGGCGTGGCTGGAACGGGAATGCGCACCGCTTTGAGCGTTCTTGCGCACCGACCAATGTTCTAGTAATGTTCCTGTATAGCGAGTCGCAATCGAGCGGCTTGCCACAGGAGAACGCAATCATGATCGGCTATGTTACTCTGGGCACCAATGATCTGCCGCGCGCGGCAAAATTCTATGATGCGATCGCCAAACATTTTGGTGTCGGGCGGATGATGGACTTCGATACGTTCATTGCCTGGGGCGAAATGGGCGGCGCGCCCGGCATTGCCGCAACGCAGCCTTTTGACGGTGAGAAAGCGACTGCGGGAAATGGCACAATGGTCGCGCTTCAGGTGGACGGGCCGGAAAAAGTGAAAGCCGTCTACGATACAGCCATCGCAGGTGGAGGCAGCGACGAAGGCGCGCCGGGTCCACGCGGCGATGACGGGTTCTATGCCGGCTATTTCCGCGACCCTGATGGGAACAAGCTCAACGTGTTCTGCATGGTGCAACCCGGATCATGAGCGCGCGCAGGCTGAGTGATGCCTTCATTCACCTTGGCCTTGGCGCAACCGCCGATCCGCAGCCTCCGTTTGACGGACCGGAATGGTACGAAGGGTATGGGATGCGCCATGGGAGTGACGGTCCGGAAGGCCGGCTCGTGTCGCAGCACACTTTCACCGAAGGATGGGATTCGTGGGAAATGCATCCCAAAGGCTGCGAAGTTGTCATTTACATCCATGGATCGATGATCCTCACGCAGGAATACCCTGACGGGAAGCGCGAAGATATCGCCCTTTGCGCAGGCGAGTATGCGATCAATCCGCCAGGTGTGTGGCATATCGCCGACGTGGAAGAGAGCGCGACTGCAATCTTCATAACAGCCGGCGAAGGCACCCAGCATCGCCCCAGATAAATCAAAGCGATCGGTTTCTTGCGGGCAAATGAATGAAATAGTGCGAAAAATTGCGCTTCCATGAATGACGCAGCCTGCCTGATACAAAGCGCGACAATTTGCCGGTAATCGGGGATAATACTGCGACACACACCCTCTAGAACAAGCGTCATGAGTTGCGGCGGGTTTGCCTTCAGGTGTTTCCCCCTCAAGCCCCTGATGATGAGCGACTATCCCCTTTTGTCGCCATTGTGTTTTGGTCGCCTGTCGCAGCTCTCATAATGAGATCATGATACTGGAGAACCACAATGCGTAATATCACCCTTGGCCTCGCAGCCGTAGTTTTGGCAGCCGGCGGAACCGGCATCGCTTTCGCAAATCAAAGCGATGCAAAGCGCGGACCCATGGCCGCTGATGCAAACGGCGATGGTATCATCTCGCTCGCAGAGACCAAAGCACACTCCGCAACGCGCTTCGCCCGGATGGATATCAACAATGACGGCGTAATCAACGCAGCAGACCGCGCCGCACGCCGCGCGGCACGTTTTGCTGAGGCCGACACCAACAATGATGGTGAATTGAGCTCCGAAGAAATGACCGCAGCCCGTGAAGCGCGCACAGCATCACGCGAAGCGCGCCGTGCCGAGCGCAAGGCAGCCCGCATGGAACGCCTGGACACTGATGGCAGCGGCGCGCTGTCCCAGGCCGAAATGGAAGCTGGCAAAGAAAAGCGCAGCGAAGCGCGCGGTGAACGCCGCGGTAAACGTGGTGAAATGCGGCGCGGCGGACGCGGCGGCGGCAAAGGCGTCATGCGTATGATGCGCAGCGCCGACACCAATGGCGATGAAAGCGTGAGCCGTGCAGAATTCGACGCGGCGGTCGAAGCCCGCTTTGCACGAGTCGATACAGACAGCTCGGGCACGATCACAGCCGAAGAACGCGAAGCAGCCAAGGCCGCTATGAAAGAGCGCCGCGGAAAGCGCGGCCAAAAGGGCGAACGCCGCGGTGCGCGCGGCCAGTAAAACGCCAATCCCGCACGGATCCGGCCCCTTCGGTTTGCCAGATCATTCCTCCGCCAGCCCGGCTCGAAACCTCTTAAAGGTTGCGCGCCGGGCTGGTCTTCATTCATGACAAAGCCGGGATGATACAGTGATGAGCCAAGATGATTCCATTTCGATCCTGTTGGTCGATGATGAAGCGACTCTGCGCGAACCGTTGGCCGAATATCTGACCGGACAGGGCTTTGCCGTGACCGAAGCAGCCAGCGCCGCCGCCGCGCGCAGCGAGCTGATCAATTTTCAACCCGACATCGTGCTGCTTGATATCATGATGCCGGGCGAAGACGGATTGTCGCTTTGCCGCCATCTGGTTGAGACACACAATCTACCAGTGATTTTCCTGACCGCGCGCAGCGAGCCTACTGACCGGATTATCGGTCTGGAACTGGGCGCGGATGATTACATCGTCAAGCCGTTCGAGCCGCGCGAACTGGTGGCCCGTATCCGTACAGTTCTGCGCCGGGTTGGCCGCTCGGGCGGGGCTGCGAACGAAACCGAGGACTGGTTCTACACATTCGAAGGCTGGCAGCTTGATCCGCTAAAGCGCAAATTGACCGATCCAGAAGGCGTCACCATTCCCATTTCCACTGCCGAATTCCGGCTTCTGCGCGCGTTGCTTGATAATTCGCGCCGTGTGCTGGACCGCGATCAATTGCTGGAAATGGTCCAAGGACGCACAGCACATCTTTTCGACCGCGCGGTCGACAATCAAATCAGCCGCCTTCGCCGCAAGATCGAAAGCGACACCCGCAAGCCGCAATTCATTCTGACTGTTCGCGGCGGCGGCTATCGCTTTGCTGCCAAGGTTCAGCGGATCGAGCCGCCGCGCCCATCATGATGCGGTTTGTCCCTTCCAGCCTGTTTGGTCAGGTCATGTTGGTGCTGGCCTTCGGCCTGCTTGTCGCACAATCCATTTCGGCCGTGCTGCTGTACCGTGCAGCCGAAGATCGGCGCGAAACCGCATCGGTCAGCGCGCTTGCATTTCGCCTGATTGATGATCGAGCGCGCGGGGATCGGCCAAGAGCAGAGCGTCGCAACCGGTTGCGCGCCCTGCGCCGCGCGGCTGCAGGCGAAAATGCAAGTGCGGATCGCCCCCGTAGAGCAGGCACAGGACCGGCGTTTTCGCGTCCTCTGCGGCTGGGTATCGAACGCAGCGAAACAAGCGCAATCTCAGATACCGAAAACCGTTTGTCCGGTTATGAAATCACTTTGCGCGATGTGCTGGAGGCGCAAGATCTCGTTGTCGGCGATATTATGATCACGCGCCGGCTCGCCGGTGAAGACGCTTTTGTTCAGGATGCAATGGAGCGCAGACCCCGCATGCGCGGGCCCGATTGGGAAGCGCGCTCTGTTCTGATCGCGTCGGTCGAGCGCGCCGATCGGGCTGGCTGGTTGACTGTCAGGGTTCCAGAGCCGCCCCGCGTATCGGGCGGTATCGGTGCAATCGCGCTACAGACTGCGGTGATATTTGCGGTGCTGGTGCTGCTGTTGTTTTTCGTCTTGAGACGCATCACCAAACCCCTGGCGCTTTTGACAGAGCGCCTAACGGATTTCTCCCGCCGGCCTGACAAAACCGTCTTGCTCACGGAAAGCGGCCCGTCCGATACCCGGCAGCTCATCGCAGCGCATAATGCGATGGAAACCCGCATCACATCGATGCTCAATGAAAAAGACGTCATGCTTGGCGCGATCGGGCATGATCTCAAAACACCGCTCGCCGCCCTGCGGGTGCGCATCGAAAGCGTGCCGGATGAAAATCAGCGCGCGCGCATGGCCGATTCGATTGAGGATATCACCGCGACACTCGATGATATCCTGACACTGGCACGGGTGGGCAAATCGCATACTGGCGCAGAAGCCGCCGATCTTGGAGCTCTTGCGAGCGGTGTGGTCGAAGAATTTGAAGATCTGGGCGAGCCGGTCACAATGGACGATCCGCCGCGCGTGGTTGCCAATGTGCAGGTCACCTGGTTGAAACGGGCGCTGCGCAATCTGGTCAGCAATGCGGTGCGTTATGGCGGCGCGGCCCGCGTGACGATTGCAGAGGTGGACGGGCAGGCCACGCTTGCGGTCGAGGATAACGGCCCGGGCATTCCCGAAGACCAGCTGTCAGACATGCTGGAACCGTTCACCCGAGGCGAGGCCTCGCGCAACCGCACCACAGGGGGCGCGGGCCTTGGCCTAACGCTCGCACGGGCCATTGCAGAGCAACATGGCGGCACGCTGACGCTGTCCAATCGCGGTCGCGGCGGTTTGCGCGCCGAGATCGCTCTTCCGCTTCGATAATCGGGAACAGGTGCCCGGATGTCTGGCCATCAGGCCGGATGCCTACCGCATCAATCCGCCAATCAGATTACGCACAAACCGGCCTGCGATGGGTCCGGCCAGATCTGTCGCGATTGATCCGGCGGCCGAAGTGATGCCCGAAGCCATCGGATTGGAGCGGCTTTTCTTGCCCAGCACCGCAGCGGCCGCTGCCCCTGCCATGCCGCCTGCAGCGACCTTGGTCCCGCGCGAAATGGCTTTCTCCCACATCGACTTGGTTTTGCGAGGCCGCTTGCGCACCTCCTCTTCGCCTTGCTCGGCGACTTCCTCGGCAGTTTCGACCGCATCCTGAGCTTTCTGAGCCAGGATCTCTTCGGCGCTTTCGCGGTCGACGACTTCGTCATACTTGCCATCAAATGGGCTAATCGACTGGATGATTGCACGCTCTTTTTTGTTGAGCGGGCCAAGGCGCGAACGCGGCGGTTTGATCAAGGTGCGTTGCACGATTGTCGGCGCGCCATCTTCGTCCAGCGTTGAAACCAGCGCCTCACCCACTTTCAATTCGGTTATGACTTCTTCGGTATCAAGGTCATCATTGATGCGGAACGTTTCGGCGGCGGCTTTGATCGCGCGCTGATCGCGCTTGGTAAAGGCGCGCAGTGCGTGTTGGACGCGGTTGCCCAGCTGGCCTGCGACCTCTTCGGGGATGTCGATCGGATTTTGTGTGACAAAAAATACACCCACGCCCTTGGACCGGATCAGGCGGACGACCTGCTCAATCTTTTCCTGCAGCGCTTTGGGCGCATCATCGAATAGCAAGTGCGCTTCATCAAAGAAAAAGACGAGCTTGGGTTTGTCAGGGTCACCGACCTCGGGCAGTGTTTCAAACAGTTCGGCGAGCAACCACAGCAGAAACGTCGCATACAGTTTGGGGCTGCGCATCAACGTGTCTGCGGCGAGCACGTTCACATGGCCGCGTCCGTTTTCGTCAACCTTCAGGAAATCGTCGATCTCAAGCGCCGGCTCACCAAAGAAATGGTCCGCGCCTTGCGCTTCAAAACTCAGCAATTGCCGCTGGATCGCCCCTACAGATTGCTTTGATACATTGCCGTATACGCCAGACAATTCGCTCGCATTTTCATGCGCAAATTGAAGCAGGGATTGCAGATCGCCGAAATCGAGCAGCAGCAGGCCGTTTTCATCAGCGTGTTTGAATACGATCTGCAGCACGCCTTCTTGCGTGTCGTTGAGATCAAGCAGCCGCGCGAGCAAAAGTGGACCCATTTCGGTGATTGTGGTGCGGATCGGGTGACCTTGCTCGCCGAACAAATCCCAGAACACCACCGGATTATCGGAATAGGCATAATCGTCCATGCCCAATTCCTTGGCCCGCCCTTCCAATTTATCGGCATGTTTGAAAGTCGGCGAACCCGGCATCGCGATGCCCGAAAGATCGCCTTTCACATCGGCCACAAATACGGGGACACCATTGGCAGAAAAGCTTTCCGCAATCCCCTGGAGCGTCACCGTTTTACCGGTGCCGGTCGCGCCTGCGATCAATCCGTGGCGGTTCGCCCGGCTCAGCGCGAGATTCTGATTTTCGCCATTGCCGCCGAGGCCGAGAAAGATATCGCTCATGTGTCTGATGGTTCCTCACACAAAAATTTGTCCGATAAAGGCTCTGCATAGCCAAAGCGGAGCGGTCAAGCACTCGACTTGAGAGCGCAATTGGCTAAGGCAGGATGGATGGGTCAGACGAAGCCTTTTCTCCTGCTGGATGATGCGCGCAGCGATGGCGCGGCGGATACGCTTTTTTACGAGAGCCCCCGCGAAATTTTCGTCGCCTACCGTCCGGACGAGGTCGAAAATGTGCTTGCCCTGGCAGAAGATTCGCGCGCCCGGGGCGGGCATTTGGCAGGCTATATCGGTTACGAAGCCGGATTGGCATTGGAACCAAAGCTGACCGGATCGGCCGATGCCCGCAGCGGAGCGGCAGGGCCGCTTGTCTGGTTGGGCCTGTTCGATGATCCCGTTCGGATTGCGGCCGCTGATGTACCGGCATGGCTGACAGAGCGCAGTGAAGGCTCCGCTTCGATCGGGCCTTTGGAACCTCAGCTATCGCCGGGCGGGTACGAAGCGGCCTTTGCCGCTTTGCGGGAGGCAATCCATGCGGGCGATATCTATCAGGCCAACCTCACCTATCCTCTGGCTGGTTCGTATCGCGGAGACCCTGTGGCATTGTACAGCGCGCTGCGCGGCGCGGCGCAAGCGGGGTATGGCGGAATGGTGTTCGACGGTTCGCACTGGCTGCTCAGCTTTTCGCCTGAGTTATTCGTGGCGCTGGACGGGGACCAAGCCAAAGCCAAACCGATGAAAGGCACGCGACCGCGCGGGCACGACAAATCAAGCGATGCCGCTTTGGCTGAAGAATTGGCCGGATCGGTCAAAGACAAAGCCGAAAACCTGATGATCGTTGATCTGATGCGCAATGATCTGAGCCGGGTGGCGGTGCCGGGCAGCGTGCGTGTCGATGCCCCTTTCGCGATTGAGAGCTATCCCACCGTGCATCAAATGGTTTCCAGCGTTCGCGCGCAGCTTGCACCGGACAAGGGCGCGATGGATTTGGTGCGGGCTTTGTTCCCGTGCGGTTCGATCACCGGCGCGCCCAAAATCCGCGCGATGGAGCTGATCAACGAGCATGAGCGCGATGCGCGCGGGCCGTATTGCGGCGCCATCGGGCGGATCGATGAAGACGGTAATTCTGCTTTCAATGTCGCGATACGGACCCTGCGGCTGACTCCGATTGAAAATGATCAGGGCAGCGCCGTGCTTGGCATCGGATCGGCTATTGTGGCGGATAGCGATCCGCTGGCTGAGCGCCGCGAATGCGAAGTGAAAGCGGGCTTTGTCCGGCGGTCTTCGCCAGACCACAGCGCCGCTGCCTTTGATTTGATCGAAACGATGGCGTTTGATCCTGAAAATGGCATCGCGCTGCTGGAACTGCATCTTGCGCGGATGAAAAAGAGCGCGGCTGAACTGGGTTTTGAATTTGACCGGCACGCTGCGCGCAATCAGATCCATGCCCTGTGTTTTGACCTTGAAGAGCCAGCCAAGATCCGCTTGCTGTCTGCTCGCAGCGGGGCAACCGCTCTGGAAACAGGGCCGATGCCCGAACCGCGCGGCGAGCCTGCAAAAGTGATTGCTTTGCCCAACCCGCTCGATCCGTCCGATTGGCGGCTGTCTCACAAGACATCGGATCGCGGATTTTATGCAGATGCGCTGGCCGCGGCAAAGGGCATGGGCGCGGATGAGGCAATACTGGTCCGCGAAGATGGACTTGTAACCGAAGGCAGCACCACCAACATCTTTGTCGAACGGGGTGGGATGTTCCTGACCCCGCGCGCATCATCCGGACTGTTGCCGGGCGTATTGCGCGAATATCTGATCGAGAAAGATCAGGCGCGCGAAGCGGACCTGACGCTCGATGATCTTACCAATGGCTTTATGCTCGGCAATGCTGTGCGCGGCCTGTTCAAAGGCACGCTAATATGAATATTCCAATCCTGTTTGAAGACGGCGAGGCGCTTGTGATCAACAAGCCTGCTGGCCTTCCTGTTGACCGACCGAAACGCGGTGGGCCTGCGCTGTTCGATCATATCGAACAATTGAAGCTGGGTTTTCAACGCCCGCCAGTTGCCGTCCACCGGCTGGACACTGATACCAGCGGCTGTCTTTTGATGGCGCGCAATCCCAAATCGCTCAAACGGTTCAATAAAGCGTTTGAAGATCGCCTGGTGGGCAAGACCTATCTGGCCATCATCGATTTCGAACCTGCCGAACAATCAGGCACGATTTCGCTCAATCTGTCCAAGATCAGCTCGGCTGAAAAAGGCTGGCGCATGATCGCCGCCAAAAAAGGCAAGCCCGCCGTTTCGCATTGGGAGCTGCTGCAGACGATTGGCGAAGGCGACAAGAAACGCTCGCTTATTCGTTTCCGGCCTGAAACGGGCCGCACGCATCAGCTGCGTGTTCACGCGCTGCAAGGCCTTGGCGCACCGCTGCTGGGTGATCCGGTTTACGGCCCGGTGCGTGGCCAGAATAAAGGCGCGCCGCGCACTATGTTGCATGCAGAGGCGATCCACATAATCCGCGAAGGCAAAGATCCGATCAGCGCGTTTGCGCCGTTCCCGGAGGATTTTGAACGCGCTGGCCTGACTGCGCCCGAACCGCCGGCCTCACCGGCGCGCGCGCCTCAACCAGACGCAGAGCACATTGCCGCACCCGCTGCCACACCTGACACCACAACTGACACCGCACCCGACACCGCATCGGACAATGGATAACTCTCTTCTTGATCGCGCTCATGCGCTTGCCGAAGAGAGCTTTCTGGCGGGGTCCGGCCCCGGCGGCCAAAATGCCAATAAGGTCGCGACCGAGGTACAATTGCGCGTCAATATCTATGCGCTGCGCCTATCGCCGCCAGTCTTTGCGCGTCTGCGTGATCTAGCAGGGTCCAAGCTGACCACAGCGGGCGATCTGTTGATCACCGCGCGTCAACACCGGACCCAAGACGCCAATCGGCAAGCCGCGCGTGAAAAGCTGGAGGATATGCTCGAAGAGGCCCATCGCCAGCCGAAAAAGCGGGCCAAAACGCGAATCAACCGGATCGGTAAAACAAAACGATTGAAAACCAAAAAGGCGCGCGGCGATGTCAAAGCAAAACGCGGCAAGGTGAGCCGGTCCGATTGGTAAAGTCTGCGCCCTTGCGCGCTTGACTTTTCCACGGGAATCGGCGAATGGCGCGCTTCTATCGGCGATGCCCCGCTTGGGCCGGGCGCGCCGTTTTGTGTTTTCTGGCCGATATCGGCCCATCAGACAGACTTAGGATACCGCCATGGCGAAGCCCGCAACCGTCAAGATCAAGCTCGTCTCGACCGAGGGCACGGGCTTTTACTACACGACCAAAAAGAACCCGCGTAACATCACCGAGAAAATGGTGTTCCGTAAATACGATCCGGTCGCGAAAAAGCACGTCGAGTTCAAGGAAGCGAAGATCAAGTAAGATCTGACGCGGACGCGCTTGTCTAGTCATAGCGCGCCAACCTTGCTGCTTGCATTTTTAATAGTTCAGCCGCAGTTCAACGCTTTGTCCTTAACGACTGGGGCATGATGATGCTGACCTCTATTTTAAAAACCCGATCCAAACGATTCGCTGCCGCAGCCTGCGCCGGCGCAATTGCGTTTGCCCTGCCCGTATTCGCTCCGTTCACTGCGGTGCCAGCGGCGCAGGCACAATCAAACGAAGCCAAACTGGACCGTGCGGTGAACGCATTGCGGGCGATCTCCACGATGCGCGCCGATTTTTCCCAGACTGACCGTGCCGGCAATGTTGCGCGCGGTACGATGACCCTGAAACGCCCCGGAAAAATCCGGTTCGATTACGGCAAAGACGCTGACTTGCTCGTCATCTCAAACGGCAAATCGCTGTATATGGTGGATTACGAGGTCAATCAGGTCGAACGCTGGCCAATCAAGAATTCGCCCCTTGGCGCGTTGCTCGATCCAAACCGGGATGTGAAGAAATACGGCAAACTGATGCCGACCAGTTCTTCCGATGTCTTGAGTATCGAGGTCCGCGATCCCAAACGCCCCGAATTTGGTGTGATGAATCTGATCTTCGTCAGCAATCCCGGCGCGCCGGGCGGAATGCAATTGACCCATTGGGTCGCGCTGGATGCGCAAAATCACCGGACCACCGTGCGGCTTTCGAATCATCGCTATGGTGTCTCGGTCGCCGAAAGCACATTTCAGTTCAAAGATCCGCGCCAGTCATCCCGTCGCCCACGCTGAACGGCTCGGCCCTGTAAAGTTGTATGAATGCGACAAAACTAGGGTTTCATTCATATAGCTGAAAGCCAGTTTGGCGTAATAATACGTCATAAGGTGGTTGAAGGGCAGGTTTCCCCCCTGTTGCCAGCTCTTTGCGAAGACTGCCTTGTACAAGCGTGACGAACGCTAATACGGAACCCCTGTCTCATCGCCCCCGAGACAGGGGTTTTTTCGTTCTTACTCCCAGCCGAACGCCTTGCGAATGATGTCATAAATGACATTCTGCTCAATCACGCCGCGCGCTTTGTCGGAACCGGGGCCGGTTGCATAAAGCGCGACATCTTCACCGGCATGCGTTTCGCTATCGGTCGGAATCGCGGCTTGTTGCTGCGCATTGATCCCTGTTTCGGGTATTGGCCGTTCTGCCAGATTGGCAATCGCGCCGGGCCCGTTGGCATAACCCAGCGTGGTGTAAGGCTTGCCATCGGCGGCTTTGGAAACCTCTGCGACTTCATCGCCGCCGCCTTCGGGCGGTACGACCAATCCCAGAATATCATTCCCGCGCCGAGGATAGCCAGCAATGGTAAAGACGTGGCTGTGATCCGCAGTAACCAGGATCAGCGTTTCTTCGGGATCCGTATTGTCGACAGCGTACTGGATCGCCCGCGCAAACTCGACCGTTTCTTCGAGTGCAAAGCCCGCCTTGCCAGCATGGTGTCCGTGGTCAATCCGGCCCGATTCTACCATCAGGTAATAGCCATTGGGATCCGATTTGATCCGTGTGATCGCTTGCGCGGTCATTTCAGTAAGAGTGGGTTCGCTCTGACCTTTGCCGTCCATCCGCTCGGCCATGTAAGTCATATGGCTTGGCGAAAAGACGCCTAGCAATGGTTTGTCCATCGGCGCCGCGTTCATCGCGTCCGAACTGCGCACAAAGGTGCCTCCGGTGCGTGTCATCCAGTCAGCAGGCAGGTTTGCGTCTGCATTGAGCCTGCGCCCGGTATCATCGGTGCCTTCGCCATAAAATGAACCGAGCCCGCCGCCCAGCGCAACGTCCCAATCGGCTTCGATCAGCTGGGTTGCAATGTCCTTGCACCCTTTACCGCGCTCGTCTTCGGGAATGGCCGCATCTGCTTCCCAATTGCGATCCGCGCTGCGGGCATAGACGCTGGCAGGGGTCGCATGGGTAATGCGAGCGGTCGAAACGATACCAAGCGCAAGGCCTTTATCTTTGGCCTCTTCACCCAGCAGCGGCAGCGGGTTTGCAAGGCCGGATGCGCAATCACCGCGGACGGTGCCGGTCCCAACGCCAAGCAGGCCGATATTGGTTTTCGCACCGGAATGCATCGCTGTTGCTGTGCCCGCGCTATCCGGAACCTGAGCATTGCTATTGTATGTTTTAACCAACGCAACATTTTCGAACTTTTCAAAACTAAGCAGGTTTTCCTCGCCAGTCTCACCCCTTTTTTGACCTTCGTAAATGCGCGCCGCCGTGATGGTCGATATGCCCATCCCGTCGCCGATAAACAGGATCACATTCTTGGCCTTTGCCGGTGCCTCGGGCGCTACCGAGCCCACGCTCTGCATTGCATAGGTCCCCTCAGGCGGAGTGCAGGCGGCGATGGGCAGCGTAGTTGCCAACAGGGCGGCAGTAAAAAGGCGCGTGCGGATCATAATTCGGTCTCCAGAAACGATTTGGCGACACGCTATCGCCTTACGATATGACGGGAAAGCTAAACCTTGTGAGACTATCGCCATCACCCTAAGTGCATTGGCATGATTTCTGTAGCCACCTGGAATATCAATTCGGTCCGCCTGCGCCTGCCGATTGTCGAACACTACCTCCGCGATGAGGCCCCTGATGTGCTGTGCCTTCAGGAAATCAAATGCGAGAATGACAAGTTTCCCGCCGAGGCGCTGGCCGAAATGGGGTATAAGCATCAGGCGGTTTGCGGACAAAAAGGCTATCACGGGGTCGCCACTGTCAGCCGTCTGCCGATCCGCGAAATATCGCGCCACGATTGGCAGGATAATGGCGAAGCACGCCATATCGGCGTTGAGATTGTCGGCAAGGATATGGTGGTCGAAAACGTCTATGTCCCTGCAGGCGGCGACATTCCTGATCGAGAGAAGAACACGAAATTCGGTCAGAAGCTGGATTTTCTGGAGCGTATGACCCGTTGGGCAGACACGGTGCATCGGCCCACTTTGATCGTCGGGGATTTCAACATCGCCCCGCTTGAAAGCGACGTCTGGAGCCATAAACAACTGCTGAAAGTCGTGAGCCATACGCCGCTTGAGGTGGAAACGTTGCAGCGGTTCAAGGACGCTCATGGGTTTGTCGATCTGGGCCGCGAATTTATTCAAGATCCTGATCGTTATTTCAGCTGGTGGTCCTACCGCTCGCCCGATTGGCGCAAGAATGATCGCGGCCGGCGGCTGGATCATATGTGGGCGAGCGAGGCGCTGGCGAAACAGGCAACGGGGCACCGGATACTCGAAGAAGCGCGCAGCTGGGAAAAACCGTCTGACCATATCCCGCTCATCACGGAGTTCGATCTCTGAGCGAGACGGTATCTCCCGCACGCCGCGCCGCACAGGCAGTTGATGCGCTGCGCCATGGCTGGCCGCTGGCGTTTGCAGACGGACCCGTGCTGCTCCCGGTTGAAACCGCAATTGCCAGCGCCGCGACCAGCGATTCGATGCTGATTTCTGCCGCCCGCGCGGCCACTCTAAAGCTCGCCAATCAGCGCGAGGCTGCCGTGCCCCACGCGCCGGTTTTGATCCGCGGCGGCGAGCCGTTCGATCTTCTCAGCGCGGTGCCGATTGCGGATCCCGCGCTTGATCTGCGCAATCCATTCAAAGGCCCGTTCCGCGCGGCGGCGATTGAATGGGCCGAAGCGGCGGACGCAGCGATGGAGCTGGCGCGGATCGCCGGTATTTTGCCGGCCTTTATGGTCAATCCTGACAATGCGGGCGAGGCCCATTCGATTACCGCAAACGATATCGGCGCTTACACCCAATCGGGGTCACTGCGCATTATTACCCGCGCAAAATTGCCGGTGACGGCCAGCGAAAACGCGGAAATCGTGGCGTTTCGATCTTCCGCCGATACCCGCGAACATGTCGCGTTGATTATCGGAAATCAGAACGGCGATCGTGCGCCGCTGGTGCGGTTGCACTCGGAATGTCTGACGGGCGATATTCTCGGCAGTTTGAAATGCGACTGCGGGCCGCAATTGGACGCTGCGCTGCACGCAATGGCCGATCACGCCGCACAAACCGGGGGCTGGGGCGCGCTGCTATACATGCGTCAGGAAGGGCGCGGCATCGGGCTGGTGAACAAGCTGCGCGCCTACAGCTTGCAAGACGCCGGTTTCGATACGGTCGATGCCAATCAACGATTGGGCCTGCCGGATGAGGCCCGCGATTTTGCGACCGCCGCGCGAATGCTGGATTTGCTCGGTGCCCGGAAAATCCGCTTGATGACGAACAATCCGGCCAAGGTCGATGCGCTTGCCAGTGCCGGCATCGAAGTGGCCGAACGGGTTCAGCATCAATTGCCTGATAATCCGCACAATGCGCGATATTTGGCCACCAAACGCGACAGATCAGGGCATCTGCTGAAATGAAAAGCGCGCAGATGCCGATTACCATCCGGCCTGAGGCGGCAGGAGACGAGAAGACGATCCACGCGCTGACCACAGCGGCATTCAAAGACATGCCGTTTGCCGATGGTGACGAACCAGATCTGATTGATCGCTTGCGCGCCGCAAGCGATCTGACGCTTTCACTGGTCGCAGAGGATGTTGAGCGGATCGTTGGCCATATCGCCTTTTCGCCGGTCACCATCAGCGATGGAACACGCGATTGGTATGGGCTTGGCCCGGTGTCCGTCTGGCCCGAATTGCAGAAGAAAGGCGTTGGCAGCGCTCTGATCGAACGCGGAATTGCCGATCTGCGTGCGGCGGGCGCGAAGGGTATCGTCCTGCTGGGCAGTAACATTTACTATCCGCGCTTTGGCTTCGTGCACGAACCGCAGCTTACCTATAAAGGCGCGCCGCCCGAATATTTCCAATGCATGCTGCTCGATGGTGAACTGCCCAGCGGGGAAACCCGCTTTGCACCGGCTTTCGGATAAGGCCTATCGCTCTTCGTATTGCTTGAGGCTTTCTGCAAGTCTGTTGCCCGACATGATAACCGGGGTCCGGGTCCAATCGGCCAGGAACACGCTGGACCGGCGCAGGCCCGGTACAAACCGCGCTTCGTTATCAACCACGGTCAGGCCGCGCGAAGAATGCAGGCTCTGTTCAGCGCCAAGCGCAATAAAAGCGGAGTAATTTTCTTTATCCCGCCCCTGCACAAACCAGTTTTGCGCGATGCGACCCGTCGCGCCGGCAGGCAGATCAATCATGTAATTGGTCCCGCGGCCATTGGCGTCATCAAACGAGTTGTTTTCGATAACAACCTCGCCCGAGCGTGATTTCAGATAATGTCCGCCCTGGCCGCGCTCAAACCGGCTTTCGCGCACAGTCAGCTTGCCATAATCGCCGGTATAGATCGAATGCGCGCAGCCCGCAGAATGTTCGCAGGTACCCAGCCCGCTAAAGGTTGAGCGGGTAATAAAAATGCTGCCCGACGGATTGTTCGCCGTCAGGATGCCCTGCTGGCTATCCATGAACCGTCCGAATGCGACATTGAGCGACCCTTTTTCAAGCCGGATGCCCGCGCCATTGCCATCGCCAACCTTTATCCCGCTAAAGGTGACACCGAGCACTTCGGCGCCCGCCCCGCGCAGCACCAGCGCCGCTTTGCCTTCGCAGGCCGTCCGGTCGAGGATCGCAGTCCCGTATTCACGAGCAGCATATGTCACCGCTCCGGCAGTCTGCACCGCGCATTGGCGATACGTGCCCGGTGCGATTTCGATCGTGCCTTTGCTCGCGCCGATCGCATCCACCGCTTGCTGGAGGCTGGCGTATCCGCGCCCTGTCTCCAAAACG
Source organism: Erythrobacter insulae (assembly GCF_007004095.1). Classification (NCBI taxonomy): domain Bacteria; kingdom Pseudomonadati; phylum Pseudomonadota; class Alphaproteobacteria; order Sphingomonadales; family Erythrobacteraceae; genus Erythrobacter; species Erythrobacter insulae. The sequence goes on from NZ_VHJK01000001.1 coordinate 961,138, forward strand.
GTAAAGGCCGCGCTGGAAGCGTTTGGCGATTGCGCTGTTACTGCCGCGAGCGGTATCGCTCCGGCAAAAAGCGCGGGCACGGCTATTGCGCGTTTGGCCCAGCGTGGCAGGCGTCCGAGCGGACCCATTTCGGCGGCGTCTTGCGTCTGTTTCATGCAAGACGCATAGCCCCGATTGTTTAAAGGGTGTCTAAGTTCGCACGGGGTGTATCGTTTCGGATCATCATTTCGCGCTTGGCGTTCGGCCTCTTGCTTGGCTACACCCCTGTGGACAGTACGGACGCGAACAGTACGGACGCGAACAGTACGGACGCAAACAATGCCGCCGCGAATAATGCGGACGTGAACTACCGGGATCAAAGAGGAGGAACCCACATGAAAAGAATCGCCACTATCGCCGCGCTAGGCGCTGCCTCGCTTGCCGTTTCGGCCTGCGGAAGCACGGATGACGCGTCCAGCGATCTGGAAGTAGAAACGGTCGAGATGCCAGCCGAAGAAGCGCTGGAGCCCGTCGCCGAGGAGCCTGTTGCAGATGCAGCTGTAAGCAGGACCGAAAGCGTCGAAGGCCCGCCACCGGTCGATACCCAAACCGCTCAAGAAGCAGCGAATGCCGCTGAAGACGTGGCCGCCGCAGTCGAAGCGGCAGAAGCAGCCGAAGCCGCAATGGCCGCAGAAGCAGCGGAAGCGGCTGCCAATCTTGAAATCGAATAATGCGCTTTCTGATTAGCCTTCGCCGCCAGCCAGCGCGCTGGCGGCCCGGCCTTTTTGCAGGTCTGGCGGTGTCCTGTGTGATGCTGCCAGCCTGTGATAATTCCGGCGGCACCGCCCCGGGCGCAGTGAGCGAAGGTGAAGCCCGCGCCCTCGAAGAGGCAGCAGAAATGCTGGACGAAAAGCGATTGCCGCAAGGCGTGGTTCCCGATCCGGATGCTCCGGCAAATCTGGAACCGGCAGAGACCGAAACCGCTGAACCATAACAGGCGCCACGGCGCGCTCTAACCTGAGGATCACCCCATGAACGCCCCCGCCCGCGCACCTGCTCGCAACCCCGGTATGGACGAAGACACGTTCGAACAATTTGCCGAGCAGCTTGATCGGTATGTCAAGGAACGCCTGATCCCGGCCGAAAATGATCTGATCGAAGCGGACGCGGTTCCGCCAGAGATTGTCGACGAAATGCGCGATATGGGATTGTTCGGCATTTCCGTGCCGGAGCAATACGGCGGGGCTGGCTTGAACATGACGCAATACGCCCGCGTCGTAAACGCCATGAGCTATGCTGCGCCGGCCTATCGCTCCATCTTCTCGATCAATGTCGGCATGTTTGCCAGTGCTTTAAAAAATGGCGGAACAGAGGCTCAGCGAGAAGAATGGTACCCGCAACTTGTCGAAGGCAAAATCGCTTGTTTCGGCCTGACAGAACCGGGATCCGGCAGTGACAGCGCTGCAATGCAGACCACTGCAACCCCTGATCCAGACGGAAACGGATGGATACTGAACGGCACCAAGAGGTACATAACCAACGCCCCCCATGCCGATGTTGCGCTGATCATGGCCCGCACCGAAAAAGATGCGCTGCCCAAAAATGCGCATGTCAGCGCGTTTCTGGTGCCGATGAACACTCCCGGCATTTCCACCGGATCACCGGACAAAAAAATGGGCCAATCCGGCAGTCATATCTCGGACATTATGCTTGATGATGTGAAAATACCGGGTGATGCCTTGCTTGGCGGGGAAACCGGCAAAGGTTTCCGCTTTGCCATGCAGAGCCTCGACAATGGCCGGATTTCTGTTGGTGCAGCGGCGACCGGTTATGCCCGCCGCGCGCTCGATTCCGCGCTGCGTTACGCCAATGAACGCAAGGCATTCGGAGAGCCCATTGCGCGGTTCCAGCTGATCCAGGCGATGCTGGCCGATAGCGAGACCGAGATTTACGCGGCAGAGAGCATGATGCGCGATGTGACCGCGCGCGCGGACCGCGGTGAAAACATCATCACGAAAGCCGCCGCGTTCAAAGTGTTCGCCTCTGAAATGTGCGGCCGTGTGGTGGACCGAGTGGTGCAGATTTACGGCGGCGCCGGATATCTCGCTGAATATGACGCTGAACGCTTTTTCCGCGATGCCCGCATCTACCGGATTTACGAAGGCACGACGCAAATTCTCCAGCTCCAGATCGCCAAGCATATGCTGCGCGAATGGGAAAAAGAGCACGGCTGAAACGGCGTAGCCTAACAGGGAAACCGATGTACAAACTTCTTACCGACCTCTCGATCATCGAGGTCTCCAGCTTTGTCGCGTCCCCCACTGCGGGCCTGTATTGCGCGCAAATGGGGGCAGAGGTAATCCGCGTCGATCATAAGGCGGGCGGCCTCGATTATGATCGCTATATGCTCACCAAAGAGGGCCGCTCGCTCAGTTGGGAAAACCTGAACCGGGCGAAAAAATCGGTCGCGCTCGACCTGCGCAGCGCAGAGGGGCGCGAATTGTGTGTCGAACTGGCGGCAAAGACCGGTCAGTGCATCACCAACCTGCCCGAACAAAGTTTCCTCAGCCACGCAGCGATCAAAGCGGCCCAGAGCGGCGATGCGCCTGACCTTACATCGGTGCGGATCATGGGGTGGCACGATGGGCGGCAAGCGATGGATTTCACCGTCAACGCGGCCAGCGGTTACCCGCTGATGACCGGTCCCGAAGATTGGGACATGCAGACCGCTCCTCCGGTTAATCAGGTGCTGCCCGCGTGGGATTTTATCACCGGCGCATATTGCGCGTTCGCAATGCTCGCTGCGCTGCGTCACCGCGATGCGACAGGTGAGGGAACCGAGGTGCGCGTGCCACTGGGCGATGTGGCTATCGGCACCACCGCCAATGCCGGGCTCATGGCCGAAATGCTGTATCGCGGGAGTGATCGCGAACGGCTTGGCAATGCGATCTGGGGAGCATTCGGACGCGATTTCAGATCCAAAGACGGCGTTCGCTTTATGGTCGCGGCGCTGACGGCAAAACAATGGACCGGGCTGGTCGAGGCGTTCGGGGTTGCGCTCCCGATTGCCAAGCTCGAAGTGGAAGTCGGCGTCAAATTCTCCGACGGGGATGATCCGCGCTTCAAACACCGCCATGCGCTGTTCGACATTTTCCAGAATGTCGCGGGCAGCCATGATTACAAGGCGCTGGCAGCGCTGATGGCGGCGCACGGTTGTACGTTTGAGAAGTACCGTACCGCACATCAGGCCGCGAATGATCCGGCGCTGGTCACGGACAATCCGCTGTTCGGCCCATCGCCGGCGAACCCTTCAGGCTTTGAATATCCGGCGCCGCGTTCCTTTGCGAATCTGCCCGCGCATGAACCCGCAGACCCGGCCCCGGCACCCTATCTGGGTCAACATTCCGAAGAAGTGCTGGCCGAACGCCTCGGCCTGTCCTCTGGCGCGATCGGCAAGCTGGTCGATACCGGAACCGTAGCCCTTTCAGATAAGGATAGATGATGACCAGAAGAGCCGCCATCGTATCGCCATTGCGCACACCCGTCGCTAAATTTCTTGGCGGGCTCTCCAGCCTGAACGCCGGAGAGCTTGGTGCGATTATCCTGAAAGCTCTGGTCGAGCGAAGCGGCATTGATCCCGCACGGGTCGATGATGTCGTCTTCAGCCAGGGTTATGGTAACGCCGAAGCGCCTGCCATCGGCCATTGGTCATGGCTGGCGGCGGGCCTGCCCATCGAAGTTCCCGGATATCAGCTTGACCGGCGCTGCGGATCGGGCCTTCAAGCGGTCGCCAATGCGGCGATGATGGTCGAAACGGGCATGGCTGATGTGGTGGTCGCGGGCGGTTGCGAAAGCATGTCCAATGTCGAACATTATACGCTGCAAGGGCGCGGCGGCGCGCGGATGGGCGATATAACCCTGCATGATCGGCTTTCGCGAGGGCGCCTGATGAGCCAGCCTATCGAACGGTTCGGTGTGATTACCGGCATGATCGAAACGGCGGAGAACCTCGCCAAGGATTACGGGATCACCCGCGAAGAGGCAGACGCCTTTGCCGTCAGGTCGCATCAAAATGCGGCGGCGGCATGGGAAGCCGGGAAATTCGATGCGCAGCTTGTGCCGGTCGATGTGCCGCAACGACGGGGCGAACCGGTGACCTTTGACCATGATGAAGGCTACCGCGTGGATGCAACGCTGGAATCGCTGGGCGGGCTACGCCCGATTGATGGCAAGCGCGATCCGCAAGCTATCGTGACCGCCGGCAATGCCAGCCAGCAAAACGATGCCGCCGCCGCCTGTCTGGTTGTAGCCGAAGACAAGTTGGAAGAATTGGGCCTTGATCCTTCATTGTGGTTCGGCGGATGGGCCGCTGCTGGATGTGATCCGTCTCGCATGGGGATCGGACCTGTCCCGGCAGTAGAGCGGCTGTTCGAACGGCGCGGCTATTCGTGGGACGATATTAATCTTGTTGAATTAAACGAGGCCTTCGCGCCTCAGGCGCTCGCCGTCCTGAAAGGCTGGGGCTGGTCGGCCGACGATAGCCGCCGCGATCTGCTTAACGTCAACGGTTCGGGCATCTCGCTTGGCCACCCGATCGGCGCAACCGGCGGTCGGATTTTGGCAGATATGGCTGCAGAAATTCACCGGCGCAAAGCGCGCTTCGGGCTGGAAACCATGTGCATCGGGGGCGGTCAGGGGATCGCTGCGGTGTTTGAACGCGCAGTCTGATGGGCGAATATTCACCATGGATCGGACGCGAACAACAGGTGAGCGATCGGCTTTCAGAAGAACACGCCGCGCGGTGGCTGGCGACATTTGATCTGCCGCTAAACCGTGATCGGTTTATGCCGCAGGGTATCCATTTCGCGCTGTGCACCCCCGATGCAGCGACGGGGCAACTGGGCGAAGATGGTCATCCCCGCCGCGATGACAGTCCAGATAGCTTTCTGCCGCCAATCCCGCTGCCGCGCAGAATGTGGGCGTCGAGCGACATTGCATTTCGCGCGCCGATAGCCCCAGGGGCCGCCATATCCCGCACCAGCCGCATCGCCTCGATCCGGGAAAAGGATGGCGCCAGCGGCAAGCTCGCTTTTGTCAATGTAGAGCATCAAACGGCGGCAAATGGCACTTTGTCCGTGGTGGAAACACAAACGCTCGTCTTCCGCGCGGCTGCTGGCGAGAGCGCGCCGCTATCGCCGCCTGAAGCGGGTGATGGACAGTTTAAGGCTGACGGATGGGATGCGCATCGCTGCGTGACGCCGGAGCCGCGCCTGTTGTTCCGCTACTCCGCGCTGACATTCAACACCCACCGCATTCATTATGATGCGCCATATGCGCGCGATATTGAGCGCTATCGCGGGCTGGTGGTCCATGGTCCGCTAACAGCGTCGCTGCTGCTGCAATTGGCGGCGCGGGAGCTGGGGGACAATGCGATTAACAGTTTTGGTTTTCGCGGAATGTCGCCTGCGATCGCTGGCGAGGCGCTGCATCTGGTCATGCGTCAGGCAGATGAAGGATACGAACTCGGCGCCTATGCATGCGATGGCAGACAGATCATGTCGGCCCGCGCGCTGATTTAGTCGCTCGAATTTGGCGGACGCCCGCGCTTGGGCTTTTTGGTGTGCTGAACTGTGATGCCGCGCGAGGACAGCGCCTCGCGCAGCAACATTTCAATCTCGGCATTGGCAGAGCGCAGCTCGGCCGCCGCGAGGCGTTCAATCGCCGCGTGGACCGCCGGATCTAACCTCAGCGCAAATGCCTTTTTCTTGGGTGCAGCCATAGCTGCCTCCTGTGGTCGCGTTTACTGGTAGAGCGTTCCGGCGTTCACGACGGGCTGGGCCTCACGGTCCCCGCACAAGACGATCATCAGGTTCGAAACCATCGCCGCGCGCCGTTCGTCATCAAGCTCGACAATGCCGTCGCCCGAAAGTTTTTCCAGCGCGTCTTCGACCATTCCGACCGCGCCGATCACCACCTTCTTGCGGGCGGCGATCACTGCATCTGCCTGTTGGCGGCGGAGCATCGCACCGGCAATTTCCGCGGCATAGGCGAGATGCGTCAGACCCGCTTCATCAACGGTAATGCCAGCCACAATCAGGCGCTCATTCAATTCCTCGCGCAGTTCGGCATTGACGATATCGGCGCTGCCGCGCAGCGTTGTTTCGTCTTCATCCGACATGTCATCATAAGGGTGGCGCGCGCCGACAGTGCGCAGACCCGCTTCAATCTGGATGTTCACGAATTCTTTGTAATCATCGACATCGAACACAGCCTGCGCTGTATCGTTGACCCGCCACACGACATTGCACGCGATTTCGATAGGGTTGCCGCGCAAATCGTTGATTTTCACTTTTTCCGAATGAATGTTGTGCGCGCGGACGCTGACTTTTTTCTTCATCATCCATGGCCACACCCAGTGCAGCCCCTGAGTTCGCACAGTCCCGCGATATTCACCGAACAGGGTAATGACAGCGGCCTGATTGGGCTGGATCATGAAAAACCCGATCGATCCAATCAGGACAGTCAAACTGCCAAGCAGCAATGTGCCGACAAACAGCAGCTTTTCATATTTCTCGGCGCCAGAAGGAGGCGCGGCGTTGATCACCAGATACAGAACGACGACTGTTACCGCGGCAAGCACCGCGAGCATGAGATAGCCGTTAAAAGCTGAGCCAGCGCGCTCGTGGCTGCTGATCATCGGGGCGGTTGATTGGGACATTACACAACTCCATTCATATAACTATGATATCATCTTTATATTGAAAGGAGACAGCAGTCAATCCTTGACCGGAAAATCCTCAATCGGCCTTAGAACGGCGTAGCTTTCCGTTTTGGGTTTGCGGTCCAGGTCGGGAAATTCGATTTCCGGCGGGCGAATATCGGTATCGGGAAGCCGATCGAGCAGATCGCGGACCAAAGTCAGCCGCCCGCGCTTTTGATCGTTGAAATTGATCAGCGTCCACGGCGCATTATCCGTATGCGTGCGCTTCAGCATCGCTTCCCTGGCATCGGTATAGGCATCGTATTGGTCCCGTGCCGCAAGATCGATCGGTGACAGCTTCCACCGCTTCAACGGATCATCCAGTCGTTCTTTCAGCCGTTCTTCCTGCTCTGCCTGATCGGTCGTCAGCCAGTATTTGAACAGCAAAATCCCATCATCGGTCAGCATCTTTTCAAAGGTTGGCACCTGATCAAGAAAACGCTCGACCTCTGCCGCGCTGGCAAAGCCCATCACTTTTTCAACCCCGGCACGGTTGTACCAACTGCGGTCAAACAGCACGATTTCGCCGGTTGTCGGGAGATGTTTGATGTATTTCTGGAAATACCACTGTCCGCGCTCGTCATCGGTGGGCTTTCCCAAAGCCACGGTGCGGCATTGACGCGGATTGAGCTTGTCTCGCACCGCGCGAATGGCGCCGCCTTTGCCTGCGGTGTCGCGGCCCTCGAACAGCACGACGATGCGCGCGCCGGTCATCCGCGCCCAGCGGGCCACGCTGACAAGCTCTTCTGTCATGGGCTCAAGCAGTTTGCGGTATTCTTTGGCTTTCAGACCCATGGAGCTTCCTTCGCAATTTTCTTCGTTTGGATTTTGCTTGTAAGAACGCAGTGTTAGTATCAAATGATACTGTATGGCTACACTTGCTGATCCTGATACCGATTTTTCGCGTCTGCCCGATCTTCCAGCAGACGTGTTCACTGCGCCGCTCGCAAAACCGCCGCATCTTGGCGATGACTGGTTGGAGCCGGCACAAACCGACTACACAGCGGACGACCACCAGATCTGGAACGAATTGTTTGCGCGCCAGATGGAGGTTCTGCCCGGACGCGCGGCCAGCGCCTTTCTGGCGGGTCTCGACAAACTCGATCTGTCGCGCGGCGGCATCCCCGAATTCGGCGCATTGTCAGAAGAACTGGACAAGCTGACCGGGTGGAGTGTTGTCCCGGTGCCAATGCTGATCCCGGATCATGTGTTTTTCTGGCACCTTGCCAATCGCCGTTTTCCCGCTGGTAACTTTATCCGCACGCGAGAGACGTTTGACTATATCCAGGAACCCGACGTGTTCCACGATGTGTTCGGGCACGTCCCGATGCTTACCGATCCGGTCTATGCCGATTATATGCAGGAATATGGCCGGGCCGGATGGAAGGCGATGCATTACAACCGCCTGAAGGCGCTGGGATCCCTGTACTGGTATACGGTTGAATTCGGACTGATCGAGGAAGCTGACGGGATCAAAGCCTATGGCGCGGGCATCCTGTCCGGCCCGACCGAAGCGAAATTTGCGGTAGAGGCGGAAAGCCCGAACCGGATCATGTTGAATGTGGACCGCGTCATGCGCACCGATTACGTGATCAGCGATCTACAACCGACCTATTTCGTGATCGAAAGTTTCGATGATCTGTTCCGGCAAACGGTCGAGCGCGATTTTGACCGTCTGTACAAAAATCTCGCCCCTGGCTTTACCTATGCCAACAGCGCGGTCATCGATGTCGATTATGTGGTCAATCGCGGTACGCAGGAATATCATCTGCGCGGCGGAAGAGGCAGCGGCGCAGCGCCTGTTTAGTTCAGGCTTCGACCGCGTCGCCGACGATAAAATGGAACGCGATCAAGATCACAACGCCGCCTGCAAATCCGACGCCTAGAGCGATCAGAGAGAGCCCGCCGACAATCGTCCAGTCATTGGCGAACAGGCCTGTCGCGAGCGTCCCGACCAAACCGGCACCAATCTGACGCAGGATTACGCGGGGCGTTTCATGACGCGCAATGATCGAGGCAAGCCAGCCCAGAGTCGCCCCCAATACGATCAGCACAAGTAACGCCATTGGCTTTCAAATCCCGCAAGTTCTCAGTCTTACTTGCATAACTCGCACGACCTCAAAAGGGTCCTGCATCATTTGCAATTTCATGAGCTTTAAAAGAATACGAGCAGCGCCGCGCCCATCGCAATGCGATACAGGACAAAAACCATCATCGACGCTTTCTTGAGGAAATTCATTAGGAACGCCATGGTCAAAAAGGCGGCAATAAACGTCAAAACTCCGGCAATCAGAGCGTCCCACGCGAGCGCGGTACCCGCTTCAAAAATTTCCGGGACGATCAACACACCGGCACCCGCGACCGCAGGGATCGAAAGCAGGAAGGAAAAGCGTGCGGCCTCGACCCGTTTGTACCCGAGGAAGCGCGCTGCAGTCATCGTGACACCGGACCGGCTGGTGCCGGGGATAATCGCCAACGCCTGAGCCAGACCGACGATCAAACCATCGCGCCAGCTCATATCCTCAAATTGCTTCACTTCTTTACCGACCCAATCGGCCACGCCCAATAGCACGCCGTACACGATCAGGTTGACTGCGATCAGATCGGTAAACCTGATCGAATTCATCAGATCGCCATCAATTATGGTAATGCCGAAAACGCTGGTCGCCAGCGAATTGAAAAGGCCCATTTTGATCGAAAGGCCGAACGCCACAGCCGGAATTGTTCCCAGCGCGATCCACCAGAACAAACGCCGTTCCGCAGGCGCATTGGCCGCATCCGTGCCGATCCCGACGCTGGCAAACCCGCCGCGGGCAAGCACCAGCACATCTTTGAAGAAATAGACAATGATCGCGAGTAGCGACCCGACATGCACCGCCACATCAATCAAGGGGCCTTGATCGGCGAAATCGGTAAAGGTGGGGATCAGGATCAAATGGCCTGACGATGATATCGGCAGGAATTCGGTGATCCCCTGAACCACCGCGATGATGAGCAGCTGGATAAAAGTCATAGCCCGCGCTCCATGAATGAAGCGCGGGCTAAGTCAATCACTCTTACCAAATCCGTACGCGATCTTCGGGCGGGATATACATCGCGTGGTCTTTTGTGACGCCGAATGCTTCGTACCAGGCATCGATGTTGCGAACGACACCGTTGACCCGGTATTCCTCGGGGCTGTGGCTGTCTGTGCGGAGGCGCTGGCGATAGTTCTCTTCGCGCTGCGCAGAGCGCCAGACTTGCGCCCATGCGAGGAAGAACCGCTGATCTCCGGTCAAGCCGTCAACCACCGGCACGTCCTTGCCTTCGGTCGCGATTTTATAGGCGCGATAGGCGAGGCTAAGGCCGCCAAGGTCGCCGATATTCTCACCCAGCGTGTAGCGGCCATTGACGCAGGTCTTGCCATCATCAAGCGGGCAGAAACCGTCATATTGTTCAACCAGAGCATCACCGCGCTCGTCAAAATTGGCGCGGTCGGTATCGGTCCACCAATTGCGCAATTTGCCGGTCGCATCGTATTTTGAACCTTGATCATCAAAGCCATGGCCAATCTCGTGCCCGATCACGCCGCCAATTGCGCCGTAATTGACCGCCGGATCATTCGACAGCGCAAAGAAGGGCTGCTGAAGGATCGCTGCGGGGAACACGATCTCGTTTTTGGTCGGGTTGTAATACGCGTTGACCGTCTGCGGCAGCATGAACCATTCGGTCCGGTCAATCGGCTTACCCAGTTTGGAGATATTGTCTTGCAATCCCCACGCACTGGCTGCGATGGAATTGGCCAGCGGATTGTCAGGAGTGACCTCGAGACCCTCATAGGTTTCCAGATTTTCGCGATAGCCGATCTTCGGATCAAAACTGTCGAGCTTTTCCAAAGCCTGTGTCTTGGTTTCTGCGCCCATCCACTCGATCTCGTCGATGCTCTGGGCAACGGCGACGCGCAGATTGGTGACCAGATCTTCCATCGCGGCCTTGTTGGCAGGCGGGAAGTACCGCTCGACATAGCTTTTGCCGATCAATTCACCCAAAGCGCCCTCGGTGGCGGAAATCGCCCGTTTCCAACGTGGGCGCTGTTCAGGTGTGCCGCGCAAGGTCTTGCCGTAAAACTCGAACTGCGCAGTGTCATATTTTTCGGGCAGAATGCTGGCATTGTCTGACAGAAACTCTTTGATCGACCATGCTTGCAGCGTGGCGAGCGGCGTATCATTGAGCAGCTCAAGCATGCCTGGCATGCCTTTGCCGATTTTCGCCATGGCGGCCGCATCAAGGCCGAGTTCCGCAGCCCGCTCGTCGCTCGGCGGAAGCTCGGAAACGACGAAGATAGGCGAGGCAGCCAGACCGATTTCGGTCAGCATCATTTCGACCGGAAAATCGCCACTCATCGCTTTGAGTTCGTCCATGCTGAGCGCGTTGTATGTCAAATCGCGGTTGCGGCGCATTGTCCGGTCCCAGCTGATCGTGCGCGCGATGCGATCTTCCATTGCGTAAACCGCCGCAGCGGCTGATTTGGGATCGGCATAGCCAGCCGCTTCGAGGAACATCGCCATGTAATCGCGATAGGCCTGTTGAATCTCGCGGCCCTTCTCGCTTTCGTCGAGGTAATAATCGCGATCCGGCAGACCCAATCCGCCGCTGCCGAGATAGGCAACATAACGATCCGGCTGTTTGGCATCGACATTCACTCCGCCGCCAAGCGGGCTGGAATATCCCGGCTTGGACCACAGCATGGCGAGCTCTTCGAGCGAGGAGACGGTTGCGAAATCATCAATGTATGGCTGCGCATGAGCAAGGCCCGCTGCATTGATCGCCTCCACATCAAGATAGGCATTGTGCATATCGACAATGCGCCGCTCATCACTGCTGAGTGTGGCGGGATCTTTCGCGATCAGCTCATCCATCAAGGCTTTGACGTCGGTCGTCGATTTCTCGCGCAGCAGGTTAAACGCGCCGAACCGGCTAAATTCCGCTGGCAGCGGATTGGCATCGAGCCATTCCTGATTCACGTAAGCAAAGAAATCATCGCCGGGATCGACTGTCTTGGAAAGCAGGTCGGGATCCACACCCCAATCACCAAAGCTCATGGTCGGCGTGGAAGGCGCCTCTGCCTCGGCTTCTTCTACCAGCCATTCGACGCCGGTTTGCGGTTGGCCATCTTGCTCACCGGCAAGCGCCGGAGCGGTAAAAGCGAGCGCAGCCAAGCTGGCGCCCAAAAATGCGTGTTTGCGGATCATATCTGCGTGTCCCCGTATGGTGTTGATCTCATGTCCCCAAACCTTGTTTAGCGCACGGGCGCCGGCAAGGGTGTCGTTAATCCGATGGCCTGCGCCATTGGTCGATAATCGCGTCCGGTCACGCCGCCTGATTGGCGGCAAACTGCAATTTTGCCAGACGCGCATACAGCCCGCCAGCGGCGGACAATTCGGTATGCGTTCCCTGCTCTGCGATAGCCCCTCCTTCAAGCACGATAATACGATCAGCCTTGCGGACCGTGGCAAGACGGTGGGCAATCACCAGAGTGGTGCGCTTCGCCATCAGCACATCGAGCGCCTGCTGAACCAATTGCTCGCTTTCGGCATCAAGCGCGCTGGTCGCTTCATCAAGAAGCAGGATCGGAGCATCGCGCAGCAAAGCGCGGGCAATCGCAACGCGTTGCTGTTGCCCGCCCGACAATTGCGTACCGCCTTCACCCAGATAGGTATCTAGGCCTTTGGGCAGGTCTTTCAGGAAATCCTCGGCATTGGCGGCGCGCGCCGCTTCCCAGATTTCCTCGTCACTGGCATCCCAGCAGCCGTAGCGCAGATTATCGCGCGCATCCGCGCTGAACAAAACCCCGTCCTGCGGAACCAGCGCCAGCCGGTCGCGAATATCGGCCGGGTCCGCCTTGGTCAAAGGCACCCCGTCCAGACGGATAGTGCCAAGCTGCGGATCATAAAACCGTTCGACCAGTTGGAAAATGGTCGATTTGCCTGCGCCCGATGGGCCGACAATCGCAACCGTTTCACCGGGCTGGATTTCCAGCGTGAAGTCTTTCAGCGCAGGCGTTTGCGGCCGCGCCGGATAGCGGAACGTGACATTGCGGAAAGACAAGCTTCCGCGCGGAGGATGCGGCAAGCGTTCGGGACGATCAGGTGCAGCAATCACAGGTTTGGCTTCTAACAGCTCTGCAAGCCGGCTCGCCGCGCCTGCACCGCGCAGCAATTCACCATAAACCTCAGTAAGCGCGCCAAATGCGCCCGCCACAATCATCGCGCCGACAATGAAAGACAAGATCGTGCCGCCGGTAATCTCGCCAACGGCCACGCCTTCTGCCCCGCGCCACAATAACAGCACGATCGAACCAAAGATTGAAAGGATGATGATCGCCGTCATGACCGAGCGCAGAACGATCCGGCGTTTTGCCGTATCGAATGTCCGCTCGACCGCGCCGCCAAACCGATCAGATTCGCGTGTTTCCTGACCAAAGCTCTGAACGATCTTCATCGCGCTCAAAACCTCGGTCACCATCGCGCCGACATCGGCAACGCGGTCCTGATTATCCCGAGAGATTGTGCGGATTTTTCGGCCAAAAAACACAATCGGCAGGATGATCCCCGGAATACCGATGGCGAGCCAGATCGTCAGCTCTGGCAGCAGCCAGAACAGGTAGATCGTGCCGCCTATGCCCAAAAATACATTGCGCAGCGCGACCGAAACCGTCGTCCCAACAACCGTTTCGATGATCGCTGTATCGGCAGTCATCCGGCTGGAAATCTCTTTGGGGCTGTTCTCTTCATAAAACGAAGGTGACAGGCGCAGCAGATTGCGGTGCACCTTGCGCCGGATATCCGCGACAACACGCTCTCCGATCCAGCTGACGAAATAAAACCGCGCAGCCGTGCCCAAAGCAATGACGAAGACGATGACAAACAGATAGCGGAACCACCGGCCAATATCGGCTGCGCCGCTACCGGCATCGCCAAAACCGCGATCCACGATCATTTGCATCGCCGCCGGAATTGCCAGCGTCCCTGCTGCGGTGACAACCAGCGCAATCAGCGCCAAAGCGACCTGCTGAGGATATTTGGCTGCCTCGCGGTACACCATTTTCAACGGTGCGAGCGAGCGCGGCTTGGCAGGCTTATCGGCTTGCTCTGCCTGGGCTTGATCGGTGTCGGTGGTGGTTTGCGCATCCATGTTGTGCCGATCTAGCTATCGGACGCGCAAATTTCACGTGCAAAAAGCACACAAACCCTCATTCATTTCGATCCGCAATTTATTGTGCATTGCACAATTCCTTCATTAGGCCCATCTATGGACCATAGAATTAAGAGAAATTGCGCCGGAATGCCATTGCGTCCGGGCTTATCAAGAAAACGGGGCCGCCATGCTTTATCACGCCTATGAAATTCAGCGCAGCTGGATGAACTCTGTCAGCTCGATGGCGGCGATCAGCGCATCTGTGCTGTCAAACACGGCCAATCCGTTTGCGAAAATGGGCGCTATGCCGATGGCGGCAAACGCGCTCGACGTGCTGGCCCATGCCACCGCGAGTTACGGCAAACCCGCATTCGGCATCACCGAAATCGAATCCGGCGGCAAACTTTACCCCGTGATCGAAGCCACAGTGGTCAACCGCCCGTTTGGCGATCTTAAACGCTTCCGGCTCGACGGGGTTGATGACAACGCCGAAACCAAGCGGCCCAAAATGCTGATCGTTGCGCCGATGAGCGGCCATTACGCCACTCTGCTGCGCGGTACGGTGGAACGGATGCTGAAATCCTATGAAGTGTACATCACCGATTGGGCCGACGCCGCGACCGTACCCGTGCACGAAGGCGATTTCGATCTCGATACCTATATCGATTACCTGATGGATTTCCTCGGCTATATCGAGGAACAACAGCCCGGCACCCGGCCGCATATGCTTGCCGTGTGTCAGCCTTCGGTTCCGGCATTTGCCGCGACCGCGCTGCTTAACCAGCACAAATCACCGGCGGCGCCTGCCACGCTCACCATGATGGGCGGGCCGATTGATACGCGCGAAAGCCCGACCTCGGTTAATGATCACGCGATGAAGCGGCCGATTGAATGGTTCCGCCAGACAGTCATCACCACCGTGCCGAAACAATATCGCGGTGCGGGGCGCAAGGTTTATCCCGGTTTCATGCAGCTCAATGCGTTTATGAGCATGAACCTGCGCAGCCACATGATGAGCCATTACGAGATGTTCAAACACCTCACATCCGGCGATGATGCATCGGCGCAGGCGACCAAGGATTTCTACGACGAATATCGCAGCGTGTGCGACATGACGGCGGAGTTTTACCTGCAAACGGTCGAAGAAGTGTTCCAGAAACACTCCATCCCGAACGGCACATTCGAGCATAAGGGCGAAGTGGTTGACCTGACCAAGCTGACCGACACAGCCCTGCTCGCCATCGAAGGTGAACGCGACGATATTTCAGGCCTGGGCCAAACGCGCGCCGCGTTGAAACTGACGCCGGGCCTCAATGAGGACAAGAAGCGCTACTACATGGCCGAAGGCGCAGGCCATTACGGCATCTTCAACGGTTCACGTTGGCGGGATAAGGTTGCGCCGGTGGTCGAGGAGTTTGTTGCGGCGCATAGTTGATTTGCGCTTGTGACACGGATGTCTGCTAACGACCCAGTTGCCGCTATTGTCTAGGGATGAAATTTCCCTTCGCCGCGCCAAGCGGATAGTTCATCCCAAATCCGTCCGCTCAGCTGCGAAGCGACAGTAATATTCACGACAGCCTGAGGGCCCAAGCGATCCTCTAGCTGCCTAAGATACAGGCTGCGCACGGTAACATAGCTGCCTGGGCTTTGGATTATTCCATCTCGCTCGTGTGGCGAAAATCGGCCTCGAATTCTGTCGCCCTTAATCCCGATTGCCCAATTCATTGCTCGAGGCGGGGCCTGCAGAACATATTGCTCTAGCGCACTGTTCCACAACATTTGCTGCGCTCCAGTCCAACCGTGGCCTCCCCCTGAGTTGGCGCGATTTTGAACGCGCAGCAAGCTGTCCCTAACATTGTCATAGAGCGTCCCTGTCGCCCACCTATGATGCGGGCCGCTGTCGTTGGTGCTGTTCTCTGCGAGACAATCCAAAAACACATTGGGACCAGTCGCGCGGGAGCCTGATGTGAAGCTGTGGCGTCCATCACGACTGTAACATCGCTGGAAGAAGTTTTGCCCTGCATCGTTGAAATCAAACGCATAATGCTGTCCACCGACAACTTCAAAATCGGGATCGATAAACGCCAGATCCTGCATCGTGTTGAAACGTGATCCATCGTAGAAATTGAAAGCTCGCGAAAAGAACCGAGAGGTCACATCGCGGACCCAGCTATTCTCGACCTCCCAGAACGCAATGGCGAAGAAGGCTCGATCTTCCCGGGTCACATCGGTATAATCGAGTGTTTGCAAGCGCAGATTTTCGATGCCGACTTGTTGCAGGCGCTTTGATGTATCAGTCCGGTAAACATATCCGCCGCCGAACTGCTCTTCTATGGTATCTGTAACGGGCGCATCAAACGCAATTGTATTTCCCGATACCGACGTGACCGTACGCTCGGTTGCGAGAGCATAACTATCGGCTGTCCAACCAAATTGAGCTGTATCTATTCCCTCTTTACCGACCCAAGCTGCATTCGGGGTACGGACAATGGCGATGGCGTCGCCAGTCCGGTAGCCCGACGCATCGGCAACCTCGATGCTGATGGTCCCGACTGGCACATATCCCTGCACAATATCAGTCTGCAGGGATCTAGCAGCCCTTTGGGGCAAGCGTCCGCTGCCTTCGCCCCGAACAGTGACAAGTGTACTTTGCGGCGTATTCGTCGTCGCAATGAGGACAGTGCCGTGCTTTCCCTGTCCCGAGCCGCGCAAGATCACGCCGCTCGCAGTGATTTCCAGTGTGTCGCTGATTTGATATTCACCTGCTTGGAGCAGTACCGCTCCGCGAATACCACGACCATCCTTTGGTAGCGCAGCGACCTTGTTAATCGCAGCTTGAATTGACGCATGATTGTCTCCCGTGACCGGAGAAAGCGTCTGCTTCGCTTCAACGCTGTCATAGCTAGGCAAGGCCACACCGCCGCCGCCGTAACCCGCATAGGAAAAATCTGGGACCATGTGGTCGGCGTTTGTCTGGCTATGGTTGGCGTAAAGCGCATACTGCAATTTGCCTGTCTCGTCGTTCAAACTGACGAGAGGTGCGTTCGCTCTTTTGTCAATCTCGCGCCCGTATTCAAAGCGACTTTGCGAGATCAAAGCAGGTTCCGGTGCCTCGACACTATTCGTCGGCGCCGTGTTAAACTGTTTTATCGAATCAACATCCGAAGCAATCGAAAACAGGGCTATCCCCAAAGCCGTCAGCCCAGCAATTTTCATCATGCGCCCATCCTCAATTGTGGCTTCCCATACATAGTTCGCAACTTGTCTGGGTATTTTAGGGAAAAAGTTGTGAACTGGTTTGGCATCCAACTCAATGTCCACGTTCCAACCCAATTGCGGACATTATCCTTTGCGACGACTCGTCACCGCTCAACCTTCGGCGACCTGAAAAACACCCGCTTGATAATCCGCCGCGCTATCAACAGCAGCGCGATCATCAGCGCGAACAGCACCACCGCGATGCTGCCCGCTGCAATCGGATATTCGTAAGCGAGCCACAGCAGGCCGACTGTCGCGATATCCTCTCCGGTTGAAACCACTGCGTTGCTGACCGGTTCGGGCGAGGTGTTGACCACGGCCCGCGCGCTTGCCTTGCCGCCATGCGCCAGAAAGCTCGCCCCGCCGCCCAGCATAAACGCGATCACCTGCATCGCGGGATCAGACGGATCGACAATCGCCAGTGCCAGCAGCGCGCCGCCGACCGGGCGCACAGCCGTGTGCACCGTGTCCCAGATGCTATCGAGCCACATCACTTTGTCGGCAAAGAACTCCGCCAGCGCGCCCAGCGCGGCGATGCCCATGACCCACGGGTTTTCCAGCACGCCAAGGCTCGCCAGATGCTCCGGCACCGGCAGCGCGTCCAGCCGCATCGCAAGGCCGGTGGCAAACACGCAGAGGTAGAGCCTCCAGCCGCTCAATAGGCTGACACTGCCTGCTAGACCGATGATTTCCATGATGGGCATTTTTTGTTTGTAGCCTCAAACGCCGGCAGATGCATCCGCATCCTTGGCTTTCCCTGTTCCCTGGCCTCGCATCAGCTCGGGCGGCCAGTCGGCCTTGCGAACCCTCTTGGGTTCGATACACAGCTTTCCCGAAATGAGAAAGGCGGCGCAGGATTGCTCCCGCACCGCCTTTCTAATTCTTGGTCGCGGCAGCCAAAGCGCGACCGCGCGCCGGCCGGTTAGGCCGCCCCCGCGGAGGTCTTTGCGCAGCAAACTACCGCGAGCGCAAACAACTCATCAAAAGACTTCGAACAGTCCTGCTGCGCCCATGCCGCCGCCGACGCACATCGTCACAACGACATATTTCGCGCCGCGGCGCTTGCCTTCGATCAGAGCGTGGCCGGTGCAGCGTGCGCCGGTCATGCCGTATGGGTGGCCGATCGAGATCGAGCCGCCATTGACGTTGAGAATGTCGTTATCAATGCCCAGTTTGTCGCGGCAGTAAAGCACCTGCACGGCGAATGCTTCGTTCAGCTCCCACAGGCCGATATCGTCCATCTTCAGGCCGGTCTGCTTAAGCAGTTTCGGGATCGCGAAAACAGGGCCGATGCCCATCTCGTCAGGCTCGGTGCCTGCAACGGCCATGCCGACATAACGGCCCAGCGGCTGAAGGCCTTTCTTCTCGGCCAGTTTGGCTTCCATCAAAACCGAAGCGGACGAACCATCGGATAGCTGCGATGCGTTACCGGCAGTAATGACTTTGCCCGGACCCATCACCGGCTGAAGCCCCTGAAGACCTTCGAGCGTGGTCGAAGGGCGGTTGCCTTCGTCTTTGGTCATGGTGTGCTCGACCTGGCTGACTTCGCCGGTTGCCTTGTCTTTGACCATCATGGTGGTGGTGACAGGCACGATTTCATCGTCAAACTTGCCCGCTTCCTGACCAGCAGCCGTCCGCATCTGCGATTGCAGCGCGTATTCGTCCTGCGCATCGCGGCTGATGTTATAACGCTCGGCAACCGTTTCGGCGGTTTGCAGCATCGGCATATAGACGTTTTTGTGCATGGCCAGCAGCGAGGGGTCCATCGCGACGCGCATTTCAGGGGTCTGGACCATGGAAATGGAATCCTGACCGCCGCCGACGACAACATCCATATTATCGACGATGATCTGCTTTGCCGCCGTGCTGATCGCCATCAGGCCCGAAGAACACTGGCGGTCGATGGTCTGAGCGCCGACGGTAACAGGAGCGCCGCCGCGAAGGGCGACCTGGCGGGCGATATTGCCAGCCTGCGTCCCTTGCGTAAGGACAGCGCCCCACACGACGTCGTCGATTTCAGCGGCGTCGATACCGGCGCGCTCGACAGCAGGAGCAAAAGAAGCGGCACCAAGGGTGGCGCCGGGGGTGGCATTAAAGCCGCCTTTGTAAGCGCGGCCAATTGGCGTGCGGGCGGTTGAGACGATTACTGCGTCACGTGACATAGGGATGTCCTTTCAAAAGGTAATACGATCCAGCCCCGCGGCGGGGGCAAATTGAATATTGGCTGTCTGAGCCGGGGCTTAGACGAACAGCAGGGTGATCCATTCACAGATCAGCGCAGGCTTGTCTTCGCCTTCGATCTCGATCGTGATTTCGGATGTTTGCTGCCATTGGCCGGGGCGCTTTTCGACCATTTCGGTCAGCTTCCAGTGCCCGCGGATGCGCTTGCCCGAACGGACCGGCGCGATAAAACGGGTTTTGTTGCCGCCATAATTCACGCCCATCTTCACACCGTCCAGTTTCGGCATGTCGCTGTTGGCGGACAGGTACGGGATCATCGACAGGGTCAGAAAACCGTGCGCGATTGTGCCGCCGAAAGGCGTCATCTTGGCGGCTTCTTCGTTGATATGGATGAATTGGTGATCGCCGGTCGCATCAGCAAATTGATTGATGCGTTCCTGGCTCATTTCAGCCCATTCGCTGGTGCCGATGGTCTCGCCGACTTTTCCGGCTAATTCCTGCGGGGTCATATCGCTCTCCTCAGTTGAGCGCCTATCGCGGTAAGCCCGCATATCCGGCGCAATTTCGAGGCTCTACATGGCAGGCAGAACCGCCTAGCGCAATGATGGAGGTGAGCGCGGAATTATGCCGTTACGGCATCGCCAGCGCGGCCGCCGTTTACGTCAACGTCAATCGTTCCGGACCTCTCATTTTCGGATGCCAAACGGCGCGTTGAGCGGGCCAGTTGCAGCCGCGATGATTCGATCCGTTTCGTATAATTGAAGAGGCCAATCTGAACTCCGATGATCATCAGCATCACCGGTTGATAGGCGATCCCCTGAAACAAGGCGCCGACAATATAAATCATGCTGGCCATCTGCAAACACGATGCCATCGGCGCAATCCACGCTTCGTCTTCGGAATCTTTGCCTTTCCACCGGCGCCGGACCTGTTCCATTTGCCAGATGCCCAGTCCTTGCAACAGCAGCCAGATCGTAAGGCCCGGATATCCTTGTTCGCCCAACAATTCGAATATCGCCGAATGATAGGCGCGGCCTTCATCGGTGACTTCGCGGTATTCGATGGTTTTGGTGCTGCCCGCTTCTTCGGTCACAGGCATTTCATAGGTAAACTTGTTGCCGCGATAGGCGTCAAACCCTCCGCCGGTCGGATTGCGCGATGCGTAATCAATCGTCCAGCGCCAGACGGCCATACGGGTAGAGGCGCTTTCATCGCCGCCGGGCTGCGCAATTGTGCTCATCCGGTCATAATAGCTTTGCGGCAGAAACGGCAGCGCCACGAGACCCAGTGCTGCGCCCGCTGCCATAAACAGAATGCGGTGTTTGACATATCTCAACATCAGCACTGCGAGCACCGCGATACACACCAACCCGGTACGCGCCTCTGTGCCGATCGGCACCATCAGGCAGGCAAAAATCAACGCGCCGGCAAAACCGGTGACGATCCAATGCGGACGGAAAATCGTCCCATAGCGGGTAAACCACGCGATCAGAGGGACCAGCGCGATGGCCACCGTCGCTAGCGTTGAGCTTTCATAAATGCCGCTATTGTCGTTGACGAAGAATTTGAGGTTTTCGTACCCGCCCCCGCCAAGCACAGTTTTCATGCCTGTACCGATCACAATGGTTGCGATGGAGAGGACCACGACCAGAGCAAGCCCTTCGATCCGGGCGCGATTGGTAACCGTGAACGGCAAAAACAGCGCAAACAGCAATGCTTTCCAGACCCAATCCCATTTGGTCACCGCGCTATCGGGATAATCGGCATTGCCGGTGGTCCACCAACAATACAGCAGCAGCGCAAGGATCAATCCCTGCCTTAGCGTGAACCGCAGCCCGTCCTTGTTATCCAACAGCAGCCAGCCACCAAACGCCGCACCAAACGCGACAAGCGAAATCTGAATATCGGTGATGATCGAATAGCCGATCCGCTGCGGCGCGATGATGTCGATATAGACATACAAAAGTACCCACAGGAATGGTCGCCTGAGCCCAAGCAGCAGGACGTAAAAAATAAAGGACAGAAAAACGAGATCGAGCATCAGCGGGAACGAACCCCGCTTTGCTTTGCACCCTCGGTCTTCGTCCGGCGCTGCGCATTGCGGCCCGCGATCGATGTGGCCTGACGATTGGCTTTTTCGGCATCCCTGATGTCACCGATCAACGGATCAACATCAACGCCCGACCGCATGAACAAATGCCAGAACGCAAACGCCAATAGGCCATGTCCAACTGAAAGGGCGATGTAATCGATCATGCTGTTTAACGGGCCTTTGGCGCTGAGATACGGACAGATTGCCTGCATTCTTGAAAATCGCGATACACGAACGCGGTTGACGGTCCGTTAAGCACAATGTGCCAAAAGGCTTCGCATGACACGGATTCTGCATGTTCTTGACCATTCTCTGCCACTGCACAGCGGCTATACCTTTCGCACGCGCGCCATTTTGAAAGCGCAGCAAGCCGCCGGGCTTGAAGTGCGCGGGATCACATCACAGCGCCATCAGCTGGAGGCACCGGCACAGGTGCAGGTCGAAAATGTCGACGGACTGATCTTTCACCGCACCGCCGGCACTCCGCATGGCCCGATGATGGTCAGCGAATTGCGCGAAATGGCCGCGCTTTCGGCATCAATCCAGGAGCTGGCAAAGGAATGGCGGCCGGACATTATCCATGCGCACTCGCCCGCGCTTTGCGGCGGAGGCGCGCACCGCGCAGCCCAAGCGCTCGGCATCCCGTTTGTCTACGAGATCCGCGCCTTTTGGGAGGATGCAGCCGTCGGCAATCGCACCGGCACCGAAGGATCGGCCAAATATCGCCTCACCCGTTCATTGGAAACGCAGGTGGTAAAACGCGCCGATGCGGTTTTCACCATC
The DNA here is from genome assembly GCF_007004095.1 of Erythrobacter insulae. Lineage (NCBI taxonomy): Bacteria > Pseudomonadati > Pseudomonadota > Alphaproteobacteria > Sphingomonadales > Erythrobacteraceae > Erythrobacter > Erythrobacter insulae. The sequence goes on from NZ_VHJK01000001.1 coordinate 983,367, forward strand.
TGTCAGGGCTTGCGCGATGATCTGATCAAGCGCGGAATTGCACCGGGGAAAATCGGCGTGAGTCCCAACGGGGTCGATCTTTCGATGTTTGGCGAACCACTGCCGCGTGACGATGCGCTTGCGGTCGAGCTCGGCATTGCGCCAGATGCGCCGGTGATCGGGTATATTGGCAGCTTTTACGATTACGAAGGCGTCGATGATCTGATCGAAGCCATGCCGTTATTGCGCCGCGACCACCCCAACGCCCGTCTGTTGTTGGTCGGCGCAGGGGAAATGGACGCGCAGTGGCGGGCCAAAGCCGCCGCACTCGAAGACCCCGGATCTGTAATCTTTACAGGCCGGGTCCCCCATTCCGAAGTGGAGCGGTATTATTCGCTGATCGATGTGCTTGCCTATCCGCGCAAACGCTCGCGTCTTACCGATCTTGTCACCCCGCTTAAGCCCCTCGAAGCCATGGCCCAGCGCCGGATTGTCGCTGCGTCGAATGTGGGCGGCCACCGCGAATTGATTACGCATGGAGAGACAGGGTTCCTCTTTGCGCCCGATGATCCCGCAGCCTGCGCCGAAGCGCTGGGCGAAATGCTGACCTCATGCGAGGATTGGGATGCCCTGCGCGGCCGCGCGGAACATCACGTCCGCACCCGCCACGATTGGGCGACAAATGTTCAGCGTTATCTATCCGTTTACCAAGTTTTGGTAGCCAGCCTTAATCGCGACAACGGGCCTTCGTCCGATGCGCAGCAACACAGATTACGGGCTTAGAAACACGCCGTTTCGGCAGCCGAGGAGCACAGGCGAAATGTTTGCCTTCAAAAAGCGCATTGCCGATTTCAAAGCCTCAGCCGGGGATAGAAAAACTGTGCCTGATCAAAAGACCGGCAAACCAGCCCGCAAACACAAATCGCCCATTTCCAGCATGCGGGGCTTTGTCCCTGCCACCGCGCTGTGGGGCGCGGTTCTTGGCGCTTTGTCGGTTCTGGTTTTGCCCACCGCCATCATCCTTCGCATAGCCATGGCCAGCGGATTGTCCGGCTTGGGCTCGAACGCTGCGTTTGTGATCGCTGGTATCGCAGCCCTGATCGCCGGTGGTCTGGCGATGGTTGCGGCCTCTGGCTTCAAACGATGGCAGCTGCGTGACCGGAATTTCGACCCGGCCAGCACAAGCGCGCAAGACGGCATTGAGCCGATCAATCCGATCGCTGAGCTGGGCAGTGACAGTCTGGATGCGCCGATCGAGATAGAGCCATTTTCGATTTCGGAAATTCCCGAGCTGGACGCCGAGCTTAACGAGGAATTCGAACAGGATTGGGCAACCGCCGAAGCCGGAGCCTCCAAAGACCAGTGGGAAAGCCCGCTGCTGCTTGACGGGGGTCAGGTGAGCGACGCCGCAGATGAGAGCATGGACGAAAGTTTTGCTGGATCTGATCCTGATACATCACGCTTCGATGGTCAGCATGACCGCGATGAAACCAAACCGGTTGAATTGGACCTGGCAGCGTTTGCCGAAACACCCGGTCGCAGCGGCGTATGGATCGAAGAACCAGTCGAACCGGCGCTCGCAGATGAAGTGGTTGCGCACGAAATTGACGAACAAGCGCATTTTGCTGAGCCCGAAAAACCCGCCGCTCTTTCCGCCCGGATCGCACCATCTGCGCCCTCGGCATTGGAACAGCTAAGGCAGGCTCCGATTGGTGAATTGAGCATGGTGCATATGGTTGAACGCTTTGCCGCTGCCCTGCACGATCATCAAAATGCCGAGCGTCAGCGCCCCGGATCGCGGCACAGCGCGCATGCCGATGCCGCTTTGGCAGAAGCCCTGAAGGCGCTTTCGCTGTTTACCGATGAAGGCTTCGATGATGATGCGCCCGCTAGCGAGCATAGCAGCGATGCACTGCGCAATTCGACGCGCGACCTGCGCGATGCTCTGGCCAAATTACAGACATTGCGCGGCGCAGCATAGACCCAGCCTATCTACCTCAAAGCGATATCAATGCAGCAACAAAGCGGCGTCAAAGCCGCCTTTATCAAATTGGTTGCGCATGAAACGAAAAGCTAATGCTTAGGTATGCGTAACAAAACTTCGCTGTTCGCGGTTGCAAAAATCCGATTCTGGCGGCAATAAGAATGTGAAACGAAGCGCGGCTATTCCCGTTGGGGAAGTGTGCTCGACATTCTGCCGCTGCATTGACACCACCGTGTCGATGACTGTGGCATCTTACAGAACGGAACTTTGCCATGGGACACCCCAATTCCCAGGGTCTTTATGACCCAGCCAACGAACATGACGCCTGCGGAGTAGGCATGGTCGCCCATATCAAGGGCGATCGTAGCCATAGTATCGTCAAGCAATCGCTTGAGATTCTTGAGAAACTCGACCATCGCGGCGCAGTCGGGGCCGATCCCTTGCTGGGCGATGGCGCGGGTCTGTTGATGCAGATTCCAGACGCCTTGATCCGCCGCTGGGCAGAGGAAAACGACCTCGATCTGCCAGCAGCCGGCGATTATGCGATCGCAATGTGTTTTATGCCGCAAGACGACGCGGCACGCGAATTCGTGGCAGAGCGATTCGAAGCGCTCGCCGCCAAAGAGGGCCAGCGATTTATTGGATGGCGCACCGTCCCCACCACCCTCGAAGGGCTTGGGGATGCCGTCATTTCCTCCATGCCGGTGATCCAGCAGGCGATTATTGCGCGCGGTGAAAGCTGCGCCGATCAGGACGCGTTCGAACGCAAATTGCTCGCTCTGCGCAAGCAGACGCTCAATCCGCTGGCGAACCTATCGGAAAAACACAATCTGCCCGGCCTTACCGATACATATATGCCGAGCTTTTCGAGCCGGACAATCGTGTACAAAGGATTGCTGCTCGCGACACAAGTCGGCAGTTTTTACGATGACCTGCGCGATCCGGAATGTGTTTCCGCATTTGGCCTCGTCCATCAGCGTTTTTCGACCAACACATTCCCCAGCTGGCGGCTTGCACACCCGTTCCGGTTCATCGCGCATAACGGCGAAATCAACACGGTTCGCGGCAATGTGAACTGGATGAATGCCCGCCGCCGCACGATGGAAAGCGATCTGCTTGGTCCGGATCTGGACAAGATGTGGCCGATCATTCCGCATGGCCAATCTGACACCGCGTGTCTCGACAATGCTCTCGAGCTGTTGATTGCGGGTGGGTACAGCCTCGCCCATGCGATGATGATGTTGATCCCGGAGGCATGGAACAGCAATGAGCTGATGGATCCGGAACGCCGGGCGTTTTACGAATATCACGCGGCTCTGATGGAACCGTGGGATGGCCCTGCTGCGGTGTGCTTTACCGATGGCCGGCAAATCGGCGCGACGCTGGACCGTAATGGCCTGCGTCCGGCGCGCTTCTGCGTCACGAAAGACGATATCGTCTGTCTCGCATCGGAAAGCGGCGTTCTGCCCTTTGCCGAGGAAGACATCGTACGCAAATGGCGGCTTCAGCCGGGCAAGATGCTGTTGATCGATCTCGAACAGGGTCGCATCATCGAGGATGACGAGCTTAAGGCCGATCTTGCGACTTCGGAACCGTTCGCCGAATGGCTTGAACAAGCGCAGGTGCGGCTTGAAGATATCACCGATATCGAGCCGGATTTGTCAGAAATCGCCGAAGAAAAGACCACTTTGCTGCAACGCCAGCAGGCATTCGGCTACACTCAGGAAGACCTCTCGCGCTTCCTAGAGCCGATGGCCATCAACGCCGATGATCCGCTTGGGTCGATGGGCACCGACACACCCATCGCCGTGCTGTCGGACAGGGCGCGGCTGCTTTACGATTATTTCAAACAGAATTTCGCGCAGGTCACCAATCCGCCGATTGACCCGATCCGTGAAGAGCTGGTGATGAGCCTGCTTTCCATGATTGGCCCGCGCCCCAATCTGCTTGGCCATGATGCCGGAACGCACAAACGGCTTGAGGTTAAACAGCCGATCCTGACCAACGAGGATCTGGCGAAAATCCGTTCCGTGGAATCGGTGGTGGATGGCGCATTCCGATGCTCGACCATCGACATGACTTTCGATGCCGAACAGGGCGTTGAAGGGGTCGAACTGGCGATCCGGGAAATGTGCTGGGCCGCGACAGAGGCGGTGCTGCAGGATCAGAACATCCTCGTCCTGTCTGACCGCGCTCAAGACGAAAACCGGGTGCCCATGCCTGCTTTGCTGGCAACCGCGGCGGTGCACCATCATCTCGTACGGCAAGGCCTGCGGATGCAGACCGGCCTCGTGGTGGAAACCGGCGAAGCGCGCGAAGTGCACCATTTCTGCGTGCTCGCAGGTTACGGCGCCGAAGCGATCAACCCGTATGTCGCGTTTGAAACGCTGGAAGATATCCGCGCGCGCAAACATTCCGATCTGTCCCGCGAACAGGTTGAGAAAAACTACATCAAAGCCATCGGCAAAGGCATCCGAAAAGTGATGTCGAAGATGGGCATTTCGACCTATCAATCCTATTGCGGCGCTCAGATTTTCGACGCTGTCGGTTTGTCGAGCGAATTTGTCGAAAACTACTTTACCGGCACGGCGACCACTATCGAGGGCGTTGGTCTCGACGAAGTGGCCGAGGAAAGCATGCGCCGCCATGCGCAGGCATATGGCGATAACCCGCTGTACAAAGGCATGCTGGATGTGGGCGGTATCTATCAATACCGTTTGCGCGGAGAGGAACACGCCTGGACCCCGCAAAATGTCGCGCAATTGCAGCACGCAGTACGCGGCAACGATGCCAAAAATTACGAAGAGTTTGCCAAAAGCGTGAATGAGCAATCCGAACGATTGCTGACAATTCGCGGCCTGCTCGAATTCAAAAACGAAGACACCGCCATCCCGCTTGATGAAGTGGAACCAGCAAGCGAAATCGTGAAACGGTTCAGCACCGGCGCCATGAGCCTTGGTTCAATCAGCCACGAAGCCCACTCGACCATGGCGCTTGCCATGAACCGGATCGGCGGACGTTCAAACACGGGCGAAGGGGGCGAAGAACCGTTCCGTTTCACTCCTTTGGACAATGGCGATTCAATGCGCAGCCGGATCAAACAGGTCGCCTCTGGCCGGTTTGGCGTAACGACCGAATATCTCGTCAATTCCGACGATATCCAGATCAAAATGGCGCAAGGCGCAAAACCCGGCGAAGGCGGCCAGCTGCCCGGTCACAAGGTCGACAAGCGCATCGGCGCGGTGCGTCATTCAACTCCGGGCGTCGGCCTGATTTCGCCGCCACCGCACCACGATATCTATTCAATCGAAGATCTCGCACAGCTGATCCATGATCTGAAAAACGTGAACACGAATGCGCGGATTTCGGTAAAACTCGTATCCGAAGTGGGCGTGGGCACAGTGGCTGCGGGTGTTTCCAAAGCGCGCGCGGATCACGTCACCATTTCAGGTTATGATGGCGGTACCGGGGCATCGCCGCTTACTTCGCTTACGCATGCGGGTAGCCCTTGGGAAATCGGCCTTGCCGAGACCCAGCAAACGCTGCTGCTCAATGATCTTCGAAGCCGGATCGCGGTTCAGGTTGATGGCGGACTGCGCACGGGACGCGATGTCGCCATTGGTGCATTGCTGGGCGCGGACGAATTCGGCTTTGCCACGGCGCCTCTGATTGCGGCCGGGTGCATCATGATGCGCAAATGCCACCTCAACACTTGCCCGGTCGGCGTTGCAACACAGGACCCGGAACTGCGCAAACGCTTTACCGGTCAGCCCGAGCATGTGGTCAATTACATGTTCTTTGTTGCAGAGGAACTGCGCGGGATCATGGCCGAGATGGGTTTCCGGACTGTCGAAGAAATGGTCGGCCGGGTCGATCGTCTCGATATGACCCGTATGCACCGCCATTGGAAAGCGCGCGGGATCAACCTTTCACGCCTGTTGCACACGGTCGATCTTCCCGAAGGCGCACCGCTGCACAACACCGGAACGCAGGACCACGGCCTTGGCGCGGCGCTCGACAATACCTTTATTGCCGATGCGAAAGACGCGATCGAGGCCAAGACGCCGGTTCAGCTGGACTATCAAATCCGCAATGTGAACCGGACGGCCGGCGCGATGCTCTCTGGCGAAATCGCCAAGGCGCATGGCCATGAAGGCTTGCCGGTGGAAACTGTACGGATCAATCTTACCGGTGTTGCCGGGCAGAGTTTTGGTGCCTGGCTGGCCCACGGTGTCACGCTCGATCTGGTCGGCGATGCCAATGATTATGTCGGCAAAGGCCTTTCGGGCGGACGCATTATCGTGCGCCAGCCCGAAAACGCCCCGCGCAATGCCAGCGACAATATCATCGTCGGCAATACAGTGCTGTACGGCGCAATTGCCGGAGAAGCCTATTTCAGCGGTGTTGCAGGCGAACGGTTCGCAGTGCGCAATTCCGGCGCAATCGCCGTGGTCGAAGGCGCGGGCGACCATGCCTGCGAATATATGACCGGCGGCGTCGTGGTTGTTCTGGGCGAAACAGGGCGCAATTTTGCCGCAGGCATGAGCGGCGGTGTCGCCTATGTCTATGACCCGCACGGCAAATTCAATGAACTGGTCAACCATGCGCAGGTCGATCTTGTCCCGATCTCCGCAGACACCGATCCAGACGAGGGCACGGGCCGTCCGGCACAGCGTCCGCAATCGGTGCGCGATTACGGAATGGGCGATATGCTGCGTCACGATGCGGAAAGGCTGCGTATCTTGCTTGAACGGCATCAATTGCACACCGGCAGCACAATCGCTGGCGAATTGCTGAGCGATTTCGACACGGCGCTTGGCAAGTTTGTGAAGGTAATGCCGCGCGATTACAAAAACGCGCTCGAAACTCTCGAAGCCGAGCGGATAGAAGCTGCCTCGGTCGCGGCGGAATAAGGGTCAGAACCATGGGTAAAGATACGGGATTTCTTGAACTGGATCGCCGCGAGCGGGATTATCTCGATCCTAAAGAGCGGCTGAGCAATTACCGCGAATTCGTAATCCAGCCGGACGATGCGACGCTTTCGGCGCAGGCTTCGCGCTGTATGGATTGCGGTATCCCGTATTGTCACAATGGTTGTCCGGTGAACAATATGATCCCGGACTGGAATCATCTGGTCTATGAAAATGACTGGCGGAATGCGCTCGACATGCTTCATTCGACCAACAATTTCCCCGAATTTACCGGGCGCATCTGCCCTGCCCCATGCGAAGCAAGCTGCACGCTGAACATTGTTGACCAACCGGTCACGATCAAAAGCATCGAATGTGCGATTGTCGATCGAGGGTGGAAAGAAGACTGGATCAAACCGCAAGTGCCGGAGGAAAAGACCGGCAAATCAGTCGCCGTGGTCGGATCCGGTCCGGCTGGTATGGCCTGTGCGCAGCAACTCGCGCGGGCCGGGCACAGCGTCACCCTGTTTGAAAAAAGCGACCGGGTTGGCGGTTTGCTGCGTTACGGCATCCCCGATTTCAAGATGGAAAAGCACCTGATCAGCCGCCGCTGTCTTCAGATGCAGGCAGAGGGCGTCGAATTCCGCACGAGCAAAGAAGTCGGCGTCGATGTGTCTTTCCAAAGTCTCCAGGAAAACTTCGACGCAGTCGTGCTTTCGGGTGGTTCGGAAGCTGCACGTCAGCTGGCCATTCCGGGCGCTGAAATGCCTGGTGTGCGGCTCGCCATGGAATTCCTGACCCAGCAAAACAAACGCAATGCTGGCGATGATGAAGTCCGCGCCGCACCGCGCGGCAGCCTGCTGGCGACCGGCAAAGATGTTGTCGTCATCGGCGGCGGTGACACCGGCAGCGACTGTGTTGGTACATCCAACCGTCAGGGCGCGAAAAGCGTGACGCAGCTGGAAATCATGCCAAAACCGCCGGAAAAAGAAGACAAGGCGCTGACATGGCCCGATTGGCCGCTGAAACTGCGGACGTCTTCGAGCCACGAAGAAGGCGCCGAGCGTGACTGGGCGGTTTTGACGAAGCGCGTGATCGGCGATGGCGAAAAGACCACTGGCCTGGAATGCGCCCGCGTTCAGTGGGTCGATGGCCAAATGCGGGAAATCGAAGGCAGCACCTTCACAATCCCGGCCGATCTTATCTTGCTGGCGATGGGCTTCACCGGCCCGAAAAAAGCCGGCTTGCTTGAACAGGTCGGCGTCGATCTGACGGATCGCGGCAATGTGGATGCAAACACGGATGATTATGTAACCAACGTCCCCGGCGTATTCGCCTGCGGCGATATGCGACGCGGTCAGAGCCTCGTCGTATGGGCCATCCGCGAAGGTCGCCAATGCGCGCGCAGTGTCGATGAAATGCTAATGGGCGTTTCGGAATTACCCCGATAACTTTGCCTGCGCATGGGCCGCGCCAGTAAACTTTAAATTTCGGATTGATCTGTCCGCAATGTCGCTCGGATACAATCCCGGAGCGCGACGATTAGAATAGAACCCTCCGCAATCGCTTAGGTGTTTCTTGACAGTACCGCCCGGTTCGTGGTGACTGCAAGCACCTGAATTGTTTGGGGAAGATTAGGATCGCACAGTCAGACAAGCTAGGGAACGGCTTTAACCGCTCTACTACTATTCGCGTGATCGGTATTATGGCGGCCTGCACGGCGCAATCAGTGTGGGCCGGCGATGGGTCAATTTCCGCGCCGACCGGCCAAAGCACGACCGATCTTCCCGCGCCTTCGGACGAAACCGGATTGGCCGATGCTGCGCCGGGCAACAAAGACGTTGAAAAAGACGGCCCGATCCGCGCCCGGCTTGTCGCGTCGCAATTCGTGGATGCGCCAATTTCTGGCGATGCCGCGAACACATTGCGATATAGCGGGCGCGTGGATGCCTATGTCGATATCAGCGGCAGCGCATTCGGCCTTGATGACAGTTTCACTCTGACCGTCCGCCCCGAATATACATGGGGTGAAGATTCAAACGGGACGATTGGCCTGATCCCCAACAACACCGCCCTTTTCCGCGGAGAGACGTCAGGTGACTTCGATGTCTCGGCCAGCCTTACCAAGCGTTGGAAATCGGGCACCTCGCTGACCGTGGGTAAAGTCAACGTGCTGGATCTGGGCGGTCAATTGCCGGTTGTGGGAAGCGACGGGCATCGCGGGTTCCAGAATCTCAGCTTCGCTCTTCCGCCTTCGGCTGTCATCCCCAACACGCTAACCGGGGCGTTGCTGACCGTGCCGACGGACGATGCGCTGTTCCGGCTTTGGGTGTTTGATCCCGATTCGCAGTATGAACGCACAGGTTTTGAAACCGGTTTTGAAAGCGGAGTGGGGTTTCTGGGATCGGTTACGGTGCCAGTAAAAATCGGCGGGGCTCCGGGATATTATGCGCTTAAACTGACAGGCTCGACGCGTGATGACATTTCGGCCAGCAATCTGCCCGCCGTCCTCGTCCCCGCTCCGGGAAGCGCCTTTGGCAACACGTCTGGCGAATTTGCAGCCGTATTGGCCGCGTATCAATTCCTCGAAGTGTATCCCGAATCGCCGGGCAAGGGTTGGGGCTTTTTCGGTCAGGTTTATGCTTCGCTTGGCGATCCAACCTTCCTTGATAAAAGCGGCTTTTTCGGCATTTCCGGCAACCCGCGCAAACGCACACAGGACCGCTTTGGCGCGGGCTATTTCCGCTATTCCCTGACCGATGATCTCGTCACAGTTCTGGGCCCGCGCATCCCGCTTGAAGATGAAGAGGGGGTCGAGATATTTTACACTTTCGGCATCGCCGACAAGTTTGAACTGACCGCCAATGTGCAAGTCATCGACAGCGCAATCGCGGTTCGTGATACCGGCGTCATCTTTGGTATGCGCCTGACGACAGGGTTTTAACGGCTGAGGGCGTTTTTCAATTTGGGGATGCTGGAAACAGGCACGCTCCAGACTTGAAACAGTCCGGGTTCCGCCGCGCCGACAGGCCGGTCTGACGTGAACAATACGTGTTGATTATCCGGAGTAATTCGGGCTGCAAAATCATTGTTTGCCGAATTGATCGAAGCGCCGAGATTGACCGGATCGCTCCAGATGTCATCGCGTTTCACCGAAAGAAAAACATCAGTGCTGCCTGATCCGCCCCGGTCAGAATAATTGACAAGCATCAGATCGCCTGCCGGATTGACCCACGCCCCTGCGTCATTGCCGGGCGAATTGACCGGACCTTCAACTGGACGCGCTGCCTGAAAACCGCCTCCCGGCGCAGCGGGCGCAACATAGACATCCCGGTTGCCGACACCGTCCAGCCGCTCTGTCCAGAAATACAGATCACCATCGACCGTCAAATTTGGCGCTGTTTCATTGTGGACGAAGCGCAGTTTTGCGAGCCGCCCTGACCGTATCCGGTTGATATCGGGCTCGTCGATAGGCTCAGGCTCGGCGCCCTCGCGACTCAGATCGAGCCGGTACAGATCGAAATCCTCAAACACGTCGCGGCCATGGCGCGCGCGCTGCGTCGCCCAAGAGAAAAGCAGATACCTTCCGTCGGGTGAGAAACTAGGCCACTCAACGCGCTCACCTGCCGTCACTTCGACCTTCAGCGGCTTTGACCAGCCTGAGCCTTCGCGTTTCGCCATGAACAATTCCTGCGGGCACTCCCAGATAAGTGCGCAGTCAGCCTGAGGGAAATACAGGGTCTGACCATCAGGCGAGATCGCCGGAGTGAACGTGATCCTGCCTGATTGCCTCAGGTCCTCTGGCGCAAATAGCTGCGCGGCGCGGGGTGCGGTGCTTGTCGCATCGGCGGAGGTATCGCGGGCCGATTGCGCCGCCGAATTGCCGAGCAATGCAAAGCCCGCACCGGTGGCAAATGTGGCTGCGGCGGCATATATAAAGCCTTGTTTCATCATGGTTATCCTTATCAGCCCCTCCGCTGTGGATAGGGTTTTACGGATTGGGCAAAACTGGTGGCGATCTAAATCGCCTCTTTAATGACTGTTTTCGGTCATCTATAACCCTCTAATGAACGAAAGCCATCAACCGCCGCTGGATGAGGCCGATCGCCGGATCCTGAGAGAAGTGCAGAAGGATATCAGACGGTCGCCAGAGATGCTCGCTGACGCGGTCGGCATGTCGGTATCGAGTTTTCGGCGGAGGTTGAAGCGGCTGCGATCCAACGGACGGATCAAAGCCGAAGTCGCCCTGATCGAACCGGAAACCGCCGGAATCGAAATCGTCGTTGTCGTGACAATGCGGGAAGAACACAGCGCCGATTATGATCGCCTGAAACGCCGCATTCGCGAAGCCCCGGAAATCACCCAGTGTTATAGCGTGACGGGTGAAGTCGATTTGATCTTGCACGTCATCATGCCGGGAATGGAGCGGTTTGAAGCGTGGCTTCAAGAATACGTCTTGCAGGACAAGGCGGTGCGCCGCTGTACGTCACATGTCGTCTATTCCAGGATCAAATATGAAACGGCGCTGCCGATTTAATCCAGGCGCAGCCTAACCTGCGCATTTTACGCAAGTTGCCACACTCGGATCGTTTCTCAGCCGTTTTTCGGCAATGTCTTCACCGCAGCGCGCGCAATAACCCCATTCGCCCTGTTCAATCCGCACCAGAGCCGCCGCGATCCGGCTGCGCTCTGCAGCGCGGCGGCGCTCCTGCGCCTGCGCCATGGCCTGCTGCTGCATTGCGTCCATACGCGACAGGCGCCCGACGCTATCCTGTTGCAAGGTAACAGGCGCACGGGCTTCACCCGAAATCCGGTCTTCCTCGACCAGGTCGGCCTGACGCGCGATCAAAGCCGCTTTGGCTTCGTCCTCGGTCAATCCAGCCTCCAGTCGATCTGGCCGCGTCCCCGGCTTGCCAGAAACGCATTCGTCTGACTGAAGGGCTTTGAGCCAAAGAAACCGCGATAGGAGGACAGCGGGCTGGGGTGCGGAGCCTTCAAGACCAGATGATGATCCCCGCGCCCGAGCGCCGCAATCCGGCCCGCTTTTTTCGCCGCATGGCTGCCCCATAAAATGAATACGGCAGGCTCGCCCCGTTCTGCGACAGCGGCAACCGCTGCATCGGTGATCGCGTCCCATCCGCGCCCGGCATGGCTGCCCGCTTGCCCAGATTCGACGGTTAAAGTGTTGTTGAGAAGCAGCACGCCCTGCTCGGCCCAGCGGGTCAGGTTGCCGTGATCGGGCGGCTCGATGCCGAGATCACTTTCCAGCTCTTTGTACACATTGACCAGCGACGGCGGCAGTTTCACCCCGCGCTGCACCGAAAACGCCAATCCATGCGCCTGCCCCGGCCCATGATACGGGTCCTGACCAAGGATCACGGCCCGCACGCTATCCAGCGGGGTCAGAGCCAGCGCATTCAATCGCTGTCCGCGCGGCGGATATACAACCTTGCCTGCATCTTCCTGCATTCGCAGCCATCCGCCCAGCCCCCGCGATTCATCGGTGGCCAACGCAGGTTCCAGCGCGCCGCGCCAGCTTTCAGGGATATCGTCACTCGCCATTACTGACGCAGGCTACACCACTGGCCGCTTTCCCTCTATCCCCCTCTTTCCCTAGCCAATGATGTGGCGTAGGGCTGGGCCATGACTGTACATTTTCACGAAGAAGATCTCCCCGATGGCGTGCTGGAAGGCACCTCGGATCTGGCCGTTGATACCGAAACGATGGGTCTGATCACACACCGCGACAGGTTGTGCGTGGTCCAGATCAGCGATGGATCGGGTGACGAGCATCTGGTGCGTTTTTCGCCCGGTAGCGATTATGAAGCACCCAATCTGACCCGTATTCTGGCGGATCAGAACCGGACCAAACTGTACCACTTTGGCCGCTTTGATCTGGCAGCGATCCAATATTACCTTGGCATCACGGCGGGACCGGTATTCTGCACCAAAATTGCAAGCAAGCTGGTGCGGACATACACCGACCGCCACGGCCTTAAAAACCTCGTTGATGAATTGCTGGGTGAGAGCATTTCCAAACAACAGCAAAGCTCGGATTGGGGCGGACCCGTCCTAAGCGAGGCGCAGCGTGATTATGCAGCCTCCGACGTGCGCTTCCTCCACCGGATGCGTGATGAGCTGGTTATCCGGCTGGAACGCGAAGGCCGGATGGAAATGGCGCAGGCTTGTTTCGATTTTCTGCCGACCCGCGCGCAGCTCGATATTGCCGGTTGGTCCGAACATGATATTTTCAGCCACATGTAAGTAAAGGCTGGCACGACTCACACCATGGTCATGAAACCCCGCATCGAAACCAGCGAAGCCAAAGCGCTCCGCAATAAACGCCAGCATTTTGCGGCGCCGGGCGGCTCGCATGATAAGCTGGTGGCGTTTCTGGCGCGGGCTTTGCCCATGGGCGTGGGTATCGTTGCGGCCTTAATGGTGATCACACCCTTATCACCGCGCGGCGAAGTCAGCTTTCTGCTCGACCGCAATGAAGTGTCGGTGATCAATGAGCGGCTGAGTGTGGATAATGCGATGTATCGCGGGCGGGACGATAGCGGGCGGCCTTTTTCCGTAACCGCAGGCGATGCGGTGCAACGCTCAAGCACGGAAGGGCTTGTGCGGATGGACAATTTACGCGCGCAATTGCTTTTGACAGATGGCCCCGCCCGCTTGACCGCGCCGGGGGGAACCTATGATCTCAATACAGAAATCGTGGCTGTGGATGGCGCTGTCGAACTGAACGCCGCCGATGGCTACCGAATGAGCGCGCGCGGCGTCTCTATCAACATGGGGGATCGCATCATCAGCGGTGATAACGGGGTCGAGGGTGAAGTGCCCGCAGGCAGTTTTTCGGCCGACACTATGCGCGCTGATCTTGACGCGCGCACAATCAAACTTGAAGGCAATGCCCGCCTGACCATGATCCCCGGCAAGTTGAGGATGCCATGACCGCAAAGCACGATATTTCGGGCAAACGCCCAACGCGCCGTCTCGGCAAAATCGCCTTTGGCTGGATGGCCGGCGGGTTCGCTATGACACTGGCTGTCACAGGCGGTATCGGGCTTCAGGCTCAGGGAATTGCCGCGCACAACACCAATGCGCCGGTCAATTACAATGCAGGCAGCATCGAATTGCAGGACCGGCAAAACCGGGTCGCGTTATCGGGCGGGGTCACCGTGACGCAGGCCGGTCTGACTGTCCGATCCAACCGGATGCTGGTGAATTTCACAGACATCGGTTCGCTCAACATCCAACGGATCACCGCGACCGGCGGCGTGGTTGTCACGCGCGGCAATGAACGTGCCAGCGGCGATGTTGCGATTTACGATTTCTCGCGGCGGATTATCACTCTGGCGGGCAATGTCAGCCTGCGCCGGGGCACCGATACGCTTAATGGCGGGCGGCTTGTGATTGACCTGCGCAGCGGCGTTTCCAGCGTCGATGGATCGCCATCAGGCAGATCAGGCAGCGTTGGCGAGACGGGAAGCGATGGGCGGGTAACCGGCACGTTCTCTGTCCCTCAGAGCGATGAAAACGATTAGCCACCAAACCGCGAAACCGCCAAACCGGCGATCGTCTAATAAGCGTTGTCGTGGCGTAATACCCAAATGGTCTTGTAGATAATCTCTAAGTCGCGGCGGATCGTCCACCCGGCGATATATTCCAGATCGGATTGCAGCCGGTCCGTCAGGTCTTTTTCATGCTCGGTCGCGCCTCTATGGCCGCGGATCTGCGCGAGGCCAGTCAGGCCGGGTTTAAGGCTGTGCCGCTGCCAATATTGGCCATCGACTTCCCAAAAGAACTTGTTGTTCGCGCGGCTGCCCAAAGCATGCGGGCGAGGCCCGACAAGTGACATTTCCCCGCGCAAAACATTGATCATCTGCGGCAGCTCATCAATGCTGGTCCGCCGGATGAATGATCCGATTTTCGTAATTCGCGCATCATCGCGCATCGTCGATTGATCGCCATCGGCATCCGACTGCGCGCTGCGCATGGAGCGGAATTTCAGCATATCGAAAAATTGGTTTCCGCGCCCCAAACGGCGTTGAATGAAAAGGACCGGACCGCGGTCTTCCAGTTTGATAATAACGGCCACCACCAGCAACACTGGCGCAAGCACAATCAAAGCGAGTCCGGCAACCGCGATATCAAAACCGCGTTTCATAATGCGGCCCCGCATACCCAACGGACCGGTCGAGACGACCTGTGTCGTGCGGCCAAGATCATCGTACCGGTGCACGCCCAAAACGCCCAGCTCATGCGCGGGCTCGCTTACAATCTCGCCATATATCCCGGATGATTTCAGCAGCAACGCCCAGGCTTTGCGCCGGTCTGGCGAACAGCTGATGACCACTCTATCCTGATAGGCGAGCAATTTGCCGAGGCGATCCAGCACAAACGGATCCTGGCCAGCGGCATCCAGATTGTGTTCGCGCGCATCAACCATCATACAATTGCTCAACGCAAATTCAGGGCCGCCATCCATTATCACCAATCGATTGCGGATTTTGCCGCCCCAGAACCGCTGTATCAATACAGGGATCATCCGGCGCGAGGCGGTAAGTATGATAGCGGATAATATCAGACCAAGAGTAACCGCCACGCGCGAAAATTCTGCGTTCGACTTGGTGTAAAACGCCACAAAGTTCAGCAGCGCCGCCGATATAAACAACGCCGTCAGCATCTTGCGCACCGCATACACCCAATCGCCCAGCGCGCCTTGCCCATAGGTGGAATTGTAGAGTGCGATGGTAAAATATAACGGCAGCAGAGTTTGCGCCGCCAGCATGCTGCGCGGTTCCCACCAGACACCTTCATACACAAACGTCGCGGCCGCAAAGCTGAGATTGATCAGAACCGCGTCGGCTATCAACATGAGCGCATATGCGCGGAGCCGCCGCCGCTCCAGCGAGGGTGCGATCCATTGATCAATTGCGTCCGGTTTTTCAGCCTCTAACAGAGGCCCCGACATCTTGTTCATGCGACACAGTCCTAAGCGTAACGCGAGAATACGCATTACCCCTTAGGGGTGCATACATCATGAATGGGCTCCGGGACGAATGCAGAGTGCGGATATGCGGGGGATTTTACCTTTTGGTCGCGAAACGGGCGATTTCGGCGAGATCCTGCGACAACAGCAATTCAGCCGATTGGCTGTTGGACAGCAGCGCCCGATGCAGCTTCACCAGACGCGGGATCAAACGGTCCAGTTTGCCGCGATGCCAGCGCGACAATTGATGCCGGATGTCGCGTTCTTCTTTCCAGAAAATACCCAGCTGCGCCTTTTCGCCTTTGCTTAACGTGTCAAACGAGCCGCGCGGGCCCAGCCTTCCGGTAATCTGGGCAAGCTGCGCGGCGCGCCGTTCCAACGCCAGCAATAGGCCGACGGGATTGAGCCCGAGCTCTCGCATCCGCCGAATTTCGGTCGATAGCCGTTGCAAATCGCCGCCCATCACCGCGTTGACGACCGGCTGAAACCCGTCCTCTTCGGTGGCAGCGCCAATCTCGCTGTAATCCTCGACAGAGGCGGATTTGGGCGATTGCGGATCGGCATCGCAATACAGCGCCAGCTTTGTGACTTCGGATTGGGCAAGCCGCACATCCAGCCCGGCGGCGCGCGCGATCCGTTCGGCCAGATCACCGCCCAGCCTCAAACCGGCAGCATCCGCCATTCCTCTGACAGAGACAGCCACAGTCGCAAGGTCAGGTGGATAGAACATCGCGACGAGCGCGTCGGGCCGTTTTTCAAGCAGTTTGGCAGTCCGCGATTTATCGGTCGCAGACGTCGCGACGACAAATATGGGCGCGGCATCGCCCGCCCCCGCTTCTCCTGTTTCGACAAGCGCCTTAAGCGCATCATGCGCTTCGTCCCCTGTCGCCCGCACAAGGATATGCCGTTTGTCACCAAACAGCGATTCCGTTCGCGCTTCATCGCCCAGCATCGCGGGATCACGGCGCAGATCCGCCCCGGCAATATCAACGCGCTCACCGGCGTCGGGCAGAGTTTCGATAATCTTGTTGGCAGCGGCCGATGCGCCCGCTTCGTCTGGTCCGCAAAAAAAGAAGATGCTGGCTCGATCAGTCCCGGACGGAAGCCCGCGGGCAAAATCTTTTTGCGTGGCCTTCATTGCGGCCTCACTCGGCAGAAGGCTTTCTGGCCTGCTCTCTCAGCGCCAGCGCAATAGTGGTGGTCATCCGGTCGGCCACCTCTTGCGCCAGATTTTCCAAAGCGCGCTGTTCGGCGGCGATGGTGGCATATTCACTCGACACGACATCAATACCGGCATCCGAGCCAGCCGTTGCATCCAGCAAGATTTCGCCGGTTGCCAGATCAACCAATTGATAGCGCGCGCGCAAAATCCGACGTTCGCGGCTGATTGTGTCATCGTTAAGCACGCCCAGCGCTTCAAGAGCATCATCAAGCCGCACATCGAGCCGGTAGGCAGGCGTCGCATCGCCCGCGATGCCAAACCGGTCGGTCAACGCATTACGGATCAGCCAGCCGCCTCTGCCGGGTATGGCAGGCACATCGATTGCGCCCAAACCCTGGGCGATGCCCGCATTGGTGCCGCCCGCATACATCGGTTGAAGCCCGCATGCAGGCAAAGCCAAAGCGGCCAATAGGATGAACGCGCCGCGCATCATGTAACGATATTGACCAGCCTGTCGGGCACTACAATCACCTTGCGAATTTCTGCTCCGTCCACCGAACGCTGAACCTTCTCGCTCGCCAGTGCAAGCGCTTCGAGCGTGTCTTTCGGGGCTCCCTTGGGCGCGGTGATCGTATCGCGCAGCTTGCCCATGTGCTGGATCGCGATGGTGACTTCGTCTTCGATCAGCATCGCCGGATCGTGGTCTGGCCATGCGGCATCAGCGATCAGACTGTCATGGCCCAGTTTCGCATAGGCTTCTTCCGCGAGGTGCGGCATCATCGGGCTAACGAGATGCAGGACCGCGCGAATCGCGAAATTCCTCGCCTCGCTCGGCTGCGCTTTTTCTGCGGCTCCGGTCAGCTCGTAAATGCGCGCCACAGCTTTGTTGAAACCGAGCGCTTCGATATCGTCAGCCACTGCGACGATTGCCTGATGTGCCTTGCGGGCCAGCGCCTTGTCTTCGCCGGTGGCGGTTTCATCATAGCTATCAAACAACCGCCAAAGACGTTGGACAAAGCGCGCGCAGCCTTCGATCCCGCTGGCCGACCATGGCAGATCGCGCTCTGGCGGGCTGTCAGACAGCATAAACCAGCGCACGGCATCCGCGCCGTATTCGTCGATGATATTATCGGGATCGACGACGTTCTTTTTCGACTTCGACATTTTGACAACGCGGCCAGCGGCAACAGGCGCGCCATCTTCAATCGTCACCCAGTCCTGACCATCCTTGCGGACTTCATCTGGCGACAACCAGCTGCCATCGCCAAGGCTGTATGTCTCATGCGTCACCATGCCCTGCGTGAACAGCGCGGCGAATGGTTCTTTCACATCCAGTTTGCCGATATGCGCCAGTGCGCGCGTCCAGAAACGGGCATAGAGCAGGTGCAAAATCGCATGTTCGACCCCGCCGATATAATGCTGCACCGGCAGCCACTTGGCGATTTCTTCCGCATCGAACGGCTTGTCCGCAGGTTGGCTCGCAAAGCGCAGGAAATACCACGATGAATTGGTGAACGTATCGAGCGTATCGGTCTCGCGCGTGGCCTTACCGCCGCAGGTCGGGCAATCGACATGCTTCCACGTTGCGTGGCGTTCCAACGGGTTGCCGGGCGTTTCGAAATCCACATCATCGGGCAACGTCACCGGAAGCTGATCTTTCGGCACCGGCACCACGCCGCACGTATCGCAGTGGATGAACGGGATCGGCGTGCCCCAATAACGCTGGCGTGAAATGCCCCAATCGCGCAGCCGCCATACGGTGGTGCCTTTGCCCCAGCCGCCGTCTTCGGCGCGCTTGATCACTTCGGCTTTGGCATCTTCCACGCTCATCGCGTCGAGGAAATCCGAATTGACGATCACGCCGTCACCAGCCTCGGCCTCATCGCCCATCGGCGCATCTGCCTGCGCGATATCGCTGGCGACGACGCGCGTGATGGGCTGGCCGTATTTGGTCGCGAATTCGAAATCGCGCTGGTCGTGGCCCGGTACGCCCATAACCGCGCCGGTGCCGTAATCCATCAACACGAAATTCGCGATGAAGACTGGCATGGCCTGGCCCGTAAACGGATGTTTCGCGGTGATGCCGGTATCAAAACCGAGCTTTTCCGCGGTTTCAAGTTCGGCCGCTGTCGTCCCGCCGCGTTTGCACTCTTCGATAAAGGCCGCCGCATCGGCGCTTTGTCCAGCGGCGCTTTGCGCAATCGGGTGGTCGGCCGCAATCGCACAGAAACTCGCGCCGAAAATCGTGTCGGGCCGCGTGGTGTAAACCGGCAGTTTCTCCCCATTCGACAACTCGAAAGAGAATTCCAAACCGGAAGATTTGCCGATCCAGTTTTCCTGCATCAGCCGGACTTTTTCAGGCCAATCTTCAAGCTCGCCAAGGCCGCCCAGCAGGTCTTCGGCAAAGTCGGTTATCTTGAGGAACCACTGGTCCAGCTTGCGTTTTTCAACCTCAGCGCCGGAACGCCAGCCCTTGCCATCGATCACCTGTTCATTGGCCAGCACGGTCATATCGACCGGGTCCCAGTTCACTTCGGAGGATTTCCGGTAAACTAGGCCAGCGGTGTACATATCGATGAACAGCGATTGTTCATGACCGTAATATTCCGGGTCGCAGGTCGCAAATTCACGCGTCCAATCGAGCGCAAAGCCGATCCGTTTCAGCTGCGCCTTCATGCCTTCGATATTGGAGCGGGTCCAAGCGCCGGGATGCACCTTTTTTTCCATCGCGGCATTTTCTGCGGGCATCCCAAACGCGTCCCAGCCCATCGGGTGGAGCACCTCGTGCCCGCGCATCTTCTTATAGCGGGCCAGCACATCGCCCATCGTGTAATTGCGCACATGCCCCATATGGATGCGCCCCGATGGATAGGGGAACATCTCGAGGATGTAGCTTTTGGGTTTTTCGCTGTCGGAATCTGCGGTGAATGTACCCGCATCATCCCACGCGCGCTGCCAGCGCCCGTCGGCAGAGGACGGATCGAAACGTGTGTTGCTCATGGAAAACTCGCTAACGCGAATTGGATCAGGAAGCGAGAGCCTTGCGGCGCAGATCGCGTGCTTTGGTCAGAATAATGTCTTCCAGCTTCTGCACAGTCGCGGCTTGCACTGGCGCTTCGACCCAGCGGCCGCCTTGCGCAACCTGACGGCTGGCAGCGACGCGCAACGCATCGGCGCGCAAATCCTGATCAAGGATGGTCACCGTCAATTTGACGCGTTCATCCGGGTTGCTTGGATTGGCGTACCAATCGGTCGCGATCACGCCGCCGGCGCTGTCCGCCGATGAAAGCGGAGCAAAGCTGACCGTTTCAAGCGCGGCGCGCCATAAAAACGCGTTTACGCCGATTGTGTTGATCTGCGCCGCCTGAAGTTCGGTCGTCGGGCGGTCATTGCCGCCGCATGCCGACAACGCGGCGAGAGCGCCGCCGATCAAGGCTGTACGGGTCAGATGCGATAATGCGAGTTTGGCGCGTGTCACGGGAAGCAAAGTCCTTTGTCTGTATCTCTACGGCTCTATACCCCGCGAACCGTGTGCGGCAAGCCTTGTGCAGCGTCCATTGCCGCAACAATTTCAGGGCAGGGGCGCAAATACCGTCGCCACCAAAGCGGTCCGCCGCCTTAAGGGGCGCTGAATTCCAACCGAATTCGCGCGGATTCGCGCCCTTCCCTGCATGTTTATGTGTGCGCGGGGCCACACTTCGCGCAGATAGAGTCACAAACGGTGTGGAAAAGATTGCGTCAAGCGCTGTCATAATTCTATCAATGATGCGTCGGGCCGAGTCTTTGGACGCGCTCATCAAACGTTCAGACGCTTGATGCATTGTATGCGCTGCAAGAGAATCGATTGGATCTGCACCAGATCCGGCTTTGGAAGGGGCGAAGAGTATCATGGCACGCGGGGCGGACATCAAAGCAGGAAAGCAGCGCAAGCTGCCATTGCTTGGTGTGGCTGGCGCGTTGATGCTCGCTCTTCCAACGGCCAGCCTTGCGGTTGTCGGCTTTAGCCCTTCCGCCGCTGTCAGCGATGACGCGTTTGGAATCTTCACTCCGTCGTCAGTTGATCCTGATCTTGCCGCCCGCGTCGCTGATAAAGCGCGCGAAAAAGGCATCCGGTTTACGCCTGCTGGTTCCAATCCGGTTCTGCGCAACAAGACCGTGACGGTCGCTGTTCGGGTGGACAACGAAACTGCCAGCGCAGTTTCGGTTCGCTCGGCTATTGATGCAGCGCCCGGTGCTGGCAAATCGCTGGCCGCGCTCCAATCCAGCCGTTTCAACCTTGGCACCGCGCGCGGTTATCAAAGTTTCGCACGTCAGGTTGAACTGCCCAGCAATGTGCGCAACCTGAGCCTGCCGGATCTGACAGAATTCGAACCTGCGAAGCCGCGGGCCGTGACCAAACCAAGCCGTCTGCAACCGCGGATTGAGCTGGAAGACGAAGCGATCGCCGGTCGTTCGCCGAACACTCTTGATGCGCTTGGGTCGCAAACGGTGGATGTTGGCGGCAGTTTCAGCCTTTCACCAAACCTCGATGTGACCGCCGGTGTCCGATATTCTCAAGAGCGCGAGCGCCTCGACCCGCTGACCAATTCGGTTCAGGATAGTCAGGCCGTGTATGTCGGTACGCAGCTTAAATTCTGATCTGGCAATACCGGACGAAAACGTATGCAAGACCCCGCTTCGGCGGGGTTTTTCTTTGCCTTACGTAGCGTCAGGTATAGGCTCTGCAGAATCACAAACGGAGAAGGATACAATATGAATCGCGTAGCCCTAGTGACCGGAGGAACCCGCGGTATTGGCCGCGCGATTTGCGAACAGTTGAAAGCAGACGGCTTCAATGTCGTCGCCAATTACGCGGGCAATGATGCCGCCGCACAGCAATTTTCCGAAGAAACAGGCATCCCCGTTTATAAATTCGATGTCGGCGATCACGCAGCCACACAAGCGGGCTGTGACCAGATCGCGGCTGAAATCGGACCGATCGAAGTGGTCGTCAACAATGCCGGCATCACGCGCGATGGCACTTTGCACAAGATGAGCTTTGACGATTGGAATGATGTGATGCGCATCAATCTGGGCGGGTGTTTCAATACATCCAAAGCCTGTTTCCCCGGCATGCGCGAACGCGGTTGGGGCCGGATCGTAAATATCGGTTCGATTAACGGGCAGGCGGGACAATATGGCCAAGTGAATTATGCCGCTGCAAAATCGGGGATTCACGGCTTTACCAAAGCTCTCGCTCAGGAAGGCGCGCGCGCAGGCGTGACCGTTAATGCCATCGCGCCGGGTTATATCGACACCGATATGGTCGCTGCCGTGCCGCAGGGTGTGCTCGACAAAATCATCGCCGGGATACCAGTTGGACGGTTGGGCCAGGCAGAAGAAATCGCGCGCGGGGTCAGCTTTCTCTGCTCGGAAGATGCCGGCTTTGTCACCGGATCGACCATGAGCATCAACGGCGGTCAGCATATGTATTGAGCAAGGCTGCGATCACGCAGTTTGCCTCGGGGGGAGAGTATCATCGAAAAGTCAGTCCATAATCCGACACCTTGGCTGCAACATTTCGGCCTTAATCATGCGGTCGAAGTGCAAGGCGGCCAGAGAACGCTTTACCTATCTGGACAAACCGCATCTGACGCCGATGGCGCGCTTTTGCATGCGGGCGATATGGTGGCCCAATACACGTCGGCATGGCAGAATATGCTCGATGCGCTTGCGGCGGCGGGCATGGGGCCAGAAAACCTTGTCCGGCTGAACTTTTACACGACTGATGTCCCGAAATTCATGGAAATGGCCGACCAGATTATGCCGCTTCATGTCGAAGCCGGGGCTCAGATTGTCAGCACATTGCTCGGCGTTCAGACACTCTACGATCCCGATGCCATGATCGAAATCGAAGGGACGGCTGTCGCCTGATCATGTGTTTGGTGCGCCGCGCCGGAACATGCGCGGCGTTTGCCCATTGATGTTGCATGGCAACACCGTCTGAACTCACCGAGCCTGAAACCAGCGCGATCATCGAAATGGCGCTGAGCGATCATGTGGCCTTTGCCGAAATCGAAGCGCAATTTGGCTTGGCAGAGAAACAGGTCAAAGTGCTTATGCGCGATAACCTGAAACCTTCAAGCTACCGCACCTGGCGTAAGCGCGTGCGCGAATTTTCTGACCGGCGCGAACATTACAAATAGCCGGCTTGAGCGGGTCATCCGTTTTCCTACATGGCTTTGCCGCGGTAGGGGGCAAGACTGCTCTTTGAAATCGTGATCATGGCCGGCGCAGGCCAATATGGCGCGGCGACGTTGGACATTTGTCATGCGTGTCCTACACAGCATTTATCATGCAATTCAGCGGCTTGGCATGTAGGCACCGGATGACAACCACGGCAATGTGTCATGCCTTCCCAACATCTGTTATTCCAAACCATCATGCCCTCACCGCTTTACCATCCGCCCGTAAAACGCTCTGTCGAAATCGCCGGGCACAAGACCAGCATATCGCTTGAGCCGGTGTTCTGGGACATGCTGCGCAAGGCAGCTGACGACGAAGACGTTCCGATCAACGCCATCGTAGCGCGGATTGATGGTGAGCGGATACAGGCGGAAACACCGCCCGGCTTGGCCAGCGCGCTGCGGGTGTGGCTCGTCAGCCGAACCGCGCCTTAATCGTCGCCAACGCGCTCGATATCGGCGCCGACCAGCTGAAGTTTTTCCTCTAGCCGTTCATACCCGCGATCAAGGTGGTAGATACGGCGGACCTGTGTTTCGCCCTCTGCCGCAAGCGCCGCGATAATCAGGCTCATCGAGGCGCGCAGATCGGTCGCCATCACTTCTGCGCCGGTCAGATCGACCGGGCCTTTTACAATCGCGGTGCGGCCCTCGGTCGCGATATCGGCGCCCATCCGGGTCAATTCGGGCACGTGCATGAACCGGTTTTCAAAGATCGTTTCTTTCAAAACGCTGGTGCCATTCGCTTTGGACAGCAGGCTCATCAATTGGGCCTGCATATCGGTGGCGAGACCGGGAAACGGAGCGGTCGTCAGATCGGTTGGCTTAAGCGGCGCATTGGCGGCGACACGCACTCCTTTGGCGTCTTCCTCCACCTCAAGCCCGATGGCGCGCAGTGCGGCGAGTGTGGAGCTCATATCATGCGCGTTTGCCCCTTCGAGCCGGACATCACCGCCGGTAATCGCGGCGGCGCAGGCATAAGAGCCCGCTTCGATCCGGTCCGGCATGACCTTATACGTCGCGCCGTTCAGCCGTTTAACACCATGGATGGTCAGGTCCGAGCTGCCGATCCCTTCAATTTCCGCGCCCATCGCGACCAGCAAATTGCAAAGATCGACAATCTCCGGCTCACGCGCGGCGTTGAACAATCGGGATGTGCCATTGGCCAAAACCGCGGCCATCAAAGCATTCTCTGTCGCGCCAACCGACACAACGGGAAAGTCAAAATCGCCGCCCGGTAAACCGCCATCAGGAGCGATCGCTTTGACATAGCCCTGCGTCAGCTCGATTTGCGCACCAAACGCTTCAAGCGCTTTCAAATGCAGATCAATAGGACGGTTACCGATCGCGCAGCCGCCCGGCATCGAAACGGTTGCTTCGCCCATCCGTGCGAGCATAGGGCCCAGCACCAGAATTGAAGCACGCATTTTGCGGACCAGATCATACGGTGCCACGCTGGATGTGATGCGCGTCCCTTCGAGCGTCATGACCCGTCCAAAATCCTCTGGCCGTGTCCCTTGGATGGCCGTGGTGATGCCGAACTGGTTCATCAGGTGCTGAAACCCGTCAATATCTGCCAGCCGTGGAAGATTGCGCAGGGTCAGCGGTTCTTCTGTAAGAATCGCACACGGAATCAGAGTGAGCGCCGCGTTTTTGGCGCCGGAGATGGGAATCGTGCCCGAAAGGCGATTGCCGCCGCGAATGATAAGTTTGTCCATGGATCTACCCTTTAGAGTTTTTCGCGCGCCGCGCAAACGCCGCGGCGCTCTGGACCGGCGACGTCGTATCTTTGCAACGTTAAGGTTCCGGTTGACGGGAACTTCGTCAACGCCGTAACCCGATTACCATGACCAAACAAAGACCAATCAAGAAAGCCGTTTTCCCCGTTGCGGGGCTCGGCACACGCTTCCTTCCGGCCACCAAAGCGATCCCAAAGGAATTGCTGCCCATCGTTGATCGCCCGCTCATTCAATACGCGGTCGATGAAGCGCGCGAGGCGGGGATCGAGCAAATGATCTTTGTCACCGGCCGCGGGAAAACCGCCATCGTCGAACATTTCGATGTCGCTTATGAGCTGGAAGACACAATGACCCAGCGCAGCAAGGATCTGAGCGTGCTCGACGCGACGCGCGCAACGCCGGGCGATATCATCACCGTACGTCAACAGGTGCCCATGGGTCTGGGTCATGCGATCTGGTGCGCGCGGGCGATTGTGGGTGATGAACCGTTTGCGATTTTCCTTCCCGATGAATTGATGGTTGGGAAAAAGGGCGGTTCTGGCTGCATGAAACAAATGGTCGAGGCCTATAATGAGGTTGGCGGCAATCTCATCAGCGTCTTGGAAGTGCCCATGGAGGAAGTCTCCAGCTACGGCGTGATCGCGCCCGGTGCAGAGAACGGTGCGCTGACCGAAGTGATCGGGCTGGTTGAGAAGCCACCCGTCGCCGAGGCCCCTTCGAACAAAATCGTTTCCGGTCGATATATCCTTCAACCTGAGGTCATGCGCACGCTTGAAACCCAAGGCAAAGGCGCCGGCGGAGAGATTCAATTGACCGACGCGATGGCCAAGATGATCGGTACCCAGCCGTTCCACGCGGTGACCTTTGACGGCAATCGCTATGATTGCGGGAGCAAGGTTGGCTTTGTCGAAGCCACGCTGGCCTTGGCCCTAGCGCGCGAAGATATGGGCGCAGATGTTCGCGCAATTGCCGAGCGTTTGCTGAAATAGGCAGCCAAACAGACCGCGCCGCACAAACAAAAAGCCCCGGACTTGCGACCTGCAAATCCGGGGCTTTGTTTTGCGATTGTCGTTTACTCGGCGGGTTTGCCGGCTTCCGCGGTACTCTCTGAGGCAGGCTCACCGCCGATGGTGCCGGCGTCAAAGCTGATGTCAGAGCCAAGGCCGGAGAGCGCCTTTGCCGCATCCGAATCCGGATCTTCGGCAGCGGCCTGAACCAGCGACCCGAGCGAAGATCCGTTCAGGCCCAGCTCTTTCATCAATCCATCCAGAACGGGGGCCTGCGCCCGGTAAGCGAGAGCGGCGGAAACTGCATCGTTTGCCAGATTGCCCGATCCTCCGCCCGATCCGCCGCCGCTGCCACCGCCGCCGGAGCCGTTGCCGCCGCCATTCGTGAGCCCATCGACCTGCACAATCTTGATCGAGTCGATTGCTTCCATCGGCTTCGCGCTTTCGCGGATGACATCCGGCAATACTTTCAGCAACGCCAGCTTGGTCTGCAGGCTGATCTGATCCATCGAAAGGATGTTGGCTGCCTCGTTGATCGCTTCCTGTCCGGCGGCCTCCACTTCGAAGCGCACCCGGTCTGCCTCGGCACGCAGGATTTCCGCGTCCGCATCACCCTTTGCTTCCAACCGGGCCGCTTCGGCGCGGTTGGTTGCTGCGTCTTTCTCGGCCTCGGCTTCCACCTTGATACCGATGGCCTCACGCTCGGCCTGCTTGGCCGCTTCGATCAGCTCGATTTTCTTCTGACGTTCAGCAATTTCGCTTTCGCGCGCGGTCACCACGCGTTCTTCGGCTTCCACTGCTTTGGCGCGAGCCGCGTCGGCTTCAGCCTTGGCCTGGCTTTCTTCGCGCGATTTGTTCTGAACGGCGATCTGCTGTTCCTGACGCGCAATTTCCAGAGCACGGACTTGATCAATCCGGGCCTCTTCAACGGTCCGGTCGGCCTCGATCTGCTGGCTGTCGACCTGGCGCTTTGCCTCAATCCGCGCCGCATCGGCTTCGCGTTGACGCTCAGCCTGCTCGCGGGCGATTTCCGACATTTGCGACGCGCGGCGGACTTCGACTTCGCGCTCTTGGCCGAGACGGGCGTATTCGGTGTCACGGCTGATTTCGAAGCTTTTCTGATCCGCTTCGAGGTTCTTTGATTCCATCTGGACGCGGGTGTCCTGCTCGATATCGTTACGCAGTTTCTTGCGGGCTTCGATTTGCTCGGTTAGTTTGGTCAGACCCTCGGCATCAAACGCATTATTCGCATTGAAATGCTCGATGCTGGTTTGGTCGAGACCCGTCAGCGAAACCGATTCCAGTTCCAGACCGTTCATCGCCAGATCGCTTGATGAAACCTGCTGAACCTTTTGCACAAAATCGGCGCGCTGCTCGTGCAGTTCATTCATGCTCATACCTGCTGCGACCGAACGCAGCGCATCGACGAATTTGCCTTCGACAAGATCTTTGAGCATTTCCGGCTGCATCGTGCGCTGGCCCAGTGTTTGCGCAGCCATCGCGATCGCACCGGCATCGGGCCGGACACGCACATAGAATTCCGCCTTCACATCAATCCGCAGGCGGTCCAGCGTAATCAGCGCCTCGCCATCGCGGCGAACCACCGGCAGCACCAGCGTGTTCATATTGACCGGCATCGTTTCATGGAACACCGGCAGCACCAAAGCGCCGCCATTCATAACGACTTTTTCCCCGCCGACACCGGTTCGGACAAACGCGATCTCTTTCGAGGCGCGCCGGTAAAGTGTGGTCAGCATGATGAAGATGATGATGAGCAGCGCGATCCCGCCGCCAACCAACATTGCGAGTGTTAAAAGATCCATATTCCCTCCGATAATCTATTGCGTTCAGGGCTGCAGCAGCGGGCTTTCGTAGCGCACGCCGAAGAATAACTCTCCTTCGCGGCGCACCAGAAGCACCGTCTCACCCTCGGCCAGTTCCGCTTGGCTGTCATGCGGTTCGACCATAATGAAATGGGGATGCCCGAAAGCATCTTTGACTTTGGCGCGCGCCGGTGAGCCCGCACGGGACGTACCCGTCTGGATCACGGCATCGCGCCGGACGAGGCTTTGTAGCCCGACGGCTGTCGTCTCGTCCTTAGGCAGCACTTTTTCGATTGGCCTCACAGCCAGTCCGTTCAGCGGCAGCGCCGCGCCTCCGGCGAGCAAAGCGGCAAAGCCTGCTGACAAAGGCGATCCCATCAATCCCGCGATCACAGCCTGCCCGACAACGCCGGTTACCGTGAACACAAACAGCAGGCTCGACAGCCAGATCAGGAATGGCACCCGGCCAAGACCAAGTACACTGGCAACCCCATCCATAAAACCGCTTGCCTCGAGCCCGTCTGCCAGATCGGCATCCACTTCGATCTCGATATCTTCAGCGCCTTCGAAAAGGTCTCCCACGCCGATGATTTGCAACGCCGCGATGATAAACAACGCGATTAAAGAGGCGGCAAATGGCAGGTTGTACGGTTCAAGCAAAGTCATTGGATTCCGCCCGCGAAACGGGGCGCCGCAAACCTTGCGACGGAGTGTTTCCTGATTTTTCCCATGAACAGAGCATTAACATATGTTTCGCAAAAATAACAGAAGAATCGCTATATTGGTTTTATAAATACGTATGGCGAACGATTATTGCCCAATAGCAATTGTATTGTTGCGAATCGTGCTCATATGGAAATCTTAAGCTGCCGATATTCGCAGTGGAAGCGATTTTAGTCCGCCGACAAAGGTACTCTTCGCACGCGGCGCGTTTCCAACAAGCTCTACCGTCTCGATCCGGTCCAGCAGCACTTCAAACAATATCCGCATTTCAAGCCGCGCCAGATGCAGGCCAAGGCATTGATGCGCGCCGGCTCCGAATGCGAGATGGCGGTTCGGCGATCTTCCGGCATCAAAACGGCGTGGATCATCAAATTGCGCCGGATCATGATTGGCCGCGACATAATTGATCATCAGCCAGTCACCCTGCTTTAAATCCTGCCCGCCGAGCTGCGTATCCGTGGCCACCGTGCGCATAAAATGCTGCACCGGGGAGGTCCAACGGATCGCTTCTTCAACAATGCCCGCCAGCATTGTCCGGTCCGCTTTCACCTGTGCAAATTGCTCCGGGTCCTGCGCCAAGGCCAGCATTGCGCCAGCGGTAGAGGCCGAAGTCGTATCATGCCCTGCGGCCGCCAATATGATGTAATAGCCCATCATATCGCGATCATTCAGCGGCTCTCCGTCAACCATTGAATTGGCAATCGTGCTGGCGACATCGGTCGTCGGATTGGCGCGTTTGTCTGCGGTGATCCCTGCAAAATAGGCTTCGAAATCTTTCACCGCACCCGCAACCAGCTGAGTGATCTGTTCCGGCGTCATCGCAGCCATGCCTGACTGGTTGAGATCTTCGTCCTGACCGCCAAACATCTGCTGTGTCAGCATCATCATGCGCGGCTCGTCCGCTTCGGGTACCCCAAGGATCTGCATAACGACGTGGAGCGGATAGGGACCCGAAACCTGCTTTACGAAATCAATGTCAGGCCCGGCATCCAGCATCCGATCCACCGCCCGATTGGCAATGGCGCGGATTTCACTCTCTATCGTTTTCAGGTTCTTGGGCATGAACCATTCCTGGGTCAGCTTGCGATACTGCATATGAATGGGCGCATCGAAAGTGACCAGGCTGGCGACCATATGTTCGCTGCCACCGGTCATCGCTTTGGCAAAGGCGATGCCCTCGTTTAGCGAAAAGACAACGGTTTGCGGGTTGTTGAGATAGGTCGCATTGTCTTTTGAAACCTGCATCACCTCGTCATATCCGGTCACCAGCCAGAACGGGCGGTGCACATCCTCCACGCCGTTTACCCGCACAACCGGAGACTGGGACCGGATGGCGTCGAACCGGTCCAGCAAGCTATCCCAGTTTGCATAGCTTTGCGGATCAATGACCGCACGGCTGTTTTCTGGATCGAGTGCCGGGATGCTGTTCATATTCTATGCTCCGACTTTGGCTTCATATTCATCGCGCAGCTCGCGCTTGTACAATTTGCCATTGGCTTCACGCGGCAAATCAGGCCTGAAATCGAACAGCTTGGGCATCTTCATCCGTGCCAGCTGCGGGGCAAGAAATTCGCGCAGTTCATGTTCCAACGCCTCGCCCGCATCAGCCATGTCGAGCGGCTGCACCACCGCCACAACCTTCTCACCCAGATCAGGATCAGGCGCACCGATTACGGCGGCATCCATCACCTTGTCATGCGTGACCAGCAGGTTCTCGATTTCCTGAGGATAGATATTGACCCCGCCCGAAATGATCATGTGGCTTTTGCGGTCGGTCAGGAACAGAAACCCGTCTTCGTCGAGATGACCGATATCACCAAGCGTCATCCACCCTTTGGGATGCATCGCCTCTCGCGTTTTTTCCGGGTCGTTGTGGTAAGTCGGCAAAAGAGCGTTCTCGAAATAGATCAGACCGTCCTGACCCGCTGGCAGATCCTCGCCCTCGGCTCCGCAAACATGCAGCGTGCCGTAAATCGCCTTGCCGACGCTGCCGGGGTGCGTAAGCCAGTCTTCGGATTTGACCAAGGTCATTCCGATGCCCTCGCTTCCTGCGTAATACTCGTTCACGATCGGGCCCCACCATTCGATCATTTCCTGTTTGATCGGCACCGGGCAAGGAGCAGCAGCATGCAGAGCGCGTTGATGGCTAGACAGGTCATATCTGGTACGCAGCGCCGGATCGAGCTTCAGGAACCGTACAAAGTGGGTGGGGACCCACTGGCTGTCTGTAACCTTGTAATCCTGAATGGCTTTCAAAGCGGCCTCGGGCTCGAATTTCTCCATCACCACCACTGTCCCGCCGAGCCTGTGCGCGGTCGAAGCCCAGCCGATCGGGGCGGCATGATAAAGCGGCGCTGGCGAAAGATAGATCATCGAGCCATCCGCAGGCATTCCTGCCCCCATCATCGCAAGGCCCATCAAAGGATTGGGAGCAAGCGGATCGGGGTCTTCGGGCGGCGCGGGTCGAATGCCTTTCGGCCGTCCGGTCGTCCCTGACGAGTACAGCATCACCAACCCGGCGCTTTGATCCGCAATCGGATCGGCGCTTTGCGCATCCAGTTGAGCCGCAAAATCGCTTTCGTCACCCGATCCAATCGTAAGTATCGGAACATCGGGACAGGCTTCGCGAATGCCGGGCAAGATATCTTCAAAAGCCGCCGAGGTGATCAGAAATTTCGCTTCACTATCCCGCAGGATATATGCGATTTCCGGCGCGGTCAGACGCGTTGAAATCGGAACAAGCATCGTTCCAGCTCGCTGCGAGCCCCAAATTATTGTGAAAAACTCCATTCGGTTTTCCAGCAAGACCGCAAAGGCATCATTGGCGCGCAATCCGCGTGCGCGCAGCAGTTGCGCAAACCGGTTGGCGGCAGCGTCCAGCTCTCCGAAGGTCATTTGCGCGCCGCTGCCTGCCATAATCACAGCGGGATCATCAGGCCTCGTCTGGGCATGGGCGATCGGATGCAAGGTCATAATTTTCCTCTCCCTTGCGCACTGCGTTATCTGCGTGCGCGATTCACTCTCTATTTGAAACCTAACGGAGGAAAGGCACCACTCAAGTGAAATCGGAAAAAGAGTGCCGAGGCCGCGGCACACAAAAAAGGCGGCGGGTAAACCCGCCGCCCATACTCGGACATCCTCTCCAATGTCCGGCCCGCTCTGTGGCGGGCAATTTCTTAGCGGCTTACTGGCCGCCGCGGCCGGTCAACTGCGTGTCATCAGACAGAGCGACCTGCGCTTCGGTTTCTACCATATAGGGAATTGGATTGACTGCAACCCCATCAAGGCGGACTTCGTAATGGAGGTGGGGGCCGGTCGAGCGGCCAGTTGAGCCGACATAGCCGATCACGTCGCCCTTACGCACGGTATCACCAGCGGCCACTGCGAGTTTGGACATGTGCGCATAGCGCGTTTCAAGATCAGAACCATGATCGATGCTGATATAAAGCCCGTAGCTTGAGAACCAGTCGGCCCGTTCAATGATACCGTCGGCGGTAGCGTAAACCGGGGTGCCGGTGGGCGCGGCCAGATCGACACCTTTATGACGGGCGCGGCGACGCAGAACCGGGTGGTTGCGCATGCCGTATCCGCTGGTCAGCTTCGCGCCAGCCAGTGGCATGCGCGAAGGAACAGATACAACCGGCTGCTCGGTTACAGGTGAGCCTGGTCCGGCCCGATCAAGAGCGGTCCAGCTTGCGAACAGTTGGCGGAAACGCGGATCGCCCGACGCCAGACCCTCGGCTTTGCCTTCATCGATTGTCTGGGTGATATCAGCAGCTGAGCTCGCATTGCTGGCGGCGTTGGCTGAGGTATTTGCAGCGGCCGGAGCAGCGGCGATAAGAGAAGCGGCAGCGAATACGCCTGCCGCAACCTTGGAGATAGAACGCTTGAAAAGCGTATTCATACTGACCCGGTCCTTACTTTTCGGCGGTATCGCCTGCGCGCTTCATCAGCGCACTTTCAAGAATTGGAACCCCATCCGATTGCAGTCTTCATTGCTGCGTTGAGCCGGCTGGCGCTTGTCGAGATGGGCAAAACAGCCTGTCACAACTTGTAAGATCAGAGTTATCGGGCCGAAATCTTAAAGCGCAACTTCCGCGTAGAATTCGCGCGACAAACCGGCTGCAAGACGGGCTGAGTCGTTGAATGGCGGCTTAACGGAGCCTTTGAAGTAACGCTGGACCAGTGTTTTCCACAGTGATTCTGGCGGTTTTCCTTGCTTTGCGGCGCATCGCAAAAAATGCTTGGTCCCAAATCCGACATGGCGAATTTCGTCGTCAAGAATGCGGGTAAGGATTTTTACGCCGTTGTCATCGCCGGCCGCTTTCACCCGTTCCAGCGTTGCAGGCGTGACATCAAGCCCGCGCGCCTCCAGCACCATCGGAACGATTGCTAGCCGCGCTGTGACATCGTGCCGCGTTGTGTGCGCCGCTTCCCATAAACCGCCATGCGCTGGCAGCGCGCCGTAATGGCTTCCCATGCTGCGCAGCTTGCGATCCAGCAGTGCAAAATGCATCGCTTCATCTGCGGCCACATATAAAAAGTCGGCAACAAATTCCTCGCCCATCTCCGCGCCGAACCGGCCCGCCATATCCAAGGCAAGGTCAATCGCGACGAATTCGATATGCGCAAGGCTATGCCAAAGGGCGATCTGCGCTCTGGCAGATCCGAACTTGCCGCGTCTGGGCATCTGGGTGGGTGGCAGCAGCTCCGGCGCTTCGGGCCGCGCAGGATGGTCTGGCATTGTGACGTCAAACTGCCACGCCAGCTCGTCCCTTCGCCAACGCCGCGCGACGTCACGCGTCGCAAAACACTTGGCGCGCGGATCGGCTGTATTCAGCGCAGCTTCGATGGCGGATGTAAGACTTTGCACGGGCTTCGGATCAGAGCGCTTTTGCCGCGGTCAGCACATCTTCTGCGTGGCCCTTTACCTTCACCTTGTCCCAAACCTGCGCGATCTTGCCATCGGCATCCACCAGATACGTCGAACGAACCATCCCCATATAGGTTTTTCCGTACATCTGTTTTTCAGTCCAGATACCGAGCGCATCAGACAGTCCGCCTTCTTCTGCGTCAGTCGCCAGCGGCGTGGTCAGATCGTGTTTGGCAATAAAGTTCTGATGCTTCTTGGCGCTGTCTTTGCTCACGCCAAGCAGCTCGGTCCCGGTTGCTTCGAATGCGCTTTTGAGCGCGGTGAAATCCTTGGCCTCTGTGGTGCAGCCGGGCGTATTGTCTTTAGGGTAGAAAAAGACGACCAGCTTTTTGCCTTTGAAATCGGACGGTTTGACTGTGCCGCCATCGGGTGTGCCCATTTCGATATCGGGCACCGCATCGCCGGCTGCGGGGAAATCACTCATGGTTCACTCCAATTCATCTATTGTACCGTTGTAAGGGATAGCGTTTCACCGAAGATCGCGTTCCACATTTTGGCAACGTCGTGCCGCGCTTCGTCCAATTCGCGCAAGAGCGCATCATAACTGTCCACGCCGCAGGCTCTCGCAAGAGCTTGCGCTGCGCTGGCGGGCGGTGCGGCGCTATCCGGGGCAAGCAACCGCCCGGCCACGAGCATACGTGTCATCAAATCATACGCCGGGGCGATTTCTTCCGGCAGGAGATCGGCGGCGATCAACGCTTTTACTGCGGTGCCCAAATCAGGGTCAAACGCCTCGGGATGCCGATCGACCAGAATCGAGCCGTCCGGCATCCTGCCTTTCAATTGCAAGTAATGGACCGCAAATTCGAGATCGACCAAACCGCCGCGCTGCAATTTCACATCGAGCACACCCTTGGGTTGCTTATGCTTCGCCATTTCGGCGCGCATCGAACGGACCGCTTCGTGCAGCTCTGCGTGATTGCGCTTGCTTTGCAGCACCTCTTCCAGAAGCTCTTCAAGATCGGCTTTCGCTTCGTCCGATCCGGTCAACACCCGCGCCCGTGCGAGTGCCATATGCTCCCATGTCCACGCGGTTTCGCGTTGGTATTTGGCAAACGCCTCGCAGCTCACCGCCAGCGGCCCCTGCGCGCCTTGCGGTCTTAGCCTAGTGTCCACTTCATACAGCGCGCCTTGTGCAGTGGGCACGGATAAAGCCGCAGTCACGCGGCTCGCGAGGCGATTGAAATACTGGGTCGCGCCCAATGGCCGCGGGCCATCAGACTGGGCCGCATAATCCGCGGTAAACAGATATACGATGTCGAGGTCTGACGCATGTGTCAGCGCCCCTCCGCCAAACCGGCCAAGGCCAAGCACCAGCAGTTCACCGCCTTTGATACGGCCATGGGCACGGGCAAATTCCGCCTCTGTTTCGCGGATCGCGATCCGCAAACCCGCCTCCGCAGTGCGCGACAACGCTTTTGCAATATCGAGCGGGTCGGTCAGCCCTTCGATCAATTGCACTCCCAGCGCAAACCGGATGTCTCCGGTGACGGAGCGGATAGCATCCAGCAGCGCTTCATAATCGCCGCGCGCAGCAGCCTGTTCGATGCGGGCGACGATTGTCTCAACCGAACCGGGCAATTCGAGCGCGCTTCTATCGAGCAGCGTATCAAGCAGATCAGGCCGCCGTGCGAGCTCGTCTGACAGCGTTCTGGTCAGCGTAAGTGTCGCAACCAGCCGCCTCAGGACATCCGGTTCTGCGGCCAGCAGGCGAAAAAGTGTTACCGCGGATGCTGCGCGCTCCAATATTCCTTCCCAACGGGTAATCGCGCGTTCGGGATCATCACTTTGCGCCATCGCGTCCAGCAATTTGGGCATTAGCCGGTCAAACGCTTCCAAAGCCGCAGGCGACCGGATCGAGGCAAAGCAGCCATCGCGCCACGTGTTCAATCGCTCAGCCAGAGCCTCCGGATCAGCAAAGCCTTGCGCGTCTAGCTGGCTGGCCAGCTCGCTTTTGGCAGGGACCGGAGCCTTCATCGGAGCGGCCTGCCCGATCAATTCTTCGTAAATGCGTCCGGTTCGATCCGACAGGTCTGTCAATTCCTCCACCAATTCCGCGCCGCCGTGCATCCCATCCAGCTGCGCGACATTATCCAGCGCATCGCCCTCTGGCAGCGAATGGGTCTGGCGATCGTTCACCATCTGCAAACGGTGTTCAATGGTGCGCAAGCGGTCATACCCATCACCCAGCACCAGAGCATGTTCGGAATCAATCCGTCCGGCTGCAGCCAAAGCGTCGAGCGCCTCGCGGGTGCCCCTCACCCGCAGGCTGGGATCACGGCCTCCATGGATGAGCTGATGCGTCTGGGCGAAAAATTCGATCTCCCGTATCCCGCCGCGTCCGCGCTTCACATCAAAGCCGGGGCCCGGTCGCACTGGTCCGTCATAGCTTTCGCGGATCCGCAGGGTGAGTGCGCGGATTTCCTCAATTGCGCCAAAATCGAGCGTGCTGCGCCAGACAAAAGGCCGGATCGCTTCGAGAAACCGGTTTCCCGCTGCGATATCTCCCGCCGCCGCCCGCGCACGGATAAACGCAGCGCGCTCCCATGCCAGAGCCGCGCCTTGATAATGCGCCTGAGCCGAAGCGGCAGGAACAGCCATCGGGCTGATCTCGCTGGCAGGGCGCAGCCTCAGATCAACCCTTAAGACATATCCGTGCGCGGTATTCTCGCTCAACAATTTGACAATCCGGCGCGCATATCGCTGAGCCGCATCACCGGGGTCATCATTGTCGCGGCGGCGCAAAGTCGCCGGATCATAAAGCAGTATCGGGTCGATATCAGATGAGTAATTGAGCTCACGCGAACCCTGCTTGCCAAGCGCCAGAGCCATAAAGCCTGTTGGCTCGCCAATCCCTAGGCGTTCTTCGATTGACGCGCGAATGGCGCGGTCCAAAGCGCGATCGGCAAAGTCGCTTAGCTCACCGATAACTGTGTTGAGGGGAAATGCACCGGCCAGATCGCCAACGGCCAACATGGTCGCCAGCGCCAGCCGTTCCTGACGCAAACCGATACCGATGTCCTCGGCATCGCCCCGGTTGCGCGCCCAATCAAAGGCCGCCGCCGCATCGCCATTGGCCAGCAAGGCATTAAGCTCGGGTTGTTTTTCCAGTGCACGTGCCAGAAACGGAGCGTGGGCCCTTGCCCGCCCTAAGGCATCATTCCACTCCGGCTGATCGCTTATGCTCATACCGCCCTCTCTTGCAGTGCCTCGATTGCTCTGCAAGAGAGGCGCTGATGATTTCAGACGAGAGGAAAGACCCGATGATGAAACGCTGGAGCGGCCTTACCGGCCTTGTCGCAGGCGCGCTGGCGCTGGCGGCGTGCGACGGAATGATGACGGGCGGCGTGACAGCGCCTAATCTCGATATTCCGGACGTTGAAGCGGGCGACCTTTCCGAAGCCACAATGATCGACGTGACGCGGACCCTTTCAAGCGACGAGTTTGAAGGCCGGATGCCGGGCACCGCTGGCGAGGAAAAAACGGTCGCGCTGTTGACCGAGCGTTTCGAGGCTGCCGGGCTTAAACCGGGCAATGGCGATAGCTGGGTTCAGAAAGTCCCACTGGTCGAAATCACAGGGAAGAACTTTGCCCCGCTCACCATAACCAATGGCGAAACAGACCTTGTCTATGATTTTGGCAGCGAATGGGTCGGTGTGACGTACCGCGAAGACGCGCAGACACAGCTTGCCAACAGCGAAATGGTCTTTGTCGGTTATGGCATTAACGCGCCGGAACGCGATTGGAATGACTACGAAGGCGTCGATGTGACGGGCAAGACGGTCATCGTTTTGGTCAATGATCCCGATTGGGAAACAGACGGCCTCGAAGGCACATTCAACGGCAAGGCGATGACATTTTATGGCCGCTGGACCTACAAATACGAAGAGGCCGCGCGCCAGGGTGCGGCCGGCGTTCTGATCGTTCACGATACAGAACCGGCCAGCTACGGCTGGAACGTGGTCGAGTCGAGCTGGCAGGGCCCACAAGCCTATCCGCAACGCGGCGAGAATGCGCCAACCTTCACCACCATGAACGGTTGGGTCCAAAAAGAAGTGGCACGCGAAGTGCTTGCCGCTGCGGGGCAGGATCTCGATGCGCTAACTGCGGCAGCGAAGACCGCAGAATTTGAAGCGGTTGAGCTGGGCATGAATGCTTCGACCAGCTTCGAAAATGATATCCGTACGTTTGAATCGCAAAACGTAATCGGCGTGCTGCCGGGAAGTGAAGCACCAGAGGAATATGTGCTGCACACCGCGCACTGGGATCACCTTGGCCGCTGTACACCTGCGCCTGATGGCGATGATATCTGCAATGGCGCGGTCGACAACGCGACCGGCACCGCGGCGCTCGTTGCTCTTGCCGAGGCACACGCCAAAGCAGGACCAGCTCGGCGCAGCCTCGTATTCCTTGCTGTGACAGCTGAAGAATCGGGTCTGCTCGGCGCGTATTATTACGCTTCGAATCCGGTCTTCCCGCTTGATCAGACTGTGGGCGGGATAAACATGGATGCGTTCCAGGTCGCCGGTCCAGCAAAGGACGTGACCGTGGTTGGTCCGGGCAAATCACAGCTTGATGCGTTCATGAATGCCGCGCTTGAAGCGGATGACCGCGTGGCCACCCCCAATCCAAAGCCCGAGGCCGGATACTACTATCGCAGCGACCACTTCGCCTTTGCCAAGCAAGGCGTTCCGATGCTGTACATTGATGGCGGCGAAGACTTGATCGACGGCGGCACAGAGGCCGGTGCAGCGGTTGCGGCGGATTACACCGAAAACCGCTATCACGGGCCAAAAGACGAATTCAACGAAGAGTGGGATTGGGCCGGTGTCATGGCCGATCTTCAGCTGTTTTACCGAATTGGCCGCAGCATGGCGATGAGCACCAGCTGGCCGAATTGGAATGAAGGTGACGAATTCAAAGCCACCCGTGATGAAAGCTGCGCCAGCTCCGAAGCGGGCTGTTAATCGGCAACAATTGAGAAGCGGAGAGCCGGTCGATGGCTAACGTCCTTATGCCGCCCGAATGGGCCCCTCAGGACTGGCTGTGGATCGGCTTTCCGCATCTGGCCGAGGAATGGCCCGGCTATCTTGAATCTGCGCAAAAGCAGATCGCAGATTTTGCGAGCGCGGTTGCAGACAGCGGGCAAGATGTTCGCCTGCTGGTTCGGGATGACACCAATGCGGCGCAGGCGCGTTCGCTTGTGAGCGCAAAAGTGACTTTGGAACGGCGCGTTTACGGCGATGTCTGGCTTAGGGACACCGGACCTTTGGTGGTACTGGAAAACCGACAAAGAGCAGCGCGCCGTTTCGGTTTCAATGGCTGGGGCGGGAAATACGAGATGCCGGGCGACCAGACCATCGGCGCGGAATTGGCACGTGATGCCGGGCTGCCCGTGACAAGTTCACCGATGATCCTTGAAGGCGGCGCGGTCGACGGTGACGGAACCGGACTTGCCGCGACAACCGGGCAATGCCTGCTCAACACAAATCGCAATCCGGGTATGACACGCGGGGCCATCGAAGCAGAGCTTTCGCGGGCACTCGGCTTTGACCGGATCTTGTGGCTTGGGGACGGGCTGATCAACGATCACACAGACGGCCATGTCGATAATCTTGCGCGCTTTGTCGGGGTGAACCGTTTGGCCGTGCCCGAGCCCGCAGGACCCAATGATCCCAACGCCGCAATTTATGCCGACGCGGCTCAGCGCGCTGCCGACTTCGGTGTGGATGTAGTGCGCATCCCGTCTCCGGGTTTGATCGAGCGGGATGGCACAATCGAACCTGCAAGCTATGTGAATTTCGCAATCACCACGCATCTGATCGTCGTTCCGACTTTCGGCTCGCCGCATGATGACGAAGGCGTCGCAGCAATCGCCGCGCTCTTCCCCGATCGCGGCACGATTGGCCTGCCCGCAGATGCGGTGCTGGCTGGCGGCGGCGGGTTTCACTGCGCCAGCCAGCAAATGCCGGCATCTGTGTCCGCATCTTAACGCAGCGTTAGAGTTTTGCCGCGACAATCGCGCGCATGACCAAAGCAATCGCTCTCAGCCAAGCCGCATTTGAAACAGCCCGCGCGCGCCAATTCGATATGATGCGCAGCATAATTGTACTGGGCTGCGGCGCCGCGCTTATTTTCGCGGGGCAACCGCTCCCGCTTTGATCGGCAATTACACAATCAGCTTGATCAGGGCTGCTATGGCCGCTGCGGCGAGAACAATCGCGACAAAGCTGCGCCAGACCGTTTCGCTGACTTTCCCGAACATTTTGGCCCCCAGCCAGTTGCCAATCAGCACCGCCGGAAACAACAGCACCGCCAGCCACAGCAATCGCCATTCGAGTGCGCCAATCGCATAACCGGAAGCCAGCCCTGCAAACGCGGCAATGGTGAAGATCGCCAGCATCGAAGCCTTGGCGATTTCGCGGGCGATACTGCGCCCTACATAATACGGAACAACCGGCGGGCCGGGCATGCCTGCAAACCCAGTAAGCAGTCCGCTTACAATACCGGCCGAAACGGTTGTCGCAGTTCCGGGCATTTTCGCATCACGCGTCGGCAGCAGGATAAGAATGAACGCCGAAAGCGCGACAAGCGCAATCAGAAGCCGCGCCAAATCAGGCGGTGTAGCCGCCAGAACCATCAGGCCGGGTGCCGTGGTAAGCAAAACCAAGCCGCCAATTACCCACGCCGATTTCTCTGCATATTTCAGAAACATGCGCAGTTCGCTCAGCCCGATAAACAGCGCGAGGAAATTGATGATCAAAACCGCTTCGACCGGCGTCAAAGCGAGCGCGAGGATCGGAACCAGCAGGATCGCCATGCCGAACCCCGCCATGCCCCGCACAAACGCAGAAGCAAAAGTGGCGATCACGGCAACCGCAATCTGCGCCCACCCGTAACTGGCCAGAATGTCCATGCGCTCGCTAGACCTGCCTATGCGCGCAGGTCAGGCGGAGTGGCCGCTTTGGTAAGCATCGCTACCGCTTCATCCAGCGTCAGGACCTGCTGATCCTTTTCGCCCAATGTGCGCATCGTAACCTTGCCTTCTTCTTCTTCGCGTTTGCCAACCACAAGGATATGCGGAACCTTGGCCAGGCTGTGTTCGCGCACTTTGTAATTGATCTTCTCGTTACGCAGATCGCTTTTCACGCGAAGGCCCGCTGCGGCGAGTTTGGCTTCGACTGTTTCGGCATAGCCATCGATATCCGACACAATCGGCGCGACGACGGCCTGAACCGGTGAAAGCCACACAGGCAGACGGCCCGCATAATGCTCGATCAGAATTCCGATAAACCGTTCATACGATCCGAAGATCGCGCGGTGCAGCATGACCGGACGATGCTTGCCGCCGTCCTCGCCGATGAAAGTCGCATCAAGGCGTTCCGGCAGCACGCGGTCAGACTGGATCGTGCCAACCTGCCACGTCCGTCCGATTGCATCGGTCAGATGCCATTCGAGCTTGGGCGCATAGAACGCGCCTTCACCCGGTAGCTCTTCCCAGCCAAACTCTTCCGTCGCCATGCCAGCCTCTGCCACAGCATCGCGCAATTCCTGCTCGGCCTTGTCCCAGTCCTCATCAGAACCAAAGCGTTGCTCTGGCCGCGTGGCGAGCTTGATTTCGTATTTGAAGCCGAAATCCTGATAGACGCTATCGGCCATTTCGCAGAACTTGCGGACTTCCTCGACCACCTGATCTTCGGTGCAGAAAATATGCGCGTCATCCTGCGTGAACTGGCGCACACGCATCAAACCATGCAGCGCGCCGTGCGGCTCGTTACGGTGACAACAGCCCATCTCGCCAAGGCGGATCGGCAAGTCGCGGTAAGACGTGATCCCCTGTTTAAAGACGAGAACATGCGCAGGGCAGTTCATCGGCTTCAATGCCATCCAGTCGGCCTCGCCGCTGATTACGGGGCCGTCATCTTCGGTATTGGGCACTTCGTCAGGGATCACGAACATGTTTTCGCGGTATTTGCCCCAGTGGCCGGATTGCTCCCACTGGCGCGCATCCATAACCTGAGGTGTTTTGATCTCGCGGTAGCCGCCGCCATCCATTTTGCGGCGCATATAGCTCTCAAGCTCGCGCCAGATGCGGTAACCCTTGGGGTGCCAGAACACGCTGCCATGGGCGACATCGGAGAGGTGAAACAGATCCATCTCGCGGCCCAGTTTACGGTGGTCACGCTTGGCAGCTTCCTCCAGCCGCATCAGGTGCTGATTAAGCTGTTTCTTGTTCAGCCAGCCGGTGCCGTAAATCCGCGTCAGCTGCGCATTGGCCTGATCGCCGCGCCAATAAGCGCCTGCGACCCGCATCAGCTTGAAGGCTTGCGGGTCGAGCTTGCCGGTGCTGGGCAGGTGCGGGCCGCGGCACATATCGAGCCAGTCATCACCCGACCAGTAAACCGTCAGCTCTTCATTCTCCGGCAGCTCTTTGGCCCATTCGGCCTTGAACGCTTCGCCTTCGGATTCCCATTTCTCAATCAGCTTCTCACGGCTCCACGCTTCGCGGCGCAGCGGTTTGTCCGCTTTTATGATCTCGCGCATTTTCGCTTCGATATCGGGCAAATCTTCGCTGCTGAAGGGCTCACGGCTGGCGGGCGCCATCACGTCATAATAAAACCCGTCATCCGTCGCAGGACCAAATGTGATCTGCGTGCCAGGATACAGCGCCTGAACCGCTTCGGCGAGGACATGGGCAAAGTCATGCCGCGCCAATTCCAGCGCGTCTGCTTCGTCTTTCGACGTAATCAAGGCGAGTTCGCTATCGCCTTCGAACGGACGGCCAAGATCGCGGACCTCACCATTTACCCGCGCTGCAAGAGCCGCTTTCGCAAGGCCGGGACCAATCGCCGCAGCGACATCGGCAGGAGTGCTGCCCGGCTCCATTTCGCGCACGGATCCATCGGGAAGGCTGATTTTGAGCAGTTCGGTCATCGTCTATCCAAATCTCGTTTCGCGTCGTCTTGTCTTCTGGGCCTTTGGCACAGCAAGGCGCGCGCTTGAAGCGGCGTTTGCACAATTTACCGATTTCAAGAGGCCGCCGCGCCGCCCGAAACCGGGAGGGGGCGGCTTGCGGGGGTCAACCCAGCTGCAACCGCCCCCGGAAATCCGAGGTTGTCGTGGTGCCGGTTGTGGTCAGCTGTTTGGCCATAAAGCGCAGATAGGGCTGCGCGAGCGACTTGTCACGCTCTGCGCATGGAAACGGAAAGCACCCGCGCCACTTTGGAAAGCACGCTTGACATTACCGCGAATCAATGACAAGTGTGCTTTCCATAAGTGAAAGGGAGCTTGTCTCATGCAAAATATCATTATCGCTCTAATCTGGGCCGCCTTCATCATCGTTACCGCGTTCGTCATGCGCTCTGCCGGGATTGGCGAAACCGCCAGCTTCACTGTGACCATGGCGCTTTGCGGGGCGGCGCTGGCGACCATGAAATTCAGAAAACGCGCCGCCAAATGCTGATCAAGCGCTGATCGAGCGCCGCTAGTTTGCGTTTCCACCAAAGGATCTGACCAATGACTACACAATCCAAAGCCCTGCTGTGGGCCAGCACTATCATTTCCGCCGCACTTCTCTCGGTCGGCCTTGGTTTTAGCGATGCCGCGTCTTACGGCATCGTCTCGGGTCTTTCGGGAGCTGCATTCGGTCACCTTTATACCGGCACCAACTGCTTGCGCGGATGCCTGTCATGACCGCGCGCTCTTTCAGCCCGGGCAAATTGTCGCTCTCGCTTGCAGCATCGTCCGTCCTCAGCGCGCTCGGCGTGCTGTTCCTGTGGAAGTCGGGCGCATTCGAGACCGAGCCTGCCTATCTCCTGACCTTGCTGCCGGTTGCTTTGGTGACAACGTCGATCGCGACCAGTTTCCGTAAACGCGAAAAACCGCCCTCGGCATCGCACCGTTATCTGGGGCGGATGGCGATTGTGATGGCGTTCTATCTCGTCACGCTCTTCCTTGCCGAACACTGGATCGACAATGAGGGGCTGATCGGTCCGCTGGCGTTGATCCTCGCGCTTCTGCCCGGCCTGTCTTTCGCAGGTGTGGTGTGGATTTTCGGTGGTCTTATCGTCGAGGAGAAGGACGAATTTTACCGGATGCTGTTCGTGCGTCAGGGCCTGATCGCGACCGCGATTTCCTTCACGCTCGCCGCGGTCTGGGGCTTTCTTGAAACCTACGGCCAGGTCGAGCCTGTCGCG
Organism: Erythrobacter insulae; assembly: GCF_007004095.1. Classification (NCBI taxonomy): domain Bacteria; kingdom Pseudomonadati; phylum Pseudomonadota; class Alphaproteobacteria; order Sphingomonadales; family Erythrobacteraceae; genus Erythrobacter; species Erythrobacter insulae. The sequence continues at coordinate 1,027,039 of NZ_VHJK01000001.1, forward strand.
GCTTTCTGGTGGCCCACCATCTGGTGCTTCGGACTCGGCATCGGCGGGGTGTTCAACAAGATCAAATACGGCACGTTTGGAGAGATACGATGAGCATGGCCCCTTATATGAAGAGTTATGTCAAACGGATCGCATTCTTCATGTCCGCCTATGTCGTTATCCTGATCGGCGGCCTGACGTACCACCGCACGAGCGAACCGACCGAGTTGGTCTCAATCGGCCTTGCGCTGATCACCGCTCTTCCGGTCTGCGGGGTGTTCTGGACGATCTACCGATTGCTGATCGAATGCGATGATGAATATCAGCGCATGCTTTTTGTGAAGCAGGTGATCGGCGCAACCGGAGCCACCTTGGTGATAACCACGGTGTGGAGTTTCCTCAAAACCTATGATGTGCTGGCATTCGGCCCTCAATGGGTGGCCGTGATCTGGTTCGCGATGCTTGGATTTGCCGGACCGATTGTGAGGTGGCGCGCATGAACAACCGCCTCAAAGTGCTCCGCGCGATGCGCGACTGGTCCCAGCAAGACCTCGCCGATCGGCTCGAAGTCAGCCGCCAGTCTGTGAACGCGATTGAAAAGGGGCGCTATGACCCCTCGCTCCCGCTCGCTTTCAAAATCGCTGAAGTGTTCGAATTGCCAATCGAAGAGATTTTCAGCCGAGATTGAATATGGGGCGGGTTTTTTCGGCCCGCCCCATAAGAGCTTAGGCCGCTCGCTTAATACCCGTGATATGGGTGCCGCGAAGGCCTGTTTTGATTTCAGAGACACGCCCTGAATTGATACCTAAGTCGGCAGCAATATCCTGTTGGAGGTCACCTGCCTGCAGGCGCTCCCAAACATAGCGGTAAGTCTCGTCACTCATTGGAGCGCGTTCGCGCCCTTTACGGTAAGCCATGTATGATTCCTTTTTCATGGCCGATCTGAAAGCTTGACGGGACTTCCGTGTCAGCATATCGCTGACGGTGTTCAGGTCATTCCAGCCTCGCGCTTCCAGAACAGTTTTTGCGAGGCTCTCCTGATCGGAAAGCTCGGCGTCCTACCGCCGGGCTTTCGTCGTTTCAGGACAGTCGGTTATGAAGATCCTCCATATCGACCTGCGTGTCGAGTCACGTCCGTTCGATTCGGCGGGGATAAACCGTGCGATAACCGAGATTTATCAGTCGCACGCTCTCATTTGATCACATGCTCAATGAATTCGATCCGGCCAGCGTCGAAATGGTCTTTGTCCCCGCAAGGCTGGTCGAGCGTGTTTTTGTCGCTGCCATAAACCGGTATTCGGTCGTCGCCCGCGACGGGGTCAATTCAACCGCCATATAGCCGCGCTGCGATGTGTCCGCCCATTTCAGTTCATCATTGGCGCGCACCACAAGGTCCGCCATTGTATCCGGCGCAACCGGCAGATAGGTTTCGAAACCGGGCGAGCTCACCGAACACACGCCCAGCTCCACACCCACCTTTTCACCGGCATGGCCCAAATCAAACGCCCATCCATTATGGGTGTCCCCCGCCAGAACCAGCAGGTTGGCATCAGCGGCCAGAGCGCTTTCGAACACACGGTCGCGCGCGGCCGGGTAACCATCCCACGCATCCATATTCAGCGGCAAGCCCGCTTTGCTGGCCATGGCAGAAGCCATCAGCCGGGCACGTATAAAGGGCGGCACGCCATCACCCAGCAATTCGAGCAGATCGGCGGGCGAAGACAATTTGCCGATCAACACTTGCTGGACCAGAACCTGCCATGTTGCCCCGCGCATTTTGGATGATTTCAGCCCATCGGCCAGCCATTCTTCCTGCGCTGCGCCCATCAATTGGCGTTTGGGATCGGACCATTCCCCGTCACGGAATTTGGCCAGCGCGGCGACCATCGATGCGGGGGTTTCCTGACCCTCAAGCACTTTTTCCAAAGAGAATTGCTCGTCGCGCCCCTCCAACCGCGTGTCGAGCCGGAACAAGGTTGCCAGATCACCAATGTCATAGGCGGCATAGGGTTCATCGGACACCGGCATCCATTCGCGATAAGCGCGCTTTGCCGCCGCCTTGCGCACGGACCATTCGCCTTCGGTTTCCGGCTGGTGGTTTTGCGCGCCGTCTTTCCAGCTGTCATTCGCGCTTTCGTGATCATCCCAGATCGCGATCATCGGCATAACCTGATGCAGGCGTCTTAAATCGGGATCGGCGCGATAGGTCGCATAACGCAGCCGGTAATCGGCCAGCGCCACAATCTCGCTTTCCGGTGCCAACACGCGGTCCGCGTGGGCCTGGGCGGGTGAAGGATAGGTGCCCGCGCCATATTCATAGATGTAATCGCCCAGATGCAGCGCGAGATCGCAATCATTGGCTTCGGCGGCATGGGCATAGGCGTTGAAATAGCCGAACCCGAAATTGGAGCAGGAAAAGACTGCCATTTTGAAACGGCTGGTTGGCCCTTCCGGCAAGGTGCGGGTGCGGCCAATATCGGATTTTGTACCATCGGGGGCGGTGAATTGGTAATAATACCAGGTGTCCGGGTCCAATGCTGCAACGGCATTGGCCTTCACACAATAATCGCGCTCTGCCTTCACCAGAGCATAACCGCGCATCGCGGGCTGCGAGAGATCGGCGTTCTTTGAAATGAGCCATTCGACCCCGTTCACATCGCCGACATAGCGCGTCCACAGCAGGACGCTGTCAGATTGCGGCTCTCCGCTCGCGACGCCGTGGGTAAAACCGCTGCCGAATGTGCGCGCTGATGCGGGCGTCGCCGCGATGGCAGCCGATGCTCCGGCAATCGCAAACAGGCCGCGCCGCGATAGATCGGCAGTCGGTCGGGCAGGCATTGGCGCGCTGTCGGTTTTGATCATTGATTTCCTCTCATCGGTGCACGCTTCACCGCTTCGAACTTGCGTGCAATGCTCTGGTGCGGGCATGGCGTATACCATGTCAAATTTGCAGTTCCATGAAATGCCTGATCATCGCAAAATTGCGTACCGCCATGTGCAGGGTCAGGGGCCAACCCTGGTGTTTTTGCCGGGTTATATGTCTGACATGGCGGGCGGCAAGGCGACCGCTTTGTTCGCCGATGCCCAGGCACAGGGGCGCGCGTGCCTGTTGCTTGATTATTCGGGCTGCGGGCAGAGCGACGGCGACTTTGCCGATGGCACTTTATCGCGGTGGCGCGAGGAAGTGCTCGCTTTGATCGCGGCCTATATCGATGGCCCGATCCTGCTGGTTGGATCCTCCATGGGCGGCTGGCTGATGCTATTGGTGGCAGAGGCGCTGGGAGACCGATTGGCAGGGATGATCGGCATTGCCGCTGCGCCCGATTTTATCCGCTGGGGATATTCCGATGATCAGCGCACCGTGCTTGCAAGCGGCCAAATCGTCTATGAAGACAATCCTTACGGTCCCGAGCCGACCCCGACGCATCCGGGTTTCTTTGCCGATGCAGAGGCGCTGTTGCGGCTCGACACCGAAATCGAGGTCCACTGCCCAGTGCGATTGCTGCATGGTCAACGCGATACCGATGTGCCGTGGGAGACCAGCCTGAAACTGGCCGAGGCGTTGCGTTCGGATGCGGTACAGGTCACGCTGGTAAAAGACGGCGATCACCGCCTTTCGCGCGATTGCGATATCGCGACGCTTAAGGCTCAACTGGCCAGCTTTTACTGACGGATATGCCCTTGCCCGTATTGTCTCTGTTTCTCCCGCTCCTGCTTCAGGTTGGCCCGCATCCCGGATATGGCGGGATGCCCGGTACGCCCGATGAGCTTGTGAATCGGCCGCCGCGTGAAACCGCGATCACCGCGCCCGTCAACTCGACCAGTGCATGGCTTTCGCAATGCCTTGATCAGCTGGCAGAGGACCCTGCGCGGGCTCATTCCCAGGCGCAGATCAGACGCACCGAAACCAACGGCGCGGACCGCGTGATTGCGAACCATTGTCTTGGGCTGGCTTCGACCGAGCTTGGCCTGTGGGACGATGCGCGGACCGCGTTTCTCGCCGCGCGCGATGAAACTCCGGCGGCCGAGGCAACCACCCGCGCCCGCTTTGGCACGATGGCCGGCAATGCCGCTTTGGCAGGCGGAGACGCGCAATCGGCGGCGCTGATGTTGACAACGGCCATTCAGGATGCGCGCAGCGGCGCCTCTGCGACGCTCGAAGCGCTGGCAGGGATTGATCTGGCACGCGCACTCGTGGCGCTGGATCGCGGCGAAGACGCGCTGACTGCGCTCGAAACCGCGACGCAGCTGGAGCCGGACATGGCCGACGGCTGGCTTTTCAAAGCCGCGCTTCTCAGACGGCTGGACCGGCTGGCGGATGCCCAATCCGCGATCGAGCGCGCCGTCGAACTGGCCCCGCTCAATGGCGAGATCGGTTTGGAAGCAGGCGTAATCGCGATCCTTTCCAACCGCGAAGAGGCCGCGCGCAAAAGCTGGCAATCGGTGGTCGAGGCTCAGCCGGATAGCCCCGCAGCACAAACCGCCCGCGGCTATCTTGAACAGATCGGCCCGGCCAGCGATACTGCGCCAAATCCATGACCCGATATTCCGTCCTCGATCTTGTTCCTGTGCGCGAAGGCGGCACCCTCACCGAAGCTTTCGAAGCGAGCGCCGCTCTGGCGCAAACCGCTGAACGGCTCGGTTGCACGCGCTTCTGGGTGGCAGAACATCACGCGATGGAAGGGATCGCAGGCGGCGCAACCTCGGTCGTGCTCGCGCATATCGGCAACGCCACCAGCACCATCCGCATCGGATCGGGCGGGATCATGCTGCCCAACCACACACCGTTCCAGATTGCCGAACAATTCGGCACCCTCGACGCGCTGTTTCCGGGCCGGATTGATCTGGGGCTGGGCCGCGCACCGGGCGCCGGACCCGAATTGCAGCGCGCCTTGCGCAAAAACCTGCATCAGGCATCGGAATATTTCCCGCAAGACGTGGTCGAGCTGCGCGCTCTGATAACCGGCGACGTCGATTTGCCGATCAAAGCCACGCCCGGTCTGGGATCGAAAATCGATCTCTGGATGCTGGGGTCCAGCCTGTTCGGGGCGCAGCTCGCCGCGAAGCTTGGTATGCCCTATGCGTTCGCAGCCCATTTCGCACCCGATCATCTGGACGCGGCGCTCGAAACGTATCGCCATCAATTCCAGCCCTCGCAGGCGCTGGCAAAGCCGTATGTCGCCGTCGCCATGAACGTATTCGCCGCCAAAACCGCCGAAGAGGCCGAGACGATGGCCTCCAGCCAGCAGCAAGCCTTTGTGGCGCTGCGCACCGGCACGCCGGGCAAACTGAAACCGCCGGTCGAAGGGTATGCACAATCATTGCCCGCGCCGCATCGCGCGATGCTGGATCATCTGGGTCAGGCCGCAGCTGTCGGCGCGCCTGATCAAGTCCGCGATCAGATCGATGCCTTTGCCGCGCGCACCCGCGCCGACGAAATTATCCTGTGCGGTTCAACCTTCGATCCGCAAGACCGCATCCGTTCGCTGGAACAAACGATGCATGCCCTGACACGGTCTGAACCTTCCGATGCGATCAAAGGAGCCGGCACCGCGTCGATCCCTGCGTAATCACACGGGATTAACGCGCTTGCGCCCCGGCGGTAAAAGCGAGTATTACCGACACGATAAAACAAAATAGCATAATAATATTGCTCGGAGCAGGATCATGGTTTCAACGCCGACGGAGAAATCCGCCAAGCAAGTGGCGACTGACACGGCGCTTTTCACATCTCTGAAAAAGCACCTGAAGGCTTCAATTCTGCCCGGCGATACGCCGCTTTCCGGCGATGTTCTGGATGAAGCGGCGCAATTCCTGCTCTCTGCTGCGCAAACGCGCGAAGCCAAAAATTCCGCTTTGTTGCTGGAATCGGCTGGCGGTGAGCGGCGCAAATTGCGGATCGCGGTGATCAATGATGATATGCCGTTTCTGGTCGATTCCATTGCCGCAACGATTGCCGCGCAATCGCTCAGCATTGATCGGCTGGTTCACCCGGTTCTGGGCGCGGAGCGCGATCAAGCGGGCAATCTTATCCGGTTAAGCGATGCGGCAGGCGATGATCTGCCAAGCGAATCGCTGATCTATATCGAGACCCCGCGCGTCGATGCGCGCCAGCGCCGCGAACTGGAACGTGCGCTGCGCACGACGCTTGGCGATGTCCGCGCCGCGGTTTCCGACTGGGCCGAAATGCAAGCCATCATGGCAGGCGACGTTGCCGAGATTGCCGATGACGAATCGCAGGAGCTGATCCGGTGGCTGGGCAGCGGAATGCTGACGCAGCTGGGCCATGTAAAACGCTCACGCGATGGCAAACAAAGCGATGCCCGCGGCATTTGCCGCAAAAGCACGCGCGATATTCTGGCCGAGGCTTCGTTTGACCGCGCGTTTGCATGGTTTGATGATTGCGATGCCCGCGATGATCGCCATGATTTGTTGGTGATCAAAGCCAATCGGCTGTCCCATGTTCATCGCAGAATTCCGCTCGATCTGTTTATCGTTGGCCTGCGCGATGCGAAGACGGGCAAAGTCCAATCGCTATCGATCCACGCCGGGATCTGGACAAGTGCGGCATTGGCGACACCGCCCAGCCAGGTACCGGTTCTGCGCGCCGATCTGGCTGCGATCACCCAACAACTGAAATTTGATCCCGGCGGCCATGCAGGCAAAGCCTTGATGCATGCGTTCACCGCGCTGCCCAATGATTTGTTGATCGGTTTCACACAGGATTCAATTGCGCGTCTGGCGACCACCATGATGAGCCTGGTGGATCGCCCGCGCCCGCGCCTTGCGCTGGTGACATCGCGGCTGGGCCGCCACATCTATGCCTTTGTCTGGCAGCCGCGTGATACCGTGTCGACTCAGGTTCGCCTGCAAATCGAAGACATGTTCACCCGGCACGAAGGCGCCGGGGTTCTCGACTGGAGCCTTGAGGTGGAAGGCGGCACGCTGGCGATGCTGCAATTTGTGATCGACATTCGCGAAGCCAAACAGCTGCCTGATGAAGCCGCGATGGAAATACAGTTTCAGGATATGCTGCGCGGCTGGAGCGAAGCGGTAGAGAAACACCTTGCCGAAAACATGGACGCGGCCCGCGCGGCGGCGCTGGCATCGCGTTATGCCGATGCTTTGCCGATGAATTACCGCGGCCGATATGACCCCGCAGAGGGCGCCCGCGACATTTTGGGATTGCGCGGGCTTGCCAGCGATCTGGACCATGAACGCGGTGTTCGTCTGTACAATATCGGCAAAGATCCGGCGAGCCGTATGCGCCTGAAAATCTATCAGAAAGAAGGCGCCCTGCCGCTTTCCGATGCGGTTCCGGCGCTGGAGAATTTCGGCTTTCGCGTGATCAAGGAAATTCCGATCGGGCTGGATGGCGGCGCGCTGGGCACGATTCATGAATTCACCGTGGACCTGCCCGAAGGCAGCACATCGGGAAAACTGCTCGAACGCGCGGGCGCGCTCGAGACGGCGATTACCGAAGTGCTGAATGGCCGGGCGGAAGATGATCCGTTCAACCGGCTGGTGGTTGGCACCGGATTGGCCGCGCAGGAAACCGAATGGCTGCGGGCGATCTATCGGTATCTGCGCCAGACCGGCATGAGCTTTACGATCTTTACCGTCGTCGATGCGCTGGGCCGTGCGCCCGATGTGGCGCGTGCGATGATCGATCTGTTCGTGGCGCGTCATCACCCCGGCTTCACAGGCAATCGGGACGAAGCCGTGGCGGGGGCGATTTCAGCCTATAACCGCGGTCTTTCGAAAGTCGCAGCGATCAATGATGACCGGTTGCTGCGCCTGTACCGCGCGGTGATTGATGCGGTGCTGCGCACCAATGCTTTTGCCCCTGCGGCCAACGAAGCGCTGGCTTTCAAAATTGATTCGGGCCTTGTGCCGAACCTGCCAAAGCCGGTCCCGTGGCGGGAGATTTTCGTTTATTCGCGCCGGGTCGAAGGCATCCATCTGCGCTCGGGCGCGATTGCGCGCGGCGGGCTGCGCTGGTCTGACCGGAGAGACGATTTCCGCACCGAAATCCTCGGACTGATGAAAGCGCAGCGGGTCAAGAATGCAGTGATTGTGCCGACCGGCGCAAAGGGCGGGTTCTATCCCAAACAGCTTCCGTCACCCGCACTCGACCGCGAAGGTTGGGCCGCCGAAGGTCAGGCCAGCTACGAAGTGTTCATCCGGACTTTGCTGTCTGTCACCGACAACATCGTGGATGGCAAAGTCGTCCATCCCGATAAAGTCACGATCCATGACGGCGAAGATCCGTATTTCGTGGTCGCTGCGGATAAAGGCACCGCGCGGTTCTCTGATGTGGCCAATGGCATCGCGGAAAGCCGGGATTTCTGGCTCGATGATGCTTTCGCCAGCGGCGGTTCGAACGGATATGATCACAAGGCCATGGGCATCACTGCGCGCGGCGCATGGGTGTCTGTGCAGCGGCATTTCCTCGAAATGGGGACCGACGTGCAGAAAGACAGCATCCGGGTTGCCGGCTGCGGCGATATGTCAGGCGATGTGTTTGGCAATGGCATGTTGCTGTCCAAAGCGATCAAACTGGTTGCCGCGTTCGATCACCGGCACATTTTTATTGATCCCGATCCCGATCCCGCAGCCAGCTGGAAAGAGCGTAAGCGGCTGTATGATCTGCCGCGATCAAGCTGGGAAGATTACAGCGCCGATCTGATATCCAAAGGCGGCGGCGTGTATTCGCGCGACCTGAAACGTATCAAACTGTCCAAAAAAGCGCGCGAGATGCTGTCGATTGAAGACAAGGAAATCGAACCCGATGCTCTTGTCAGCGCAATCTTGAAAGCAGAGCTGGACCTGATCTGGTTCGGCGGGATCGGCACCTATATCAAAGCCGAGCAAGAGAGCCATCCGGCGGTCGGTGATCCGGCCAATGACACTCTGCGAGTGGACGCGGCCGAGGTACGGGCCAAAGTGATCGGCGAAGGTGCAAACCTTGGCATCACTCAGGCGGGGCGCATCGCCTTTGCGATGAAGGGCGGACGCATCAACACCGACTTTATCGACAATTCGGCAGGGGTCGATTGTTCGGATAACGAAGTGAATATCAAAATCGCGCTGGCCGCCGCCACGCGCGAAGGCGCTTTGACAGAGAAAAAGCGCAGCAATCTTCTCGCCAAGATGACCGATGAAGTCGCAGAGATCGTGCTGGAGGATAACCGTCTGCAAGCGCTCGCGCTGTCGATCGCAGAGGCAGCCGGGCCAGAGGCGACCGCGTCCTATATCCGCCTGATCGAGCAGTTGGAGGACAGCGGCGATCTGGACCGCCGGACCGAAGGGCTGGCCGATGCAGAGGCCTTTGCCCGCCGCGCCGCCGATGGCAAAGGGCTGACGCGGCCTGAACTTGCGGTGCTGTTGTCTTCGGCCAAACTGGTGTTGCAAGACGCCATCGAAGCCAGCGGATTGCCCGATGATCCGATGCTCGAAGGTTCACTGATCGCGCTTTTCCCGCAGCCCATGCGGAAAAGCTTTGCAGCCGAGATCAAAGATCACCGTCTGCGCCGCGAGCTTATCGCGACCGATCTTTCCAACCGGATCGTCAACCGGCTGGGTCTGGTTCACGCGTTTGAACTGGCAGAGGAAGAAGGCGTCGGCCTGTCCGATGTCGCCGCCGCGTTCGTGGTGGTTGAACGGTTGTTCGATCTGCAAACACTGTGGCAGGAACTTGATACAACCCAGATGAGCGAGCAAGCACGGCTAAGCCTGTTTGATCGCACTGCGGCCGCTGTCGGAAATCTGATGTCGGACGTGCTGCGCACAGCCGCCGGACAGGTCCAGGCAGGCGAACTGGTTGAGGCGCTAAAAGCCAATGTCGCGATGCTGAATGACGCGCATGAAGAGCTTGTCTCTGATGAAGTGCGCGTGCGGTCGGCTGCTTTGCGGGCTTCATTCACCGATAAAGGTGCGCCCGTTGCACTGGCCGAAAAAGTCGCACAATTGTTCGATTTTGACGGGACGGTTGGCCTGTCTCAGCTGGCGTTGACGACCGAGATTGATCCGAAATCGCTTACCAACGCGTTCACCGATATCGGCGCGCGTATCGGGCTCGACTGGGCGCAAGGCACCGCGGCGTATATGTCGCCTTCCGATATCTGGGAGCGTTTGCTTGTCGATGGATTGGCCCGCGATTTTCAGCATATGCGGCTGGAATTCCTGCGCCGTTTGATGCGCCGCAAGGGCGGGAAAGACGATCCGCAAGGCGCGATTGCCGATTGGGCACAGCGCAATGCCGCCGCCGTTGATCAATTCCGCGCCATGATCGCGCGGGCTCAGGCACGCCCGCCGGTCGCTCCTGCTGTGCTCGCCCAGATCGCCAGTCAGGCGCGCAATCTGCTGGAACGGTGATCGCTTAGCGGCTTGACGACAGCGCAATTTGCGGCGACCCAGCGGCCTATGACGCAAGCGGGAACAGCACCAGACTACGCAGATGTGGTAATCGTGGGCACCGGCCATGGCGGCGCGCAAGCCGCCATCGCCCTGCGCCAGCAAGGCCACGAGGGATCGATCATGATGATCGGGCGCGACAGTATGCCGCCGTATGAACGCCCGCCTTTGTCCAAGGAATACCTTGCTGGCGACAAGGTTTTTGAGCGGATCATGATCCGGCCCGAAAAATTCTGGGCGGACAAAAACGTCGCTCTGCGTCTGGGCAGCGGTGTGAGCGAAATTGATCCTGCGGCGCATACAGTCACCCTGTCGGACGGCAGCACCATTGGGTATCGCAAGCTGATCTGGTCGGGCGGCGGCGATCCGCGCCGTCTGGGATGCTCCGGCGCAAATTTGAAAGGCGTGTTTTACGTCCGTGACAAACGCGATGCCGATGCGATGATGGCGGCGCTGCAGTCCGGGTCTAAACGCGCTGTGGTGATCGGCGGCGGGTATATCGGGTTGGAAGCCGCAGCGGTTTTGCGCAAGCTCGACTGCGAGGTAACTTTGGTGGAGATGCTTCCGCGTGTTCTGGCGCGCGTAGCGGGCGAGGATCTGTCCCGTTTTTACGAGGCAGAACACCGTCGCCAAGGGGTTGATCTACGGCTCAAGACCGGAATTGCCGAAATCACCGGAACCGATGGAAAAGTGAGCAGCGTATTGCTCGACACCGGTGAAACCGTCCCGTGCGATATGGTGGTAGTCGGGATCGGTATCGTACCCGCAGTTGCGCCTTTGATCGCAGCAGGCGCGGCCGGGTCAAACGGCGTCGATGTCGATTTCTGCTGCCGCACCACGCTCGATGATGTCTATGCCATCGGGGACTGCGCAGCCCACGCCAATCCCTATGCCGATAGCGCGGTAATCCGCCTGGAATCGGTGCAGAACGCGCACGATATGGCGAACACCGTGGCCAAAGCGATCATGGGTGACAAACAGGAATACAATGCCCTGCCGTGGTTCTGGTCAAACCAGTATGACCTCAAATTGCAGACTGCCGGCCTTAGCCTCGGCTATGACGAGACTGTGCTGCGCGGCGATCCCGAGACGCGCAAATTCACCGTCGCTTATCTGAAAGAGGGCAAGCCGATTGCGTTCGACTGTGTCGGCGCGATGAAAGATTATGTGCAGGGCCGCAAACTGTTGGAGGCAGGCACCGATTCAATCGACCGCGCTGTGCTGTCCGATCCCGACGTCCCGATCAAGGAATTGATGTAAGGATATGCGCGCGTGATCACTGCCAATGACGGTAAGCCAATGCTCGAAGGGGTGAAGGTTATTGACCTGACAAGCGTCGTCTTTGGCCCCTATGCAACGCAAATCCTGTCCGATTACGGCGCAGAAGTGATCAAAATCGAAGGCCCGTCAGGCGATGCCTATCGCCACGGTGCAAAGCCGAACAAAACCCCCGGCATGGGTCCGGGCTTTATCGCGCTCAATCGCGGCAAGAAATCGCTGGTTCTGGATCTGAAAGCGGCCTCTGACGCCCAGATTTTGCAGGATCTTCTGCAGGACGCAGACGTGTTTATCCATAATGTACGCGGCAAAGCAATCACGCGGCTGGGCTTTGATTATGAGGCGGTCAAAGCGATAAATCCGGACATCATCTACGTTCACTGCGTCGGGTTCGGATCAGGCGGGCCCTATGCCGGGCTTCAGGCCTATGATGATGTCATTCAGGCCGCGACCGGCACGGCCACTTTGCTGCCGCGGGTCGATGGCGATGAACGCCCGCGCTATCTCCCGTCTCTGATCGCAGACAAGGTCGCAGGCCTGCACGCCGCCTATGCCACGCTCGCGGCAATCACCCACCGTTTGCGGACCGGAAAAGGCCAGCATATCGAAGTTCCGATGTTCGAAGCCTTTGCCAGTTTTATGCTGAAAGAGCATCTTGACGGGAAAACCTTTGACCCGCCCAATGGCGATGCCGGATATTCGCGTCAGGTCGATCCCGACCGTCAGCCGATGCCGACAAAAGACGGCTGGATCAGCATCGTGCCCTACACTTTGCCGCAATTTCCGCAGGTCGTGGCGTTGCTGGGCGATCCCGAATTGGCGGGGGAAGAACGGTTTACGGATATTCGCGGGATTATCGCTGCTGCGCCCGAACTGTATCAACGCATGGCGGCGCTAACGCCTCGGAAAACCACAAACGAATGGCTGGCAATTCTGCGCCAGCATTCCATCCCCTGCATGGCTGTGACCGATCTTGATGATGTGATCGATGATCCGCATTTGCGCGAAACGGGATTTATCGAAGCCTCACAGCATCCCAGCGAAGGCGCGCTGTTCCAGATGCGCGATCCCAATACATTCAGCGACTGGCAGCCTGCACCGCTTGGCCATGCGCCCCGATTGGGTGAACACGACGCAGATTTTGGCAAAGGCTAACCAAGCCGCGCTGCGGCCCAGTCGGCGGCATCCGCTACCACCGGATCGGGATCGCTTCGCAGGCGCTCAACCTGTTCCAGCAGACCGGCATCCCCGCTATTGCCCGCTGCATATAGACAATTGCGCACAAACCGGTTTCGCCCGATCCGTTTGATCGGGGAGCCGGAGAAGAACGAGCGAAAACCGGCATCATCCAGGCTAAGCAATTCGGACAGGCGCGGCGCGACCAGTTCTGCACGCGGCAAAAATTCGCGCATTGCATGCGCCTGATCTGCAAATTTGTTCCACGGACACACCGCCAAGCAATCATCGCAGCCGTAAATCCGGTTGCCCATGGCGGCGCGGAATTCCTCTGCGACCGGCCCCTTATGCTCAATCGTGAGATACGAGATACAGCGGCGCGCATCGATTTTATAGGGCTGCGGGAATGCATCGGTGGGGCAGGAATCGAGACAGGCCCGGCATGACCCGCATTGATCGCGCTGAGGCGAGCTTAATGGCAAATCCAATGTGGTGTAGATCGCGCCTAGGAACAGCCAGCTGCCATGGTCCGGGCTGACCAGATTGGTGTGCTTGCCCTGCCACCCGATCCCGGCCGCTTCGCCCAGCGGTTTTTCCATCACCGGGGCAGTATCGACAAAGACTTTTACCTCGGCATCGGGCCTGTCCGCGACCAGCCACCGGGCCAGCGCTTTCAGCTTCTTTTTCACGACATCGTGATAATCCTTGCCCTGGGCGTAAACCGAAATGCGCGCATGGCTTTTCTCATCCGCCAGCGCCATCGGATCATTGGGCGGCGCATAGCTCATGCCAAGCGCAATGACGCTGCGCGCCTCTGGCCATAATCCTTGCGGGGACCGGCGGTGCTCCAGCCGCGTCTCCATCCATTCCATAGACCCGTGATTGCCTTCTCCAAGCCACGCCTCCAACCGCTTGGCCCGCACCGGATCTTCGCCTGCGCTGGCGATCCCGAACGCAGCAAATCCCAGCGACCGCGCTTCTTTCTCAAGCCGTTCGACCAGGGTACCGGTTACTGCGCTATTAACCACGCTTGGGGTTGCTCCCGTTCAGTTTCGCGCGTTAACTCCCGCGCTCATGCATATGACACTTGGCGAACACGTAGGCGAACCCATGGCAGCGAGCAATGTCGCAGCACCCCTCTCATCACAGCGGCCGCTGGCGATTGAAGCACGCGGGCTGGTAAAGGATTTTGATGGCACGCGCGCGGTCGACGGGGTTGATATCTCTGTTCCCGAAGGCGCGATTTACGGCATCCTTGGCCCCAATGGTGCGGGCAAGACAACCACTTTGCGCATGTTGCTGGGTATTATTGATCCCGATGCCGGTGTGCGCCGGGTGTTCGGCCATGATCGCCCGCATGAAATTGGCCGCCTGATCGGCTATCTTCCCGAAGAGCGCGGTTTGTATCCCGCGATGAAATCGGTTGAAGCGATTGCGTTTATGGGCGCGCTCCGCGGCCTGCCGCTGGCCGAGGGGCGAAAGCGCGGGCTGGAATTGCTGGAACGGCACGATCTTGGCTATGCCGCCGAACGCCAGATCCGCCAGCTATCAAAGGGCATGGCGCAAACCGTTCAATTGCTGGGCACGCTGGTTCACCGCCCTCGGCTGGTGGTTCTGGATGAACCGTTTTCGGGTCTCGACGCAATCAATCAGGGCAAACTCGAAGGCCTCATCCGCACGCTCGCCGATGACGGCGTGACGGTGATATTCTCAACCCATGTGATCCACCACGCAGAGCGTTTGTGCGAAGGCGTGGCGATTATTGCCGGGGGCAAGGTGCCCTATGCCGGAAGCGTAGAGGCCGCACGCGATCGCATCCCGGCTCAGGTGCGTCTGGAAACCCGTATGCGCGAAGGCGCGTGGACCCATGCCCTGCCCGAAGACGCGCGGCGCGAAGGTGATTTTTTCTACTTCTCTTTACCGGAAACGGGTGTTGAACCCTTGCTTAAAACCCTGATCGAAGGGGAAGCGGGCATCCTTTCGCTATCCATCGAACGCGCCGGATTGCACGATGCTTTTGTGGCGATTGCAGGCGAGGCCGCCGCGCGCCAATTAGAGGCCGATCAGGCAGGAGGCGGCGCATGAGCTCGTTTGATCAATCCGCCATCGACGCTCGCCCCCGCCTTTCGCGGCTAGAGGCCGCATGGGTTATCGCCCGGCGCGATTTTATCGCTGTACTGTTCAGCCGCGCATTCCTGTTCTTTCTGATCGGGCCGCTGTTTCCTGTGCTGGTCGGCGGATTGGCCGGTAGCATTGGCAAACAGGTTTCAACCCAGGCTGTGAGCGTGGAAATCGGCCTTGCGATGAGCGCCGAAGACAACTCCGCCATGCTGGACGCAGCCGACACGCTGCGCCCGCAATTGGGCGGCGGCGTTCCCGCGTTCAGGCGAATTGCCGAAGCAGAGGCAGGCGGCGCATTTGATGCGCGCGCATTCCTTGATGAACGGCGCGGCAATTTTGCTGCGATCCTCACAGGCACCCCGCAATCGCCCGAACTGGTCGGCACAGAGGGCCAGATCAACCGGTGGCGCGGACCGGTAGAATTGATCGCTGCAACCGCGACCGGCGCATCACCCACCCGCTTCCCCAGCAGCACGAGCCAGGTGGTCGCCACCAGCGCCGCTTCCGAACGCTCCAATCGCATTCGCACCGCGCAGGCCGCGCAGATGGTGCTGTTCCTGCTCACTATGCTGCTCGCCGGTATGGTTCTGTCCAACCTTGCCGAGGAAAAGGGCAACAAGATTATCGAAATCCTTGCCGCAGCGATCCCGATGGATGCGGTGTTTATGGGTAAATTGTTTGCCATGCTCGGCGTGTCATTTGTGGGCATTGCCGTTTGGGGCACAGTGGGCTGGGGCTTTTGGGCCGTGGCCGAAGACGCCATCGTCACCGTCACCCAGACCAATTTTCGCGAATTGCCGGGCCCCGCTGTCGGGTGGCCGATGTTTATCGCGCTGGGCATTGTCTATTTCTCGATGGCGTATTTGCTGCTCGGCGCGCTGTTCCTGACTATCGGCGCGATGGCCAACACCGTGCGCGAAGTGCAGACCATGTCGATGCCGGTCACGATGCTGCAATTGATGGTGTTCTTCCTATCGGCTGCCAATATCGGCCAGATCGGCACCCCGCTTGAGCTGACCTCTGTCATCTTCCCCCTGTCATCGCCTTTTGCGATGGTCGCCCGGGCGGCGTTGGAGGACACTTTATGGACCCATGCGGTCGCGCTTGTCTGGCAGGCTTTCGCTGTGGTTCTGCTGGTCAAAGGCGGATCGATCCTGTTCCGCAAACGCGTGATGAAATCGGGCGGCGCCGGACATGCCAAGAAACGCCGCAACTGGTTTGGTCGATCATCGGCGCAAGATTCTTCCGCTGAACCGGCAGAATAAGTCGCAAATAGCAACCCACTATTGACACCTGTGTTAGTTAAGGCAGGATGCGACTCAAGGAATGGGCGAAAGCAATTCCATTGGGAGAGAGAGACATGGCCACGATTGCCCCGCAGCGCCCGCAAGTGCGCACATCGCCAACCGCTTATGAAGCGATCAAGGCGCATTACGAGAAAAACCCCGGCGAACGCCCGAACCACCCGCACAAATGGGATGTCAGCCGCTCGGATATCTATTTCGAGGATACGTGGCAGCCAATCTTTAAAGAGATGCAGGATGCAGGACCGCTGCATTACATCCCCGATAGCCCCTATGGCCCGTACTGGGCTGTGGTCGGGCACAAGGCGATCCAGCATATCGAAGCCCTGCCCGAAGCGTTTTCATCCAGTTATGAACATGGCGGCATCACCATCCTCGATCCACTGACGCAGGAAGAGGCCGAAGCCGCAGGCAATGCAGCGCGTGAATTGCCAATGTTCATCGCAATGGACCGGCCAAAACACACCGGACAGCGCCGCACCGTGGCGCCCAAATTCACGCCTTCTGCAATGGGCGACATGGAAGAGGAAATCCGCCGCCGCACCGGCGAGCTGCTCGATACATTGCCGCGCGGTAAAACCTTTGACTGGGTCGATAAAGTCTCAATCGAGCTCACCACCGGAATGCTGGCGATTTTGTTCGGTTTCCCATGGGAAGACCGCCGCCTGCTGACATTCTGGTCGGACTGGGCCGGCGATACCGAACTGGCCAGTGTGCGCGATCTGGATTCCACCCGCTGGGAAATTCTTCAGGAAATGGCGGGATATTTCCAGACGCTATGGATGGAACGCACCCAGGATGAAGAGCCCGGCAATGATCTCATTTCGATGATGATCCATTCCGAGGCGATGAACCAGATGCGCCCCGAGGAATTCATGGGCAATCTGGTCCTGCTGATTGTGGGCGGCAATGACACCACCCGCAACACCATGAGCGGGATTATCCATTCGCTCGATAAATTTCCCGATCAGCGCAAACTGTTTGAGGAAAACCCGGAGATGATCCCGAACGCGGTTCAGGAATGTCTGCGGTATCAAACTCCGCTCGCCCATATGCGGCGGACCTGTACGCAAGACACCGAGGTATTCGGCCAGACCATCAAAGAAGGCGACAAAGTCGTGCTTTGGTATCTTGGCGCGAACCGCGAAGACACGGTCTTTGAAGATCCGCACAAGCTGGATATCACACGCGACAACGCCCGCCGGCACATTGCATTTGGATACGGTATTCACCGCTGCGTCGGCGCGCGCCTTGCCGAATTGCAGCTGCGGGTGCTGTTGGAGGAAATGCACAAACGCCGGATGCGGGTGCATGTCGCGGGCGATGTGGAGCGCGTGCGTGCAAATTTCGTCCACGGCTTCCGCAAGCTAGAGGTCGAAATCACCGAGTTTTAATTCGGCTCTGCGCGGCTGAATGAAACTTTTCGGGTGTTTGCGACGTAAATAGAGGTGAGATCCCTTTTGTTTTGTCCGGAGCAAAACGCATGAAATTTGTATCATCCAGCCGCCGCCGATTTATCGCGGCCACCGCCATCGCCGCTGTGATGCCTGCCCTTGCAGGCTGCGGCGCAACCCCTGCACAGGCGCGCAAGGATTTTCGCATTCGCAAGACGGAAGCGCAGTGGCGCCGCCAATTGACGCAGTCAGAGTTCCGGATCCTCCGCGAAGCAGGCACAGAACGCGCCTGGACCTCCCCGCTGAATGACGAAAAACGCAAAGGCACATACAAGTGCGCCGGTTGCGGCAACGCGATCTATTCCTCCGCGCACAAATATGACAGCCGCAGCGGATGGCCGGCGTTTTACAAGGCGATCGATAGCGGCGCGGTTGAAACATCGGTCGATTACAAAATCGGCTATCCCCGCACCGAAGTGCACTGTGCCGATTGCGGCGGACATTTGGGCCATATCTTTGGTGACGGGCCGAAACCGACCGGCAAACGGCACTGCATCAACGGGGTAGCGATGGATTTTGTCCCGGCATAAGCCGGTTCGGGATTTTGTCCCGGCATAAGCCGGTTCGGGATTTTGTCCCGGTATAAGCCCGCTCAGAACCGGCTGTTCAGTTTGAAAGC
This sequence comes from Erythrobacter insulae, assembly GCF_007004095.1. Taxonomy (NCBI): domain Bacteria; kingdom Pseudomonadati; phylum Pseudomonadota; class Alphaproteobacteria; order Sphingomonadales; family Erythrobacteraceae; genus Erythrobacter; species Erythrobacter insulae. The sequence continues at coordinate 1,045,386 of NZ_VHJK01000001.1, forward strand.
AAAGTCGGCGCCTGCAACCTCGCGGCGAGCCGGGCAAAATCACCCAAAGTGAAAGTATCCTCGAACACCACGCCATATTGATTGTCGCGCCGCCAGCGAATTTTGGCGCGGACCTCTTTCAGCCCGGCCGGGCTTGAAAGACGGATGGTTTGATCAATCGCGAACAATTCATCACATTCAAACCGCGCGCCCTGTTGCGAGAGATTTTCGACGATCCCTTCGCAAGACTGTGTGAACGTTTTGATCGCAACCGGGAAAAACACGCCCAACCGCAAACCGCGCTTGGGGTATGCGCCAGCTTCATTGATCAGCTGACTGACTTCGACAGGCTGCGTAAATTCAAATCCGGCTTCGTGGTTACGCTCCCAAACGGGGCGCAATTCATACGTACCGCCGCCCGGCATATGCAGTTCGAGCGGATTACCTTTGGGCAAAGCGTGGAACAGGCGGACGCTGATGCCGGTTTCCGACACATCGCGGATCACACACACAAACTCGCCTTCGGCAGCGACAAGACGCGCTGCGCGGATCAGCAAGGTAAAGCGCGGCGCCGCTCGCAAATCGGCCTCGCTGCTTGTCGCATTATCGACGCGTGGATGAGTCGCCATAATATCCATGTTCGGTCGGTCGCCACAGAATTCTCCCCGCTAAGGGGCGAGCAGCAAAGGTGGGGCACAAAAGTCGAGCAACGCGAATACCGGCAAACCCGTTAAAAGTGCGATAACGCATACCTCTCGGTATGGCCGGTGTTAGAGGTGGTGAGATGCCAGCGTCCGGGAATTTTGGCCCAGATCCGTCTCCCCGGTGCCCGGGCGGTTCGTGCAGTGCAAATTGGTGCGGGTGACTGGACTCGAACCAGCACGATCAAAGATCAGGGGATTTTAAGTCCCCGGCGTCTACCATTCCGCCACACCCGCCAAGCATCCTTGCTTGCTGGAGATGCGCGATAGCCAGCCAATCCGCGAACGGCAACCGGTCTTGATAGCTCGCGCGCGTTTGATCCGCGCGGCTGCGGCTTGTCAGATGCGGCGTGAGCCTCCATTTCTCAAACCAGGCACGCGCTCTTGGCCGAGCGGAAATTTCAGGGGCGACTATGGCTGGCGAAGTTCACGACGCGCATTCAGTGGTTGCGACCATCCAACCGGCGATCATTCTGCTGGGGCTTGGGATCGGTGCAGCGCTCGTCTCGCGCGCTTGCCGGCTCAATCCGATTGTCGGTTATCTTGGCCTCGGGCTTGGGATTGCCGCGCTTGGCTTTGCCGATGATTTCAGCGGACCAGTCGTCGCGGCCATGGCCGAAGCGGGGGTGATGTTTTTGCTGTTCAATCTGGGCCTGCATTTTTCGCTGGGCCGGATCCGGGCAGAGGCGGCCAATATTTTCGGGTTCGGCAGTTTGCAGATGCTGGTCGCAGGCGGGGGCTTCGCCGCTTTGTTCTGGACCATCGGGTTACCCGCAGAATTCGCGATCATCGGAGGGTTTGCGATGGGCCTGTCCTCCACTGCGGTTGTCATCGGGCTGGTGCGCGAACGCGATCAGGAAGATTGCCCTGTGGGCCGCGCATCGCAGTCCATCCTGATTTTTCAGGATATCGCCGCCATCCTGTTGCTGGTCGCCGCAGGGGCATTGGGCAGCGGCGGAGCGATTGCGCCACAATTGGGCCTCGCCGGGCTAAAGGCCTTGGCCGCCTTTGCGATTGCCGTCCTGTTTGCGCGGTACCTGATCGGGCCGATATTTCGGCTTATTGCGCGCGCAGGCAGCAGCGAGGTTTACACAGCGACAGCATTGTTCATCGCGCTGGCCGCCGGATGGGCGACAGGGGTTGCGGGGCTTTCGCTGACGCTGGGCGCGTTTCTCGGCGGAATGGCGGTCGCGGATTCGCGGTATCGGATCATGGTCCAGACAGAGATTGATGCGTTTCGCGGCCTGTTTCTCAGCTTCTTTTTCATTTCGGTCGGGCTTAGCATTGATCCCGCCATCATCGCGGCAAACTGGATGGTGGTCATCGCTGCGGCGGTCGGTCTGATCGCGATTAAATGCGGCCTGAATGTCTTGGCCGGGCTCGCCAACAGATGGTCCGTACCGGGATCGATCCAGCTCGGTTTTTTGCTGGGCCAAGGCAGCGAATTTGCCCTCGTGCTGTTTGCCATGCCTGCGGTTGCCGGACTGGTCGATAGCGAGGCGCTCTCCATCCTTGTTTCGGCGATTGCTATCAGCATGGCGGTGACGCCGCTCGTGTCCAATATCGGACGCAAACTCGCGGGCAAATTGCGCACCGGTCCGGCGGATCGCAAACTCGATGGCGACGATGCACCGGTGGTCATCATCGGTCTGGGGCCAGCGGGCCGGGCGGTGGCCGATGCGCTAAGCTACAACGAGATCGGCTATCTGGCGGTGGAACCCAATGTAGAGCGTTTTGAAAAAGCGCTGGCAGACGGATATTTCGTGCATCAGGCGAATGCGGGTGATCCGCGCAGCTGGGATGCAATCGGGATGGGCAAACGCGAAGTCGCGGTCGTGGCGACCGGAAATCTGAAAATATCCCGCGAACTCGCCCCCTTGGTAGAAGACCGTCTGCCGTCAATCGCGCGGATTATCGCGCTGCCGGGCGCAGAAGGGCTCGATGAGTTTACCAAACTGGGCATGATGCCGGTCGATATCTCTACAACCGGCGGGGCAGAGCGGATTGTCGATCTGGTGTTTGCCGCGCTGGACCGCGAACGCAGGCTTCCTTCGGCCAAGCGTAGTGATGATACGCTGGAACGCGCTGCGGCCTGATTGTGACGCAAGAAGGCGGTTTTAGCCTTCGTTCAGACGCTGACGGATCTCTTTACCGGCTTTGAAATACGGCACCCGTTTGGCGGGCACTTCAACCGATTCGCCTGTGCGCGGATTGCGGCCGGTGCGGGCCTCGCGTTCGCGCGTGGAAAAGGCGCCAAAACCGCGCAATTCAACCCGGCCGCCTTCGGCCAGTCGCTGCGAGATCTCGTCGAAGAATATATCGACCACTTGTTCGATTTCTTCGGCACGCAATTCTGGATTGTCTTTATGCAGTTCCTGCAAAAGCTCAGACCTGATCATGTTTTTGGCCTCCCGGTGATCGTAACGACACAGCCCCCTAGCCATCTCGCCAATGCCCCAATTTTAGCCTCGACCCGAAAGGCTTTCATCCTATCGTGCTGCCACGCAGGCGCGCGTCTGGCAAGGGAAGTGGTCGATAAAGTTGCGCTTTTCTCAATACGGCACACCGTGAGACGGCACAACGCATGCCGTATCAGGTGCACTCCGCCAATTCTGCCAGATCCAGCCCGAGCCGGCGGATACGGGCGCGGATTTCCGGCCATTCCTCTTTCAGAAATTGCTGTTTTTCGCGCTCTTTAAGCTGGCTTGCCGCGCCTTTGACGACATACATGCCCACCCCGCGTTGAACCTCGACCAGGCCGTCATTCTGGAACTGCTGATACGCTTTGGCCACGGTAAGCGGGTTTGCCCCTTGCTCCGCTGCCAAGGCGCGCACCGATGGCAGCATCTTACCCTCGGCATATTCGCCCTGGATAATCGCCGCAGCGATCTGATCGCGCAGTTTAAGGTAGACGGGTCGTGATTGGGTCATTGCATCCTCGCTAAGTGCATCAGTGCCATAATACAGCGAGGCGCGTCAAGTTCCCCGCATCTGCGCGTGCATCGGATCGCTTGCGATGAACCGTGCAACAAAGGCTTCACACCGCCAAAACACACGTTAGGGTGCGCCGCTTAAAGCGTGCGGAGGGACCTGTTTGGGAGCCGGCGCATACAGAACAAGACGGGGATCAGCCAAATGGGCGAACTTAAAGAATTTGCAATGTGGGGATATGGGGACTGGGCCATGGTTGTGGCCTCGATTGTCCTCGGCATCTTTCTAATCGGCGGCGCTTGGGCGGTTACCCGTCCGCAAGAAGAGGTCATGGGCCATCCCAAGGGCCTTTACATGCTGTTCTTTGCCGAAATGTGGGAGCGTTTCTCCTATTACGGCATGCGCGCATTGCTTACGCTCTATCTGGTCAAACATTGGATGTATTCCGATGGCAGCGCGAACCTGATCTACGGCGCTTATACCAGCCTTGTTTACATCACGCCGGTGCTCGGCGGGTGGCTGGCTGACAGGTATCTGGGCCAGCGCAAAGCGGTGCTGTTCGGCGCTGTCCTGCTGACACTGGGCCATTTCTTTATGGCGTTCGAAGGTGACGGATCGGGCTATGCGAACGATCCGACGCTCAACATTTTCTGGCTGGCTCTGGCGTTGATCATTGTCGGCTCCGGCTTTCTGAAGGCAAACATCTCGGTGATCGTGGGTCAGCTGTACCCGCGCACCGATATTCGCCGTGATAGCGCCTATACGATTTTCTATATGGGCATTAACCTCGGCGCGGCAGCGGGCGTTCTGATCGCCGCGTATCTGGGTGAAACCGTTAGCTGGGCATTGGGCTTTGGCCTGGCCGGTTTCGGTATGCTGCTCGGTCTGATCGTATTCATCATCGGCAAACCGCTTTTGAAAGGGAAAGGCGAAAGCCCGAACCCTGCCAAGCTCAAAGAAAAAGTCGCGGGCATCAATCTCGAATGGCTGCTTTACGGCGTTGGCTTTGCGGGTGTTGCGGTGATCTGGTTCCTGATCCAGTATCAAAGCCTTGTCGGCGGCATTTTGCTGGCTTCGGGTATCGCTCTGCTCGCTTATGTGCTGTTCGAAGCGTTCAAGCTGGATAAGGAAGCGCGCGAGCGGGTGTTTGCAATGATCTTTCTGATCCTGCTGATGCCCTTGTTCTGGGGTCTGTTTGAACAGGCGGGCGGCTCGCTCAACCTGTTCACCGATCGCCACGTGGACAAAGGCGGCATTCCGACCACCTTCTTCCAATCGATCAACCCGATTTATATCATCCTGCTCGGCCCGCTGTTCGCCGGTCTGTGGCAGTGGATGGCGCGCAAGGGGATTGAACCCTCCACGCCTGCAAAGATGGGTCTGGGTATCGCGCAGATGGGTCTCGCATTCATTGTGATGGTCTGGGGCGCTGAAAACTTCAGCACCACGGGCGAGGCTGGCGCGATCATGATGCCGGTGCTGTTCCTGTTCATCTTCTACCTGCTGTCGACCACGGGCGAGCTTTGCCTGTCGCCCGTCGGCCTGTCGGCGATGAACCGGCTTTCGGTCAAACACATGGCGAGCCTGATGATGGCGGCGTTCTTCTTTGGCACGGCTGGCGGCAACTATGTCGCAGGCTTCATGGGATCGCTCATGGGTGAAGGCGAAGGCGGCAATATGACCCGCGAAGGCGCGCTCGAAGCGTATTGGAGCATGGGTCTGGTCGCGCTGGTTGTTGGCGTACTGGTCTGCTTCGTCAGCCCGCTGGTCAAGAAGCTGATGCATCTCGACACTCTGAAAGATGAAGAGGGCGATCATATTGCTGGCGAAGCCGAGCTTGGCGAACCGGCGGCCGCTGGCACGCATCCGGCCCAATAATTTGGCAACTCAATCGGCCTGAAACCAACAGGGGAATGAATGTGACGAAGAAAGTCTTGATTGCGGCCGTCAGCGCGTTTGCGCTGGCCGGCTGTGCCACCACCGGTTCGGCCAATACGGCTGGCGATGATAGCGGTTCGGATGATGCGCCGCGCTTTGCCGCCAAAACCGAAGCGGAAGGGCCATTCCCCTCTACCTATAGCGCGTATCCCGGCGCCCCCACCGCTCTTGTAGGGGCGACCGTTTATGACGGTGCCGGAAACCGGATCGAAGGCGGCACTGTCCTGTTCCGCGATGGCAAAGTCGAAGCCGTTGGCGGCAGCGACCTCTCGACCGCAGGCTACACCGTGCTGGATGGCAGCGGTAAATTTGTCACCCCCGGTATCATCGACATTCACTCGCACCTTGGCGATTACCCCTCGCCCGGTGTGGATGCACATTCCGACGGTAACGAAGCAACCGCCCCCACCACGCCCGATGTCTGGGCCGAACATTCGGTCTGGCCGCAAGACCCCGGTTTCAGCCGGGCGATGGCCAATGGCGGGATCACCGCTCTGCAAATTCTGCCCGGTTCGGCAAACCTGATGGGCGGGCGTTCGGTCACGCTCAAAAACGTACCCAGCCGCACGGTGCAGGGCATGAAATTCCCCGGCGCGCCTTATGGTTTTAAAATGGCCTGCGGCGAAAATCCCAAGCGTGTTTATGGCGGACGCGGACGCAAGCCGTCCACCCGCATGGGCAATTTCGCGGTCAACCGCCAGACGTGGTATGACGCGATCAATTACGCCAATGATGAAGACGCCAAACGCGATCTGGGCAAGGAAACGCTGAAAGGCGTGCTCGAAGGCGAAATCCTCGTCCACAACCACTGCTACCGCGCCGATGAAATGGCGCTGGTGATGGATATGGCGAAAGAGGTCGGCTACAAAGTGACCGCATTTCACCACGCGGTAGAGGCCTATAAGATCGGTGATCTGCTGCGCGAAAACGGCGTGTGCAGCGCGATCTGGGCCGACTGGTACGGGTTTAAAATGGAAGCGTATGACGCGATCATGGAAAACGCCGCGCTGCTTCAGCAAGAGGGCGCTTGCGTCGTCATCCATTCGGACAGCCAGAACGATATTCAACGTCTCAACCAGGAAGCCGCCAAAGCTCAGGCCGCAGGCAAACGCCTGGGCATCGAGATTTCGGATGCGGATGTGATCGGCTGGATCACGCTCAACGCAGCCAAAGCCATGGGCATCGACGATATGACCGGCAGCCTCGAGAGCGGCAAAATGGCCGATGTTGTGCTGTGGAATGGCGATCCGCTGTCTGTTTATTCGCGGCCGGAAAAGGTCTGGATTGATGGCGCATTGATGTTTGATGCGATGGACCGAAAACGCCGTCCGGTCAGCGATTTCGAGCTTGGCCAGCCGGGTGAAGGAGATGTGAAATGAAGCGCCTTCTGACACTCGCAGCAAGCGCCATCGCGCTTTCCGCTTCGCCTCTTGCGGCGCAAGATGTCGTCATCACCAACGCCACCGTTGTTACAGGCGACGGCAGCGAACCGATCGAAAACGGCGTGGTCGTGGTTGAAAATGGCCGTGTCACCTATGCCGGTTCCACGGGCGGACGATCGTTCGCATCGGACACGGTGGTGGATGCAAAAGGCGCTTGGGTAACACCCGGCATCTTCGCGACGGTCACCACGCTGGGTCTTGTCGATGTCGGCGCAGTGAGCGAATCCAATGATAGCCGCGCTGGCGGCGCTCCGTTCAGCGCATCGCTTGACGTGGCACCGGCGGTGAACCCGAATTCGCAGAACATTCTGATCCACCGCGCTGCCGGGATTACCCGCGCTGCGACCACGACGCTTCCTGCCGCTTCGATTTTTGCCGGACAAGGCGCGATCATTGATCTGGATGCCGATGGCACCCCGATTGTAAAAGCGCGTGCATTCCAGATGGTCGATCTGGGAGAAGGTGGGGCGCGCCGCGCCGGCGGCAGCCGCGCTGCGACCTACACTTTGTTCCGCGCATCCTTACGGGAGGCTCGGGCGCTTTCAGGCACCGGCACCCCGCAAACAACCGAGATCACGGTTGACGGCGAAGTGCTGCTCAACCGCTTTGATGCCGAGGCTCTGAAGCCGGTCATTGCTGGCACGCAGAAGCTGTTTGTCGCGGTTGAACGTGCCGCTGATATTCGCAGCGCCCTCGCGCTTAAATCCGAATTTCCCCGCCTCGACATGGTGCTGGTCGGCGTCAGTGAAGGCTGGATGGTCGCGAATGAAATCGCCGCTGCGGGCGTGCCGGTTCTGGCCGATCCGCTCGATGCTCTGCCAACCGGTTTTGACCAGCTTGCATCCACGCAAAGCAATGTGGGTCGCATGAAAAGTGCAGGCGTGAAAGTCGGGCTGAATGCTGCTGGCATGGAAAACCCGCGCCGCCTTGCCCAGCAGGCTGGCAACCTTGTCGGCCTTGCAAAAATGCCGGGGGCCTCGGGCCTGACCTGGGCTGAGGCTTTCGCCTCGATCAGCTCAATCCCCGCCGAAATCAGCGGCATGGGCGGTATTGCCGGTGTGCTGAAACAAGGCGCATTGGGCGATGTGGTGATCTGGGATGGCGACCCGCTCGAAGTGACGACGGTGCCGACCAAGGTGTATATCGGCGGCGTCGAACAACCACTGGGCAGCCACCAAAGCCGCCTGAAAGACCGTTACCGCGATCTTGATGAAAGCGATCTGCCAAAGGCGTATGATTGGTGATGCGGGGCCTGGCTTTTGCGGCTGTTACTGCGGCGCTGATGGCGGCCACGCCGCTGCTTGCCCAAGATGAAAGCGCCAAGGCGGCTGATCCGGCAGATGGCTCTGCCGAGCAAGCGAAGAATGATCTTGCGTGGCACTCTGCGCAGCAAACCTATCTGTTCGGCCTGACGGCGGCGGATGGGTGGCGCCAGATGAATGGCGGGCTTCGCTGGCGCTGGACCGAGTACAATGGCTCAGATGAAAGGCCGAGCGTCGCGGATGTCGTAACCGTCCATTACGAAGGCAAATTGATCGACGGAACCGTATTCGACAGCTCGTATCCGCGCGGCGAACCGGCAACGTTTCCGCTCGGCCGATTGATTCCGGGCTGGCAGATGGCAATTCCGCAAATGGGTGTGGGAGAGACGATTGAAATCGCAGTCCCTGCCGATTTGGCCTATGGTCCTGTCGGAAGAGGTCCGATCCCCGGCAATGCCACGCTGGTTTTTAAAGTGGAGCTGATCGGGATCGCTGAATAGCGCGCCATTGCGCGGGGGGATGAAATGTCTGCATTGACCGAGCTTGTTGCTGCCAACATCGCGTTTGTCGGGACCCATTTCGCGATGTCGCACCCGCTTCGCGCTTCGCTCGTCAAAACGCTGGGCGATATCGGTTTTCAAATCGCCTATTCCGTGGTGAGTTTCGCGGCGCTCGCCTGGGTCTATTTTGCATTCAAAGACAGCCCGGCTGCGGATCTTTCCGGATCGGGCGATATTGGCTGGGCGATCGCCACCCTGCTGACGCTGCCGGCGATGATCCTGTTTGCAGGGTCGGTCATCGGCAACCCGGCGCTGCCCACACCAAAAGCCGAGGAGCAGGCGCGCGCAGAGCCGAAAGGCGTGTTCAAGATTACGCGCCATCCGATGATGTGGGGTTTTGCGCTTTGGGCGGCATCACACATTGCCATCCATTACAGCTGGCGCACCACGATCACCGCGCTGGCAATGGGCGTGCTCGCATTGGTTGGTGCGCATCTGCAGGATCGCAAGAAACAGGCGCTGATGGGCGCAGCATGGCAAGAATGGGAAAGCAAGACGAGCTATTGGCCGCGGTGGAGCGGACTGGCAGGCGCGGGCGCGCTGCCATGGACAGTAGGCCTCATCTTTTTTGTCTTTTTCAGCTGGCTGCACATGCCACTTGGCGGAATTCCAGCAGGGATCTGGCGCTGGTTCTAAGGCGTCAGACCGAGTTGCTGCGATATCCAGTCGCGCCGCCCTTCTTTGGAACGGGTGGTAAAGCTAAGCCCGTGGCCTGATCCTTCGTGAGATTGGAAATCGGCGCGCGGCGAAAGCTGTGACAAGGCGCGGCCATGTTCGTAGGGAACCACGCGGTCTGCGGTTCCGTGCTGGATCAGGATCGGCAGATTGAGCTGCGGTATCTTGGCGGCATTGTCATATTGTTCGCGAACCAGCAGCCGCGCAGGCAGCCACCAGAGATTGTCCTGCGCAGCATCGGGCAAAGACGTAAACGGCGCGATGAGGACAAGCGCAGCCGGATTATGACGAAGCGCCATTTCAGTCCCGACGCCCCCGCCAATCGAATTTGCCACGATCACCAGCTGATTGGGCGCAACGTCATTCTTTTTAAGCCATGCAATCGCCGCATCGCCATCACGGTAAAACCCCGTTTCAGTTGGATCGCCGGGATTGCCGCCATAGCCGCGATACTCCACCATCAGAATGCCAAATCCGGTATCCGCAAAGACTGCGTTGGAGACACTGGCCGCCTCCAATGTCCCGGCATTGCCATGGAAATACACAATCGTGGGCAATCCCTCGCGCGCTTCGCGGTAAAATGAACGGAGCGCCAATCCGTCTGACGTTGTCAGGGTAACATCCTGATATCCGGGTGTGAGCGGCGCAGGGCTTTGCGGGGCCGGATAGATGAAATGCGATTGAAACGCCCAAAGGACCGCCAGCACAGTGATGTAAAACGTCGCCACTGTGACAAGTGCAAAACGCAGCCAGATCATGCTTTGCGCGCCCTATTGGCCTTTGAATTCGGCACTGCGCTTTTCGATCAGGGCCGCGACGCCCTCTGCGTGGTCTGCGGTATGATGCATCATCGCCTGAGTGTTCGCCGCCATTTCCAGCGCGGTATCATAATTGATCTGGCTGCCCTGGCGCAGCAGCATTTTGGACTGGCGAAGCGAATGGGGCGGCATGGCGGCAATTTTTTGCGCCATCGCCTGCGCCTCTGCGATTAAATCATCGTGCGGCACCACGCGGCTGACCAGCCCCCATTCGAGCGCTTGATCCGCGCCGATGACGTCACCGGTGTAAAACAATTCGGAAGCGCGGCTCATCCCGATAACACGCGGCAGGATCCATGTGCCGCCATCGCCGGGAATAATGCCGAGTTTCAGGAATGTGACGCCAAACTTGGCCTTTTCCGAAGCGATCCGGATATCGGCGAGACAGGCAACATCACAGCCCAGCCCGATGGCCGGACCATTGACCGCCGCGATTACGGGGACGCGAATGGTGTGCAGCGCGCGCAGCATCATATGGATATTGTCGCGATAGCCATCGGAAATGGCAGGCGGCGTGCCACCAAATGTGCCGGTTTTGTCCCGCATCGCCTTGATATCGCCGCCCGCGCTGAATGCGCGGCCTGCCCCGGTCAGGATAACGCAGCGAGTGGCCATGTCGCGGTTGATGGCATCGCAAGCGGTGCGAAACGCGTCTCCATCACCGGGCGATCCCAAGGGGTTCATCGTTTCAGCGCGATCAAGGGTTAGCGTGGTGACAGGGCCGTCAGCGGTGATTTTGAGTAGAGTCATTCAGGCTATCCCTGTTTGTCGTTTAAGCGCCAGCGTATTGAAGTTTCTAACCTGAGCTTACGAAGATGGATAACCATAGCGCAATCCAGCAGTGACAGGTTTCCTGTCAATGAAATTACCCCAAATTGCCCATTCTGATTGGTCTGCCGCAATGCTGCCGTACACCCAGATGCCTCGAAGCTGTAGTTCAGCCGGAACCTCCAATGTAACGGGATTGAAGTGAGCAGCTTTGTTAAATTTGATTGCAACCACGAGGTCTTGAGAATCGACATATTTGGTCAGCATTTTCAGTACCCGCTCTATGCTGGCATTCGCATTAAGATGCGACGGAACGACCTCCTTAAGCTGTACCGGGCAGAATTTCGGGAGTGATCCTGCGTCGGCTTCTTGTGAGCTAGCGACAAAGTCGTAATCTTGATCTTCGACCGTGGCAAAGCGAACTTCACAATTCATTAGCTCTGAAAGCCCTACACAAAAAAGCGCCGCGTCCCGCCTTTCACGCTCAGGTTTAAGGAGGTTCGTACGAAGGTTACGAACTTCGCAAGGGCTGTTGCCAAGTGCTAGGCTATTCTCTTCTTGAAACTTACGAAGCCTGGCAAGAAATCCACGGGGATCGCCGTACTTGAGTTTTGAAAATTCCCGTAACCTCAGTTTGTTATGGCATTCATGGTACTCGCTGTCGTGCTTCACTCAAGCCCGCGCCTCTTCGCTTACGTTCGCGGAATTGTGTTTCAGCGCCTTAAGCACCGTTTCAACAATCTGCGGCGCGTTCAGCCCTGCTTCGTCGTACTGCTTCATTGGATCGTCATGATCCTGAAAGGTATCGGGCAGACGCATCGTGCGGACTTTGAGGCCGTTATCTGTCAGCCCTTCATCCGAAGCAAATGTCAAAACATGCGCGCCGAGGCCGCCGATTGCGCCCTCTTCCACGGTGATCACCACCTCATGCTCGCGCATCAGTTTGGCGATCAGATCTTCATCGAGCGGCTTGGCAAAGCGCATGTCGGCTACCGTTGTCGAAAGCCCCTTGGCCTCCAGCGTATCAGCGGCCTTCTTCGCCTCTTCCAGACGCGCGCCGAGGGACAGGATCGCAACCTTTGTGCCTTCGCGCACGATCCGGCCTTTACCGATTTCGAACTTTTCGAGCGTTTCCGGCATTGCAACGCCAGTCCCGTTGCCGCGCGGGTAACGGAAAGCGATCGGGCCTTCGTCATATTGGGCCGCAGTGTAGGTCATATGTGCCAGTTCGGCTTCGTCAGCGGCCGCCATCACTACCATATTCGGCAGGGTCGCCAGATAGGTGATGTCGAACGCGCCTGCATGGGTGCAGCCATCCGCACCGACTAGACCGGCACGGTCAATCGCAAACCGCACTGGCAGGTTCTGGATCGCGACATCATGGACCACCTGATCATAGGCGCGCTGAAGGAAGGTCGAATAAATCGCCGCAAAAGGACGCATACCTTGCGCGGCAAGGCCAGCGGCAAAGGTGACGCCGTGTTGTTCGGCAATGCCGACATCAAAGCTGCGTTCGGGGTGCGCCTGCGCGAACCGGTCAACTCCGGTACCCGAAGGCATCGCAGCGGTGATGGCGCAGATGCGGCTATCCGTTTCAGCGAGCTTGGCCAGAGTATCGCCAAACACGTTTTGATAGGCGGGCGGGCCAGCGGCGCTTTTCTTTTTCTCGCCTGTGACAACATCGAATTTCGGGACGCCGTGATATTTGTCGGCGCTTTCCTCAGCGAATTTGTAGCCTTTGCCTTTGGTCGTCACGACATGGATCAGGACAGGCCCCTCGGACGTGTCGCGCACATTTTCCAGCACTGGAATAAGGTGATCCAGATTGTGCCCGTCAATCGGGCCGACATAATAAAAGCCGAGCTCTTCAAACAGAGTTCCGCCGGTGACCATGCCGCGCGTATATTCTTCCGCCTTGCGGATGCCTTCGTGCATGCGGCGGCTCATTTTCTTGACCGCTTTCGATGCGAGGCTGCGCAGGCCGAGATACTCGCTGGAAGATACCATGCGCGCAAGATACGCCGATAGCCCGCCTACGGGCGGCGCAATCGACATGTCATTGTCATTGAGGATCACAACCAACCGGTTGCCCGCCTGCGCCGCGTTGTTCATCGCTTCGTAAGCCATGCCCGCGCTCATCGCGCCATCGCCGATCACGGCAATACCGCGGCCCGGTTTGTCATTCATCTTGTTCGCCATGGCAAAGCCAAGCGCGGCAGAAATCGAGGTAGAGGAGTGCGCGGCGCCGAACGGATCGTATTCGCTTTCGCTGCGCTTGGTAAAGCCGGACAGGCCGCCACCCTGGCGCAAGGTGCGGATGCGATCGCGCCGCCCGGTCAGGATTTTGTGCGGGTAACACTGGTGGCCAACATCCCACACGAGTTTATCGTCGGGAGTGTTGAACACATAATGGATCGCCACGGTCAATTCGACCACGCCCAACCCAGAGCCAAGATGGCCGCCAGACGTGCTGACAGCATCGATCATTTCAGTGCGAAGTTCGTCTGCGAGTTGACGCAGTTGCTCGGGCTTTAATTCACGGAGCTCATCCGGCGTCGGCACTTGATCGAGAAGCGGAGTTTTAGGCGATTCAGTCATAGAATTCGCCTTACACCCTCAAAACCGAACTGTCGATAAACGCTTTGTCGCCCGCAGAGAACGCCCTGCCGCCGAAGTGTCCATTTTTGACGAATTCCCTAGCGTCAACCGCGCGCGACAAACCGATTCTCGCACCTGCGCTTATGCGCAAGCTTGGCACAGGCCGCGAATCTCGAGCACGGGACGTTCCGGTTTAAAGTTCTTGGCGGCGGCCAGAGAGCGTACCGTGCGGCTGACTTCCTCATCATCAATATGCGTGGCGTCGCCGCATTCATCGCAGACCAGAAAGATGCAATCATGCTCGCAGCCCGGGTGGGTGTTGGCGAGATAAGCATTTGAACTTTCCACCCGCAGCGCCAGATTGTTGGTCACAAACAGGTCCAGAATTCGATAGACGCTGTTGGGCGCGACGCGTTTACCCCGAGCTGCAGAGAGATTGTCGGCAATGTCATAAGCGGAAACCGGGCGATCGTGCTTGGAAAGCTCGGAAAACACCGTTTCGCGCATCCCCGTCCATTGCTCGCCAGACGCGGTCAACGCATTGCGCGCCGCCTCGACAAGTGTTTCGCCGCTATGTTCGTGATGCGAATGATCGTGTGCCATATTCGCCAATATAGGCGCGGTTGCCCGTGTCGCCAAGGCGCGGCTGCGTCAGCTTGCGTCGCGCAGGAAATTGGCGCGGTAATCGCTTGGGAACATGACTTTTAACGCGCGCACTTTGGGCGCATCCCACCGCACGATATAACCGTGGCTGGGGTTCTTCGCCATAAAGTCCTGATGGTATTGTTCTGCAGCGTAGAATTTGCGATGCTTTTCAATCCGCGTGACAATCGGGCTCTTCCACACATTCGAAGCACCCATCTGCTTCAGATAAGCCTGCGCAACCGCGCGTTGTTCGGCGTTCATGGGCACAAGGGCGCTGCGATAATGCGCGCCGACATCGGGGCCCTGCCGGTTTTTCAACGTCGGGTCGGTAACGACGGAAAAGAATATCCGCAGCAGCTCATCATAACGGACTACGTAAGGATCATAGGTGATCATCACCGCTTCGGCGTGGTTTGTGCCGCCTGTCACAATCCGATTGTAACTCGCGGTACCAGCAGCGCCGCCATGAAAGCCCGAAACCGCCGATTTCACGCCTTTGACATGGCTGAAGACCCCTTCGACACCCCAGAAACAGCCGCCGGCAAAGATTGCTGTTTTAAGGCCGGCGCCTTCTTTGGCGATCCGCTTTGGCGCGGGCGCATTGACGGGTTCTTCCAGTGCGAAGGCAGGCGAAGAGCAGGCCGACAGGCTGAGAGCAGCAGCGGCGAGCGAAAGGGCAAGAGCGCGTTTCATTCGGCAATACTCCAGAAATCATCCGAAGGTTGCGGAGCCTCCAACGGAGCAGCAGCCTGAGCCGGGGGAGCGATCTGATCCGACCATTGATCTATCGTCGCCGCTCCGACGATCACTGCGCCGACGGCAAAGCCGACAACAAAGTTGCGAAACAGATCAGGGGTAAAAAGGCTCATGGTTGTTCTCTGGCGTCTGGCGTGTCTCAATCGGCCCATTGCACCCCGCGAACTTTCGCGAGGATGAATGCAGCTGTCATGCGGGCTATTCGCCGCGCAGTCGGATTTAGTTACGTCTGGAACCAGGGAAAGTTGCGTTTATCAAAGCGCACCGCATCCGCGATGCGATTTCCTCGCGCCTTACAGCGCTTCGGGCGGGCGGGCGCCCTTGCGGCCCGGCGCATGAGGGCGCAACGATATCAATGTCTGAAATGCCGCATCCCGGTAAACACCATCGCAAGGCCCGCTTCATCAGCGGCCGCGATCACTTCATCATCGCGGATTGACCCGCCCGGCTGAATAACCGCTGTCGCGCCTGCTTCCGCAGCCGAAATCAGGCCATCTGCAAACGGAAAAAATGCATCTGATGCGACCGCGCTGCCCACGGTACGGGCGCTCGGCCAATCATAGGTCTCGGCCGCTTCCTTTGCCTTGATCGCGGCAATTCGCGCGGAATCGCGGCGGTTCATCTGGCCTGCGCCAATCCCTGCAGTTGCGCCGTCTTTGGCATAAACAATCGCGTTCGATTTGACATGCCGCGCCACGGTCCAGGCAAACAGGCAGTCTTTCAATTCCTGCGCTGTCGGTTCGCGCTTGGTTACAACCTTCAAATCGTCCATCGATACCGCGCCGTTGTCGCGGCTCTGGATCAGCATACCCCCGGCGATGGTTTTCATTGCAAAACCATCCCTGCGCGGATCGGGAAGCGTTCCGCATTCAAGGATGCGCAAATTCTTTTTCTTGGCAAAAACCGCCCGCGCTTCGGCGCTGACTTTAGGCGCGATCACGACTTCGGTGAAAATGCTGGCAATCGCCTCGGCGGTGGCTCCGTCCAGCTCCGTATTCACGGCCACAATCCCACCAAATGCCGAAACGCTGTCGCATTGAAGCGCACCATTCCATGCCTCGATGAGCGAAACGCCTTGCGCAACACCGCAAGGGTTTGCGTGTTTGACGATCACAACGGCAGGCTCTCCGCCGGCAAACTCCGCCACGAGCTCAAGCGCGGCATCCGCATCATTGAGATTGTTGTAGCTGAGCGCTTTGCCCTGCAATTGGGCTGCCTGCGCAACGCCGCGTGTGCCGGTGACTTGGGGAACATAGATCGCTGCGGACTGATGCGGGTTCTCGCCATAGCGCAGCTCGTCCTCGCGTTTGAACGCCATCGGCATCGTATCAGGGAACGGTGTCGCTTTCAGCGCATCGGCGCCGAGCGGATTGGTGAACGCATCGCCAAAGGCAAACCAGCTCGCAATCGCGCTGTCATACGCGGCCGTGCGCGCATAGGCTTTGCCTGCCATGCGGATACGAAACGCATCCGACGTTGCGCCGTCATGCGCGTCAAGCTCTTGGAGCAGCTCGGCGTAATCGGCGGCGTCCGTCATGATCGTGACAAAACCGTGGTTCTTGGCAGCGGAACGCACCATGCTTGGTCCGCCGATATCGATATTCTCGATGATCTCGGCGCGCTCTGCGCCTTTCGCAACGGTGGCTTCAAACGGATACAGATTGACCACAACCAGATCGATCGCGCCGATATCGTGTTCTTTCATCGCCGCGACGTGTTCATCATTATCGCGCAGCGCCAGCAGCCCGCCATGGACTGTGGGATGCAGCGTTTTGACGCGGCCATCCATCATCTCTGGAAACCCGGTGAGGTCAGACACATCGCGCACCTCGAGACCGGCATCACGCAATGCCCGTGCCGTTCCGCCGGTGCTTATCAGTTCCACACCGCGCGCGGCCAATGCCTTGCCCAGATCCGCAAGTCCGCTTTTGTCGGACACTGAAAGCAGTGCCCGCTTGATTACCGTTTGTGCCAATGTTCCATTCCCTTGGGGGATTACCCCATTTTCTTGAGCAGCCAGGAGAACTGGCCTCCGCCGCGTGATGTCAAACCTTCGATCACCAATTGTTCGGTCGGGTGCGGACGGCCATCGCCATCGACCCACAAACTGTCTTCACAGCGCAGCGCGACATCGCCCGCGCCCGCCGCATCGCCGCGCAGGCGGAATTGCCACAGGCGACCATCGGGCGTCAGCAGGCTCGCCCCGCGACCATCGCCCGAAATATGCGCCTCGACCCCGCGCCCGAGGTGGAACCGGATCGCAAATCCGACTTTGCCGCGCTTTCCTTTGCGCGACACCGGCAAAAGAATGTCTTCGCCTGCCAGCTCGCTGCCGTCTCCGCGCAGCGACAGCACGCGTTTATGCGTCAGGCCAAAGCGCGCGCCGTATCCATCATGGCTGGCCTCGACCCGCATCGCTTCGCGGCCATGTTTGCGCAGAACCTGATTTTCGACTTCGACCGTTTCGGCGCCGCGGCCAAGCTTTCCGTGAAGCAGAACCGCGGTAGAATTGGCATTATCCAAGACCAGCGATGAATGCGCCGCGGTGGCGCGCAGCCCTTGGCCGATCCGCGCAGGTACCTGCCCCCCGGCCAATGCCGAACCACCGCAATTGACGATCAACCGCGCAGGTCCATCAGACATTTCAAACGCCAGCGTTGATGCGCAGCCTGTGCGAACATGACGTGCGCGAGGCGGCGGACCGGCATCAAATTGCACCACAGTTTTGCCGCCGCGAAGCCGGTGAAACCCCCAATGCGCCACATTTTTGAGCGGGCGCGTGCGGATCCCCGTCGCCGCGAGCAATGACGCCACGCGGTCAGCCGAAATTGCGCCTTGCCCCTGCCAGCTACCCAATCCGCCATCGCCGTGGCGCAGCACCAATAGCGGCGGGACCAACAATTCCCGCATCACGATAAAGGCCTGCGGCACCTCAACCTCTGCCGCTTCGTAGCAAGCGATCAGATTGGTAAGCACCGCAATCGCATCCATCTGCGCTTTGGGACATCGGGCTAGCACACCGCCATCCTCGCCCACCAAATCACCCAGAGCGCGGATCAACGCAGCTTCGCCGTAAAGCCGGCGCGGCTTTCCTTCTGGCAACAGCAAACCCGCCGCCGTGACCGCCGCCAATCCGGCAATCTGGCCAAGGCCCGCACCCGTATGGACCGCTTTACGATCAAGCCAGCTGGCAGTTTCCTGAATCGCGGAAAGCAAACGCGGGCGCAGATCGCCGCCCTTTGTACCAAGCACGAAAGGCGCATGCACAAGCCAGGCGAGCAGACGCTGCCCAGTGTATTCAATCTCCCACGCCGGACCTTTGACAGGCTGTGCATTGGCATCGAGCCAGCGCGCGGTGATGCGCTCTGCGACAGTCACGCAGTCTTCACGCGGTGCGCTGGCCGCCAGATCGGCCAGCCAGGAAAACGAATGCAAGGTGCGCTCGACGCCGGGCGCAAGACGCGCAGAGCTATCAAAATCGACCTGCGCAATCGGCAGCTTGACCCCGTCGATCAGGAAATGCCCCGCTCTTAACGCGGTGCCAGCCGCGCGGTCGCCGATCGGCGGATTTTCAACCGTCGCCAGCACGCGCACCGGCGCAGGCCGCCGGAATGGCGCCGCCAAAGCATGGCCTGGCACACCAAGACGGTAAGCCATCCGGATCAATGCATTGCCCGCGCTGGACCGCGGCGCAATGACATCGGTCAGCGCGAGTGCGCGCGACGTCTCGATTTCAGGCGGAACTTCTGTTTCCGCATCACTGTCATTGGCGCCGCCGCCCGTGCTGCGCGCGCCCTCGCTGTGGGCACGGCTGCCACCTCTGTCATCCAGAGGCAATGCGGCTGTTTGCTGGGCGTCCTCGATCTCTTTTTCGGGAGTATCGCGGAACAGGGTGGCCATTATCCCTCACCCTTAAGCGCGGCGATATTGGCCGCGTATTGACCCGGTCCGCCTTTGAATGTCGCAGATCCGGCAACCAAAACATCAGCGCCCGCCTCAACACACAGCCGCGCGGTTTCGGGATTGACGCCGCCATCAACCTCCAGATGGATCGGGCGGCCTTGCGCTTCGATCATCGCGCGAATGCGGCGGACCTTTTCCAACTGGGATGGGATAAAACTCTGCCCGCCAAAGCCGGGGTTCACGCTCATCACCAAAACCAGATCGGCAAGATCGATCAAATTGTCGAGCACCTCGACCGGCGTTCCCGGATTGAGAACGACTCCGGCTTTTTTGCCCAACGCGCGGATCGCCTGAAGCGTGCGGTGGCAATGCGGCCCGGATTCGGGATGCACCGTGATAATATCTGCGCCCACTTCGGCAAAAGCCTCAAGATACGGATCAACCGGCGCAATCATCAAATGAACGTCGAACACTTTGTCTGTGTGCGGGCGGAGCGCCTTGACCACGTCGGGACCAATGGTGATGTTGGGCACATAATGACCGTCCATGACATCGATATGGACCCAATCGGCGCCTGCGGCATCAATCGCGCGCACTTCTTCTCCCAACTTGGAAAAGTCGGCGGATAGAATGGATGGCGAGATTAAAGGTGCTGGCATATTTTGGTTCCGGGCACGCGGCCCGCTCTTTTTTTGGCGCTGCCCTGCCATACGGCACGCACGAATCACCTCACAAGCGGGGGCTTAACCCTTTTCCACCGGTGTAATCGCCGTATTCGTGTCAATTCAGCTGTAATTCAGCGCCGATGCGTCAGGTGTGTGAGCATATTCGGTGCGCGATCCGCGCTGCCGTGCAAAAAATGAATTTGGGCAATGACTATGAAACTACTGGCAAAAACCGCCAGCGCGCTTGCGCTGACTGCTTCGTTTGGAGCCGCGCTGGCTATCGCGCCTGCGGCCTCTGCGCAGTCGGGATATGCGCAGGTCATCGGCAATGATCTGGCCAAGTGCACGGCGGGCAAAGGCCCTGCCGTGAGCCTGCGCATCGACGGTTTGAAATCATCCGGCGGCAATCTGTTTGTGCGCACCTATTACGCGAAACGCGGCGATTGGTTGAAAAGCAAACGCTATTTGACGCGTATTGATGCCAAACCGCGCAAGGGTTCCATGACGGTGTGCGTACCGGTGCCGAGCAAGGGCGATTATGCCATCGCTGTCCAGCACGATACCAATGGCAATCGTGAAATGGATTTTTCCGAAGATGGCGCTGGCATGTCGAACAATCCGAAAATCGGATCCTTTCTCGGCATCCCGCGTCCGCCTTCGGTCAATCAGGTCGCGTTTCGCGTGGGCAACGGCATCAAACCGATGAGCATCACGGTTCGCTATCGTAATTGACGATATCGGCTAGGCGGCACGCTTTTGCCGCGCTAACCTGCGGCTATGCTTACCGATACACTGATTGAATCTGCCCGCGCTTTAGCGCCTGATATTGTCGCGCTTCGCCGGGCCATTCATGCCGAACCCGAATTGGGCCTGCACACCCCGCTGACCATGGCGAAAGTGCGCGAGGCGCTGGCCGATCTGCCGCTGGAATGGAAAAGCGGGCCGTCCACCACCGGAGCAATCGCCACCCTTAAAGGCGGCAAAGCTGGTGCAGGCAGACCGCGCGTCTTGCTGCGCGGAGACATGGACGCGCTGCCGATGGACGAAAAAACCGATCTTGAATTTGCATCGACCATTGCAGGCCGGATGCACGCCTGCGGGCACGATACGCACACCGCCATGCTGACCGGCGCAGCGCGCATCCTCGCCGCGCGGCAAAGCGAGCTGGCAGGAACGGTCGATTTTATGTTCCAACCGGGAGAAGAGGGCTATCACGGAGCCCGCTTTATGCTCGATGATGGCCTGATCGATCCGCTGCCCGATGCGGCCTTTGCTTTGCATATCATGCCCAATGCCGCCTTTGGCGTTCTGGCCGGACGCGCAGGACCATTAATGGCGGCGGCTGACCAGTTTACGATTACGGTAAAGGGTAAAGGGGGCCATGCCTCGATGCCGCATGATTGCGCCGATCCGGTCCCCGCCGCCGCCGCGATTATCAGCGCGGTACAGGCCATGGTGACGCGCCGGTTCAAAGCGACAAACGCTGTCGTGGTGACCGTCACCCAAATCCACGCAGGCACCGCGCACAATGTGATCCCTGATGATTGCGTGCTGGGCGGGACTATCCGCACGCTATCGGCCGATCACCGCGAAAAAGTGCACGGCCTGATCGCGGAAACCGCGCGGCAGACCGCGGCGGCTTACGGTGTCGAGGCCGAATGCGAATTGGAGTTCGGCTTTCCAGTGACAATCTGTGATGCACAGGCTGTGGCTTTGGGTGAGAAAGTCGCCAAACAGATCGGCGGCGCAGACGGCTGGCGCGATCTGCCCGATCCGATCATGGGTGCAGAGGATTTCTCCTACCTGCTCGAAAAAGTGCCCGGCGCGATGTTCTTTCTCGGCGTGGCTCCGGATGGAGAAGATTGGACGCAATGCTGCGCCATTCACTCACCGCGTATGCACGTCGATGAAACCGCTTTACCAAATGGCGCAGCGATGTTGGCCGGATGCGCGCTTGAATTTATCAAAAACGGCTTCGCCTGACGGCTTCGTCGGACGGCGGGCGGGCCGCCCCGGATTACGCGGGGACGGTAGTGTAGGCGGGATCAGGCGGGGTTGCTGTGTCGCTGTGCAATTTGCCGTCCTGCATCACCAATATCCGGTCAGCGGCCGCAATCGTTTCCTGCCGGTGGGCAATGATAATGCGGGTGATGCCCATTGCCCCGATCGCAGCATTAACCACCGCTTCGTGTTTCACATCGAGGTGCGCAGTGCCTTCATCCATCAGCAAGACCTTGGGCGCGCGATACAGCGCACGGGCCAGCAAGACGCGCTGTTTTTGGCCGCCTGACAGGGTCGATCCCATGTCTCCGATCAGCGATTCGTACTGCATCGGCATCCGCGCAATATCTTCGTGGATGGAAGCCGCCACGGCTGCGCGCACCACGCGCTCCATATCGACTTCGTCATCGAACAGCGCGATATTATCCGCCAGCGATCCGGCAAACAGGCTGTCTTCCTGAAGCACTGCCGCGATCTGACGATGAAAACTCTTATAGCCAAAACGGTGCAGCGGGATGCCATCGATCAGGATTTCGCCCGCCTCGGGCTCGACTAGGCCCAGCATAATTTTAAGCAAGGTCGATTTGCCGCCGCCAGATGGCCCGGTGATGGCCACGTGCTCGCCCGCCTCGATGGACAGATCGACACCATTGAGAACCATCGGATCGCTGGGTGAATAGCGGTAATACACGTCTTTCAAGGCGATCTTTCCGGTCAGCTCGGTCGCGGCGTCGCTGCCGACGGTAAAGCTGCGATCTTCATCGGTCAGAGCAATGTCGGACAAACGCTCCAGATGCAGGCTCAACATTTTGAACTGGATTGCCTGATCGATCAGCGCCGCCGATTTGCCGATAAACTGATTTTTATACGCCATGTAGGCGAACACCATGCCGACGCTGAAACCGGCACCCTCAATCACAAAACCGATCGCGAGCCAGATCGCGATGATATTTTCAAGACCGAAAATGAGCAGGTTGGCGGTGTTCTGCCAGATCCCGATGCGTGACAGGCGAACATTGGCGTTGACCGAATCCGTCAGCCGGGTCTGCCACAGGGCATGGCGCAGGGATTCCCGCCCGAACAACCGCAAAGTGACCATGCCGCGCAGCGATTCGATCAGCGTGGTCTGCTCTTTACCGCTGGTGATAATGCTCGCTTCTTGCGCTTCGCGTTGGAACGAGAAGGTGACGAAGCGGGCCACCGCATACAAAGCAAAGGCGATGATTGCGATAAAGGCCAAAAGCGCGCTGTAATAAAACATCACGGCAAGCGTGAAGATCGCCATGATCCCGTCCACCAAGGCCGCAACGGCGCCTTGAGTCAGCAGGTTCTGAATCGGAACAATCGATTGAAACCGCGACAGAATATCACCGGTATGGCGTTTTTCGAACCATTCGATCGGCAAACGGAACAAACGCCGCGCAATATTGGTCGCGAGCGCATATCCGACACTGGTCCCGGCATTCAGCAAGACAAAAGATCGCAGCAGGCTGGCAACGACATTGATGGCCGTAAACAGGCCAAAACCAAGCGCCAGCACCGTCAGCAAATCACCATCAAGCGCGGGCAGCGCGCTATCGATGGCGACCTGCATATAATACGGGGAAGCGAGCACGAACGCCTGAAGCACCACGCTGAGCAGGAGGACCTGCGCCAGCGCCCGTTTGAGACCGGTCATGCTTTGCCACAATTGCGACAGGTGCAACCGTTCGCGCAGCGATTGACGGTTGAAATCGTTGCTGGGCCGCAATTCCAGCGCGACACCGGTAAAATGGTCCGACACTTCCGACAGGCTGAGCCAGTTTGATCGCCCGTCAGGATTATGGATCAAGGCCTTGCCGCCTTTGATCGCTTCGATCACGACATAATGGTTCATGTCCCAGTGCAGAACCGCCGGCATGTGCAGATTGCCGAGCTCTTCCAGCGGCAGTTTGACCGCGCGCGGGGTCAGGCCAATTTGATCAGCAAGGTTGATGAGCGCCCGTAAAGGAGCACCGCGCATGGATGGAGAATACCGCCGCCGCATAGTCCCCAGATCGACGTCAAAGCCGTAGAAATTGGCCACCATCGTAAGGCTGGCGAGACCACATTCTGCCACTTCGGTCTGGCGCACCAGACGCACCCGGCTGCGGGTCATGAAACCTAGATCAAGCACTGTGTGTTACCGCTTTCGTACTGCGAAGAGCGGCTCAAACAGCCACTCAATCAGGGTTTGGTCTTCGGTGATAATCCGGGCAGTCAGGCTCATGCCGGAAACCAGTTTTTCCTCGCGGCCAAATGCGGAAATCTGCGTTTCCTGCAGCTCCACGACGACCGGATATACCGAAATGATTGCGCCATTGGCCGCCTGCTGGCTGATCGCGCTGGCCGCCACTGTCTGAATGGTGCCGGTGACTGTACCAAACCGCTGATAGGGGAAGGCATCAATCGCCAGGCGCACTTCCTGTCCGACTTTCACAAACCCGATCGCCTGGCTCGGCACGTTAAGCTCCGCGCGCAATTTCGCCCCTGCGGGAATGACTGTCATTACCTGAGTTTGCGGATTCACGCGCTGGCCGCTGCGGATGGTGAGCGCGGTGACGGTGCCTGCGGTCGGCGCGCTCAATGCATAAGAACGCGCACCGGCATTACCAGCCGCTTGCTGCGCCACTTGCGCGCGGGTGGCGGCGATATTGGCCGCATCACTTTGCGCCTGCGCGGTGACACTGGCGGCGCTGTTCGACAATTCGGCCAACGTTGCGCGGCGCGCGGTGAGCGCTTGCTGCAACTGGGAAAGCTGTTGCTGGCGTGAGACCAGAACATCTTCGCGCCCTCGCAGATCCTGTTTGCTGATAAATCCGCGCTCGGCGACTTCGCGCGCGCGGCCAAGATCCTGATTGGCGGAGCTGACCAGATTGCGCTGCAACGAAATCTGCGACTGCAATTGGGAAATTTCCGAACGCAGTCCCGCTGCCTGCACGGTAATCTGGCTGCGCTGAGCCGCGGCGGATTGCTGTGCGGCGGTCAATTGCGCCGCGAGGCTGGCGTCCTGCTGCGCGATGGCCTGCTGTGTCAGCGCGGCGGCAGATGGCCCGGTGACACTGGATTCTTCGGCCCGGACGCTAACAAGCGTAGCCCCCTCTTCGACCTGCTCGCCTTCCTCGACAAACACTTCGGTGATGACCCCGCCGCGGGTCGGGATAATCGCCGCCACGCCTTTGTCCGGCACAATCGTACCCGTCACGGTTTCCACTCGGGAATAGGTCGCCAGCGAAAGGAATACGCCTGCGATAAGCAGGGTCGCAAAAAGCAGATAGCCGATCACCTGCCACGGCATCGGGATCGCAATCGCCACCTCACCGGAAAGGCGATCTTTTTTCTGATTTAGAACTTCTGATCGAAACAGCTGCGTCATGCGGCTTTCGATACCTCCCCGATTGATCGTTCAACGCGCCGATAAGCGCGCTCTAGACCGTCATTTAGTCAGGGTCTGCATTGAATAGGAATAGTGCAAGTGAGTTAGGCAAGCTCGCTGTTTGATCATCATTTTTACCAGCAGGTCAATTTGGTCGGTTCTGCTTTTTCAAGGTTGCGGCGATATATCCCACAACCGCGCCAACAACGCAGCCAACGATCAAAGGCAGCGGGAGGTCGATACCTGTCGACAAAGAAATCAGAGCCAGGGCTAAGCTGGTAACAAAGCCTATAAATGCGCACGATAATATCTGCGTTTTCATCTGTAATACCTCAATTTGGCTCTCTGCCATAAGGCCGTCTAAAGCCTTATGGCAGAGAAGATCCGATTAGTCGTTCCAGGTGGTGATAATAGCAGTCACCGCGCCGCCTACTGCGCCGCCAACTGCGCCTGCGGCTGCACCGATCCCTGCGCCAGCTGGCCCACCAGTCAATCCACCGCCGATTGCGCCGCCGACTGCGCCGCCAACAGCACCGCCAACAGCTGCTGCGCCAACTTCACCCCAGTCTACCGCGCCATTGACGAGGTCGATGTCGCTGAACGTCAGTTCTTGGATGTTGCCTTCGAGTGCAAAATCAGTTTGGTTAAGATAAGACATTGTAGTTCTCCTTTGAAAAGCCGGCGCGGGCAACCGGCATGATCTTTCCCGCCTTCAAAAGCGCAGGGTTGCCCCCTCGAAAATTCTTGACCTTGCGCGCAGCCTCGTAAGGCTTCGGCGCAGGCTAATTTTTGCTTGTTTTGCTGATGTTCTGGCAGCACCGATTGTGCGGCCAGAACATCGAGCTCACCCCAACTCAGTTACGACACATTGATCGATCGAGCTGGTGTTCCCTTGTTACCAAGGCAGCGGCATCGGATAGGGCTGCGGGATCGGATAAGGGCTCGGGAACGGTGAGGGTTCCGGAAACGGGCTGGGCTGCGGGTATGGGAAGGGCAGCGGATATGGTCCTGGGATGGGATCAGGGAAAGGGTACGCTATCGCACCGCTTACAGTATCGAGTTCGTGATCAGTTAAAGCTTTCATGATGTGTCTCCATTGTGTGTGCAGCAGGGTTATCGTCCTGCCTTTCGGCGCACGCGACGCGCCGCCGAAATCTTGAGAAAATCGGGGCTTATTCGCCCATCATAGTGTCAACGGCGTCTTCGATCGCGCTGCCGACAATGCCTGCGGCAGCGGCCACAGTGTCGCTCGCACCGAGGGCTTTTGCGACTGTGTAGCCAATGACGAATCCATCTTCGCCAGCGCCGCTCACTTCGGTAATTTCTTCTGTATTCAGAGTTTTCATCGTCATTCTCCACTTTGGTTTGGACGGGCACATCTCGCCCGCTTTCCGAAGCGCTGTATTGCGCTTGCGGAATTCCTGGTTGTGATCTGCGCACAGCGTGCGAGACCGCGAAAATCGTGGGTGAGACCAGTGCGATAAAAGCTCTTTTGGCTTTACCGCCTCGCTCTCGCGTCAACTCCACCGCCGCGCCGGGTATGCTTGGACATGGACAAAGGATTAGCCCGCGGGCGAACCACTCCAGTGCGAATGGAAACCATGCGCGCTGTGCTGTTCTTGTGCAGGCTGCGACCCTTTTCCCGTCGCAGCGATGGAGCGGCGCTGCCGGTTAGATTGACATATCAATCTCAATGGTTGGGCCGGCAGGACCAAGATCGAGAAGGTCTGGCAAGCCGCTGGTGCCGGGCATGTCGCCATGTTCGGTGCAGCCCTTGCCATCAGGACCTTCGGTTACGCCGCCACAGGCGAGCGCGATTTCATATGTGTTCAAGTTACGGATTGACTGGGTCATATTCGGCTTCCTTTGGATTGAGCCTGGATTGATGAGACCTCGGCACTTGATCTTGTGATCGCCTGCAAAGGCTCGAATTCATCTCACGGCTGGTTATGCTGATTGCGCATCAGACGTTCGAGCGTGTCGGCATTGGTTTGCTCCGCCAGATCGATCAGATCCTGAAACGTCGGCTCATCAGGCAAGCCGCCAACGGCGCCGCACACTTGTTCGATTTCACTAAGCGCGAGCGCTTTCACCTGTGCATCGTTCATCTGTCTTCTCCTACAATCAGATACCAGCCGCTTGCTGATGCATTGAATGTCGACGATTCAGAAATTTATACAATAGATACAATGCTCTAGGACGCATAACCTAGACGGATCAAGCTAGTCGGATCGCGCTAGACCGGGCGGGCTAGTGCGCGCGTGCTAGAACAGGGTAATAGTGTCGATGTGCTATGGCCTGATCGCCGCAACAGGTTCAGGATTGTGACAATTGCAGGAGTTGCACGATTTGAGAGTTCAGCAGCAAAATACCAAAGCCCCGACCAGGATGCTGGTGGCCGACGATCATCCCATTTTTCGGGATGGCGTGGCGGCTATTATAAAGCAGATCGATGATGGCATCATGATCGAACACGCTGGTACCTATGACGAGCTGATCGAAGTGGCGCGGAGTGGGAGCGATCCTCAGCTTTTCCTGCTCGATTTGCGGTTCCCTGGGATGGATATTGAACGCGCAGTTCCCGAACTGCGCCACAAATATCCGCTGTCATCGATCGTCATTATTTCAATGGCAGATGATCGGCGCTCGACCGAGCACATCATGTCCACCGGCGTTGACGGGTTTATCAGCAAGGCTGCCAGCCCGGATCAGATTCGCGAAGGGATCGCTTCTGTAATGGAGGGCGACTTTGTGAATGTCAGCGCGGCGGGCGGATTGGAAAATGCGCAATCCGTTTCGCAGTTCTCACGGCTCACACCGCGACAGGTCGATGTGCTGCGCGGCATTGCCGAAGGCCATTCCAACAAGCAGATTGCCAAGGACCTTGGCATTTCACCCTTCACAGTGCGGATCCATGTGTCGGCCTTGCTGCGCGAGTTGAAAGTGGAATCGCGCACGGCCGCTGCCTCGATGGCGACCAAATACGGTCTTTAAAAAAAGTCTTGCTCCCACACAAAAAAAGGGCCGCTCGAAAGCGGCCCTTCTTTTTAGGTGCCTGTACGCTTTATGGGATTTGCGTATGATCAGGCTCGCCAAACTGGGGAGGCTCATCGCCGAGGGAAATGGGCCGGCGCAGCGGGCACCAAATGTCCCACCAAGGGCATGCGCCACCGCCTGCAATTTCTTCGATTTCAGAAGTGTTCAACGGTACAATTTTACCGGAAGCAATCATTATCATCTCCATGTCCAAAATTATTGGCTCTCCATGATCCGATTGAGCCAATGATCACAACCTGACCTAAAATGATGGGCTACGCACTAGCTCCCTTGCACTATTCGGAAGAAAAATTGTGGGTCGGAAGAAAATTGTGGGATTTTCGATTAACGC
Source organism: Erythrobacter insulae (assembly GCF_007004095.1). NCBI lineage: Bacteria > Pseudomonadati > Pseudomonadota > Alphaproteobacteria > Sphingomonadales > Erythrobacteraceae > Erythrobacter > Erythrobacter insulae. The sequence goes on from NZ_VHJK01000001.1 coordinate 1,073,810, forward strand.
TCGCCAACCCGCAGAGACATAATGGCAGAACGCAGCTCGGCTGCGCGCACTGGCTTGGACAGGACGAGATCGGGGATGTTTGGCAAACTGTCGCGGATCACGTCGGAGGGATGACCCGAAACAATAATCAGGCGCTTTCTGCTGCTTTTGACCCGCTTCAATTCTTCGTGACGGCCGGCAAGCGTATCTCCGTTCCCGAAGTCAAAATCGCTCAGGAAGATATCGCACTCTGGCAGCTCAGTTGGGAAATGGCCAAAGGAGGTAACAGCGCATCCCCATTGCTCCAGCAACCTCGCGGTTGATTTTAGCGTCTCGACATCATCATCGGCCAGTACGACGCGCAGGCCAGAAAGCGGCAGGCGACGAACCTTTGGCTCTTCGCTGCTCTCCCGCGTGGTATCAACCGTTCGCAGGCCCTTGATCGAAGTGACGGTCCCTTTTCCCTCTTGCGAACTCAGCACGAATTCCAGATCGAGCATTCGCACCAGCCGATTCACAATCGCCAGGCCCAGACCTTTATTGTCCGTGGCAAGGCTCGATTTATTGGACGCACGGTAGAACTCTGTTTGAACGTGCTTGAGATCAGACCGGGAAATGCCCTTGCCATTGTCGATCACATAAAGCGCAGCGCGCGCGCCCTGCCGGCGACAACCGACTACAACTTTGCCGCCCGGCGAATACTTGATCGCATTGGACACAAGGTTTTGAAGCATCGTCCCGATCAGCGCTCGGTCCGTCTTAATCACAAGGTCGCACGGGACCAGCCGCAGATCGACCCCGGTTTGTTCTGCAACGAGCCCATTCTGACCATCAATTTCTGCCAACAGCTCGTTTACGGAAACTGGGCCGATATGCTTCTGCAACGTCCCGCTCTCAATCGCGGCGACATCCAGCAAGGTGCGGAACATGCGGCTCGCATTGTCAACCGACCATGTAATTTTGGAGACGATCTCCGATTGATCGGCTGAAAGCCCGGTTTGCGAAAGCCGTTCAGATAGCAAACCAATGGCATGGATGGGTTGACGCAAATCGTGACTTGCCTGCGCCAGAAAGCGGGATTTTGTCTCTGCGGCGCTGCGATAGGTCTTTACGATTTCGCGTCCGCGCATCCACACTTTGCCAAACGCCAGTATAACAATCAGGAACACACCTTGTGATGTAAACTGGAATATCAGTTCTGGCTCCAGCAACGCAGTGCTGACCAACAACAACGCAAAGCTGCCCATGGCAAACCAGCGTCCCAAAGGCCGGCGTATGAACGTCCACGCAAATACGCCCGCCAACCCGACCAGGAACGCAGGAAACCAGCCGATATTGACAGGAGGACCGCGATTGAGGGTTTGCGCCGCCATCAAATTGGCGACCCCGCGTGACGTGTAGGGATTGCCTGGCGTCGCAAGAGTATCACGCGCCAGGTTATCCATGAACGATATGATGACCGATTTTCCCTTCAAATCTATCGCATCAAAATCGCCAGCTACAATCTGAGCCGCGTTCAATGTAGGGATCGAAGCAGGGTCGTATCCAAGATCAACATTGAAGCGATTGGATAAAGGGGCAGCGCCTTTAGACAAAACCTGGGCGGCAGACGGCAACAGATCACCGTCGACTGGAACAGAATACCAAGATTCCAACGGTGCACCCATGGGCGTCGGGATCAATACCATTGCAACCGGCTTGACGAGGCCTCGCACGCCTTGGTCCAATTGATCGGATCGCTCGGTATAATCGCCTGCGACACGATTGGGGTCGCTAAATGTCAAGTCGATCATTTCGGCTTCATTGAGCGGGACCTCCCAATAAACAGGCAAAGAGGTTTCGATCAAAGCTTGCCGAAGCTGTGCAGCGTCTTTCTCGCTATCGTTCCCGAAATACTGCCTCGCGATCACGATGGTGCGGGGTTTAGATCTGGCCGCCGCCGTGATGACCTTAGCCAGATCTGCTTTGGTCCACGAATTGCGGCCAAGTGTAGCAAAAGTCTCGTCATTGATGGTGATGACGACACCATCTCCATCATAAGGTTTTTCGGTAAATTGGGCCGAGACACTCTGATGAAACCAGTCGAATGGCGCGAATAAGAGGTTATGACCGCTCAGACCGCCGGTGATGCCGAAAAACGCAACGAGCAGACCCAGAAACAGAAGCTCGCCCTTAGAGGGGCGCCTGAGCAATGATGGTTTGGTCGTAATTTCCTGCATCAGACGTCGTCGCCCTCACACCATTTGATTTGTTCGGTTCGCTCGCCGGTCCGCTAGCAGATAAGCGCGCTGGCGATCAAAATCTGGACGACTCGCAAGGCCCTGTCATGCGGTCAGGACGCAGGGCCGCTCCCCTGTGTGCAAAGCAGGGCCGGTGCAAAATCGCCATAGGTCAGATGAACTATTGGCTGGCTGGCGAGCGCAATGTCGGCCGCAGATGCTTTTGTCGAAGGGCTTGAGAGTTCCGTCGGGCCGCGGCGCAATCGAGGTAGGGTAAGCTAACCCATTGTGCCAAATTGGGCCGACTCCCCCCGGTGTCGCGAAACCACTTCCATAAAGTAAATTTTACGTTAACTTACATCTTTGGGTGATCAGGTGATTCGCTAGAAAGTGAACGTCCTGGTTTTTTGGGGGGATTAGAGAAAAGTCCTGAAAAGGGGTTCAAACCCCCAAATCATCCACGCTCCTTAAATGGAGCGTACAGCGAGGTCGCATTCGTGCGCTGACGGAAACGTCGGCAAAGACTTGCTAAGAATGAATAAGGACTACATCATGAAAAAGATTGTAATTGCAGCTGCTGCAACAGGCCTAATCGCGTCTCCGGCATTTGCCGATGACAACGACAGCCAAGACTTCGAGATCACCGCAAACATTCAGCAAGAATGCAGCGTTGAAGATCCCGACAATGTCAATTTTGGCACAATCTCGATCGACGAAGCTCCTGGTGCAGGCGCGCTTCAGGTAACCCAGGGCCGCACCACTCTGCGTCAAGATGTATGGATCAGCTGCAACTACGGTGCAGACATGGCCATGACCAGCGGCCCGATGACCACAGCTGAAATCAATGACGGACCAGATGCCGGCGATTTCACCGATACCATTCACCTGCGTATGGGCATCACCGCATCTGACGGCACAGCATTCAACAGAATGTTCTTCGACACCAAAACCAAAACTGGTGATTCCAAGACAAATGCCGATGCATTCCATGATAATGCGGAAATCGCGGTTGTGTTCAACAAAGACGATCTGGACGGCAAGCGTCCACTCGCCGGTGACTACTCCGCTGTTGCAACTCTCTCGGTTGGTCCTGTTTAATCGGACTTAATTGAAAGCAGAATCAGAAAGGGGAGGGGGAGGCCTCTCTCCCCTTTTTGTTCGGCGGCCGCAATCCGCCAAGGTTTTGTTGTCATTTTCTGTTGTCTTGAGCAGCAGCATCGACACGAATTCCTGCGTCATATGGGCTGGGGGGCCACACATGATACGTTTTATTTCGGTTTTACTGGCTGCGCTAGCGCTCTTGCTCAATCCGACTGTTTCGCAGGCGGCACGCGTGTCTCCTATGATTGTCGAACTCGAGCCTATGGGCCGAAGCTCTGTCGCCCGGATAGAATTATCCAACGATGGCGATCGCGACATTCCTTACGAAGTGCGCATGATGCTCGGCGAAATCAGTGAAGATGGCGAGCTGACCTTCACTCCCGCTGATGACAAATTTCTGGTTTTCCCCGCGCAAGCGATTGTCGAGGCAAAATCCCAACAAGTTTTCCGCATTCAATATGTGGGCGAGCCCGAGCTCGCTCAGTCTGAAGTCTACTACATGTCGATTCAGCAGGTACCGGTCGCTTTCGAGGGATCGGGATCTCAGGTTCAGGTGGTCGTCAATTACAATGTTCTGGTCAACGTTGTGCCTGAAGGCACCTCTGCGCAAGCAGACGTGGAGGATATCCGCGTTGCCATTGAAGAGGGCGTCCCGGGGATCAAGCTCAGCCTGAGCAACACCGGCTCACGCTATTTCCTTGCAGGGATGGCAGATTGGAAAATTACGGCCACCGCAGAAGATGGCACCCCATTCCTGATCGACTACAAAAAGGATGAAATGACGCGCAAAATCGGCGTTGGGGTGGTTGGCCCCGGCCGCGCGCGCAATCTTTTCATTCCCACAGACGTAACGCTCGTCGAAGATAGTATTCGTATCGAAGTAGAGCCCTGATCGATGCAACCGGGGGGCAAGACAAAATTTCTGAGCCAGTGCAGCGCCGTTTCCTTGGGCTGCATCCTTAGCCAGATCTACGTGATGCCAGTGCAGGCGCAAATCACGACGGCAGATCTCAATCGGGCAAGCTTGGCCGCGATCAAGAGTGGGCGGCCGCTCGAGGTATTCCCCGCCTCGAACACGGAACGAGCGAGCAACCTCAAGAGTTTGCAAGAGATCCAGGATCTGGCTGATCAGACCGGTGCTGCGGGACAAAGAGAAACGCCGCGCACACTCAATTTCTCGGTTCCATTGGTGTTCAATGGCCGCGTCCTGGGTGACGTGATGATAGAAATCATCCCCGGCGAGCCTGCATCTTTTGAGACAGTTTCCCTTAGATCCGAATTGATCCCGCTGTTGAATGATCGAGGCATTGATAAGCTCGATCAGACAATCTCGGGCCGCCAATACATCTCCGGAACCGAATTGTCAGAGGCGGGGTTCCAGATCAGTTTTGATGAAAGCAGGCTGGAAGTAGCCGTCACTTTCATTGCGGGCGAATACAGGCCGGTATCATCATTGGGGCGCGAAGATTACGAAAGCGCGCAGCAGACCCTGCCATCGATCCAGCCAGCCGAATTCAGCGCCTATCTCAATCTCAATACGAACTTCGATTATTCCAGCCAGGAAGGTCTTCTCACACCTGAAATATTCCTGCTTGGCGCAGCACGTTTCAAAGATGTGGTCGTGGAACTCGATGGTGCTTTTACCGAACAATTCGGAGACGGTTATCGCTTTTATCGCAGAAGTCTGCGGGCGATTTACGATCAACCTGAACATGATCGACGCTTCACAGCCGGTGATCTCAGATTGACCACCATCCCGTTGCTGCAGACCCCTTTTGTAGGCGGTGTCGCAGTCGAAAAACGGCGGCAGATATTCAACCCGTTTCAGCCGGTTTCCCGGCTTGGCGGTCAGGAAGTGTTTTTGGACAGCCGATCAACGGTTGATGTGCTGATCAATGGCGCGCAGTACCAGACGTTCCAATTGGATGCCGGGCGCTATGATCTCGCGAACCTTCCGCTGCAAGCCGGCTCGAACAATGTCGAGCTAAGGATCAGAGACTCGGCTGGTCGCCAACAGATTGTGGACCTGAACTATTTTTTTGAGCCACTCGGCCTTCCGGCTGGCGAAGAAGAATACGCTTTAAGCGCTGGCTTTATCGCTAGAGATTTGAACTTTGAGCCTGAGTATACCGGAGATCCGGTGGCCGTCGGATATTACCGCCGTGCCCTCTCTGAAAACTTGATCCTGGGCGGGGCTTTTCAGGTATCGCAGGACACTCAAACCTTCGCCGCTGAGGCCTCTTTTGTCCCTCAAGTCATCCCCGGCGCATTCGATGTCCAAGTCGCGACGAGTACGGGCGCCGGAACCGGGCTGGCTGCGCGAGCAAGCTATCGTCTCAGAAGCGGCGACAGTTTCGCAAACCGCAAACAGCTCAGCCTCACTATTGATTATGAAAGCGCGAGCTTCAGATCCGTCGGAGAGATTTTTCAAACCAATTTCGACCTTCTGAATCTGACCGCGAGCTACACTCAGGGCTTTTCGGAAAGGACTTTCGCAAGTGCCGGAGCATCCTACACCAGGCGTGGAGGAGGGCAGACAGATAGATCCCAGATATTCGTTGATGTCGCACACAGGCTTGATGATCGTTTAAGACTCACTGCCGGCGTGGAGTATGGCGACGACGGGTTCTCCAGACAGAAATTTGGCGCGCGCTTGGGAGTGGTCATGTTGTTTGGCGGGCGGAACCGTTTGAACGCCGATTACCGCAGCCGGACCGCCACAACCCGCGCGACATTCTCACGCGGAAGCGAGGACCGGGTCGGATCTTTTGGCTACGATATCGGCTTTAACGATAGCCGCGGTTCAACCGGAGTTGACGCCAATGTCGACTATGTCAGCAACAGGTTCGACGCACGGGCCTCTGTTTTCAGTGAAGGAAACGGCTTCGGCAACATCACGAATAGTCAAAGAGCCCGTTTGCAAGTCGGCACATCAATCGCATTTGCGGATGGCGTATTCGGCATTGGGCGCCCGATTTCAGATTCATTTGCGGTCGTGGCGCCGCACTCATCCTTAAAAGATCGGAACGTCATTTCAGGGCGCAACCTCAGCCGTAATGACTATTACGCCCGCAGCGGCTTGTTTGGCGGCGCAGTTCAGGCCGATCTCAGCTCATATACGGTTCAAGACATCCAATACGATGTCGACGGCCTGAATCCGGGCTATGATATTGGCGATGGCCTTGCCCGTGTCGATCCCCCATTCCGCAGCGGTTACAAAATTGTTGTCGGAAATGATCGTTTCGTAAGCACCTTGGGCACGCTGTTTTTGGGCGACAAGCCCGCCAAACTTGTCTCCGGCACAATTACCGCGATCGACGACGAAGGCTTTGAACCCCTGCCCTTCTTCACCAATTCAGTAGGCCGGTTTGGCGCCATCGGTTTGGCTCCGGGTAAAAATTATCTCGTTTCAATTCCGGCTCTGGAACGGGAATTCACCATAGCAGTGCCCGCCGACAACACTGGCCTCTACCGGCTTGGCGAGGTAGTTATACCTGCCGTTAGCGATTAGGAGATTTCGATGCGTATTTTCGCAACACTGGCCATTGCTGCCGCGATGGGTTCGACACCCGTCTTCGCACAGGAATGCGATCCTCGGTTTGTAGAGAACACGCAAACTGTAACCGTTGGCAATGTGGAAATCGGCGCAAACCAGGTTTCGCGTACCAATTTCGGGGTCAGGGTTGTTAATGAAGGGAGCGGAGCATGTTCTGCTCAGGTTCGCTTCTCACGGATCAACGGCACAGCGATATCGACCGGACTTTCCTACAGCCTGCGGTCTGAATCCAGTATTCTGGAAATACTGCCAGACGAAGCGGCCACCGGCACATCACAAAGCGATCTCTTTATCGCAGGCATTCCCGGCGGCGAAAATGGCCGTGCGGTGCCGTTTCTTCTTTCAGTACCAACCGAATGGGGCATCGAAGCCGGTTTCTACAGCGAACAGGTTCAGATGAGCCTGCTGGACGAAACAGGCCAGGTCATCGACACGTTGATCGTGACGATAAATGTCGACGTTCCGCCGTCTGCCAGTCTCAGGATCGTCGGCGCGACTGGCTCGGAAGGGGTCGCCAGAGTCAATCTTGGCAACATTACCCCGCGCGATATCGCTCTCTCGGACCCGTTTGGCATCCGTGTTTGGAGCTCGTCATCATACCTGGTGTCGTTCGCCTCGGAGAATAATGGCAATTTGAGGCATGACAATGGCTCTGACCTTATCCCTTACGAGCTTCGTATGGACGAGCGGCTTGTGAATTTAAGTGGCAGCGGTGAATTTGTCTTCCCCGACAAAACGTCCTCGCTTGGCCGGGTCCACCGACTTAGAGTCCGCGCAGGCCCAGCCGTTGGCCGTGCCGGTGACTATTCAGATCGCGTGACAGTGACCGTCACGGCAGTGTGATCACACCGGCGTAACGGCGAAGCTCAAAGCCAGATCTTTGCTTAAGTCAGGCGAGCTGATGATCACAGGCACAATGCTTGACCGTGCACCAGCGCGAAAAGCAACATTCGATACGCCAGACATATTCAGTTCGGTGACTGAGCCATCGTAATTGATGTCGACCTGCTCGCCGCTTTCAAGCGGGCGATGCGCCGCGATAATCTGAAACCCTCGCGAACTGTTGCAATATTCGTTTACCGTACCGGCAACGACTGATCGATCGGCACTCAGTACAAAATCCGAAGCCTGGATATCGCAAACCACAGGAACGCTCATGGAAATTGAAAAGCTTCCCGGCGCCTCTTGCGCAGCGTGCGCAGGCGTAACAGCAAGAAACGCACCCATCATTGAGGCGGTGCACAGAATAAGATTTTTCATCGCAAAAACTCCAATCAAACGCGGAATAGCGATGAAAAATTAAAATTCGGTTTGATGTTTAATGCTGGAGCATTCAGCAATGGCTGCGCGAACGATTGTCGCCCCGGCATCCGAATAGCGAGAGAGTGCAGCCATGCCCGAAGGCAGAAAGGGTTCAATCGCAGTACTGGGAGGTGGGCTTTATGCGAGTCTCACCGCGCTTGCTCTGGCACATTGCCGCCCGGACCATAGGATCTATCTTGTCACGGACACGACGCCTCTTGAACGCGATGTCATTTCTCCGGTGCTCCGGTCATCTTTAAATCATTCAGCACAAGAATTGCTTGAACCTTTTATCGTCTCGAAGTGGCCCGGATATTTCATATCCCGCAACGGCGAGCCGCAATTTCACGAGGGCGAAGTTTTATTGCTCGCAAAGGAGCAAATCCAAGCTGAAATCGCGATCCAATCACCCCGGCTTGAGGTTGTCCATTCATCAAAGAAGCTCGAGATTCAGCCCAATCTGGTTGAGCTGCCGACAGGAAGAGCGCTGGCGGTTGACCATATCATCGACCTGAGAGAAGAACTTGCAGATCCCGAAAATGGCATGGCGTTCAACAAAGTGCTGCAAACCGATTATGTTTTTGATGCGCCGCACGGGCTGCCACATCCGGTGATGTATCTGGCGTCGCCGGAGGCCGAGGCATCGAACGAAAAGTATTCCCAGCTCATCCCATTCAGTGAAACGCACCTGCGCGTTGTTACAATCGCTCGCGGCCAGATAAAGAGTGATCCGAACCTGCCGATTTCTGAACTACACCGCGTATCCGCCGTCACGGTGGGCCGATGCTTTGGCGAACTGACATCTCCGCCGCTTTGGACCGCTAGAATGCCCTACCTCCAACCGTGTGAAAGCGTTGACGATTGGCGCATTCTGGACGCGGTGTGGCTGGCATTAGCGATAAGAGAGGGATACCGCGCTAACCCTTGAAATCGCCAGCTAAAGCGAATGGCGCTCAGTCTAAACCGCCACGCTCGTGATCAAGAATAAACCGGATCGCGCATGTCCGCAGTTGATCAAACAGCCGCTTGGCGCTCGAGTCAGTCATTGAAATAATGGTGCACCCGACTGGATTCGAACCAGTGACCTCTGCCTTCGGAGGGCAGCGCTCTATCCAGCTGAGCTACGGGTGCCTGAAGCCTTGCGCATTCATTGCGCCGGCCGCGCCGATTAGCAAGGGTTGCGTTGCTTCGCCAGCCATTAATCGCGCAAAATCGTGTCGCGGTCGTTTGCGGCAAATCGCAGGCTTAACCAAAAAGCAACGACCCGCGCTGTATCTCGCCTTTCATGTCAGCACTTCCACCAGAACAGATGCGCGCCATGCGTAAGTCTTCGGAACAGGCCAAGCGCCCGCTGGGATCGCTTGCGCAAAGATGGGAGGCACTGCACGAACAGGCGGCAGAGCTGGCCGGTCTGGCTCAGCTTGCACCCGAGGCGCTTTCCAGCGACCGCGATAGCTTTGCCAGTGTGCTCGGCAATTCAGACGAATGGCAGCGTGAACTGGCGTGGCAGAGCATTGAAGACATTGATGCAATGATGCGGCCGGGTTTGACCGCTTTGAAAGTCATCACGTCGCGCGGCATGGATGCCGGCGCGCCCGCGCAGGCGCTTTGGCGTGAATTTCATTCCGCACGCGAAGGCGTGATTCGGATGCTCCAAACAGAAAGACGGGCGCAGCCCCGTACCTGATCCGATTGGCTTGACTGTGTTCGCGGTATGTTCCAACCATGCCTGATGAACTCTGCACCCCCCGATACACTTGATTCGTCTGCGACCGCTGATTCGCCCGCCACCGCCCGCGATGTGGCACGCGGCATTATGCGTTTGTTTGCCCGCAACGACATCTGGTGCCTGCCAGAGGTTGCCCTGCCCAATGGCAGACGCGCCGATTTGATGGGTGTCGATGCCAAAGGGCTGATTGTGATTGTCGAGATCAAAGTCGCACGCGGGGACTTGCTTGGCGATTCCAAATGGCCCGATTATCTCGATTATTGCGACCGGTTTTTCTGGGGCGTCTCCCCCGCTCTGGATCGCGGCCCTCTGAATGGGGAGGCTTACAAGCCGGATAGCTGCGGCGTGATTGTGGGCGATGGCTATGATGCTGAAATTCTGCGCCATGCGCCGCTGGATCCGCTCGCCCCGGCGCGCCGCAAGGCCCAGATGGAACGCCTCGCGCGAATGGCGATGCGGCGGCACACCGCAACGCTCGATCCGCATTGCAATGATCCGGTAAATGCGGGTTAGGGCTATGTCAGGCGGCGCTTCTAAGTCATAGTCGGTGATATGCTGCCTGCCGACACGCCCGTTTTGCTTGCTCTACTGATCGTAAGCATCGCCACATCGGGGATCGTCGCGCTTCGGTATTTTGCATCAAGCGGACTGTTCGCATGGCTGACGCGCCACGTGCGACCCGGCCTGTATGATGGACAGCGCGCGCAAATTGCCCGCGAAATCCGTTGGTCATTGATCGCCACGCTTATTTACGGCGCGCCCGCAGGCATTGTCCTTTGGGGGTGGAATCATTGGGGCTGGACGCAGATTTATGCCGATTTTGGCGCCTATCCGCTGTGGTATCTGCCGCTATCCGTGCTCATCTACCTGTTTGTTCAGGACACCTGGTTTTACTGGACCCACCGCGCGATGCACGCGCCGAAGCTATTTCGCATCCTTCACAAGGTTCATCACAACAGCCGCCCGCCGACAGCGTGGACAGCGATGAGCTTTCATTGGTCCGAATCCCTGATCGGTGCAGTTCTGATCCCGGCTGCGGTGTTTTTCATTCCTATCCACCTGTCGATGCTGGCCGCAGTGGTGACGATTGCGACGATAATGGGTGTGACCAACCATATGGGGTGGGAGATCTTTCCGCGCATTCTTGTTCATTCTGCGTTGGGTCGCTGGGTGATAACTGCCAGTCATCATGAAAAGCATCACGAGGAGTTTCGATGCAATTTCGGCCTATATTTTCGATTTTGGGATCGCCTTTGCGGGACCGATCGCGGCCTCTCCGCGCGTCTCGCACGCAGCGCGGCGCAGGGAAACGTTCCGGCATGATGCGCGGTTTCAGACGCGCCCTGATACTGGGCGGCGGCGCTGCTGTCACAGCCATGGCGGCCCCTGCCGCTGCGAATGAAGTCACCATCACCGTGACTGATCTGCGTTCCAGCGAAGGGGTAGTGCGGGCCTGCATGACCACGGTCGAAAAGATATTCCCCAAATGCATCAAGGATCCCGATTCGCACCGCACTGTCGTGCCTGCAAACGGCACGGTCACGATCCGGTTCAAGGGCGTAAAACCGGGCAAATATGCGATCGCGCTGCTCCATGATGAAAACAACAATGGCAAAGCGGACCGTGCGCTCGGCATGATGCCGAAAGAGGGGTACGGTTTTTCACGTGACGCCAAAGTGCGTATGAGCCCGCCCAAATTCGAAGACGCCGTGTTCGAGTTAGGCCAGCAGCCGAAAACCCTTACCATCAAAATGCGGTATTTCCTGTAATCACCCGGGCGTGCAGGCGGCACTGCGCCTGAATGACGCCGCCGCGCAAACCGGGCGGTGTCACCCGATTGGCGGCATGCACTCTCACCGCAAATAGGGTGACGCCGATCAGGCAGGCCCGCTGGATGAACGAGCCGGAACGGCACTTTTCCGCCAAGCACTTAACGGGATGTTTACCACACAGCGCCACAACCCGTCCTCGTAACCGTTAAATAAGGGGCGTGTTAGGGCTATGGATAATCTGCGGGGCACTTTTGATTCCAGTAATCCGGTCGGTGACGATCAGGACTGGGACGCCCACGACGAAGACGTAGCGCGTGAATTGCCGCCTCAAGCAATTGGCCAGGATGAACGCCGCATGCAGGTGCGCGCCTACAATCACTGGGCCAGCCTGCTGGGCGACAACACATTCCCGTCAATTGAGGATCTCGAGCCGCACAATCTTGATGATTTCGGCCCCAACAGCGTGCTGCTGGATTTTTCGGTCGGGATCGAAGATCCGGCTGTGCAATTCCTGGGGCATACGCTGGCGCAGGAATGCGGCACTGACGGTTCCATCAAACAGCTTTCAGACGTGCCGCCGCGCTCGCTTTTGAGCCGGATCACCGATCATTACATGCAAATTCTCGCCAATCAGGCGCCAATCGGTTTCGAAGCCGAATTTGTAAACCAGCGCGGATCCTCGATCATGTATCGCGGGATCCTGTTGCCGTTTTCGAGCAATGATGAGACGATTGATTTCATCTACGGTGTCATCAATTGGAAAGAGATCGCCGATCAGGTGACCTCTGATGAGCTGCTGCTGGAAATTGACCAAGCGCTTGAGCTGGACGAAGAACCAGTCGAAGACGAAGACGAGCCTCAAAAGCATCACGCCGATCCCTTTGTTGCAGCCCCCAGCGCCGATATTTTCGAGCTTGGTGCGGATGCCGAAGTCGGCAAAGCCGATCCGGGTGAAACCGAAGGTCTCGAAGCCGGTTCTGACGACAATGTCGCATCACTCGGTTCCGATCAGGACGCGGGATATTCAAGCCCGACCGATGAAAACGATCTGCCGGTGCCCGATTTCGGTCAGTATTCGCTCGACGATCCTGACGAAGACGAGGAAGACGAAGACGAGGAAGAACTTGGCGCGGGCTACAGTTTTGCATCGCTATCTGATTACCTTGAAACGCCCGTCAAAAAGGCAATCGACCTGGACGCAGAGCATTTTGATGCCTCGGATTATCAGGCCGAATACCGCGAAGACCAACCGGAAAACGCCAATCCCGAAGCCGCGTATTATTCGGCGCTTTCGGATGAGCCCGTTGATGAAGACATGCCGGCAGAGCCAAAGGCAAAGCAGCCGCTCGATCTGAGCCGCTTTGCCGAACCGCAAGACATCGCAGAGCCAGATGAAGGCCCCGTCGAACATGACGTAAACACCGAAAATGAAGAGGCCGCGCAGCAACCAGCCGAAGAGCCAGCCGAAGAAACGGCTCCGCAGCCCGCAACCGAAGATGCTGTGCCAGAAGAGCCGGTTGCCGAGCTTCAGGTTCCCATTGCCGCTGCATCAGACGATTTTGTCCCGGACCACGTCATGGATGACGACACGGCCGGACTGTATGACTTCCTCGCCTCTGCGCGCGAACTTGCGCAAGCCGCGAATGTCACCGAAGATCGCAGCCGCGCCGCGCTTTATGCCGCTGTTGGCCGCGCTTATGATTTCTCACTCGCTGCAAAGGCATCGCCGCAGGAATACAGCGAACTGTTGGAGGATAGCGGGCTAAGCGTTCAGGAACGCGCCCCTATGACCCCGGTGGTCAAACTCGTTTTTGGCAGCAATTACGACAAAACCCGCCTGACCGAATATGCCGCCGTTCTGGCGCATGCGCACCGCATCGATCTGGACCGCGGCGCGCTGGCGGAATTCCTCGAAGACGCCGATGGCGGTCTGAAAGGCGTAGTCGCAGCAGAGCGCCGCTTGCGCCGCGAGGAATCGGGCAAATCGGTTGAGCCGGCTGATGAAGTTCGCCGTGCCCTCGCTAAAAAGCTGCGGGAACTGGAAGAGCTGACGTTCGAAGCGCTTTCAGGTGACGGCGCGGAATTTTCGCTGGTCGTGGTCCGCCGCGATGGCGATGGCGGCGTTGCGATGATCGGCGAGATTGACGATGATATTCCGATGATCGAACGCGCTGCGAAAAAGCTGGTCGGGTAGACTGTCACGCTTTTTCCTCAGGCAAAGATCCGATTTTGCCCATTGCATTGTTCCCCCGAACGCGAGAACGGATGATACCGCCGCGCGTACGGTTCGGTGAAAGGCAGCACAATGACAGCGAAAAGGATGCGCCGGATGGCTTTATGGACGCTCGGCACACTCGTTCTGGTCGGAATAATCGGCGCGTTGGCGCTGCAATATGCGATTTCACAGAATGGCCCCGCCGTGCTTAGCGCGGTTGACCGGATCACCGGAGGCGAAAGCGGCGCAAAACAACTGGCGCTGGTTTCGACCGGCGATCACCCGCAGCAAAAACTGGTGGTCTGGGGCCCCGAAACACACAGCCCCGGCAACGCTGCGCGTCCGGTCATGGTGTTTGTTCATGGCGGCAGCTGGCGATCAGGCGATCCCGAAGACTATGACTTCGTCGGTCGGGCTTTCGCCCGCCTCGGCTATATCGTCGTGCTTGGTGGTTACCGGCTCGAAGAGGCAGGCAAATATCCCGCAATGCTGACCGATACGGCCAGCGTCATCGGCTGGACCCACCGCACAATCACGCAATATGGCGGCGATCCCCAACGCATTGTGATTACAGGGCATTCTGCCGGTGCCTATAATGTCGTGATGACCGCGCTGCGCGATCAATGGCTCGCAGGCGAAGGCCTGTCGGCGCGCGACATTTCCGGCGTTATCGGCCTGTCGGGGCCGTACGATTTTTATCCATTCGACAGCGATTCCACTATCGCGGCCTTTGGCGAGGCTGCGGATGCAGAGGCCACTCAGCCGATCAACCATTTGCGCGCCGATGCGCCGCCCATGTTGTTCATTCACGGCGAGAAAGACACTTTGGTCAAACCCCGCAACAGCCGCATTCTGGCTACACAGCTGACTGCGGCCAACGGTATTGCCGACACGCGTTTGTATCCCGACATGGAGCACAATGATCCGCTTATCTCGCTTGCCGCGCCATGGCGATCGCGCCGCGATGTGGCGAGGCAGATGGACGAATTCGCTGCCAAAGTGACTTCGGCGGACACGGTTTCAGTTCCCGTTCAGGCGCGAACGCGTTAGCACGCTGTATGATGCGACCGCTCCAACATATCTCGTTCCCGCGCTTTTGCGCGTATTGCCTGGCGCTTCTCGCCAGCAGCCTGATCACGCTCAATCCGGCGGCGGCGCAATCCATCTTGCGCGATGCCGAGACAGAGGCATTGTTGCGCGACATGACAGCGCCCCTGGTCGAGGCGTCCGAGCTGGAGCCGGGCAATGTCGATATCGTTCTTATCAATGACCCCTCGATCAACGCTTTCGTTGCGGGCGGTCAGGTTGTGTATGTGCACGCCGGACTGATCAACGCGGCGGAAACGGCCAACGAAGTTCAAGGCGTCATCGCCCACGAACTTGGCCATATCACCGCCGGTCACGTTGTGCGTTTTGGTGAACGGACCACGGCCGCAAACGGGATCAGCATCCTTTCGCTTTTGATTGGCGTGGGCGCGGCCCTTGCCGGAGCAGGCGATGCCGCCATTGGCGCGCTTATGGCCGGTCAACGCGCCGCGCTGGGCAGCTTCCTTGCGTTTAACCGTAATCAGGAAGCCTCCACCGACCTTGCCGGCGCGCGGTATCTATCCGGTGCAGGAATTTCCGGTCGCGGGATGCTGACATTTTTTGATCGTCTGCGCGATCTTGAGATTCGCCGCGGTTACAGTCAGGGCGATGATGCGGCATATACGCGGACCCACCCGCTTTCAGGGGATCGGATCCAGACGCTGCGCGGCCTGTTGCAGGAAGACCCATCGTGGTCGAAACCCGATGATGCCGAATTGCAGGAGCGATTCCTGCGGGTGCGCGCGAAATTGTATGGCTATCTGGCAGAGCCGCAGCGCACTTTGAATGCCTATCCCGAAACAGATACCAGCGATCCGGCGCGCTATGCGCGGGCCTATGCCTATCACAAGGATGCGCAGATAGATAAAGCGCTGGCAGAGGCCGAGACATTACTCGCGGGCGAACCTGAAAATCCGTATTACCTCGAAGTGAAAGGGCAGATCCTGTTGGAATCGGGCCGTCCAGAGGACGCTCTTGTCCCTCTGCGCAGAGCGACCGATCTGACGCTGAACCAGCCGCTGATCGCGGGGATGTTTGGACATGCCCTGATCGCGACAGAGGATAAGGAAAACTATGCCGAGGCGGAAAGAGTGCTGCGCGCTGCCGTGGCCAAAGACCGCTTCAATCCGTTTGCATGGTATCAACTGGGCGTGGTCTACGCCGCGAAAGGCGATATTCCGCGCGCCAAATTGGCCAGCGCGGAACAACAGGTGATGAACCGCAATTATCCTCAGGCGCTGCGCAACGCACAAGCCGCCGAAGCCGCGCTGCCAGTGGGATCGCCCGATTGGCTACGCGCTCAGGATGTTGCCTTACAGGCGCGATCAGAGCTGGAGCAGCTGCGGGATCGGTAATGCGATCACGGTAATGCGGTCACGGTAATGCAATCACGATGAGGCGCTGGCATTTTGAATAGGCCGCGTTAGTACTCAATTTCATGGAAAACAGTTTGCGAAATTCGCTTCTCACCGCGCTTTTGGCGCTCGTATTTGGCTTTCTGGGCGCTGCGGCTTGGTCCTATTCCGGGCTGGCTGACAATCGCACGCGAACATACCTGCTGGATAATCCTGCAATTCTCGAAGATATGGCGATGGCCTTGCAAGACGAGCAAGCGCGCGATCGCATCTCTCAAGCCGGCGAAGACATTTATGCGGCATTTCCCGGCGCGGTCATGGGCAATCCCGCAGGATCGAAAACTCTGGTCGAGTTCACCGATTACAATTGCCCCTATTGCGAAGCGAGCCTGGCCGATGTGAACCGTTTGATCGCGGAAGACCCCGATCTGAAGGTTGTGATGCGCGAATGGCCCATCTTCGAAGGCAGCGACGGCGCCGCCCGCATGGCGCTCGCCGCAGGAATGCAAGGCAAATACACCGCGTTTCACGAAGCCATGTTCAAACTTGGCCCGACCACTCCCGAAGCCATCGAAGCCGCCGCGATTGAGGCCGGATTGGACATCGAACGCGCACGCAGCGATGCCGCATCGGATGCGGTATCGATCGAGATCGCCAAAAATCTCAGCCTCGCCCAGGCGCTCGGCTTTAGCGGAACCCCCGCCTGGGTCGCCGGAGACAAAGCAATCGGCGGAATGGTTGGATATGACGCGCTGAAAGAGGCGCTCGACGAAATCGGCAGCTGATGGCTCGGCGTGTGCTTGACGCTTGGCGATGGCTGACCGGGTGCGCTCTTGCCGCGATGTTGGCCAGCCCGGCTGCTGCTTCAGCGCCTGATCCCGCCGATGTCGATTTGTCCGCCGAACGCGCGGCCATCGCCAGATTTCAAGACGCGGACCAACTGCTTCAGGATATTGGCTGGCGGCTGGTGCGCGGCAATGCCGATTTCTGCCCTGACCCGCGCCCTTCGATCGGGCTGCAATTGCAGGATCTGGCCAGTTACGGAGAGCCCGATATCGCCCGCGCGGCTTTGGGTTTGGAGCGTGATTTTGCCGTGCAGACCGCGGCACGCGGTTCGCCCGCCGCACTCGAAGGCGCATTTGCACGTAATCGAGAGATCACACGCATTGGCGATACAGACCCGAATGCATTGAAAGCAGGCGCGCGGCTCGAATGGAAACGTCTGGTACAGGTGCATGATGCGATTGACGGCGCATTGAAAGCGGATGGCAGCACGCGCTTTACGTTCGGCGATGGCAGCACAGCCGCGCCGCAAGCCGTAAGCGTTTGCCAGACCCGTTTTGAACTCTCCAACGAAGGCGAACGCGCGGTCGCCGATGGCAAACGCGTGGTGATTGGCGCTCGGTTCGATGGTTTTGCGCTTGGCGAAGGCTTGCTTGCAGCGGCAATTGCGCATGAACTTGCACACAATCTGCTTGCGCATCGCGATTGGCTGGATCGCAATGGCAGAAAACGCCGCAATATTCGCGCAACCGAGCGCGAAGCGGACCGCCTGATGCCGTGGCTGCTCGCCAATGCCGGATATGACCCGGCCGCAGCCGCGCAGTTTTTTCGCGAGTACAAACCCCAGAATGGCGGCGCATTCCTGCTGCGCGGTTCGCACGACCAATGGCAAGACCGCGCAGAGGCTGTCGAAACGCAATCGGAGCGGATTTCCGCTTTGCGCAAAGCCGGTGAGCGGCCCGATTGGTCGGTGCATGTTGGCCGCCTGATCGACCCGGATAAAGGCCGCGCCAAACCGTAATCCTGCGCCAAAACGGTGCGGGAATACGCCGACATCCGTAAAATCCGCTGCTAAGCTTGCAAAATTGGGCTATGGCATAATCATATGGCAGTGCTTCAGATCCAGCCCGCGCCGTTTTTCGCGAGCAAGAACCGGGCTTTTTGGAACCTCCAGCTGGCAGGCTGGGGCGGAGCATTCCTGCTGCGCGCGGTCAACGCAGCGGCCAATGGATTGCCGCTAAATCTGCTCGCATTGATCCTTGTCACAACCATAACTGGTTTTTCGATTAGCCTCGTTTTGTCAGTGATCTATCGCCAGTTGATCGACCGCAAACCGATCGTGACATGGGGCGGCACCGCTCTGGTCCTGTTCGGAGCGGTCATTGTCTACGCCTCGATCGATGCATGGGTTCAGGGTATCTATTACGGCGGCACCCGCGATACGACTTTTGCGCAGCGCTTTATCGGCCTTACCTACATCCCGCTCACAATCCTCGGCGGGTGGAGCGCGTTGTATTACGCGATCAATTTCTTCCTGACGGTTGAGAAACAGGCGGACCGGCTGGAACGGCTGGAGGCGCAGACCACTGCGGCGCAACTGGCGATGCTGCGTTATCAGCTGAACCCGCACTTCCTATTCAACACGCTCAATTCCATCAGCACGCTGGTGCTGCTCAAACAGACTGAGCCGGCCAATGCGATGTTGACACGGCTGTCGAGCTTTTTGCGGCACACATTGATCGCAGAGCCGGGCAGTCAGGTCACACTGGAGCAGGAGATTGAAACGCTCGGCCTATATCTTGATATTGAGCGGATGCGGTTTGAAGAACGGCTGCGCACGCATTTCGAGATCGAGGATAAAGCCCGGATCGCCTGCCTGCCCTCCATGCTGCTGCAACCGCTGGTCGAAAACGCGATCAAATATGCGGTGAGCCCGCAAGAGGAAGGCGCGCGGATATCGGTTACCGCGCGTGTTATTGGTGACCGGTTGCGAATGACGGTGGAAGACAGCGGCCCCGGGATCGATAGCCCGATGGATCACGCCATTATCGATCATCTGGGCAATCCCGCGCCCAGCCAGACCGTATCGACCGGCGTCGGGCTGGCCAATATCCGCAATCGCCTGATGCAGGCATACGGCGACAGTCACCTGTTCGAAACCCGCTCCGAACCGGGCGGAGGCTTCACAGTGATGATTGAAATCCCATATGAGCCTTTGGAAGAGGCGCCCGTGGAAACCCCCGATAAACCTGATGATGCTGGCTCAACCCCCGATGCCACCAACGTCATAACGTTAAACCCCCAACGCGCCACTGGATCATAATTATGACTATTCGCACCATACTCGTTGATGATGAGAAACTCGCCATTCAAGGCCTGCAAGTGCGGCTTGAGCCGTTTGAAGACGTCGAAGTCATCGACACCTGCTCCAACGGACGCGAGGCTATTCGCAAGATCAAAACGGAAAAGCCCGATCTTGTTTTCCTCGACATTCAGATGCCCGGTTTTGACGGGTTTTCCGTGGTCAAAGGCGTGATGGAGATTGAACCGCCGCTGTTCGTGTTCGTCACCGCCTATGAAGAACACGCAATCCGCGCGTTTGAAGCCAATGCCGTCAATTACCTGATGAAGCCGGTCGATGAAGACAAGCTGGCCGACACGATCGAGCGTGTACGCCAGCGGATCGCAGAAAAGAAATCCGCTGAAGATGCCGAGCAATTGCTGGATGTGCTGGCCGAGGTCGCCCCGGAGCGCGCCGCCAATTTCAGCGAAGCCGAAGACGCCGGTTCGGATCGCTTCGAAAAGCTTATCAATGTGAAGGATCGCGGCCAGATTTTCCGCGTCGAGGTTGACTCGATCGAACATATCGAGGCTGCGGGCGATTACATGTGCATCTATACCGGCGACAATTCGCTGATCCTGCGCGAAACGATGAAAGATCTGGAACGCCGTCTCGACCCGCGCAAATTTCAACGCGTACACCGCTCCACGATCGTCAATCTCGATCAGGTGCGTCAGGTGAAACCGCATACCAATGGCGAATGCTTCCTGGTGCTGGATAGCGGCGCCGAAGTGAAAGTTTCGCGGTCATATCGCGATGTCGTTGCTCGGTTCGTGCATTGATCTAGGCGCGCTTCGAGGCGGAGCTCTGCAGCTAATTCTTCAAGCAGGCCAGTTTCAACGGCGCAGGCATCGCAAGGTTGGCCGGCTGGGGTGCCTTGTGGCGGGGAGCCAAGTGAGCGAATGCGAACGCCAGCGCTTGAGGCGCAAAGAAAAAAACGCCACAGACACAAACTATGGCTCACTTCACACTCCCCGGTTTCGACCTCACCCGCTTTGTGCGCGGCACCCTTGATGAAGATCTCGGCATAGGTTTCGATGGCGGGGGTGCAGATGTCACCTCGACCAGCGTAATTCCCGCCGATGCGCGCTTTTCTGGCGTGATGGACAGCCGCGATCCGATTGTGGTCGCGGGACTTCCGTTGGCCGAAGCGTTCTTTCGCGCGCTTGACCCTGATGTCGAGATCGAGGCGCTGGTTGCCGATGGTGACGGAGTGAACGCCGGGACCGATCTGATGCGGCTGAAAGGCAATGCGCGGGCGCTGCTGACGGCGGAGCGCAGCGCGCTTAATATTGTTCAGCACCTCTCCGGCATTGCGACCATGGCGCGCGCCTATGTCGATGCGATGGACAATCCGAACTGCACCCTGCTCGATACGCGCAAGACCCTGCCCGGTCTGCGGGTGTTGGAAAAATACGCGGTCCGCATGGGCGGGGCACAGAATCACCGCATGGGCCTGTGGGATGCAGCGATGATCAAAGACAATCATGTTGCAGTTGCAGGCAGCGTAGGAGAAGCAGTGCGCCGCGCGCGCGATGCCGGCGTCAAACCGATCATTTGCGAAGTTGACCGGCTCGACCAGATCGAACCGGCAATCGCAGCAGGCGCGCATCATCTGCTGCTCGACAATATGTCGCCCGATGTCCTCGAACAAGCCGTCGCCATCGTCGCCGGACGCACGGCAACCGAGGCAAGCGGCGGGATCAACCTCGATACGATCAAGGCCAAGGCAGCGAGCGGTGTCGATTATTGCTCGGTCGGACGCCTCACCCAAAGCGCACCTGCCGCCGATGTGGGTCTTGATTTTACGCCTCTATGAAGTTCGCAAAGGGTCCCAGACCGTGGTCGATCAATCTGTTCGCAGGCGTGTTGTTGATCCTTGCCATCTGGAACCTCGCGGTCGCGCTGTTCGATTTGCCCGCTCAGGAGGAATTCCTGCGCTCGCTCGGTCTTGGCCTGGACTGGAACCGCGACTGGACCATCGTATCCAGCTCCGCGTGGTTCACTGTAGAGCTGATCCCGATTGCTCTGGTGTGGATCGCGGCCAGCCGGTTTGCGCGCATGTTCATTACCGGCATGGCAGGGGTCAAAGCCGTGCTGCTCGTCGCCAATTTCCCCGTGCTATACGCCCTGCCCGGGATTCTCGCCGGTCAATGCATTGCGCTTGCAGCGGTCGCGCTGCTGTATACACGCGGTTCGCAGGAATGGTTTGCGATCAAGGAGATTGACCCTGCGACATTCGATTAGCCTCGGCCTGGCTCTTGCCAGTCTGGCCGTTCCCGCCGCCGTCCAAGCGCAGGCATACCAATGCCGAATGCCAAGCATTTCCAGCGTGCCGCAAATATCGCCGGACAGCCGCCCTCGTGCCTTGCCGGTGACGGGCTATACAATGGCGCTCAGCTGGTCGCCCGAGTTCTGCAAGCCGCGCGAAGACAGCCGCGCCCATCGCACGCAATGTTCGGGCGATAATGGCCGATTTGGCCTCGTGGTTCATGGGTTCTGGCCCGAAAGTTCAGGCAGCTGGCCGCAATGGTGCCCGGCACCGGTCAAGCTGACGCCGAAGGAGATGCGCCGCAATCTGTGCATGATGCCATCTGCGCGGTTGGTGGCGCGGCAATGGGCAAAGCATGGCAGCTGCATGACAAAACGGCCCGAAACCTATTTCAAGGTTACGCGCATTCTGTGGGACAGTTATCGCATCCCCGATTTTGATCGAATCAGCCGCGAAGACGGCCTGACCGCAGGCCGCATCCGCAAAGCCTTTGCCGATGCCAATACCGGCATTCCAGCGAGCGCGGTGGGTGTGAAACTCAACCAGCGCGGATGGCTTCAGGAACTGCGGATTTGTTACGGCAAACGCTTCCGCCCGGTTCGGTGTGACGCGAACAGATTTGGCGCGCGCGACACGGCCAGAGCAAAAATCTGGCGGGGATTGTGATAATTCTTTGATCTTGATCAATGCGGGGCAATCGCTGGCCGCGTATATTTGCAACATGATCAACATCCAGCAGATATCAGACACCGCGCATCGCATGGTTGTGATGGGCGAATTCCTTCAGGCTGACGCCGAAAAACTCGTCGAATTTGCGCGTGAGCGCAACAAGGCGGGCGGTGGAGGCAACATCCTGATCGATGTGACGGCAGTCACCGATTTCTCGTTCTCGGCGGTGGCAATCGAATTGGCGCACATGCCCACTTTGTTCAAATGGATTTATGGCCTGGGCCGTATAGCGGTGGTGTCAGACAATGATTGGGTTCGAACGGGGGCACGGCTCGAAAGCGCGCTGCTGCCCGGCGTGGTCTATGAAGTGTATGACGAGGATGAAGCCGATGCGGCGCTCGCATGGGTGCTGGGAAAGACGGACGGCGCCCATCGCGGTGCAGTGCACGAATTGGATATCGGCAAGCCGGACATCGCCGCATACGAGATCACAGGCAGGCTCGATCGCGAAGAGTCCGAACGCGGAACAGCGATGTTGCGCGCCCGCTTTGGTGATTCCGATTGCTCGCGCCTGATGCTCGTCATTCGCAATTGGCACGGCTTTGATGCCGACACGATGTTCAGCAGCGAAGTTTTCTCCGGTAAGCTTGAGCTTATGGGCAAGCTGGATCGTTATGCCATTGTCGGGGGGCCCGCCTGGATCAAAAGCATGGCGGGGTTGATGGACCCGCTGATCAAGCCGAAATTGCGCTGTTTCGATCTGGACAAGCAGGATGAAGCGATTGCATGGCTGGAGGGCTAAAACACAGCCTCAGCGCCGGTCTTTGAAGAACGTCCGCAACAGTTTGGCGGCCTCTTCCTCTCCCATCCCGGCATACACTTCGGGCCGGTGCAGGCATTGCTTGTGCTCAAACACCCTTGTGCCGTGCTCGACCGCGCCGCCTTTCGGATCGCTCGCGGCGTAATATAGCCGCGCAATACGGGCATGAGAGATAGCCCCGGCGCACATCGCGCAGGGTTCCAGCGTGACGTAAAGATCGCATCCGGTCAGGCGTTCATCGCCGAGCTTTGCCGCCGCATCGCGCAGGGCGCGAATTTCAGCATGGCCGGTTGGATCGGGCGGGACGCGGGTCGCATTGGCAGCCACCGCGATTACGGTGTCACCCTTCACAACGACCGCGCCGACAGGGACCTCGCCTGCGCCCGCCGCCGCTTGGGCGGCTTCAAGAGCCTGCTTCATTGCTTGCGGTATTGGCCATCTGGTCATAGGAAGGGCGGTAGCGGCGCACGGGCAACCACGCAACTTTGCTTGACGATTCGCCAGTGCCCGGCTATGCGCGCCGCTTTCCGGGATAACCCGATTTTCTGGTCCGCCGAATCGTTCGTGCGGCCCGTAACCGTGAATAGATGAGAGATATCATGTCGCGTATTTGCGAACTGACCGGCAAAGGTCGCCAGGTGGGCAACAATGTTAGCCACGCCAACAACAAGACCAAGCGCGTTTTCCTGCCGAACTTGCAGAACGTTACGCTGCTGAGCGATAAGCTCGAGCGTAGCTTTAAATTCCGCGTTTCGACACACGGCCTGCGCTCGGTTGAGCACAATGGCGGTCTCGACAATTGGTTGCTGAAAACCAAGGATGACAAACTTTCATCGCGCGCTTTGAAAGTTAAGCGTGAACTTAAAAAAGCTGCTGCTGCCGCTTAACGCATTCGGGTAAAGGCGTGACGCTGAAAAGGCGTGCGGAGCTTGGCTCTGCGCGCCTTTTGCGTTTGCGCGCTTACTCCGGCGGTGCTGCTTCCGCTGGATCAAAGATCAGCTTGGCCAGCAAAGTCCGCTGCATCACCGACAGATTATCATCCGAAATCAGCCAGACTGCAACGCGGCCGTCGGCCATTTCGCGCAGCGCGATCCCTTCGTAATTCTCGCGCGGGATGACGCCGGCCAGATCAAGAGTGATTTGCGGCGCCCATGGCAGATCACCATCAGCGTCCGGCGCGGGGCCGACCGCGAGTTTGCTTTCAAACACCGGAATTCCGCCTGACGGGTCCAGATTGCGCAGCAACAACAGCACACGGCCATCGGGCAATTGCGCCATGTCGGTCGCGGCATGGCCGGGAATGGGCGGCAAATATGCGAATGTTTTGAACACGCGCGTTTCGATTGGATCACCGGCAAAGATCAAACCGATCCGGCGGCCCTCGGGCAGGATCGCAAAGCGCCCGTCCTGCAACCGCGCCATCGCTTCGGCGCCCGTGTTGTTCGTCCAGCCCAATGCAGCTGCATGCAGCTTTATCGAGCCGCTGGCGGTATTATCGCGGTCAAACCTGTAAATGCCGTGGGCATTTTCCAACGCGAGCCAATATTGCGCGCCATCGGAATCTATCGCGGCGGCCTCTGCATCGGGGATCGCAGTCGCCAGCGGCAAATCGAATTTCTGCCGGTCGATGCTCCACTGGGATATGCCCGTATCCGGCTGTGACAGCGTGAACCGTGCGCCGCGATCCGAAAATGCCATCAATCGCTGATCCGGCAAAGCCGCCAAAGCCGAAAATCCGCCGAACAGCAGGCTTTGCCCGCTATAATGCCACACGCCCGCAACGCTCCAGCCGGGCCAGGCCGAAACACCGGTATCTCCGGCCTGCTGGACCTGTTCGATTTTGAGTGTGGCAGGCGGATCCCACGACACCGGCGTGCGCAGCCATGTTCCCGGCGCGCAAAGGCATGCAACCGTGATCGCCGCGATCACGCGGCGCGCGCTTTTCATGTCAGTTCATCGGACCCGTCAAAAGCAGCGGATCAAGCCGTGCATCGTTCCATTTGAGGCTCCAGTGCAGGTGCGGCCCGGTTGCCCGGCCTGTCGCGCCAACATTGCCGATATGATCGCCTTGGCGCACGCTTTGCCCCTCTTTCACCGCAATCTTGGACGCGTGGAGAAATGCGCTGTTAAGCCCGGCGCCGTGATCGATCATGATGATATTGCCCTCAAGGCTGAAGCCTGTCCGCGCAAGCACCACCACACCGTCAGCCGGAGCGACAAACGGCACGCCATTTCCCGGCGCAATGTCGATGCCCGAATGATAGCTGCCCGGTTCGCCGCGATAGATTCGCTGGCGGCCAAACTGGCCCGAAATGCGCCCCTTTACCGGCCAGATAAAATCCTGCTGCCAGCCAGCCGCGCCAGTGATTTTTTCCCGCGCGCCTTTGATCGCCAGCCATTCCGGCTCGCGCTTTTTCCACCATGCCTCGCTGCTGCCGCCACCGCGCTTGGCCACGTTCACACGCTGGATATTCCATTTGCGCGGGGAGATGGTCAGCTCTTCGGAATAGGTTGCACCATTGGCTAGCTTTGCGGTGAGGGTAAGACTGCCCGCGCTGTCGCGGTCAAAAGCGGCGAAAAATTCGCGGTCCTTGTCGCCGAGTTCCAGCGGCTGTCCCCCAAGCGTAGCCGATACGGTGCCATACGGCACAGAACCTTTGATCCACCCGCCTTGAGTGAGTTCACCGGCATATTCGAAGTCAGGCGGGGAAATCTGGCCTTGAATTACGATTGGCGCTGGCTCGCCTGCTTCTACCGGATTGGCGGCGACAACCGGCTCCGGACCCTCGGCTTCGGCACCTGCACAGCTCATCAGGCCGGCAAAGGCAGCTCCGGCAACGCTTAGGGGTATCCAGCCTTTCGCCATCGGTTAAACCTCGCCAAGCAGGCGCTTGGTCGCGATTTCCGGCGAGGCATAGGCCTCTTGATGCTGGGCGCTCCAATAGCGCAATTCTTCGAGCAGGATGACCTCTCCCGACACAGCACAGAATACATGCTGCCCCGGCCGCAAAACGCGGAAAGTGGAAGGGCCATAATGGAGTTTGGCGGCTTTATCGCCGGATGACATCAACATGGGTTTCGCTCTAGCATTGCAAAGTTAGTCAAACAAATCGTTCTGGCGCGGCGGGGTTCCGGATGCGGGCTCCCGAGTGGCCTTTGGTTTCGGTGTGCGCTTGGGCTTGGCCGGTGAAGTGACAGATGGCGGGGCCGCGCCTGAAGCGCCCGTCGTCACTTCAAGCACATCGTCCTTGAATTGGAGCTTAAGCGCCGCCTCACGCTCCGCCTGAGCCTTGCTGGTCAGCGCCGCTC
Source organism: Erythrobacter insulae (assembly GCF_007004095.1). NCBI lineage: Bacteria > Pseudomonadati > Pseudomonadota > Alphaproteobacteria > Sphingomonadales > Erythrobacteraceae > Erythrobacter > Erythrobacter insulae. The sequence goes on from NZ_VHJK01000001.1 coordinate 1,100,318, forward strand.
CATTGGCATCGCGGACAATCGCATAGCCGCGCTCCAGCGGTTTTTCGGGGTGCAATTGCTCGGCAATCCGGGCCAGCGCCGCCAAAGCATCGCGCTTCGCGGCCAGTGGCCGTTCGATCAATGCAGGCACGAGCCGCATATTATCCAGCCGCCGCTGCGCATCGCCATGCGCCCGTTTCAGCGCATTGGGCGAAAGGCGCGATGCCACCCCGGCGAGCCGTTCCCGCCCCTGCCCGGCCCGGTCCATCAATCCGCGCCGCAACCGCTCGGCAAGATCATCGAGGCGCTGTGTCTGCGTCTGCACGATCTGTTCGGGCTTGGGCATCCGCCGCACGCGGGCCTCCAACCGTTCCCGGCCCAGCTCAACCGGACGATACACCGCCCGGCGCTGGCGAGCGGCAAAATCGGCCAGCGTTGCTTCCAGATCGACCCGCACTGGCACCGCCATTTCCGCCGCCGCCGTGGGGGTCGGGGCGCGCCGGTCCGCAGCGTAATCCGCCAGCGTCGTATCGGTCTCATGACCGACAGCAGAAATAACCGGAATGGTACATTCGGCGATGGCGCGAACCACGGCCTCTTCGTTGAAACTCCACAAATCCTCGATCGACCCGCCGCCGCGCGCGACAATCACAATATCGGGGCGCGCAACAGGGCCATCTGCCGGGAGGGCTGAAAAGCCGCGAATTGCGCCGGATACCTGCTCAGCTGCGCCTTTACCCTGAACCAGAACAGGCCAAACGATAACATGGCTCGGGAAACGATCTGCCAACCGGTGGAGGATATCGCGAATAACCGATCCGGTTGGTGATGTGACCACGCCAATTGTTCGGGGCAGATAGGGCAGAGCGCGTTTGCGGTCCCGAGAAAACAGGCCCTCTGCCTCTAACCGGGCGCGGGTTTTTTCGAGCAGAGCCAGCAGAGCGCCCTCGCCCGCCAGTTCAAGCGAATCGATCACGATCTGATATTTTGACCGCCCCGCATAGGTCGTCAATTTGCCGGTCGCGATCACCTCAAGCCCGTCTTCGGGTGCAAAGGAGAGCCGCCCGGCATTGCCGCGCCACATCACTCCGTCGAGCACGGCCTTATCATCCTTGAGCGCGCAATAAAGGTGGCCGGATGCCGCCCGTTTCACGCCCGACATTTCGCCGCGCAGGCGCACATGACCGAACTGATCTTCGACCGTCCGTTTGAGCAGGCCCGAAATCTCGGTGATCGACAGCGGTGGGGCGTTGTCGCCCTGACGCTCGCGCGCTACCAAACCGCCAGATTCGGAACTGTCATCATATTGTGAGGGGGCGCGAGCCATGAATATCCTTTTGCTTGGATCGGGTGGGCGCGAACATGCGCTGGCGTGGAAGCTGGCGCAATCCCCAAGTGTCGAGCGTTTGCTGGCTGCCCCCGGAAATCCGGGAATCGAAGAATGTGCCGAGCTCATCGGGCTGAACGCCAGCGACCATGCCGCCTGTGTCCGGTTTTGCCAGGAGCACAGCATTGATCTGGTCGTCATCGGGCCAGAGGCACCTTTGGTGGACGGTTTGGGCGATAGCCTGCGTGCAGCCAACATTCCTGTGTTCGGGCCGGATAAAGCCGCCGCCCAACTCGAAGGGTCAAAGGGATTTACCAAAGATCTGTGCCAGCGCGCCGGCATCCCGACCGGCGGCTATATCCGCACAACGTCGCTGGATCAGGCTCGCGGAGCGCTGGACAAATTCGATGCGCCCTATGTTTTGAAAGCGGACGGATTGGCAGCGGGCAAAGGCGTGGTGATCGCGCCAAACCGCACCGAGGCAGAGGCCGCGCTGGCCGATATGTTCGGCGGTCAATTCGGCGAGGCTGGCGCTGAAGTGGTGATCGAGGAGTTCCTTGATGGGGAAGAGGCCAGTTTCTTTGCAATCACCGATGGCACCCACATTGTTCCGTTTGGCACCGCGCAGGATCACAAACGCGTTGGCGAAGGCGATACCGGACCGAACACCGGCGGCATGGGCGCCTATTCGCCCGCGCCGGTTCTGACGCCGGATTTGCAACAGCGCGCGATGGATGAAATTCTCCGCCCGACGGTTGATACGATGCGCGCCGAGGGCATGCCCTATTCCGGGGTTCTGTATCTGGGTCTGATGCTCACCGAAAGCGGCCCGCAATTGATCGAATACAATTGCCGTTTTGGCGACCCGGAATGTCAGGTGTTGATGATGCGGCTGCAAAGCGATCTTGCCGCGCTCATGCTCGCCTGTGCAAAGGGAGAACTGGAAAGCGCCGAGGCGAATTTTGCCGATGAAACCGCGCTAACGGTTGTGATGGCGGCAGAGGGTTATCCCGCCAGCGCCCAGAAAGGCGGCGCGATTGATCTGGGATCGGCCGAAACGGGCGGCGCGAAAGTCTTTCACGCCGGCACCGCGATCAAAGACGGGACCTTGATCGCAAACGGAGGCCGCGTGCTGAATGTCACCGCCACCGGTGCGAACGTTACCGAAGCACAAAAAGCAGCCTATAAAGCGGTCGATGCGATCCGCTTTGAAAGCGGGTTCTGCCGGAGGGACATCGGTCACAGGGAAATCGCGCGCGAGATGGAGCAAAAAGCCGCGCAAAATTGATCCAGATCAAGGTTTAGCGGCCGAATTGGTGCTTAAAAGGGTGCATGATGAACCCAACAATCGCTCGCTTTATCGCTTTAACCGGCTGCGTTTTCCTTGTGCCTGCATGTCAGACAGGAATGCGCCCGCAATTGCCCGCATCCGCGCAAACCCCGCCGTCGCTGATTGCAGGGGTATGCGGCGATTGCCACGCGGTTGAGGAACCCTTTGAATCGCCCAATCCGAAAGCGCCTACCTTCGCCTCTATCGCCAATCGTGAAGGGTTAACGCGCGAAACGCTGGCGCCGTGGCTGCTGGATGCGCATAATTATCCCGAGCAGATGGATTTCGAACTCTCACCCGGCGAAGCAAAGCAGATCGCGGATTACATGCTGACCCTGCAGAGTGAGGATTACCGGCCCCAGCCCTAATTTTCCTACACCCACGCTCTGCGTTACACAGCAAGTGGTTCTTTCACATCGTCAGCACTCTGAACGCGGCCCATCATTGTTGGGCAAGTGTCACCCGAGGCCTACACTGGCAAGCATTTGATTTTGCGAAATTAAACCGTGTAGGCACCGCATGACACATCGCGGATTTGTCATGCGGTGCCTACAATCTTTACGACAATTTATCAGCCATAAGAGCCTGCATATCCGTTTCCGGGCGCGGGCCATAATGTGAGATCACTTCGGCCGCAGCGATTGCACCGCGTTTCAGGCACACCTCAAGCGGTGCGTCTTTGACAAAGCCCGACAGGAAGCCTGCGGCAAACTGATCGCCTGCGCCGGTTGTGTCGATCACCTTGGCGATCGGTTCCGCCGCAACTTCAGCGCGCATGCCGTGGGCAATGGCGACCGCGCCCTTCTCACTGCGCGTGGCAACCAGAACCGGAACTTTGCCCGCGACCGATGCGAGGCCCGCTTCAAAATCATCTTCGCCGGTGAGCGTAGCGAGCTCGCTTTCATTGACGAACAGGATGTCGATCACGCCGTCTTCGATCATGCTGCGGAAATCATCGCCGTGGCGATCAATCACAAAGCTTTCGCTGGCGGTAAAGGCGACCTTGCGGCCCGCGCTTTTGGCGACATCAATGGCGCGGCGCATAGCGCGGCGGGGTTCTTCGGGATCCCACAGATAGCCTTCGAGATACAAAATGCTCGCGCTGGTAATCAGATCCTCGTCGAGAGCCGCCGCTGGCAGGAATTGCCCAGCACCCAGGAAAGTGTTCATCGTCCGCTCGCCATCGGGCGTCACCAGGATAAGCACACGGCCCGTCGCAGGTTCACCGCTACGTGCTAGCGTATCAAAGTCGATGCCGGTTGCCCGCATATCATGGCGGAACACTTTGCCCAGCTGGTCATCCGCGACCTGCCCGATAAAGGCACATTGCAAGCCAAGGGTAGAAAGCCCCGCAAGCGTATTGGCCGCCGATCCGCCCGACAGCTCGCGCGCAGGCGGCATTGCGGCGTACAATTCATCGGCGCGCGCTTCGTCAATCAAGGTCATGCCGCCGCGATTAAGCTGGAGCTCTTCGATCAGCTCCTCTTCACATGAGGCAATTACATCGACCACGGCATTACCGATGGCGATCACGTCATAGCGGGGGTCTGTCACAAGAATTCGTCCTGATATTTTGCAAAGCGTTTGAAGGTGGCGCCCGCCTAGCGGGAACCGGTCAATACGCCAAGGGGTGGATGAACGGTAGATTGGCATTTGACTTCGGACAGAGCCCGCATCATCGCTGAGGCATGAACGCGGTGCTCTCATCCTTGTCCAAAGCCTTTGGCCAGCTGGGCGATCCGGCGATCCTGCGCGTGGCGGCAAAAAGCATTGCGATTACGCTGCTGTTGTTCGTGGGCGCCGGTGTTGGATTGTATTTCGGGCTGGAATGGCTGTTCGCCCGGGCGGGCTGGGAAACGGGCGGCCTGGCGCAGGCTGCGGCTGCGGCAATTATCGCGGTCATCGCCTTTTGGTTTTTGTTTCGGATCGTAGCGCTCGCCGTTTTGCAGTTTTTCGCTGATAAAATCGTCGCCGCGGTCGAGGCCAAACACTATCCCGATCTGGCCGACAAGGCGAAGCCGCTGCCGCTGCCACAAGATATCGCCAATTCGCTCAGAGGATTGGGCCGCGCATTGGGTTTCAATCTGCTGGCGCTGCCGCTGGCTGCGGTGCTGGTTTTCACAGCTTTTGGTCCTGCAATTGTTTTTCTGGCGGTCAATGCGGTGTTGTTGGGCCGCGAACTCACCGATATGGGCTGGCTCAGGCATACCGATGGCAAACCCCTGCCCACCCCCGTGCCCAGCGGGCAACGATTGATGCTTGGCGGCGCGATTGCGGCGATGATGCTCGTGCCGTTTCTCAATTTGATTGCTCCTGTGATAGGGGCAGCGGCTGGCACGCATCTGGCCCATGATGCGATGCGCCGATTGGAGACATACGATGCGTAAGGCAGTGTTGCTGGCTATGATCATGCTGTTGCCTGCCTGCGCAGGGGGATCGGCCGCAACGTACACATCTTCGGGCAGCTCTGCTGGTGTTGGCTCCAAAGCCGCGCCGCAAAGTTCGGGTTTTCGCGCGCCATCAATTCAGCGTGAGGCGGGCCTCGAAGGGATCACTGGGGTCCGCGCGTCGGCGCTGCTCGACCGGCTTGGCGAGCCGCGGATCGACCTGACCGAGGGGGACTCCCGGAAACTGCAATTCGCAGGCGAGACCTGCGTCCTCGATATATACCTTTACCCCCTCAATGCTGGCGCAGAGCCCATTTCAACCCATATCGAGGCCCGTCTGCGCGAAGGCGGTGGACCTGTGAACAGAAGCCAGTGCCTTGCCGAGGTTGCGCAGCGGTAACCCCGTCTTAAGCACATTCGCGGTATAGCGCCGCGTGATTGTTTAAAGAGGTTTTACGCAGGCTATGACCACACATTTTACCGAGCTCGCCCACCGCGCCGCAGCCGATGGCGTGGTATCGCCCGAAGAATTGCTGGGCCTGCGCCGTCAGGGATGGGGTGATGGCATCATCACCCGCGAGGAGGCCGAGGCGCTGTTTGCGATCAACAATGTTCTTTCCGATCGCGACCCGGCATGGTGCGATTTCTTTGTCGAGGCGATCGGGGAATATGTCCTCAACGCCGCGCAGCCGCGCCTGCAATGCAGCCCCGAAGAGGCAGAGTGGCTGATTGCACAGGTCGATCATGACGGTGTGGTAGAAAGCATGGTCGAACTGGAAACGCTCGTTCGGATCGTCGAACGCGCTGAAAATGTGCCGGACGCACTCAAGAATTATGTGCTGGGTCAGATCGAAAATGAAGTTTTGACGGGGACCGGCCCCACCCGCTGCGGCGGGGAGCTGTCTTCGGTACATATCAGCGAAGCCGAGGTTAAAATCCTGCGCCGCGTGATTTTCTCAAGCGGCGGGTATGGTCCGGCGGCGGTAAGCAGGTTCGATGCAGAGCTGCTATTGCGGTTAAAAAATGCCACGTTGGCCAATGATAATGATCCAAGTTGGGGTGATCTGTTCGTCGATGGGATTACCAATCATCTGCGCGGATTTTCGCTCGACAACGCCCAGCTTAGCCATGAACGCAAATTGGAATTGATCCGCACAATCGAAGACAATTCCGCCAACATCGGGCGCTTTTTCTCGCAAATGGCAAAAAGCGATGCGAGCCTGCCAACCCGCATCCGTTGGTTGGCCGAACACCTTGCTGGAACAGATGGGCCGCAAAACGACTATTCCGGCGATGCCGATGCCGGTCATGCGGTCACCGCAGCGGAAAAAGACTGGCTTGATGTCGCGCTGGACGATGATGGCCAGATCGACGCGCTCGAAAAGCGTTTGCTCCGGCGGCTGGCCGACGACGAACTGATCTGAAGGCGATTTAGCGCTCTATCCCGGCGATCATCGCGCCGGGATCAAACCATAAAGCTTTCGCCGCAACCGCATGCGCCTTTGGCGTTGGGGTTTTCAAAGGTAAAACCGGCGGTGAAATCGTCTTCAACCCAGTCCATGATCGACCCGACAAGATACAGGACGCTCGCACCGTCAATGTAGAAAGTGCCGCCGGGGGTTTCGATTTTCTCGTCGAATTTTGCCTCTTCGGTGACGTAATCGACCGAATAGGCAAGACCCGAACATCCGCGCCGCGGAGTGGATAGCTTTACACCGATCGCGTCGTCCGGGGCTTGACCCATCAAATGCGCGATGCGTTCTTCCGCACCTTTGGTAAGCGTGACTGCTGCCGGCAATTTGCGCGTTTTCACATCAGCCATCACAGCATCCCCAGCTCGAGGCGCGCTTCATCAGACATCTTTTCCGGGCTCCATGGCGGATCCCAGACCAGATTGACCTCGGCATCGCGGATACCGGGGACAGACGAAGCCCGCAGCTCCACTTCGCCCGGCATGGTTTCGGCAACCGGGCAATGCGGCGTGGTTAAAGTCATGGTGACGGTCGCATCGGCCTGATCATCAACCTCAACCCCGTAGATCAGACCAAGATCATAGATGTTTACCGGAATTTCAGGATCGAAAATTTCCTTGAGCGCTTCGACAACGGCGGCCTGCAAATCGCTGCCTGCGCCGCCCACAGCGCCTTCTGCCGGTTGCTGGTTCACAAATCCATCGAGGTAATCGCGTTTGCGCGGCTGCGCAGAAACATCGGGATCAACCGCATCAGACACACGGGCCCGCGGCGGCTTTTCTACCTGTTGTTCGTTCGGCGCAGGTGCGGCGACGAATTCTTTTTCGTCCTGAGGCTTGTTCATGAGCCTGTCCCTTTTCCAAAAATTCGGCGTGTGCGGGCAATCCCTTCCAGCAACGCGTCGATGTCGTCATGAGTTGAGTAGAGGCCAAAGCTGGCCCGCGCGGTCGCCGGAACTTCAAGATAATCCATCAAAGGCTGCGCGCAATGGTGACCGGCACGGATCGCGACATTGCCCTCGTCAAGGATCGTGCCGAGATCGTGCGGGTGAATATCGTCGATCGCGAAACTGACAATGCCCGCGCTGTTGGCGGGGCCGAACAGCGTCACATCGTTCATCGCGCCAAGTTCCCGGCGCAAGCGGGCGACCAATTCGGCTTCGGATGCGTGCACCCGGTCAATTCCCACAGCGCTGACATAATCGGCGGCTGCGGCAAACGCGATGGCTTCGGTAATGGCCGGTGTGCCCGCTTCAAACCGCTGTGGCGCCGGAGCGTAGGTGGTCTTTTCAAAGGTCACCCGGTCGATCATCGCCCCGCCGCCTTCCCATGGCTGCATCGCATCGAGGATTTCGCTACGCGCCCATAATGCGCCGATCCCGGTGGGGCCATAAAGCTTATGCGCGCTGAACACGTAAAAATCGCAATCCAGCACCGCCATGTCCACCGCCATATGCGGAGCCGACTGACAGCCATCGAGCAGGATTTTTGCGCCGACTTTATGCGCAAGCCGCGCCGCGCGCGGGGCATCCAGCACGCTGCCAAGCACGTTGGAAACGTGGCACAGCGCGACCAGCTTGTGCCGATCGGTCAGCATCGCTTCTGCCGCGTCCAGATCAATGCAATGATCATCGGTTAACGGGCACACGTCGATTTGCGCACCTGTGGCCTCTGCGATCATCTGCCACGGGACAATGTTGGAATGATGTTCAAGCTGGGAAAGCAGAATTCGATCACCGGGTGCCAAGTTTGCCTTGCCCCAGCTGTTGGCCACCAGATTGATGGCCTCGGTTGCGCCGCGCGTGAACACGATCTCTTCCTCGTTCCCGCCAAGGAACGTCGCAATCGTCCGGCGTGCAGCCTCGTAGGCGGACGTCATTTCGGCTGAGCGCGAATACACACCGCGGTGCACAGTCGCGTAATCCGGTCCCAAAGCGCGCGCCATCGCGTCAATCACCGCGCGCGGTTTCTGCGCGGTCGCGCCGGTGTCGAGATAATGCCACGGCGCTCCGTCACGGGTCACCATCCCCGGAAAGTCGCTGCGGAGGTCCGGCAGAGCGTTTATGGCTGCTGGCGCGTTCAAAGGGTCACCCGTTCAAGCGCGGTCAGCGCCGCGCCCAAAAGCGTCTCGCGCTCGGCTTCGTCTTCGAGTTCGACAAACGCATCGCCGATAAACGCCTGAACCAGCAAACGCTGGGCCTGCGCGGGAGAAAGCCCGCGCGATGCCATGTAATACCGCGCCGCTTCATCCAGCTGGCCGACCGTTGCACCGTGGGCGCATTTGACATCGTCAGCAAAAATTTCGAGCTGCGGCACGGCATTGGCGCTGGCACCCGCTTCGAGCAGCAAGCCTTTGAAATCCTGTGCAGCGTCGGTTTTTTGGGCACCGCGCGCGACTTTGATTTCGCCCATGAAATTTCCGGTGCCGGTGCCCCAATGGACACTACGCACGGTCTGGTTACTGGTTGCGTTCGGCTGTGCGTGGATCGTGGTGGTCACAAATTCGCGCACCGCATCGCCGCCGCCGATTGTCACGCCGCCAAATTCAAAATGCGCACCTGTTCCCAGTGTGACTTCCACTTCGACCCGAGTGAAATCGCCGCCTATATTGGTCGCAAACAATTCTGCGCGCGCGCCAGCGCCAAGGACAATGCGAAACCGGTGCAATTCGGGGCTGTCAGATCCGACGACCATGGTGTGGTGCCACGTATCGCCATCGGCAACATTGATTTCGTCCCACGCATCAAGCGCCCCTGCGCCCAGCCGCTGAACTGCATCGATATCGGCATAGCGCCAGGCTTCATCGCGCCGCGTTGGTAAGGTTGCGTTCTGCGTCATCACGCGGCCGCTTCTGCCATTACGGCGTCATAGCCTTCAGCTTCGAGGCGCAGCGCCAGTTCCGGTCCGCCGGTTTGCACGATCCGGCCATCGGCCAAAACGCTGACCCGATCCGGCTTCACCACATCAAGCAAGCGTTGATAGTGGGTGATCAGCAGCACGGCTTTATCGGGCGCACGCATGATCGAGTTGATCCCTTCACCCACAATCCGCAAAGCATCGATATCGAGCCCGCTATCGGTTTCATCGAGGACGGCAAAGGCGGGGTCAAGGATACCCATCTGGACCATTTCGGCGCGCTTCTTCTCACCGCCGGAAAAACCCACATTCACCTGCCGTTTGAGCATTTCCATGTCCATCTTCAGCAGTCCTGCCTTTGCTTTGGCAAGTTTCAGGAATTCGCCGCCCGAAAGTGGCTCTTCCCCGCGATATTTGCGCTGTGAATTGAGCGCTTCGCGAAGGAATTGAACATTCGATACGCCGGGAATTTCAACCGGATATTGAAAGCCGAGAAACAGACCGGTGGCCGCGCGTTCATGCGGATCAAGGCCGAACAGATCCTGACCCTTGAACGTCACCGACCCGCCGGTCACTTCGTAACCGGGCTTTCCGCCCAGCACATTGGCGAGCGTGGATTTTCCCGCGCCATTCGGGCCCATAATCGCGTGGACTTGTCCCGCAGGCACTTCCAGCGAAAGGCCTTTGAGGATGGCTTTCTTGCCTTGGGCGCCGTCAACTTCGGCGTGGAGGTTTTCAATTTTCAACATGCGAACAATCTCATCAAATTCTGTTGGTTTGGCGTCGCTGCTTAATCGCGGCGGCTGTAATAATCTTGCTTCGGATTCGCCTCGCGGTGCGCGCGGGCGGCATCGCGCTTGTCGCCGATACGGGCGCGCATACCGTGCGTGATCCGCTCCAGCACTTTGTCCATATCATCAAGGATATCCGAGGCACGGATGCGCATCACCTTGATGCCGACCGCCTCAAGGCTTTTGTCGCGGCGCGTGGCGAGCGTTTCGTTGTCGTCATCTTCAAAAATGTCGATGGCCATGCCGAGGCTGTGGCAATTGAAATCGACAATCGCACTGCCAACCACGGCAAAACGTTTGAACGTGTGGCGGCCCAGATCAGCGGTCGCGAACCGCGCAGCCAGCGCCTTGTGCGCAGGCGTAGCAAACCGCTTCATTTCGCGGGCGCGGTCATGCAGCTCGTCGAGCCGCTTGTCCGAAATCTTCCAACCGCGACCCTTTTTGTTGAGGTTCTCGGTGACGTCGCCTTGTTCGGAGGCAGGCTTGAGGGCGAGCTTCTTGCGGTCGGTCACCCCACGCTCCCCTCGAGAGAAATCGCCAGCAATTTCTGCGCTTCGACGGCGAACTCCATCGGCAGTTCCTTCAGCACATCCTTGGCAAAACCGTTGACGATCAGCGCCACAGCCTCTTCCTCGTCCAGCCCGCGTTGCTGCGCGTAGAACATCTGTTCGTCGCTGATTTTCGAGGTGGTGGCCTCATGCTCGATCTGCGCGCCGGGGTTTTTCACTTCGATGTAGGGCACGGTGTGCGCACCGCTTTTATCGCCGAGCAGCAGACTGTCACACTGGGTGAAATTGCGGACACCTTCGGCCTTCGGACCCACGCGAACGAGGCCGCGATAGGTGTTGTTCGAATGCCCGGCGCTGATCCCTTTGGAGATAATCGTCGAGCGTGAACCCTTGCCATTATGGATCATCTTGGTGCCGGTGTCGGCCTGTTGGTAATTGTTGGTCACAGCGACCGAATAAAACTCGCCAACGCTGTTTTCGCCGTTGAGAACGCAGGACGGATATTTCCATGTCACCGCGCTGCCGGTTTCCACCTGCGTCCAGCTGATTTTGGAGCGGTCGCCCTGACACAGCCCGCGCTTGGTCACAAAATTGTAGATCCCGCCCACGCCTTCGCTGTTGCCGGGATACCAATTCTGAACGGTTGAATATTTGATCTCGGCATCTTCCATCGCAACCAATTCGACCACGGCGGCGTGCAGCTGGTTTTCATCGCGCATCGGCGCGGTGCAACCTTCGAGATAGGACACGTAAGCGCCCTTTTCGGCGATGATCAGCGTGCGTTCAAACTGACCGGTGTTTTCGGCGTTGATGCGGAAATAGGTGCTGAGCTCCATCGGACAGCGCACGCCTTCGGGCACATAAACAAAAGTGCCATCGGAAAAGACCGCTGCGTTGAGACAGGCAAAATAATTGTCGCGCGTCGGCACAACCCGGCCCAGCCACTTCTTCACGAGCTCGGGATATTCTTTGATTGCTTCTGAGATCGAGCGGAAGATCACACCCGCCCGCATTAACTCCTCGCGAAAAGACGTCGCAACGCTGACACTGTCGAACACAGCGTCCACGGCGACTTTCTTTGCGCCTTTCACCCCGGCGAGAACTTCCTGTTCGCCCAAAGGAATGCCGAGTTTATCGTAGACGCGCTTTATTTCGGGATCGAGATCGTCAAGCGAGTCCAGCTCGATCTTTTTGGTGGGCGCGGCGTAATAATACGCATCCTGATAATCGATTTTCGGATAGCCGACCTTGGCCCAATCCGGCTCTTCCATTTCCTGCCACAGGCGGAATGCTTTCAGGCGCCAGTCGAGCATCCACTCCGGCTCGCCTTTTTTGCCGGAGATGAACCGAACGGTGTCTTCGTTCAGCCCTTTTTCCGCAAATTCGGTTTCAATGTCCGAAGACCAGCCGTGCTCGTATTCTCCGGCGTTCGCCGCAGCCGCCGCTTTGGCATCGGCATCAATTTCATCTTCATGGGTTTTGAGATCGACGTTTTCGGTCATGCCAGTTCTTTTTCAATTGAGAGAGGTTGGGGTCGCAGCTGGGTCAGGCTGATATTCGCCAGCGCGCTGCGCAGCGCGTCATTAATTACAGGCCAATGCGGCTTCATCGTACAGCGTGCCTCGTGATCGCAATCGCCAGTCGCCTCGATACAGGCCGTCAGCGCAATGGGCCCTTCGACCGCTTCGACAATATCCGCGACTGTGATTGCGGCGGCTGGCCGCGCGAGTTGCATACCGCCATTCGCGCCGCGTTCTGACCGCAGCAAACCGGCAGCAGTCAATTTGCTGACGAGTTTTTGCACGGTCGGTTTCGGCAGGCCGGTTTCAGCCGCGAGCTCGCTCGCACTGATCCGGCTTCCGCCGCAATGGCCGGCGGCCGCGCTCATCGTGATGACAGCGTAATCTGCGAGATTGGAAAGGCGCATGATGTTTAATTCGGACTGTTTTGATCCGAATTCAAGCCAAAACCCCTTGTTGCGAGTCGTTAGCGGTTTGAAAAGACTGGTCGATCACTCTCGCAAAGCCAGCGCGCAGGGTGCATCAGTCTTGCGGATTGGGTGCCGAACCGATGCTTCTGAATTGCTTTAGCCGATCGAGATTTTTCAAACGCAGCATGGTTTGAAACAGCGGCTCTTGCGGCCCGCCAAGCCGGGTTGGTGTGTAACCGCAATATCGCCGGATCTCGCGGATCATATGCGGTTGATCATAAAAAGCATCCGCAATTTCTGCTTCGGCTTCGTCGGTCAATTCAGGCTGCGCCAAAAGGCTGGCGGCTCTGACGGCGCGATATTTCCGCGCGAGCGCTCTGGGCGAAAGGCCAAAATATCGTGTGACCAATCGTTCACCTTGCCGGCGCGAATAATTCAGATTTCCAAACAGCGTCTCAACATCAGGATTGAGCGATGTGCCGAGCCACGCGACGCCTTGTTCGATCAACTTTTTGTGCGCAGCAGGGATCGGCTGAAGGCGCGGAGCGATCCAATCCGCCAGCAGCCTGCACCCCTCTTCGCCGGTGATCTGCCCTGACCGGTAAAGGTCATTGGTGGCTTTGGCGAAATCGTCAATTTCCGGTCCCAGCAATTCCGTAGCAGGCATGAAGCGATTGAAATTTTCATTCGCTGCGGATTGCGTAAGGGCGGCCCAGCCCAGCGGTGACAACGATGCGCCAATCGCGTGCCACGGGCCGGTCATTTTGAACGGGGCCGCAACATCGAAACCTGCGAGCAAATGGCCTTCACCCACCAGCGGATCGACCCGCCCCGATATATTGAGTTCTCCCGAGCCATACGGGAACAACACAAGCTGCGATAAAGCTCCGGGATGCCGGTCTTCAACCTCGCGCTCGTCCCAGGCAAAATGGAAAAGCGCCAGGACATGTTCGGCCAGGTCAGCCGGCGGGTTGTAATATTCAAGATGGAAAGGGGACGGCATGGCGGCTTATTGCGACCCGCCGCCGCACCGTCCCGATAGCCGGCATTCCGGGATGCTCTGATCCAGTGAAGGCCGGCTGGGCGCGAGGGTTAGATCGAAGTGCTTCATAGGTATTGTATGGCAGCGACATAAGAATGCGCAGCGGCATATCTAGAGCAGGTATCGGTATTTTTCGATGGCGTCACGCCCATTCGCCTCAACGCAGGATCTTGGCACTTTCGCCGTGCGCTTCCGGGTCAAGCGTATCCTGCATCAGGGACGCATTTTTGAAAGCGGTCGGCGTTCGCCCGGTGTATCGGCGGATATCCCGGATCAAATGTGCCTGATCAAAATAAATGCTGAGAATTTCAGCCCGCAATTCGTCGGACAAGTCAGGATTGGCGAGGAACATTGCAGCGCGGATCGCGCGATATCGCTTTAGCAAGCGCGAAGGCGACACGCCAAAGTAACGTTTGCAAAGACGCTGGGCCGACCGTGTCGATACGCCCACCTGCGCATACAATTCCTCAAGCGGCGGGTTCAGCGCGCTCGATAACCACGCATTCACCGCGCCGACAAAACGGGCATGCTCGGCGTTGATCGCACCAGACCGCTGTCTCACAGCTTCTGACATTACAGTGCATATCTTTCCGACGGATCCATCACCGGCTGCGAATTGCTGTGCCAGATCGCGCAACTGTTCAATCTCGTGCTGCGCGAAAATCTGGCTTGCAGGAACCATGCAATCGTTCACATCATCCGCGGCCAATCCCGAAAGACAATGCCAGCCAAGCGGCGTGAGCGACGCGCCAACAATCTTTAAAGGGCCATGCAGCGTAATTGGCGCTGCGCTCATCAGAGGTGCGGTGCAAGTGACCTGTTCGGACCGGTGAACCCCTTTGCCATCAGGCCGCAGATTAGAGTGGCCCTCGACATAGACCATCAGCTGCGCAGAATAGGCCGGCATCACCTCATCCAAAACGGCAGCATCGCTTGTTACGACAAAAAACGTATTGATCAGATCAGACAGGTCAGCCGGCGCCGCAATCAGCTCAAAACCGAAGGGTATCGGATCAGTAAGATCAAATTGGCTTAGCTGGGTCTGAGGCATCTCAACCTATTCGTTGCGCTGGCTTTCGATCCACTTGACCACGTTTTCATCGAGAATGTCCAGCGGCACCGGCCCGCTCAGCAGGACTGCATCGTGAAAACCGCCCCAATCAAAATCATCGCCGAGCTCTTTTTGCGCTTTACCGCGCAGCTCCATAATCTTGAGCTTGCCGATCATGTAGGCTGTGGCCTGGCCCGGTGTGGTGATGTAGCGTTCGATCGCTTTTACAACATCCCCTTCAGGATTGGGGGTATTGTCTTTAAGATATTGGATTGCCTCTTCGCGGGTCCAGCGTTTGGAATGCAGGCCGGTATCAACCACCAGACGACACGCCCGCCAAAGCTCCATGCCGAGCCGCCCGAAATCAGAATAGGAGTCTTGGTAAAAACCCATATCCTTGCCGAGTTCCTCTGTGTAGAGGCCCCAGCCTTCGGTGTAGGCTGTGACCCCGCCAAACCGGCGAAACGGCGGCACATTACCGAGCTCTGTCTGCAATGCGCGCTGCAAATGGTGGCCCGGAAAGCCTTCGTGATAGGCGAGCGCTTCAAGCTCGTTCTTTGACATATCCTGCAAACGATAAAGGTTCACGTAATAGGTGCCCGGGCGTGATCCGTCCGCCGCCGGGCTTTGATAAAATGCCTTGCCTGCGCTTTTTTCACGGAATGCCTCGACTGGCTTGATGATCATCGAAGCCTTTGGCAGCGTGCCGAAATAATCCGGCAACTTCTGCTCCATCGCATCAAGCTTTTCCTGAGCATCGGCCAGATAGGCCTCGCGCGTGGTGTAATAGAAACGTTCATCGGTCCGAGTGAATTCAAAGAAATCCTGCAGCGATCCTGCAAACCCGACTTCGCCCATGATTACGCGCATTTCACCATGGATGCGCTCGACCTCGCGCAGACCGATATTGTGAATTTCGTCCGCAGTCAGGTCCGTAGTCGTGTAGCTTTTGAGGCGCGCGGCATAGTATTCTTCGCCCTGCGGCAAGCGCCAGATCCCGTCGTCGGTCGGTGCAATTTTCTGTTGGCGCCGCATTTCGGCCAGCAGCCGCCTATAACCGGGAAGGGCGGATTGAGCCCAAGCTTGCTCTGCGTCTTCGATCATCCCTTCGGAATCGTCAGATGACAGTTCCAGCTTTGCCACTTTGGCGGAAAAATCCTCAAGCACGGCGTTTTCATCACCCGCAGCGATCAGGCTTTCGAGATCGGCGATGACATAGGGGTAAACCCAGTCGGGCGGCATGATGCCGGCCGCGGCCCGCTTGCGCGCCTGATCTGTCAGCATTTCCAGCTGCGGCCCGATACCCGCGATCCGTTCAACATAGGCGAGCGCGTCCTGCTCGCTGCCAACGCGGTGGATGTTGATCAAAAATGCCGGAATACCGGTATGCGCGCCGCGGCGATGATCGAATAGGAAATCATATTCGCGATAGGGGTACAACGAGGCGCTGCGCTCAGCCATCATTTCGAACAGGCGGAATGACAGCGCATCCCCCTCTGACAGGGCGGCGCGATCGTATTCGGCGCGCATTTCGGCAACGGCATCCTGAGTCGCTCTGTAATCGGCCGCAGCCGCTTCATCCGAGGGATCATCCCATTTGCCATAATCAGCGTCGCGGATACCGCGATAGGCTTTGCTCTGCGGTGATCGCTTTAATCCGGCTGCATCGTAATTTTCGAAAAACGCCGCCAGGTTTACGGAATTCTGTGCGCCAGCTTTTACGGCTGACGCCTGAGAAACGCTGTCCAAGGGCGCATTTGAGGATGGCGTACAGGCGGATGCAGCCAGAGCGACCAGCGAGATACCGGCAAATGCGAAACGACCCATGATGACCCCTAATTTTTGGTTATGTGTTAGCGCTACCGCTCGTCAATGCGGGTTTACAAGTCAAGCCATCTCTTGCGTTGCCGCATCGGCGAGATGGTGCGTCAGGTGCAACGTCATGGGCAAAGCACCTTTCATCGATTGACAAAAAAAGGGCGGCCCCGACGAACGGAACCGCCCATTTAAGTTGAGGAACTCTTCACATTGCTGCTCCGAGCCCTTCGGGTCGCGTGATGTTTTTACGAGATGAGCGCGCCTTTTAATTGTATGCAAACGACAAGGGCTGTCTCAAAATTGCACATTTTTCAACGTTCTGCCCCCTCGACAGCTGCACAAAACCTGAGATAGGCGCGCTGAATGCTGTTTCGTCTTTTAAAGCCCGCCATTTTCGCGCTCGATTCGGAAACCGGGCATCGCCTCGCGATCAGCGGACTAAAAGCCATGCCGTCGCGCGGGGCGCGGTCATCACTCGCACAAGCGGGCAAGCTGGCAGTTGAAGTCGCCGGCCTGCGCTTTCCCAATCCTGTGGGTGTCGCCGCGGGCTTCGACAAAGACGCAGAGGTCCCAGACCCTTTATTGGGGCTGGGTTTCGGCTTTACCGAAGTCGGCTCAATCACGCCGCGCCCGCAAGCAGGCAATCCGAAACCCCGCTTGTTCCGGCTGGTGGAAGACAACGCAGTCATCAACAGAATGGGATTCAACAATGCCGGAGCGGATGCGGCCTTAGCCAGATTGAAAGCGCGCGCCGGTCGCCCGGGCATCGTCGGGATCAATATCGGGGCAAACAAGGATTCCGAAGACCGGATCGCCGACTACGCGGAAATGGCCCGTCTGATGGCCCCCTATGCCAGCTATCTTGCGGTCAATGTTTCCAGTCCGAATACGCCGGGTCTGCGTGCGTTGCAGGATGAAGCCGCGCTGGCCGATTTGATCGACGGTGTCATTGCCGCGCGCGATAAAGCCGCTGAAGGATCGCTGCCACCGGTCTTTCTGAAAGTGGCCCCTGATCTTGAACCGTCCGATATCGACGCGATTTCCCGCATCGCGATCGACAAGAAACTCGGCGCACTCATCGTATCCAACACGACCATTTCACGGCCGCCGCTGCGATCGCATCATGCCGACGAAACCGGCGGACTTTCAGGCGCGCCCTTGCGCCGTCTCGCCTTGCAGAGAGTGCGCGATTTCCGGACTGCGACCGGCGGAGCAATGCCAATCGTAGGTGTAGGAGGGATCGCAACTGCGCAGGATGCCTGGGAACGGATCCGGGCTGGTGCCAGCCTGGTCCAGCTTTATTCGGCGATGGTTTATGAAGGGCCCGGCCTCGGCACCCGGATAGTCTCCGGTCTGGAACAGCTGATGCAGCGCGATGGTTTTACGAGCATTGCAGAGGCGGTCGGAACCGAATAGCGAGGGACGCATGTTGAAACGCACCTTTGCCAGCATCGCCCTTGCGCTCACCCTGTCGGGCTGCGCTTCGTACTCCGCTCCGCTTCAAACCTCCGCCCCGCCAGCCATCGAAGCCGCTGGCGCCCGTGGAGGTGCAGGTACAGGTGTGCTTGCAGGTGCAGTGAGCGCCGCCGATCCACGCGCGACTGCGGCAGGCGAGGCAATTTTGGCAAAAGGCGGCTCTGCAACAGATGCCGCGATTGCCGTGATGCTGGCTCTGACCGTGGTCGAACCGCAAAGCTCGGGCATCGGCGGCGGCGGCTTTATGATCCACGCAGGCAGCGACGGTGTTGTCAGCTTTGATGGCCGCGAAACCGCACCCGCCAGCGCAACCGGAAAACGTTTCCTCAACGCCGAAGGCGAGCGCCTGCCCAGTTCATCGCGGACCCTTTCCGGTTTGAGCGTCGGCGTACCCGGCAATCTCGCACTCGCGGCCAAAGCGCATGAGCAATATGGCAAACTGGAATGGGCGCAATTGTTTGAACCCGCCATCACCTTGGCGCGCGACGGGTTCCTGATGAATACGCGTTTGAACGGCTCGCTTTCGGGAAGCAAAGGCCGGGCCGACAAATCGCCGGCAGCGCGCGCCATCTTTTTCGGCGCTGATGGGGAGGCTTTGCCAGTCGGCACGCGCGTACAGGTACCAAGCCTTGCTGAAACGCTGGAACGCGTGGCGCAAAACGGGCCGAAAGCCTTTTATGAAGACAGCGCGAGCGAACTCGCCGCCTATATCGCCGCGCAAACCCCGCAAGACGGCAAAATGGATGCTTCCGACATTGTCGGATACCGCGCGAAACAGCGCGATGCGGTTTGCGGCCCTTACCGGACCTTTACCATATGCGGGATGGGCCCACCGTCTTCGGGCGGTGTTGCCGTGATCCAGATGCTGGGGCAGCTGGAGCGGTTCGATATCGCCGCAATGGGACCAGACAGCCTGACATTCTGGCACGTTTTTCTGGAATCCCAACGCCTCGCCTATGCCGACCGCGAGCTTTACATTGGCGATGCGGATTTTGTTGCGGTCCCTGTAACGGGCCTCATCAATCCAGATTATGTCGCCAGCCGCAGCGCGCTGATCAATCCGGTCAAAGCCCTTGCGTCGGTCGAAGCGGGCACCCCGCCCGGTGCGCCATTTGCACGGGCAGACGGCGATGAACCGCCCGAAAACGGCACCACGCATTTCTCTGTCGTAGATGCCCAAGGCAATGCGGTAAGCTACACTTCGACCATCGAAGGCGCATTTGGATCGGGACTGCATTTCGGCGGTTTTTATCTCAACAACGAACTCACCGATTTCAGCTCCTCACCAGAAGTGGATGGCAAGCCAGTCGCAAACCGCGTCGAAGGCGGCAAACGTCCGCGATCATCCATGGCGCCGACCATTGTCTTTAATGCGACCGGCGATCCGATCCTGATAATCGGTGCGGCGGGCGGCCCCACCATTCCGGTTCAGGTGGCGCGTTCGATCATAGGCGTCCTCGATTTCCGGATGACTGCGAAAGAAGCGCTGGCGATGCCGCTTGTCATGGCGTTCGGTTCGACCGTGATTACAGAAGAGGGCGGCGCGGTTGCAAGCATGACTGCCGAGTTCGAGGCGTTAGGCCACGGTTCGGTTCGCGTTCTGACACCGCGCGGAAAAGCCAATGCCTTGCGCCGAACCGATACAGGTTGGGAAGCGGCAGGCGATCCGCGCATTGCCGATTTGCTGGGGTACGAGTGAACCGCCATTGGGGCCGCTTGCTTGCCGCGACGGAATTGAAACTCTAACCAGACCTGCATACCTGTTATGTCAGACGGCCCGAACGGCCACCTGACCAAGACCAAGCCTTTTAAGGGCATAGGAGAGAAATTGGTGAACGCCTCTGAGACACATGCTGACCATTCCGGTGAGCGACCGATAGTTGATCCCGGCGATGCACAGTGGCTTCAGGATATCGACGGTGCCACCAACCTCGTTGAACTGTTCCTGATGCGCGCCGATCAAAAGGGCGATGCGCCGTTTCTGGGGCGCAAGCAGGATGGCAAGTGGGTTACGCAAAGCTGGGCCAAAACAGCTGAACAAGTGTGTTTGCTGGCTGAAAGCCTGCGCGGGCTGGGCCTTAACGAAGGCGACCGCGTCGCGATTGTCTCTGAAAACCGTCCGGAATGGTGTGTTGCCGATATCGCGGTGATGGCTGCGGGCTGCATCTCTGTGCCAACCTACATCACCAATACAGAGCGCGATCATGCCCATATTCTCGACAATTCGGGAGCCCGCGCCGTTATTGTCTCGACCGAGAAACTGCTTGGGCCGGTTGTCGGCGCAATCGGACGCACCGGCATTGCCGATCACGTAATCGGGATCGAAGACTTGCACCGCAAACAGTCTGGCAGTTTTGATTACCACAATTGGGCGGATTTGCTGACGGGTGATACAAAGGCTGCGCGCGCTGCGGTTGATGCGAGGATTGCCGGTATTGCGCGCGAAGACACCGCTTGCCTGATCTACACCAGCGGCACCGGCGGCGCGCCGCGCGGGGTGAAACAGCATCACGGATCGATCCTGTGTAATATCGCCGGCGCTGCCGAGATTTTGATCACCGATTTCGGGATTGAGGACGAACGGTTCCTCTCTTTCCTCCCGCTAAGCCATGCGTATGAGCATACGGGCGGACAATATCTGCCGATATCGGTCGGCGCGGAAATCTTTTATTCCGAAGGGTTGGAAAAACTCGCCAGCAATATCGAAGAAACCCGCCCGACTATCATGGTGGTCGTACCGCGCCTGTTCGAAGTGCTGCGCACCCGGATCATGAAACAGATCGAAAAGCAGGGTAAAGTCGCGAACTTCATGATGGATAGCGCGCTTAAGATTAGCGAAAATTCCAAAGACGGAAAGAAACGCAAGCGCGATAGACCGCTCGATTTTCTGGTCGGAAAAACGCTGCGCCCCAAAATCCGCCAGAAATTCGGCGGCCGCATCAAAGCGATGGTTTCGGGCGGCGCGCCGCTTAATCCCGAAGTCGGCAATTTCTTTGAAGCGATGGGCCTGACCATGCTGCAAGGGTATGGCCAAACAGAAGCCGGGCCTGTGATGAGCTGCAACCGGCCTGCGGCCGGGCTTAAGATGGACACTGTCGGCCCCCCCATGCGCGGCGTTGAAATCAAGATTGCAGAAGATGGCGAAATCCTGTGCCGCGGTGAGCTGGTGATGCACGGCTATTGGCGCAATGATGCCGAAACCGCGCGCACCATTCAGAATGGTTGGCTTCACACCGGCGATATTGGTCACCTTGACGAGGCAGGCCGGATTGTCATCACCGATCGTAAGAAAGACATGATCGTGAATGATAAAGGCGATAATGTCGCGCCGCAGAAAATCGAAGGCATGCTGACGCTTCAACCTGAAATTGCGCAAGCGATGGTGAGCGGTGACAAGCGCCCTTACGTTGTCGGGTTGATTGTGCCTGATGCCGAATGGGCGCTGGAATGGGCGCGGGCCAATGACGAGAAATACGACCTGCAAGCATTGCAGGATCTTCCGGCGTTCAAACAAGCCGTTCGTAAAGCGCTGGACCGGACCAATTCCGATCTTTCGGTCGTCGAAAAGGTGCGCAAATTCGAATTTGCTGATGAGGCATTCTCAATCGAAAACGAAGAAATGACGCCGAGTATGAAAATTCGTCGTCACAAGATCCGCGACCGGTATCAGGATCGGATAGACGGAATGTACCGCCCGTAATTTCTGCTGGTCACAGGCCCGTCAGTTCAGAATTCTTTAGGTCTATTCGCCGGTTGAAGGGACAAATGCGCCTTCGCGTTTGAACAATTTTCCGGTTGATGGCCGTTACACCCTCCCGTTCGGCGCAGAAGCCGGCAGCCTGAAGCTGGGCAGAGAATAAGCCGCGTTTTAGGAAATGCGAGATGTGATGGTTGAGCGGCCTGATCAAGACGCGTCAGGCCGCCTCAACATCATCGATGAATTCAGGATAAAACCGGGGCGCGGTATCTGACCATGCAGGCGCCGTTGCGGCCGCTTCGCTTAGCGACTGAAGCAGGGTTTTGCGGTGCTGCGGACGGATCTGCGGCAGTGCTGCGGCGGCGCAGAATGCCGCTGGCAGATACGGGCGCGCTTCTGGACCGAGCAAACGTTCGTAAAGAAACCGAAAGGCTGAAAAGCTCGAAAGTTTTTCCTGATCGAGATCGAAGACAGCCAGCCGGATCAGTTTACCGATCAAACGCTCGACTTCGCCGATACCGCCCGTTTCCGGGATAAGATCGCGCAGCACTTTCAAATCCTGATACGCAACATATTGGCGGCGGATTGCATTGCTTTCGCTGGTCGTGGTGCCCCAAAGCTTAAACGCGTCGGACCGCGACAGGCCGATATCAAGGCTCCGCTTGATGTAACGCTGCTCGGCAGGGGTAAAACCTGCAAATTCGCGCATTTCACCGATCGAAAGGGTAGCTGTGCTGGCAAGTGTCACGGTCGTCTCCTGTGTTCGGAAGACGTTTTCGGCCAACGTGGTTAATTAACAGTAACCATGTCTGATTTTTTGCTAAATCAATCCGGCGAGCGGTGAACTTGGATCGGCATATTTGCGGCGGCCCATACGCCCTGAAAGATACGCCTCGCGCCCGCCTTCGACAGCCAGCTTCATTGCGCGTGCCATGCGGATCGGATCTTTCGCCTCGGCAATCGCCGTGTTCATCAGGATGCCATCACAGCCAAGCTCCATACCCACTGCCGCATCCGACGCCGTGCCGACGCCTGCATCCACCAGCACAGGAACATTCGCGCCTTCGACGATCAGGCGGATAGTCACCTGGTTTTGTATACCCAGGCCCGACCCGATCGGCGCGCCGAGCGGCATGATGGCCACCGCCCCTGCATCCTCAAGCTGCTTTGCCGCGATGGGATCATCGACGCAGTAGACCATCGGATGGAAGCCTTCTATCGCCAAAACCTCGCAAGCGCGGATGGTTTCGATCATGTTCGGGTACAAGGTGCGGGCCTCGCCTAACACTTCGAGTTTGACGAGGTCCCAGCCACCGGCCTCGCGCGCCAGCCGCAAGGTTCGGATGGCGTCTTCGGCGGTAAAGCAACCTGCTGTGTTGGGAAGATAGGTGATTTTCTTCGGATCGATGAAATCGGTCAACATTGGCGCTTTGGGATCGGTCACATTGACCCGGCGCACCGCCACAGTAACGATTTCAGCGCCGGATGCCGCAACCGCCGCGGCGTTTTGTTCGAAATCCTTGTATTTGCCCGTGCCGACAATCAGGCGGGATTTGAAGGTTTGGCCCGCCACCGTCCAGGTGTCATCCGCCGCCGCGCCGCCGTGATCTCCGCCGCCTACGAAATGGACGATTTCCAGATTATCGCCATCAGCCAGCGGCGCATCCTCAAGCGTTGAGCGCGGCACAATTTCGCCATTGCGTTCAACCGCGACTTTTTCCGGGACCAGGTCCAGTTCGCGCACGAGGTCCGCGATCGTGGCCGCGGGGCTCTGGCGTGGGTCGCCGTTCAATGTGATGGATTTGATATCGCTCATAGCGCCTGAAATAGCCCCCGGCGCGGCAATCGCAACCGTCAGTTTGTTATGGCTGCGCGCTTATGCGCTTTTGACGAAGGGGCGAAGGTTGAGCAGGTGGCCAATCGATACCAGCGCAACGCCGATAATGGTAAGCACGGCCTCACCGGAACCATGGGGCATAGCCAGCGCGCCGCCCATAAATGTCAGGCCCATCATCGCCGTCACAAAAGGCGCCGCGCGGCGATGCTTGAGCGCGCCCCATCCAATCGCAACTGCTGCGATGATAAGAGCAAGCGCAAGACCAACCCGGTGAATTTCGGGCGAAAGCAGAAAATGTCCGCCCAGCCCCAATGCCGACACCACAAGCACCGTTGCCACGCAATGCAGCGCGCAGAGCCCTGCGAGCATTATGCCTGCCCGGTCAAACCGGCGGCGAATCAAGGTGGAATTGTCTGGCATCTTGCAAGACACCAGATATGTAACATTATCACATTTCGCAAGCCCTGCCTTCGCAAAGCAGGCGCTTTATCGCTCAGACTTGCACTGGATGCACCGGACTTTGCGGCAATTAGGCTTGCGCGAAGCCTCTCGGCAGCACATTTACCCGCTGTCATGTCTTCCTCTATTCCATATCCCGCCACGCTCGGCGCGGCCACCGCCAGCAAAGCTCAGCCCCGTGCGATTGCGCGCTGGCTTGAACTTGTGGCTGCCTTTGTGATTGTCATTGTTCTCGTCGGGGGGATCACACGGCTCACCGAAAGCGGGCTGTCGATCACGGAATGGGATGTCGCCACCGGCATTCTGCCGCCGCTGTCCGATGCAGCGTGGCAGAGCGAATTTGCCAAATATCAGGCCACGCCCGAATACCGGCTCGAAGCCAGCATCGGCGGAATGACGCTCGCTGAGTTCAAGTTCATCTATTTCTGGGAGTGGTTCCACCGCTTGCTCGCGCGGATGGTTGGGCTCGTTTATGCGCTCCCGCTGGTGTTTTTCTGGGTCAAGGGCGCTATTCCGACCGGGTATAAGGGCCGTTTTGTCGGTCTGCTAGCACTTGGCGGGCTTCAAGGCCTGTTCGGTTGGTTGATGGTTCAATCGGGACTCGTGGGAGATATGACCGATGTCAGCCATTTCCGTCTTTCACTCCACCTGCTGACCGCGCTTCTCCTGCTGGCCTGTCTCGTGTGGACGGCGCGCGATATGCGCCAACTCGTCAAGCAGCCGGCTGCCAGGCCGGCGCGTATCACTGGCGCATCAATCCTTGTCGCCGTGGTTCTTTTTATCCAGCTGCTGCTCGGCGCATGGGTTGCCGGTCTGAACGCGGGCCATGCAGCCTATGACTGGCCGCTCATGAATGGTCAGCTGATCCCCGATGTTGATTTTTCATACGGTTTTTTCTGGACGCTGAGCCACGATCCCTTCCTGCTCCATTTCCTCCACCGTTGGTGGGCGTGGATCGCTGTTGCAGCGCTTGTCTGGCAGGCGCGCCGGACAGGCGGGGCTGACAGGACCGCCTCGATCGCGCTCAATGCGGTGTTCGGGATTATGATCGTGCTGGGTATTGCAACCGTGCTCAGCGGTGTTTCCCTTTGGATTGCAGCTGCCCACCAATTGGTGGGGGCATTGCTGGTCGCGGCGACAGCATGGGCTATGCATGCAGAGGGCGCCGCGAGGCAGGCGGCGCGCGCCGCGCAAAGCGCTTAACACATGCCGGATCCAAACGGAGCAATGGTTTGGTGTCCGTTTCCCGATCGTGAAAGTGCGCGCGAAGTCGCTGGCATTTTGCTCGATGAAAAACTGATTGCCTGTGCCAATATCATCGGACAGATCGAAGCCATTTTTGAATGGAACGGCGATCGCACAAGTGCAGACGAAGTCGCCGTGCTGTTCAAGACATCGGAATCGCGAAGTGAAGACTTGATCCAGCGTTTGGGAGACTGCCACCCTTATGATACACCTGCAATCTTCGGGTGGTCATGCGGACAAATGCATCCCGCAACGATGGCTTGGTTGCTCCAGCAAACAGGCTCTGAAACAGAATAGCCGTTTCTCGATCCTGAGGCGGCAGGATGGGAATTTGCAGGTTTATGCTCCGCATTACACGGCGTGATTTAGGGATGGGTTTGGGGGCCTTCGGGCTTCTGTCCTTGGTGAATGCTCCAGCCAGAGCGGCGTCGAACGTAACCGTTCCACAGTCACCGATGCACCTCACGCAGATTACAATGCGCGATCTCGCTGATCGCAACCGGGTCACTGTTAGACGCAGCTGGCAGGTCCGGTTCGCGGCCCAGGGACGCGGCTTCGCCATTTCCGGAACGCAAATTTCCGCGAAGGTGGAGGCTCCCGCCCGGCTTAAGCCGATTGCACAAGTCGAAGAACAAAGGTCGACTGCCGGGATGTGGCCTATATTGCTCTCCGGCGCCGGGCGAATTCTTGCAGCGGGTTCCGCGACGCAAGAGACGGACCTCGCAGCAGCGGTTAAGGCCGCAGAAGAATTGATTAGCGAGCGCATAGAGCCTGCCGAGCAAAAGGCGCTGCACGCGCATTATCTTTCTCAGTTTCAGCAGGCCAGCGCGTCGCTGATGGATCAGCTTCCACCGGATCTTTTCTTCCCCGATGGCAAAGGCCAATCGATGGTGCGCGCGCTAGATCTGTCCAATGGTCTGAAGGGTGAATTCGAAGTTACGTATCAGGCAAACAGCGCACAAAACGCGCAATGGCTGTCCGATGCGGAGCGCCAGATCACCACACGCATTGGCGAGGATGTGCGATCATCCAGCGAAAAGTGGCGGCTAACGGCGATTTAACATCCGATTTTCAAGGCTGGTATTATTTTACCTCTCTTGAAAGCCTCGGTTTTGCTTGACTTACAACCGTTGCAAGCACAGATGGCGCGCAATGATCACGCATAGCACACCGGTGTAGCGTGATTCGTCGTTGCCAGAGCAAATCTGGTCGGCACCACTACACAACCTCTTAGGTTTAAGGACATTCAGCCATGAAGGCTCTCAGCAAACAGACCCAGTCGGCCAAGCCGGCAGAGGTCGAAAAGAAATGGCACCTGATCGATGCCGATGGCCTCGTGGTCGGTCGGCTCGCTGCGATCATTGCCAATCATCTGCGCGGCAAGCACAAGCCAAGCTACACCCCGCACGTTGACTGCGGCGATCACATCATCGTGATCAATGCCGACAAGGTGAAATTCACCAGCAACAAAGCGGAAAAGAAAATTTATTACAAGCACACCGGCCACCCCGGCGGCATCAAGGAAACGACCCCTGCGAAAATTCTCGAAGGTCGCTTTCCAGAGCGCGTGCTTAAGAAAGCTGTTGAGCGCATGATCCCGCGCGGCCCGCTTGGCCGTGATCAGATGCGCGCCCTGCACCTCTATAACGGCACCGAGCACCCACATGACGGCCAAAGCCCGCAAGTGCTCGACGTGGCTTCCATGAATCGCAAGAACAAGGTCTCCGCATAATGGCTGACGAAAATAACACCGTCTCCGATCTGTCGGATCTGAAAGACATCGCTGGCGATGCTCCGGCTGCGGATGCCGCCGAAATCGCGCAAAATCCTGCAACGCCTCTGCGTGAGCAAGAGCTTGATGCCCAAGGCCGCGCTTATGCAACCGGTCGCCGGAAAGATGCGACAGCACGTGTCTGGATCAAACCGGGCACCGGTAAAGTCATCATCAACGGCCGCGAGCAGGAAGTGTATTTTGCACGTCCGACTCTGCGCCTGATCATCGATCAACCCTTCACGATCACCGATCGTCAAGGCCAGTATGATGTTGTCGCAACCGTTCGCGGTGGTGGTCTTTCGGGCCAGGCCGGTGCGGTCAAGCACGGCATCAGCCAAGCGCTTACAAAATACGAACCGGCGCTGCGCGCCACAGTGAAGTCGGCTGGCTTCCTCACCCGTGACAGCCGTGTTGTCGAACGTAAGAAATACGGCCGCGCGAAAGCCCGTCGTAGCTTCCAGTTCTCGAAGCGTTAATTCGCCGCAGCACACTGAACCTATTGAAAAGGGCGGCCTCCCTACCGGGATGCCGCCCTTTTTGTATCCGGTGATCTGGGCTTAACGCTGCAACAGCATCAAACCCCAGGCAAGACCGCTGCCCGCCAAAAACAGCGGCCAAGACCAATAGATTTTGTAATCACCCAACGCCATGGCGTGAACATCAAGAGCGCCGCCGCTCGATCCCTGAGAACCCACAACAACAGCGATTGACCCCGTGAGTACGGCGCCCAATCCAAACGCTTTCAACATTTCCATCGGCTCTACTCCAACAGATTGACCCGTTTATTGACGGCAACCGGACTGTGCACGGTGCGCTCGTACCTGAAACGTACTCAATATTGAGTTAAAGCCATGCCGCCAAAAAAGGTTAAGCGGCGGCGCTTTATGTTTACCTGCTCGCGCTTAGACAGCTGGGTTGGCTTCGCGCAGTTCGGTCGCAATTTCGCCTCCGCGCGCGCAACTGATCAGGCGAAATGATGGCGGCGCTCCGTGCCGAAGCCGGGTCGATAATGTGCCGGCACCGATCATCCGCATAGAATGCCCGCCAGCCGTGCGCATTTCATCAAATGGCACATGCACATGACCGGATATGACCGCATGAGCGCCAGTGGCCGCAATCGCCGCAAACGCATCGTCGCCGCCAATCGTCGGATTTTTCGGCGCGTTCGCCGGCCCCAGCAAAGGATGATGCGCGGTCACAATGATGCTGCGCGGATCGCCTTTTAATACAGCCAGCCGCGCCAACGTATCTTCAAGCGCATTGCGGGTCACGAAACCATCGGACCACGGAAAGCGAGGCTGGGCCCGGACTGTCGTCTTTAACGGTACCAGCACCACATCCGCTGATTGCAATTCGCCGCCGACTTTGTCCTTCAGCGTCTGATACCGTTTATAAGGATCGGTGAAACGCTCCCACAAATTGTAATACGGCATGTCGTGATTGCCGGGGTCCAAAAGCACCGGGACATTCAGGCCAGCAAACCATTCGGCGGCGGCGGCATATTGGCGATGCGTCGCGCGCTGCGTCAGATCACCGGTGCATACGACCGCGTCCGGTGCCTCTGCATCAATGGCCCGGCGCGCGATTTCGAGGGCGGTGCGGTCCTCGACGCCAAAATGCACATCACTGATATGGATAAGCCGGGTCGTCATAGCTCGCTGCTAAGCGTGGTTCGGCACCGGATGCAATCTCCAATGCTGCATAATTACGCCTTTCCCGACAGGATGATCCACGCCGCGCCGCCATTAAGCACGCTGTATGCAACATAGCCCCATACGATAGCAGGCCATCCGTTGGCCGCGAGCAGCATGGCAATAACAAGCACGAGGAATTCAGCGATCAGCGTCATGCGCCCGCCCATCATGTGGATGAAGGCAGGCATTTGATCGAGCATCGGGTGCTCACTATCGAGCACCGCCTGATGCAAAACGAAGTTCGCTACGCCGAGAAAGAATATGATAACAATGGCAGTCCACATAGTGACATTATGAGGTAATCGTCCGTCGGGCTGTTACAACCGTTGGTCGGCAGAATTGCTGCATCGGTCAGGACAGCATCGCGCCAATCGAGCCGCATCCCCCCTTTGGTCGACCTGAGGATGATCGCCCGGACCGAACGGCGTATCTCTTGTTTCAACAGGCAGATCGGTTCCCCGCTTCGAACCCCCGCTCGAACGCCGAATGCTTGTTGGAGGAGAAAACCCATGAAAATTCTAGCACTTGCCGGCGCATCATTCGGCCTGGCCATCACCGCTACCCCAGCTTTTGCCGCAGCCGATAATGTTAAAGAGCAAACGATCCAGATCGACGATCTCAATCTGGAAACGGCCGCCGGTCAAAAAACTCTTGATCGCCGGATTGATCGGGTTGCCCGCTCTGTATGCGGTGTCAGCGATGTTCGCACCGGCACACGGATCAGAAATTCATCCGTCTATTCATGCGTAGAGAATGCCCGCGCCAGCGCAAAGCGTCAGGTCGCAGCCATGATCGATGAGAAACGTCTGGGCGGATAAAAATCACCCCATCCCCCTGTGCCGCGCGCTCCCCGTAATGCGTTACCGGTTCAGGATATGGCGGCTCGAACCCTACCAGTCCCGGGGTTCGGGCCGTTCTTTCATTAAACTGTGGTAGAGATTTTTACCGGCCTGCCATCGCCTTTACCTTGGACAGATAAGTACGGCCGATCCGCAAGGCTTCCCCGTTTTGCAATTCGGCTGACCAAACTCCCAAGCCATCATGCCGGAGCCCGCGAATGTTATCGCGGCGCAAAATGGTAGAGCGGTGGATGCGGATAAACTCGTTCGGATCAAGCCGCGCCTCCAGACCGGCAATCGTCTGGAGCAGCAGATAAGATCGCGGCGCATCGGCAGTACCGACATGCAGGCGAACATAATCCCGCTCGGCATCAATCTGGTGCACTTCGCGTACTGCAATGCGCAGCAATTCGGAACGATGCGGCACCCACAATTCGTCGAGCCACTCGCTGCTTGCTTCCTTACGCTCTCCGCGCCGGGCAACCGCGCGCTCGATCGCGCGTTCCAACCGGTCGGCTGAAACGGGTTTCAGGACGTAATCGATCGCTTCAAGGTCGAATGCTTCGACGGCAAAATGATCATGTGCGGTAACGAAGATGACAGCCGGAGGATCATCGCTTTCAGCCAGTTTGCGCGCCACACCCAGACCATCCAGTTCAGGCATTGTCATGTCGAGCAGCACCAGATCTGGCTCCAGCTTTTCTGACAGTCGCAATGCCGCGGCTCCATCGCTCGCTGTGCCCACCACGTTGATGGCGAGCAATTCAGCGCAAATTACCTGTATGCGTTCCACCGCAAGAGGCTCGTCATCGACGATCAGCGTGCGCAATGCAGTTTGTTGTTCCGTATGTTCAGCCATGGCGGGTCAGCGGGATCCGTATCTCTGTGGTGTATCCGCCTGGTGTGGGGGCGGATGAAAACCCAATATCAGGCCCGAAACGTGCTTCCAGCCTGTCCCTGACATTCGCCAGACCGATACCGAACCCGTGGGCCGCGCCTTCAGGGACGCCCGGCCCATCGTCACTCACAGCGATAACCAGCCGGTCAAATTCCTCGCGCGCGGTGACGCTGATCGTGACTTTCCGAGTGAGCGACGACACCGCATATTTGACCGAGTTCTCAACCAGCGGCTGCAGAATCATTCCAGGCACGCGCGCATCTTTCAAATCATCGGGGAGATCGAAATTGCATGTCAGACGATCCGGGAAACGCACCGCTTCAATGTCGAGATAGAGTTTTTGGAGCTCGAACTCTTCTTCTAATGGCACATCATTGGTCACCTGATCGGCGAGGCTGTGGCGATAGAAGCGACTGATCGACTGGATCATACGCTCGGCCCGGTCAGCCTTACCCGTCATCACCAATGCAGACAGCGAATTCAGAGTGTTGAACAGAAAGTGCGGATTAACCTGATACCGCAGCGAGCGGATTTCCGCCGCTTTTGCCGCAGACCGGAACTTTTGCTCACGCCGCTCGGCTTCGCGCGCCTGGGCAATCGCGAGAAATGCGATGTAGAGCGCAGCCCAAGTGAGCAGGATGTAATACCGGCTAAGTGCGGCATCGATGAGCGGGTACCATTTCGGGCCGCTATCCTCGGCATCCTGCAATACGAACGTGACCACAGGCGGATTATCGGGATCGAAATCCTGAGTGTTCTTCAGCTGCCATTCTTGCGGCGCAGCGATTTCAGCCAGTAAATTGCCCGATTCATCGCGGCGCAGCGTAAATCCGCGCTCTTCTGCATAGGCCTGCTCCATCCGCTCGTTTAATGAAGCGAACAGCACCTGATTCACCTGCGCAATGGCAAGCGCGCCAGGCAACGCGGCGACCAGCGCGACCGCGAAAAGCACCCAGCGTTTGCGCTGCTCGAACAGGCGCAAGATGAACCACAAAGCCGTCGTGACGATAACCGCAAAAACACAAACGATAACGCGGCGCCACATCAGATCTGGCTGAATATCCAGACCCAGCATCGAACCACGGGCCGATATCAGCAGGAAATAGACCAGCCAAAGCGCGACAATAGAGAACATCACGGTGCTGAATGGAACACCGACAGAGGCGTTTCGGGCGGAAGCGCGGCCGGCGGGCGCGGAAAGGGATTTGACACTGTTCATAATATACCACCGTGCATACGGGCAGGCGCGTAAAAGCGCCACTAACCTGCATTCGGATAGTCGGACAGTGTCGGGCCTTTGTCGAAAGAACGGGCCCGGATATGCTCTTTGATCAGGCTTTCGGCTTGATCATCTCGGTCGGAACGACCCACTGGGCAAACTGCTCTTCGGTAAGCAGATCGAGTTCAAGCGCCGCCTCTTTCAAGGTTGTGCCGTCTGCATGCGCTTTCTTCGCGATTTTCGCTGCATTATCATAACCGATATGCGGATTAAGCGCCGTGACCAGCATCAGGCTTTCATTCATCAGCTGATCGATGCGAGCTGTATTGGCTTCAATGCCTATCACGCAATTATCGGTAAAGCTGCGCGTCGCATCGCTTAGCAGGCGGATCGATTGAAGCACGGCGTTGATCATCACCGGCTTGAATACATTCAGTTCAAGATGGCCGTGCGAACCCGCGACGCTGACTGTCGTGTTGTTGCCCATCACTTGCGCGCACACCATTGTCAAAGCCTCACATTGGGTCGGGTTGACTTTGCCCGGCATGATCGATGATCCCGGCTCGTTCGCTGGCAGAGCAATTTCACCCAGGCCGCTGCGCGGGCCCGATCCAAGCAGGCGGATATCGTTGGCGATTTTCATACAGCTGACCGCCACGGAATTGAGCGCGCCGGACAATTCGACCAAGGCATCATGCGCGGCCAGCGATTCAAACTTGTTCGGTGCCGTGACAAATCCGTGCCCGGTTGCGTCGGCCACCTGTGCAGCGAATTCTTCTGCAAAACCGATCTTTGAATTGATGCCGGTACCAACTGCGGTGCCGCCTTGCGCCAGCTCCAGCACCCGCGGCAATGCGTTTTCAATGCGGGCGATGCCGTATTCGATCTGTTTGGCGTAGCCGGAAAATTCCTGACCCAGTGTCATCGGCGTCGCATCCTGCAAATGGGTGCGGCCGATTTTGACGATATCAGCGAAGGCTTTGGCCTTGGCGTCAAGCGCCTTGTGCAGATGCTGTAGCGCGGGCTTCAATTGCTCGATTGTTTCACCGGCGGCGGCTATATGCATCGCGGTCGGGAAAGTATCATTCGAGCTTTGGCCCATATTGCAGTGATCGTTCGGGTGAACCGGGTCTTTTCCGCCGAGCGTACCGGTAAGCACTTCATTGGCGCGGCTGGCGATCACTTCATTCGCATTCATGTTCGATTGCGTGCCGGATCCGGTCTGCCACACAGAAAGCGGGAACTGGCTGGAAAGCGTCCCGTCAATCACTTCGTTGGCCGCTTTGATGATGGCATTGCCGATTTTCGGATCGAGTACGCCCAATTCCATATTGGCGCGGGCGGCGGCCTGTTTCTGGATGCCAAGCGCGCGAACCAGCGGCGCCGGCATGGTTTCGGTCCCGATTGCAAAATTGGCGAGGCTGCGCTGCGTTTGCGCGCCCCAATGGGCATCAACGGGAACGGCGACTTCGCCCAACGAGTCGGTTTCGATCCGTACTTTGCCTGTGGCTCCAAAGATTTTGCCGTCGTTTTGAATGTCACTCATCGAAGTGTTCCTTGTCCCGGTCGATTGCGCGACCCCCCTAAGCATTGCGGGCGCTACAGGTCAAAGGGATATAGGCCCGCTGATTAGTGTGCCAAAGCTCTTGGCCAATCAGCCTGTGATAGCTAGGAAGGGTTGACGCACTGTGTTATCAAAACAATACAGTGGAACGGAGTTGATATGACGACCATGACTGCCCAGCCAGAAACCGCCGCCGCGCGCCGCGCGATGATCGATAGTCAGCTGCGCACTAGCGGCGTGAATGAACAATACGCCCTTGCCCGGATGATGGCCGTGCCGCGCGAAAAATTCTTGCCCGAAGACAAAGCCTCGCTGGCTTATATCGATCGTTCGATCTCGCTTGGCGGGGGTGCGCATCTCGGCTCGCCTCTGTTTTACGGCAAATTATTGCTCGAAGCGGACCCTGACGCATCTGACCGCGTATTGATCGTTGAAGGCGGCACCGGTTATCTTGCCGAATTGCTCCGCCCGCTTGTGTCTGACATCGATGTGATCAGCGCCGACGATGCGATCGCAGGCAAGACAGGCGATAAAAACGGGTACTCGCTCGTGTTGGTAGATGGTGCAATTGAGCTATTGCCAGCGGCACTGGCCTCTTCCATTTCAGAAGGTGGCCGGATCGTTTCGGGGCTTGTCCTGAGACAGGTCACCCGCCTCGCATCGGGCCGAAAAGTCGCCGGTCATGTGTCTTTGCAGCCGGTTGAGGATCTTGGAATTCCTGTGATGCACGCCTTTGACAAACCCAAGAGTTGGACATTTTGATGATAGCACTTGCTGGCCCAAAACGCGCTCTGTTCGCAGCCGCCAGCCTAAGCGCGGTTGCCATTGCTTACCCCGCGCAAGCCGATTCTCTGCGAGAAGCCCTGGTCAGCACATACAATACCAATCCCACTTTGCAGGCCGCGCGATCCGATCAGCGCGCAACCGATGAAACCGTGCCGATCGCGCGCGCACCCGGCCTGCCATCGAGCAATCTTACCGCGACCCATATCGAATTTGTCCGCGTTTCCGCCAACAGCTTTACCGCGCCAGAACGCAACCTTGGCGTGAATGGCCAGATATTGGTGCCGGTCTATTCAGGCGGCGCAGTCAAAAACAGTCTTAAAGCAGCAAAAGAGCGCGTAGCAGCCGGTCAGGCGGCATTGCGCAACACGGAAAGTGCTGTCTTCAGTCAAGTCGTCGCTGCCTATATGGACGTGCTGCGGACCGAAGCGCTGGCGGGTCTCGCGGCTAATCAAGTCGATGTTCTGAGTATCAATCTTGAAGCGACCAGTGACCGGTTTGAAATCGGCGATTTGACCCGTACCGACGTTGCCCAGTCGCAATCGCGGCTGGCGGTGGCTCAGGGTGATCTGCGGCTGGCGCAGGCGAACCTGATTGCAGCGCGCGAAACCTATATCCAACTGGTCGGCTCGGCTCCGGGCGAACTCGAAGCGCCGCCGCCGCTGCCCGGACTGCCGGATACGGTTGGCGATGCAATTGTCACCGCTCTCGAAAACAATCCCAACCTGATGGCCGCCAAAGAGCGCGCGGACGCTGCGGGTTTTGACACCAAGGCCGCCGGTGCTGGACGCCTGCCGACGGTTTCTGTTTTCACCAATGTCGATTACAGCGATTTCTACGGGACACTGGGCGGGCCGATTGCTGCGAACTTTTTGCAAAGCGAGACGACGGCAAATGTCGGCCTGCGCTTAAGCGTACCGCTGTTTCAGGGCGGGCTTCCAGCCGCCAGGCAGCGTCAGGCCGGAGCGCGGGAAAGCTCTGCTCTTGAACAGGTAATCGAAGCAGAACGCAGCATTATTCGGGAAACCCGCGCAACCTATTCAAACTGGCGCGCGGCAAACGCCGTTATCGAAAGCTCTCAAGCCGCAGTTGATGCCGCGGAGCTAAGTCTTGAAGGTGTGAGGGCAGAAAATTCGATCGGTAACCGTTCAATCCTCGACGTGCTCAACGCCGAACAGGAATTGCTGCAAGCGCGCGCGCAATTGGTGACCGCGCGCCGCAATGCCTATGTCGCCGGGTTCAATATGCTGGCGTTGATGGGCCGCGCCGAAGCGCGCGATTTGAACCTTGATACAGGCGGCCCGCTTTACGATCCTATGGTTAATTACGAGCGGGTTTATGACCGCCAGTGGGATTGGGACCGCGACCCGAAAGCCGAACCAAAGTCGACCAGAACCGTTGACATTCCCGCCGCCAGCGCGACAATCGGACCGCAATTGGAACCCGGCGAGTAATTTTGCCGTTCTGATTCGGTATGGTTAACAGCGATAGGTCTGGGGCAAAGCGTGGCGCACAACGAATCTTCGGTTGAGGAAATCCTTGAGTCGATCAAAAAAGTGATCGCGCGCGACAATCGCGATAACGCGCTTCAGGCGCGTCAACGCCGCGAAGACGCAGTTGAAAACCTTGCAGATGCCCCAAACGATGTAGTCCCAGCCGATGATCATGGTGACGATACCGAAAGCATTCTCGATCTGGCAGAAATGGAATTGGAAGATGATGAACAGCGTGTATCCGCTGCGTCGTCAGATGATGATGCCGACACGCCTTTGATTACCGAAGAGGTGCGCGGCGCAATGCAGGAAAATCTGGCTGCGCTTGCCATGATTTCAGAGCCCGGCGCGCGTCCGCAGATCGTTCGCTCAGGCGAAACCTCGCTCGAAGGGATGACCCGCGAGTTGCTTCGGCCGATGCTGGCCGACTGGCTCGACAAAAACCTGCCCGGCATGGTTGAAAAGATGGTTCAGGCGGAAATCGCGCGGATCGCCGGCAAGAAAAGATAAGCCTCTGTCAATTTTCGCGGTTTGACTAGCGCACACCTTAGAAGCGCGTTAATCCCGAGCCCATGCGATGGATCCCTTTTATCAGTGCCGCTGCGGCGGCAACTGCGCTTGCCTCGACGCCGGTATCGGCGGACGATCACGCCAAGTCTGAACCGAATGCCTCACTATTAGAGAGTTCGGATACTGCCGCAGCTCCGATGTCGGCCGCCGATTTGGTCACCATGCCCCGGCTTGGCGGAGCGATTGTTGCCGCAGACAGATATGCGGTGTTCTCCGTCACCGAAACCGATGCGGAAACATTTGATCGCACACGCCAGCATTATGTGCTGGACCTGAAGCAAAGCAATGCAAAACCTGTAGCCTTCGACCTTCCCATAAAAGGGGCAGCGCTTGCGTTTGGTCCCGACAATTTTCTCTATTTTCTCAGCACACAGCATCCTGACGAAGAACAGGAACCCCGGTCACGGCTCTGGCGTGCGGCCCTGAAAGCCAATGGCGATGTGAACGGCACGGTGATCGTGGCTGACATTCCGGGCACTGACATTGCCGGTTTCAAACTCGCTCCGGATGGCAGCGGCGTGGCCTTGTGGGCCGAAATCCCGCGCGATTGCCCGCGCTTTGGCTGCGTGGAAGACCCAGCAGCGCATCTGCCAGGTCCGGGGACGGGCCGTCTCTACCAGGGCGATGGCGGGTTTGTGCGCCATTGGGATCGTTGGTCGGCGCCTGGCATCTATAACCGTGTTTTCCTGTTCGGAATGGAAGGCGGCAAGGTTGTCGGCGATGGCATGCCGGTGGACGGCGATCCCGCATCCACGGGCATTACCGGCAACACGCCAACCATGCCGTTTGGCGGCGGTGAGGATATCGCTTGGGCACCAGATGGCTCGGGCGTCTATTTCGTTGCCCGTCAAGCTGATGCAAATGAACCTGTTTCGACCGATCACGATATCTATTTTGCTGATCTCTCGGGAACCGGACCCCAAGTTTTAACGGGCGCAAACAGAGCGGTTGATATCGCGCCCACACCCTCGCCCGATGGCAAGCATCTGGCCTATCTGGCGATGGCGCGCCCCGGATACGAAGCGGATCGCCTGGTGGTGCAGCTGCGCGATCTGAAAACGGGTAAGACCCGCGCTCTAACGCAGGATGTCGATCTGTCCTTTGGCAGTCTCGCATGGTCCGCCGACGGCACATATCTGCTCGCGACAGCATCCGATGTACTCGACACACCTGTGTTCAGGATCGATCCAAACACAGGCCAGGTTGAAAAACTGGACCTGATGGCCGGAAACGAAGCGCATATCGGAAACCTTGTGCCGCTATCGGATGACCGGCTGTTATTCACCCGCGATTCTATCGGGGTGCCGAGTGAATTGTTCCTATCCGACCGGTTGGGTCAGGCACGCCCGTTAACCGATATTGTGACCAGCCGCATGGGTGAAATGGCATCGACCGTCACCACCCGGTTCAGCTTTGCCGGGGCCGATGGCGACACGGTATGGGGCCAGATCACGCGGCTCGAGAAACAGAAAGGTCCGATCCCGGCGATCCTGTATATCCATGGCGGCCCGCAAGGCAGCTTCGCCGATAGCTGGTCGTCCCGCTGGAACCCGCGCGTCCTCGCCAGTCAGGGCTATGCGGTCATCTCGGTCGATTTCCATGGCAGCACCGGATACGGCCAGGATTTCACCGATGCGATCAACCGTGACTGGGGCGGTAAACCTCTTGAAGACCTGCAAAAAGGGCTCGCCGCCGCGCTTGAGCTTGATAGCCAGATCGATGGCAACCGCGCCTGCGCGATGGGCGCCAGCTATGGCGGATATATGGTCAATTGGATCGCGGGCAAATGGCCCGACCGGTTCAACTGTCTGGTCCAGCATGACGGCTTGTTCGACATGCGCAGCTTCTATTATTCGACCGAGGAATTGTGGTTCCCGCGGTGGGATTTTGGAGGATCATATTCCGAAGCCCGCGACCAATATGAACGTTGGAACCCGGTGAACCATGTCGATCAGTGGCAAAGCCCGATGCTGGTCATCACCGGAGAGCGCGATTTCCGCGTTCCATATACACAAGGCCTGCAAAGTTTCACCGCGCTGCAAGAACTCGGTATCCCTTCGCAATTGCTCGTGTTCCCCGATGAAAACCACTGGGTGCTTGGCGCGGAAAATTCACTGCAGTGGCATCAGACCGTGTTTGGCTGGCTGGATCGCTGGTTGAACGATGACAAAGCAGCAGCCGATGACTGATCCCAAAGGTCTCGCAGCGCAGGTCGCCTTGACGAAAAAATACGGCAGCGCGGAAAAAGGCGATCTGGTTGAGCGCCATATTTTTCTGTGCGCTGTCTCTGAAAAACAGAAATGCTGTTCCCGCGCCGAAGGGGCCATTGCGTGGCAATTCCTGAAAGACCGATTGAAAGAGCGCGGGCTGGTGGGGCCCAAGCGGACAGACATGCACCCGAAAGGCGCAGGCGGCGGGGTTCAGCGATCAAAAGCAGATTGTTTGCAGATTTGCGGTGCCGGTCCGATCGCTGTCGTTTGGCCGGATGGGGTGTGGTACCATTCCTGCCATCCCGATGCGTTGGAACGGATCATCGATGAGCATTTGATCGGCGGCGTCCCGGTCGAGGAATTCAGGCTAACGCCGCCCGAGTAATCAATCAGTCTAATCTGCGCCGCCCGCCGGGTTATGCAGGCCGGACGCCCCTAATCCCGATCCTTATCGCCAAATAATTCGTCTGCACTCGGCAGGCGATTGTCGACTGATTCGTCGTGTCCGGTACCGTTTGACAGGAAAACCAATCCCATCAGGCCGCCCGTCAAAAGCATCGTAAAGCTGATGCCCAGCGCAACCGCGATATAGAAATGCACCGAAATCGCCCCGTTATAGGCATACAGCACCGCAACCGCGATCAACACGACGCCAATCGTGATCATCATGAGCATCCGCATGATCTGGCGATAGCGCGCCCAAGCGTGTGCCGCTGTGGCTGGATCATCGAGAGGGGATTTTTTGGCCATGACCCTCACATGACTGCGCAGATGCAGCATTGCAATGGTTTTGCATGCAACTGCGCTTGCAAGAAGGCGCGGTTTGCACGCATTTACCCCCGGACTCGCTTTTCTGCAGCGAAAGTGGCATTTTGTGATCAGGCAGAGGAGAGCTTATCCATGACAATCGCAAAAATTATCGCAGGTCGCTCGGCTTCTGACATCGTCTCATGCGATGTTACGACTCTGGTGTCGGAGGCTGTTACTATCCTTGCCGGACAACGGATCGGCGCGCTGCCTGTAATGCGCGGCGGCTCCGTCGCTGGCATTATTTCCGAACGTGACGTGATTTATCGCCTCGCAGAACAAGGGGCGGATTGCCTGAATATGCCGGTCGAAGCGATCATGACATCGCCGGCAATTACGATCGAACCATCAACCCGGATCGATGATGCGATGGCGTTGATGACAAAACGCCGCTTTCGCCATTTCCCGGTGGTAGAGGATGGTGCCTTGGTCGCGTTTATTTCGATTGGCGATCTGGTGAAGGACAAAATCGACGCTGTCGAACAGGAAGCCGAAGCGATCCGTAATTATATCCAGACCGCTTAAGCTTGTGGAATGGGGCTTGCCGCCCTAAATCCATTGCATGGCCGAAACACTCACTCTCACACCCGCCGCCGCGAAGCGCATTGCGTGGATCGCGGACAAACAGACCAAGCCTGCAATCCTGCGGCTTTCCGTTGAGGGTGGTGGTTGTTCCGGTTTTCAGTACAAGTTCGACCTGGCAGAGGGCGCTGACAGAGACGATTTGGTCAGCGAAACCGATGGAGTGAAGCTGGTGGTGGATCCGATCAGCCTTGATCTCGTAGGCGGCAGTGTCGTCGATTTTGTTGAATCGCTTGGCGGGGCAGCCTTCAAGGTGGAAAACCCCAAAGCAGCGGCCGGTTGCGGTTGCGGCTCAAGCTTCGGCATTTAGGTTTTACCCCGCATGCCAATTCAGGCAGAAGCCCAAGAATGAGCACTGCCATGAAAATCGCCACCTACAACATCAACGGTATAAAAGCCCGATTGCCGCGGCTGAAAGAATGGTTGGCCGAGACACGGCCTGCGGTCGCATGTCTTCAGGAAATCAAAACACAGGACGAGGGCTTCCCGGCGTCCGAGTTTGAAGAGCTTGGTTATCATGCAATCTGGCACGGGCAGAAGAGCTTCAATGGCGTCGCCATTCTGACTGATGGAACAGCGGGATACGAGCCCCCTAAAGAGATCCGGCGCGGCCTTGGCATTGACGGGCCCAAAGAGGGCGAAGGCGAGCAATCACGCTATCTCGAGGCGAATGTTACCGACAAAAATGGCAAAACCGTGCGCATCGTGTGCATTTATCTGCCTAATGGAAACCCCCATCCAGGGCCCAAATTCGATTATAAACTGGCCTGGATGGAAAGACTGCGCGCGCGGATGCAAGAAATCTGGGCCGAGGAAGTGCCTGCTGCGGTGCTGGGCGATTACAATGTCATCCCGCAGGATGATGATACCTATTCGGTAAAGGCCATGGCGGCTGACGCATTGATGCAGCCGGAAAGCCGCGCTGCCTATTCAACATTGCTGGCTGATGGGTGGACCGATGCGGTTCGCACCCTGAACCCGCGCGGCGGCGTATGGACATATTGGGATTATCAGGCGGGCGCGTGGCAACGCGATCACGGATTTCGGATCGATCATATCCTTTTATCACCCGAGCTAGCCGACCGGTTGCAGGCAGTTGGTGTTGATCGCGATCATCGGGGACGCGAAAAGGCCAGCGATCACGCGCCGACATGGGCTATGTTGCGCGGTTAAATCCGCGTCCGGTACAAACAAAAACCCCCGCCGATCAAGGCGAGGGTTTTAAATTGTTATTTTGGTCACAAACCTGACGGTCTGCCGCATGTTCACCGATAAAAGATATGGGTGTCGATCTGTGCAGTACGGGTCTTGCGATAGCTCCACTTGGGGCGAACGTAATTTGCGTGGAAATACACAGCTTCGCCTGCTTCGGATTCCCACATATCTTCATGGGCGATACGGGCGATGGATTTTGCACGGTCCCAAGCGGCCGAAGTGGTTTTAATCCGGGGCATCCGGCCGTTCTTTACAAACGAAAATTGCGAACGCTGGTAAACGACGCCGCAATAGCTTGCCGGGAAACGGCGATCTTCTGCGCGATTGATAATCACCTGAGCCACAGCAAGCTGGCCTGCGAGCGGTTCACCGCGTGATTCGAAATAAACGGCACCGGCAAGGCAGCGCATCTGTTCTGACATGTCATCGGGCTGATCGACGATGCTGACCAGTTCGCGCAGCGATTCGGCGTCCAATGCCGGTTCTGCGGTTTCAGGTTCAGCTGTCTTTTCCGGAACAGGTTGAACGACCTCTTCGGATACAAACACTGGTGTTTGAGGGACGATCTCAACCAGCTCTTCGGCTGATGGACCGGCTTGCGCCGTCACGGGGATGTCCCCGGCGTCTTGCGCATACGCTCCTGCGCCATCGGCGCTGGAGAAGCTCAAACTGGCTGTCGCTATGATTGCGACAGCGCTTAAAGAGTAAGTCTTGCGACCCATTAAATTCACTTTTTGTGCGGTGAGCGAGCTCCGACGCAGGTGGGAACCTGTTGCGATTTTTACGCGGGTTGTATGATGGTTCTGCCTTGCCTGCCGGCTGCCCCCCGTCTGCGTGCTGGTCCCACAACCGAATTGTTGTTTTGCCAGCCTCCGCATCTGGAAGCTGTCGGCGAAATAGACCGGCAGAATTGAAGGTCAAGTTAATCCGGCATAAGTGCGATGAACCGTTCCGGGTTATCGATATCCACCTCTAAAACCCAGATATCGGGGTCCTGACTTCGCCTCCGCTCAATATACTCAAAAATTTCTTGTGGGTTTTCAGAGTCTTGTTTTTTCGTCGGTACGAAAGCTCGTGTTCCATCGAGTTGTGGCATTCTTTCGAATAGCCGCACGTCATTTCCGCGATACATAGTTAGCAGAACAATGGTCCCTGCGTCGCGCTCTCCCTTGGCCAGGACCATCGCGGACCCGCCATTTGATTCGATCACACGAATCAGACCGGATATCTCGACATGCGCCGGAAGGCGGACAGGCTCGCTCATCCCACCGCAGAATAGCCGGGAAGGCCCGACAATGCGATTCGCGAGCGCATGAATGTGCCGGTGCCGCGGCCGATTTCATCGCCTTCGCTATCGACCAGACGCGCCTCTGCAACAAACACCCGGCGTTTTCCGCTGACCCACCGGCCCTCGGCAATCACCTTGCCCGCGCGCACGGGTTTGGTGAAATGGAGGTTGAAACTGGTGGTGAGCAAGAACCGGTCAGTCGCCATTGTGTTGGCGGCGTAGAACGCGGCATCATCCAGCATTTTGAAGTAGATCGTCCCATGCGCAGCGCCAGCGGCATGAAACACCGCCTCATCGACCGTAAAAGTCAGCCGCGAACGGCCCTCTGCTGGAATTTCCAGCTTGGACGCGAATACATCATTGATGGGGGCCGAATCATAAAGCCGTTCCAGCGCGCGATAATGAAGGTCCGCGCCAGATGGCCCGGATTTCATATCATCTGGCATATGATCAGGCGGCATCGCGCAGGAATTGATCGGTAAGCAAAGCAAACATCGCCTCGGCGTCTGGCGCATCATTCAAGGCCTGAACCATCGCATCGTCACGCATAAAACGAGAGATCGCCGCCAGCGCATGAAGATGGGTAGCACCGGCATTTTCGGGAGAAACGAGGCCGAAAAACAACGAAACCGGCACCGCATCAGCGGCTCCGAAATCCACTGGCTGTTCCAGTTTCAGCAGGACCATCGTCGGTTTGCGCACATCGGCACTTCGGCAATGCGGGATCGCCGTACCCCGGCCAAATCCAGTACTGCCAAGAGCCTCGCGCTGTTCGAGACCATCAAGAATTTCAGTGCTGTCGAGGCCATAAACTTTCGCAAAATGCGCCGCAATATGCCGGAGCACACCTTGTTTGGTCTCAAGACGATCAATTACGACCGCTTCAGGCAGCATGGTGATATTCACGTCCATTACGAATTCAGAATCCCAGATCAGTGTGCTTATCGACGGCGACAGACCAGGCATATGGTGGAGGCACCCCGATCGGGATGCGTATATCTCCTATGCCAGTGCCCGACGCAGACCAGCTATATGTTCAAGCCGTTATTCAGAACGACCAAAATGTGGCTCTAGCGTGGCTCTAGCCAACCAATCGAGCCGTCAGCGCGGCGATAAACCATATTATGCCTGTCAGTTCCAGCATTTTTGAAGAACAGCGCATTGGTATCCCGCAGATCAAGCATCATGACCGCATCGGCCACGGTAGCGGTT
This sequence comes from Erythrobacter insulae, assembly GCF_007004095.1. NCBI lineage: Bacteria > Pseudomonadati > Pseudomonadota > Alphaproteobacteria > Sphingomonadales > Erythrobacteraceae > Erythrobacter > Erythrobacter insulae. The sequence continues at coordinate 1,143,671 of NZ_VHJK01000001.1, forward strand.
GGAATATCCACTCTGGTTTCGGCGATAATTGGCGGCGAAGCTGCGACAATCTCGGCTTCGGGTTCATCGGCAGCAAAGATGGTGTAAGCGGCGTCTTCTTCCGCGCGGGCATGGCTGGCGCGCTCGTGGTGGTCTGTCAGGCGGCGCTTGTAACGGCGCAGCTGTTTTTCAATTTTGGCAGCCGCGTTATCCAACGCCATGTGCGCATCATGGGCGCTGCCTTGCGCTTTTAGGATGGTCCCGTGATTGACATGGGTCACAATATCACAGCGGAATGCTCCGGCAGGCGCTTTGCCGAATGTCACGTGGGTGGAAAGAGCGCCGTCGAAATATTTATCGACAATCCCGCTCATTCGATCGGATGCATGTTCCTGCAATGCAGCGCCTGTTTCGACCTGGTGGCCCGATATCCGGATATCCATCGTAGCGCAGTCTCCTTTTGTGTTGTCGTTCGTCTATTCGATACCGCGATCCAAACAGGTTCGCGCCAGTTAATCAGCGCGCCCATAAGGCGTTTTTGATGCCGGCGACAAATTCCTGATGGCGGGAAAGTTCAGCCGCTGATGCGGTGTGCGGGCGCGGCTGCCTGCGGGGTTTGTCCGGTCTGTTTGGAAGCGCTGGCGTTGCAAAGGTAGATGTGCCTGATGCGCCCGTGCCTCCGGCGGCATCAGCTGCGAGTTCCAGTCCAATCTGCCGCCCGCCGTTCAGTTCAATATAGACCTGCGCCAGCAATTCCGCGTCAAGCAATGCGCCGTGTTTCACGCGGTGGCTGCGATCAACACCGTAGCGGGTGCATAGCGCATCCAGCGATAGCTTGGCACCAGGGTGGCGCTTGCGTGCGATGGCGACTGTATCGATCATCCGGTCGAGTGAAACCGGTTCGCGGCCGATTCTCTCAAGTTCGTTATTCAGAAATCCGAAATCGAATCCCGCATTATGCGCGACCAGAGGGGCATCGCCCAGAAATTCGAGCAATTCATCGGCGGTTTCTGAGAATTTCGGCTTCGTTTCCAGAAAAGAAATCGAAAGCCCGTGCACCGCTTCGGCAGCGGAGGGCATATCGCGTTCTGGGTTGTAATAGGCGTGGTATGTGTTGCCAGTTTCAATCCGGCCAACCATTTCAACGCATCCGATTTCCACCATTCGGTCCCCGGTTTTGGGGTCAAGGCCGGTTGTCTCGGTGTCAAAGATAATTTCACGCATCACGAGTGTTATTCACCCAAGTTCAGCCAAGTGCAATAGGCCCGATGGCTCCGAAACGGATGCTATCCGCAGCGCGCGGCAATTTTCGGGATCAGCGCGGCAACCTGCGCCTGTGTCTCTTCAAGCGAAGTGCCGGTATCTATGACGTAATCGGCCCGTTCACGCTTTTCAGAATCGGGCACTTGCAGCGACAGGATGTGTTCGAATTTTTCTTCGGTCATGCCGGCGCGCGCAAGCACCCGTTCGCGTTGAACGTCAGCGGGGGCAGAAACCACGACTATTGCATCCACCCCTTCGTGACCGCCGCGTTCGAACAATAGCGGGATATCAAAGAGGATCATGGCGGCATCGGCATGATCGGACAGGAATTTCATCCGGTTCTTGCCCACTGCGGGGTGAACAATCGCCTCCAGCCGGCCAAGTGCCTCTTTGTCTCCGAAAACCAGTTTGCCCAACGCTTCGCGTTTCACGCCTTCGGGACCGGTGGAACCGGGAAATGCTTCTTCTATGGCCGCGTTCAATGACCCGCCTGGGCCCTGCATGGCGCGGACTTCGGCATCGGCATCAAAAACGGGAACACCGGCGGCTTCGAACATGGCCGCGACGGTCGATTTGCCCATCCCGATAGAGCCGGTGAGGCCGATGATCGTCGGTTTGGTCACTTTATCAGCAACTCTTGCAATTCAGCATCGTGATCCCGCGGTGGCGGGGCTCCGAAAAATTTCTCAAACGCGATTGCTGCCTGACCAATGAGCATGGAAAGGCCATTTATCGTGGGATGTCCTGCCGCACGAGCGGCTTTCAAAAAGGGTGTTTCGACAGGATTGGTGACGATATCATAGGCTATGCTGCGCGGGGGAGCATGGCTCCAGTCAAAAACCAGTTCTGGATTGCCAGCCATGCCGAGCGGCGATGCATTGATCACCAGATCGCAGCACCCCTCGCGGTCGTCAAAGGCAAAATCGGTGGGCTGCCTGAAATGATCGATCCCGATGGCGTGATGCTCCCCATCGCCAGCCAATTCATCAAGCAAAGCGCGCGCTTTGGCAGGGTTTCGGCCAGCAACCACCAGAGTGAAGCCGTTATCAGACAGCGCAGCGATAATCGCGCGCGCCGCGCCGCCGGTTCCGATAATACGCGCCATACGAAACAGATGCTGAGACTTTAAAACAGGCTGAAGCGGTTCAAGAAACCCCGGCGCATCTGTGTTAAACCCGATAAGCGTGCCGTTTTCCTGCCGCACGACGGTGTTTACCGCACCAAGCAATTCGGCAACCGGATCAAGCGCGTCGAGATGGGGCAGGATCGTTTGTTTGTGCGGCATGGTGACATTGCACCCGATCCAGCTGCCATTTTCACGATGTTTTGAAAGATAGGCACCCAACTCGCCGGGTTTGACGTGACGCGCCTTGTAACGCCCGGCGATACCCAGCTTTTCCAGCCAGAAGCCATGGATAAGGGGCGATTTCGATTGGGCAATCGGATCGCCTATTACGTGCGCAAACGGAGTGCTCATGACTTCAGGACACCGTGTTCGCGCAGCGCGCCCAAAACCGGGAGCAGCGGCATTCCAAGAACGGTAAACTGATCCCCGGTGATCGCTTCAAACAATTGCACACCCATTGCTTCGATCCGGAAAACGCCGACTGTGAAACTGACGGCAGGCCATTCCTTATCAAGATAATGCCCGATAAAATCATCGGAAAGATCGCGGACTTTCAGCCGGGCAAGATCGGTATGGGACCATTCGCACGTGTCATTCCTGACAAGGGCGGCTGCGCTATGCAGCTCTATAGTCTTGCCGGAAAAGAACCGAAGATGCTGCGCTGCATTTTCGCGCGATGTCGGTTTATCAAACCGCTCGCCCTCAACCACGACCAGAGAATCGCTGCCCAGCACCATTGCATGTGGATTATCGGGAGCCAGTGCGGCCGCTTTTGCCACGCTTAGCGCCTCGGCTATTTCAGCCGGGCTGGACCCGGCGAGGGCATCTTCAATTGCGCGTTCATCGACATCAGCGGGAATTGGATCGTACGATACCCCTGCAGCGTCCAGCATCGCGCGGCGCGAGGCGGATTTCGATGCGAGGATAAGGCGGATCGGGCTAAAGCTGTTATCGGTCATATAGGCTTTGAAACACCATCCACCTGGGCGTCTTTACGTTGGCGTTCCTGAGCCAGCCGGATAATCGCCGCTGCACTTTCTTCAATGGAACGCCGCGTCACATCGATCACCGGCCAGCCATTATCGGCAAACATGCGCCGCGCATATTGAAGCTCGCTCTTTACCTTGTCATCATCAACATAGGGGGTTTCGGTCCCTTCATTGAGCGACAGTAAGCGGTTGCGCCGAATTTGAACCAGCCGGTCCGGTGCAGTGGTCAATCCCACGACAAGCGGATGGCGCAGCTGAAACAGGGATTTGGGCGGAGGACTTTCGATAACAATCGGGATATTCGCGGTCTTGTATCCGCGATTGGCCAAATAGATGCTGGTCGGAGTTTTTGAACTGCGTGATACCCCGGCCAGAACGATGTCGGCCTGTTCCCAGTTTTCATGGCCGATACCGTCATCATGAGCGATGGTGAATTGAATCGCATCAACACGCTTGAAGTAATCATCATCCATCGAATGCTGGCGCCCGGGCCGGCCATGCGCTTCTTGACCCAGTTGCGATTCCAAAGCGGCTGTTACCTGATCAAGCACCGGCACGGCGGGCAAGCCAAGCGTGCGGCAATGTTCTTCCAACCGGGACCGGGTTTCGGGGTTAACCAGAGTAAACAGCACCAGTCCGGGATTGTCCGCCAGATCGGGGACAATCCGATCCAGATGTTGACGTGATCGAACCATGGGCCAAAAATGGCGGTTGACGCTGGGATCATCGAATTGCGCAAGCGCCGCCTTTGCGATCATTTCCAGGGTTTCGCCGGTAGAATCCGAAACAAGGTGCAAGTTCAATCGGTTCATAATGTGGTTGCCGCAGTTTTCACGCTTGTGGATAGTCAGGGGCATAAACCACGGTAAAGATCGGTCGACAAGCATGGGAGGAAATTTCATCCTCGCTATCCGGTTTTTGTCAGGGGTGGTTGTCTACACTATCCCAGCCATTTCAACAGGCTGAGGATAGCGTGGATAGAATTGGCTTGACCACGCAAATGTGTAGAGTCGCATTGACACATAGGGGTGTTCACAGCGGGAGAAATCGGGCAGTGAATGGTAATTCCCGGTTTCCACAGGGCCAACTAACACCATCATCCTTTAAAAAATTATATTATTATAGATTGTAAGGAACACGTATGCCGGGCCCATTGCTCGAAACACTCAAAGGTTCAAAACAAGATATCGCTCCGGTTTGGCTCATGCGGCAGGCTGGAAGGTATCTTCCCGAATACCGCGAATTGCGCGCAGACAAGGGCGGGTTTCTGGAACTCGTCTATGATAGCGAAGCCGCTGCCGAAATTACCGTTCAACCTATCAGACGGTTTGGTTTTGACGGTGCGATCCTGTTTTCGGATATTCTGATTGTACCGCATGCGATGGGGCAAGGGTTGGAATTTCTCGCAGGCGAAGGGCCAAAATTGAGCCCGACACTGCTTGAAACGGAGCTTTCATCCTTCACCGAAGCCAAAGAGCGGTTTGATGCTGTTTATGAAACAGTGCGCCTCACCCGTGAGCTTATCTCTGATAATGTGACGATGCTGGGCTTTGCGGGTTCACCCTGGACTGTCGCGACCTACATGATTGCAGGTCAAGGCTCCAAGGATCAGGGACCAGCGCGGCTTTTGGCTTACCGTGATCCGGCGCGTATGCAGGCAATTTGCGATGCGATTATCGACTGCTCGATCGAATATCTTCGCGGTCAGATCGATGCCGGCGCAGAAGCAGTGCAATTGTTCGATAGCTGGGCTGGCAGCCTTGCGCCTGATCAATTTGAACGCTGGGTTGTGGCTCCGAATGCCCGGATAACGGCTGCGATCAAGGAATCGCATCCCGATACTCCTGTGATCGGCTTTCCAAAGGGCGCGGGCGCAAAATTGCCTGCCTATGCCCGCGAAACAGGTGTTGATGCGGTGGGCCTTGACGAAACACTGGATCCGGCGTGGGCCCATGCGAATTTGCCTGCCGGAATGCCGGTTCAGGGGAACTTCGATCCGCTCTTGCTGGAGGCGGGCGGTCCTGAGGTTGGTAAGCGCGTTCGTACCATCATCGAAGCGTTTGAAGATCGCCCGCATGTGTTCAATCTGGGCCATGGTATCGGGCAATTTACGCCAATTGCGCATGTTGAGGAGTTGCTTGCTGCCCTTCGCGGCGGTTAGAGAGCGGCCATGCAAGATTTTCTATTCTCGATTTATCCGTGGCTTAAAATTGGCCATGTGATCTTCATGGTTTTCTGGCTCGCCGGATTGTTCATGTTGCCGCGCCAGTGCATTTACATGCTGGATCACGAATCCGGCTCTGTGGGTGAAGCCAAGTGGGCCGAGCGTATGGGCAAACTGCGCAAGATCATTCTTACGCCCAGCATGATCATCGTTTGGGTTCTGGGCTTGACGCTCGCCTATTCAATCGGTGCATTTTCGCAAGGGTGGTTTCACGGTAAGCTGACGCTGGTTCTGGCGCTTACCGGATATCACGGATGGCTGGTTGCCCAGACCAAGAAGATGGCCCGAGGAGAGCGTCCTTTGAGCGAGAAACGCCTGCGGATGATCGGGGAAGTGCCCGGTTTGATTCTCGTGCTCGTGGTGGCGCTCGTTTATTTGAAGCCATTCTGACAAACTTTGATTGACCGGGCAGTGCGCCCGGCGTATTTTAAAGACTTCTACCGGTATGAACTTTGCAATTTTGTGATTTTCCGTCTGCTTTCTCCAAGCCCATGCCTTTTGAAAAAGGCACCTCTTTCAAAGAGGTACTGACGAGCCGGCCAATCTACTGATTTTGGAATAATTTTCAATGCATCTTAAAGACTTAAAAGCGAAAACTCCGGCCGAACTCGTCCAGATGGCCGAGGAATTGGGCGTTGAGGGCGCATCGACCATGCGCCGGCAGGATCTGTTGTTCAGCATCCTGCGCGAGCTCGCCGAAGACGAAGAATACAACGAAGACATCATGGGCATCGGCACAATCGAAGTGCTCCAGGACGGTTTCGGCTTTCTGCGTTCACCCGAGGCCAATTATCTCGCTGGCCCAGACGATATCTATGTTTCGCCGAATCAGGTCCGCAAATGGGGCCTGCGTACCGGTGATACGGTCGAAGGAGAGATCCGCGCCCCCAAAGAGGGCGAACGCTATTTCGCGCTCACGGGCCTTACGACGGTCAATTTCGAGGATCCGGCGCAAGTCCGCATGCGCACGAATTTCGACAACCTGACGCCGCTCTATCCCGATCAGAAACTGTCGCTTGATACGCTCGATCCGACGGTGAAGGACAAATCGGCGCGGGTGATCGATATCATCTCGCCTCAGGGTAAAGGCCAACGTGCGTTGATCGTGGCACCGCCGCGGACTGGTAAAACCGTTTTGCTGCAGAACATTGCCAAGGCGATCACCGACAACCACCCAGAGGTTTTCCTGCTGGTTTTGCTGGTTGATGAGCGTCCAGAAGAAGTCACCGATATGCAACGCAGTGTCAAAGGCGAGGTTATCTCTTCGACCTTTGATGAACCGGCCAATCGCCACGTTCAAGTCGCTGAAATGGTTATCGAAAAAGCAAAACGTCTGGTGGAGCACAAGAATGATGTCGTGATCCTGCTGGATTCGATCACGCGTCTTGGCCGGGCCTACAACACTGTGGTGCCAAGCTCTGGTAAAGTTCTGACCGGCGGTGTCGATGCCAATGCATTGCAACGTCCCAAGCGTTTCTTTGGTGCGGCACGGAACATAGAAGAGGGTGGTTCGCTGTCCATCATCGCGACTGCGTTGATCGACACAGGTAGCCGGATGGACGAGGTGATCTTTGAAGAATTCAAAGGCACCGGTAACTCGGAAATTGTTCTGGATCGTAAGGTCGCTGACAAGCGGATCTTCCCAGCGCTTGATGTTGGAAAATCCGGCACGCGTAAGGAAGAATTGCTGGTCGAAAAAGACAAGCTTTCCAAAATGTGGGTGCTGCGCCGGATTCTCATGCAAATGGGCACCATCGATGCGATGGAATTCTTGCTCGACAAGATGAAGGATTCCAAAACGAACGAAGATTTCTTCGACACGATGAACCAGTAATCTGGTCAGATGACCACGTCGGCTCTGCATGTTTACGCATTGCTTGCGCAAGCAAAGTGCGGAGCCGATGCGGTTTTTCCCTCTGCAGGATTGGCAATAGGGCCGGGCAGGGTTAAGGGTTTACGCGTATGCTAAGTCAGTATCTCTATATCAGCACGGCGCCCAGCCTCTCTCGCGATGAAGTAGAGACTATCCTGGCAAGCAGCGCGCGCAACAACCCGGCCCGTGGCATCACGGGTCTGCTTTTGTACAATGGCCGCAACTTCCTTCAATTGCTTGAGGGAGACGATGCCGAACTGGTCGAGCTTATGCTGCGCATTACACATGATCCGCGCCATACGGGCATCTCGATGCTCGAACACAAGAAGATTAACAAGCGTGCGTGCCCTGATTGGGCGATGAAGCGGGTTTTGATCGCGGAAAGTATCGAGAGCCGCCGGGAAGCTCTGGAGGCAGGTTTGCCCAAGGGCCTCGATCCGCAAATCGCCAAAATCATCAAGAATTTTGCGGTTTTGAACTAGGATTCTTGGCGTCCCAGTTGGGCTGCCATCATATCCCAGACTTTGTTGACCGCCTTTAACGGTCGGACCATGACCTTGAAATCCATTATCAACCCTTCGTTATCGAAGGTGATAATATCCACGCCGTTGACCTGAATTCCCTCCATCGAGGTTTCGAATTCGAGCATCACGGTATCTTCGCCGATCACTTCTCGCACATAGGGAAAACTGTCATTGCCCAGCGTCTGTGAAGCTGCGGAGAGATAAGCGACCACAATCGGTCGCCCTTTCTGCGGCGTATGCACGACCGGAGAATGGAACACGGCGTCTTCACGCATAATCGCAGTGAGTTCGTCCGGCTGACTGCCATTTTTTGCGACGGTGTGCCACCGGGCGAGGGCGGACTGGATATCCATATGATCAACTCCTTCGCCAACGTTCATGCAAGTGCATGCGTCATGATTACCCATTGCCTATTGGCTTTGCCAAACCGAAATGACAAACACGGCGAATAGAAACGTCTGCTATAAGGCAGATTTAACGGGAGAAGAGCAGTGAAGGTCAATATCGAGATCGATTGCACACCGGAGGAAGCGCGCAGCTTCATGGGTCTTCCCGATGTAAGCCAGGCCAACAGCGTTTATGTAGAGAACATCACAAAAGCGATGAAGGGTGTAAGCAACCCCGCGCAACTGCAAGAATATGCGATGGCATTGGCGCCGATGGGTCAGGCGGGCTTGAAAATGTTTCAGAATTTCGTCGAAGGCGGCATGATGGGCGCGGGTTCGAAAAAGAGCTCCCCCAAAAACAAAGATTAAATTGCCGGACGCCGTCTTACCATGACCGATACAATTTTTGCCGTGTCCAGCGGCGCTGCACCCGCTGCGATCGGTGTAATCCGGATTAGCGGTTCAGTTGCAGGCAAAGCGTTGGGTCTTTTGGCTGGACGCGATTTTGCGCCGCGCAGGGCAAGCCTTGCGAAATTGTCGGATGCGGGCGGAAACATTCTGGATGAGGCGCTGGTTCTCTGGTTTCCGGGACCAAACACGGCGACCGGTGAAGATCTTGCGGAACTGCATTGTCATGGCGGGCGTGCAGTTCTCGCGGCGGTTCAGAATGCATTGGCGGTGATAGACGGTTTAAGAGCGGCAGAACCGGGCGAGTTTACGCGGCGGGCCTTTGCCAATGGCCGGATCGATCTGGCCGAATCGGAGGGGCTGGCGGATTTGTTATCTGCCGAAACGGAGCTTCAGCGCGCGGCGGCCATGGCAAATGCCAGCGGGGTGCTTTCGGGACATGTGGGTTCATGGAGGACGCAGTTGCTTGTGCTATCGGCACAAATAGAGGCGGCGCTCGATTTTTCAGACGAGGACGACGTAAGCGAGCTTCCTGAGGGTTTCACGTGGAACATCGCGGCGCTGACAAAGGAGCTTGATGATTGGCTGAGCCGACCCGGCTCGGAAAAGCTGGGCGAGGGTTACCGAGTTGTTTTGGCCGGGCCGCCCAATTCGGGCAAATCAACGCTTTTCAATGCATTGGTGGAAAGCGAAGCAGCGATCACTTCCCCCATCGCCGGTACGACGCGGGATGTGATTGAACGACCGGTTTCAATTTCGGGCGTGCCATTCCTGTTTGTTGATACCGCCGGTTTGCGCGAAGATAGCGATGACGAGATCGAGGGAATTGGCATTGATCGGGCAAAGTCCGAGCTGAGCCGGGCGGACGCAGTGTTATGGCTTGGAGAGCAAAACACAGGTCCGGTTGGCGCTCTGGAGATCGCCGCGAGAATTGACGACGACGGGCACGAACCGAAAGCCGCTCCCTTTGCGAGTGTCTCGGCGGTGACTGGAGAGGGTGTGTCGGGCCTCAAGAGCGCTCTCGTTGATCTGGCCCGTGCCTCTTTTCCCAAACCCGGTGAAGCCGCTCTCAATGCCCGCCAGCGCGGATTGCTTTCAGACGCCCGTGATGCGTTGGGAGGCACGCAAGGCCAGAACGACCTACTTTTGGTCGGAGAGGAGCTGAGGAGGGCCAGAGTGGCGTTTGACCGCCTGATCGGCAGGACGACGACCGAAGATATGCTAGATGCGCTCTTTGGCCGTTTCTGTATTGGCAAATGATGAGCGGACTGTGTTTCACGTGGAACATTGCTTTTCGAACCAAGCAGCCATGACGCATTCAAATCCTCTTTGACGATTGGCGACGCAATCTCTATTTGCGCCGTCATGCATGAATTTGATGTCTTGGTAATCGGCGGCGGTCACGCCGGTGTTGAAGCGGCCTGCGCCGCCGCGCGCATCGGTGTGCGTACCGGACTTGTAAGTTTTGATCTTGATGCAATTGGCGCGATGAGCTGCAACCCCGCGATCGGCGGCCTGGGTAAGGGCCATCTGATGCGCGAAGTTGATGCCTTGGATGGCGTGCTTGCCCGCGCTGCGGATGCCGGCGCTATCCATTACCGTATGCTCAATCGGTCAAAAGGCAGTGCAGTATGGGGTCCGCGTGTTCAGGCAGACCGCGTCCTTTTCAAAGCGGCGGTTCAAACAATCGTGCGCAATCAAAAAAACCTCTCACTGATAGAGGGTGAGGCTGCGGCCTTGGTCCTTAAGGGTGAGACCGCCGTTGGGCTTGAGCTGGCCGATGGCACCATTCTCAACGCACCTCGCGTTATTCTTTGCACTGGTACATTCCTTGGGGGTGTTCTGTTTCGCGGTGAAGAAAAGTTTGAAGGCGGCAGAATAGGCGAAAATGCCGCAGCGAAACTGGCGCAGCAATTGCGCGGTGCCGATTTGCCCATGGCGCGGCTAAAGACTGGCACGCCGCCGCGCCTTGATGGCCGTACAATTGACTGGTCCCGGCTTCCCGAACAGCATTCGGATGCCGAGGCTTGGACCATGTCCCCGCTTACCAAGGCTAGGCTGAACCCGCAGGTGTTCTGCGCAATCACACGAACAACCCACGCGTCACACGATGTGATCCGTGAAAACCTGCACAGATCACCGTTGTTCTCCGGTGCAATCGACGCCGCCGGTCCGCGGTATTGCCCATCGATAGAGGATAAGATCCACCGATTCGGTGATCGTGATGGGCACCAAATTTTCCTCGAACCGGAGGGTTTGAACACTCACTACGTTTATCCAAACGGGATCAGCACGTCTCTACCGGTCGATGTGCAGCAGAAAATGCTACAGGCGATGGCCGGGTTGGAAACTGTGGAGATGGTCGTACCGGGTTATGCGGTGGAGTATGACCATATCGATCCGCGCGCTTTGACGCCCGATTTACAGGTACGCGCTATTCCGGGCCTGTATTGTGCGGGACAGATCAACGGAACAACGGGATATGAAGAGGCGGCGGCACAGGGTCTGATCGCAGGATTGGAAGCCGCTGCGGCCACGCTGGGGAAGGCTGCGCCGCAGCTTGACCGGGCCAATTCATACATTGCGGTTATGATCGATGATCTGACGCTGCAAGGCGTGAGCGAGCCATACCGCATGTTGACTGCGCGCGCGGAGTACCGTTTGCGTTTGCGCGCGAACAATGCCTCCACGCGCCTCACATCGCTCGGAATAGAAGCGGGCTGTGTCGGTGAAGAGCGCCAGACGTGGTTTGAGCGACGCGAACAGCACCGCGCCGAGATCGATAGTGCATTTGTGAAACCGCTCCATGCGCGCGAACTGGCGGATGCCGGACTGTCTGTTCGCCGTGATGGGGGGGAAAAGCCGGTTTCCGAATGGCTCCGGCATGATGGTATCGATCTGTCTGCCCTTGAACCCTGGCTGGGCGGTGCAGTGGATCTCGACCCGATTCTGGCTGAAGAGATGGCGGAAGATGCCAATTACGCGCCTTATCTGGAGCGGCAGGCGGCTGAACTGCGGGATTTGCGTGCCAGCGAGCAACTGACGTTGGCATCTGATTTTCCCTATGCGCGGGTGCCGGGTCTATCGAATGAAATGGTCGAACGCCTGACAAAAGCGGCCCCAGTGACGCTGGCCGCGGCGGGCAGGGTGCCTGGCATAACACCAGCGGCACTCTCTGCATTGTTGGTCCATGCACGGCGGTATCAGCAATCCGGTCAATATGCCGCATGACCGCATTGATTGAGACCGAGGAACAGGCCCGCGATTATGTCCGGCGGATGGTTGATCAGGCTGCTTATGACCGCCTTGTACGGTTTTCAGAACTGCTGCTCGCTGAGAACCAGCGTCAAAATCTGATCAGCAAGCCATCCGAAGCGCAAATTTGGCAGCGTCATTTTGCCGATAGCGCCCAGCTATTAGAGCATGTTTCACGTGAAACACTTGGCAAAGGGTCAGATCCATGGCTCGATCTCGGCACGGGTGCCGGCCCACCTGGCCTCATAATCGCGGTACTCATGCCCGACATGCCCATGAAACTGGTGGAGTCGCGCGCGCGCCGCGTGGAATTCCTTCAGGCCTGCGTTGATGATTTGGGCTTGGAAAACTGCGAAGTCCTTGGCGATCGGTTGGAGCGTATTGCGCCGTTCCCTGCCAGTGTCATTTCGGCACGCGCATTCGCTCCGTTGGACAAGCTTCTGCACTTATCCGCACCCTTCTCCACAAAGGCAACGCGCTACCTCTTGCCCAAAGGCCGGTCAGCGGCGCACGAATTGAATCAGCAAAAAAGTTCGATTCGAAAGATGTTCCACGTGGAACAATCGTTGACCGATCGCGACGCAGGCATCATCGTAAGCGCCTGAGACTGCGATTTGCGCTCAAATTTGCGCATTACGGGTGAAAAAAGGTGAAGAATCCATGCTGACAATAGCAATTGCGAACCAAAAGGGCGGGGTGGGCAAAACCACCACTGCCATCAACATGGCTACCGCGATGGCTGCGACCGGATGGCGCACCATGCTTATCGATCTCGACCCGCAAGGCAATGCATCCACCGGTATGGGGGTCAGTTCAGCATCACGTGGGCTTTCGAGCTACGACCTGCTTGTCGATGAGACGCCGCTGGCCGATACTCTTGTCGGTACTACTATCCCCGGGTTGGACCTGGTCCCGGCCACACAGGATCTGAGCGGTGCGGAGGTCGAGCTGGTTTCTGTTGAAGAACGCACCGCGCGTTTGCGGCGTGCTTTGGAAAATCACACGGGCCACGATGTCTGCTTCATTGATTGCCCGCCATCGCTTGGGCTTTTGACGCTAAACGCGCTTTGCGCGGCTGATACCCTGCTGGTGCCGCTCCAATGCGAATTTTTCGCCTTGGAGGGGCTTAGCCAGTTGCTCCAAACGGTGGAACAGGTCCAGCAGCGCTTCAATCCTTCACTCGATATCATCGGTGTTGCGCTGACCATGTATGATCGCCGCAACCGTTTGACTGATCAGGTATCCGACGATGTCCGCGATTGCCTTGGCAATCTGGTGTTCGAAACCGTGATACCGCGCAATGTGCGCCTATCCGAAGCACCAAGTCACGGTTTACCAGCGCTCGTCTATGATCATTCCTGCACCGGTAGCCGGGCCTATATCGCTTTGGCCCGTGAATTGATCGGTCGCTTTCCGCCCGAAAGGAAAGCGGCATGAGCAAGAGCAGCGAACGAATCCGTTTTTCCGTCCCTCAGCGCAGCCAGGCGGATAAGAAGAAGAAACTTGGCAAGGGCCTTGGCGCATTATTGGGTGAGACCAAGCGCGAAGAGCCACTTGTGCGTAATGAGGTAACCGGGGAGCCGGTTGGCCAAGGTTTTGCGTCGGATTCGGCCCTTCAGGCGTTGCCAATAGCGTCGATTAAGCCGCTGCCGGGAAACCCGCGCAAACATTTCGATCAGGATGCTTTGGAAGAACTCGCCGCATCAATCGCGAAACGAGGGGTGATTCAGCCCATTATCGTGCGCCCGCGCGGGTCGGGGAAATATGAACTGGTTGCCGGTGAGCGGCGTTGGCGCGCTGCTCAAAAGGCCCGCCTGCACGAAATTCCCGCTTTGGTTCGGGAACTTGATGATCGCGAAGTGATGGCTCTGGCCCTTATTGAGAACCTTCAACGTGAAGACCTGAATCCGGTCGAGGAAGCGCGCGCTTATCAAAGGCTTGCCGATGATGAGGGCATGACGCAGGCTGAAATTGCCCGAATGGTCGAAAAATCACGCAGCCATGTCGCCAATACACAGCGTTTGCTCAATTTACCGGAAAATGTGCTTGATCTTGTCGAGGGCGGTAAGCTCTCCATGGGCCATGCCCGCGCATTGATCGGACATGACGATGCATCAACGCTCGCGGCAAAGGCTGTGAACGACAATCTTTCCGTTCGCCAGATTGAAAAGCTGGTCCGTCAAATGGCTCAGAAAGCCAGCCCAAATGGGGCAGGTGCGGTGCCCACTCCGCAAGGCGATCCGGCTGCGAACGCCGATATCGTGGCGGTCCAAAACCATCTGGAGGAGTTTTTGGGAATGCCGGTGCGGATTCAATCCGATGCGGACCCAAGAACCGGCTCTATTTCCATTCGGTATGCGTCGCTGGATCAACTTGATCTGGTTTGCCAACGTCTGACCGGCGGTGAGTTCTAGAAAGTTGTCTTTTCAGTAAGGCTCTGAATTCAATAGATTTAAGAGCTTACAAAGACAAAAAACAAGCCCCAGAAGTTGCGCAGTGCGACTTCCGGGGCTTTTGAATGGGTTACTGCTTGATCATTTTTACAGGACGCGGTGCAGGTGCAGGCGTCACGCGAACAGGTTGCTGTTTGATCATCTTGATCGGGCGCGGTGCGGGCGCTGGACGATCAATCTGACGCACCGCTCCGGGCACCTCGTAGGTTTCTTCGCGCACAGTCTCGCGCACAATTACGCGTTGTTGCTCCTCATAACGCACCGGCACATACACGATCTGCTGCGGCGGCGCGTAATTGTAAGAATAGCTGGGCGCATAGCCGTATTGCACCGGAGCTGCGTAGGCGGGGTATCCAAAAGAATAAACCGGCGCCTGGACTGCTGGTGCGGGGATCGCCCGTGTCGCAAAGCGGGGCTGTCCCTGGCCGTATTGCGATAGGTAGCTGTCGAGCGCAGCAGCGCAATCATACCGGTCGCCTTTTTTCCCGCCGCCAATCAACTGGCCAAGCAAGAGGCCGCCCAATGCGCCAACACCGCCGCCGATCAGGGTTCCACCAAGGCGTTCCCCCGCGCCGGCAACCCGGTTCCCGATGATCCCCCCGCTAATCGCGCCAAGGAGGCTGCCGATAATGCCGCCTTTTTCTTTTTCCCTGCGGCCGTCTGTGCGGCGTTCGCATTCCTGGATCCATTGATCGCGTTCGAACACAGCAGCACCGGGTGCCTGCGCGTAAGCATATGCCGGCGCAGAATCGTAATAGGTGCGTTCATCGTAGTATTGATCGCTCGGAGATGCTGAACCTTCGATCCGGCGAGTGCGGACAATTGTTTCGACCCCGTCCGGCCCGACAGATGTGTCACCGCCATCCTGCACCACCGGTCCCGACCGGTATTGCTCCGGCAGATTTGTGATATCTGCGTCGCTCAATTGCGCCAGTGCCGGGCTGGCCATGGTGAGCGCAGATGCGGAAAGCGCGATTGTAGAAAAGGTGCGGATCGTACGAGACATCAATAAATTCCCCTGAGTGAGCTACACGCGGTGGACGCGCGCAGGTAAACTTGGTTAGCCAAATGTTTACCACTCAGACCCGTCAATGCCCAAGCGCCCAATGGCGCCTTGTCTCGTTTCGGGGCGATTGGTGCCCGATTTTCAAAAGGGTCAGACCCGGCCGCTGAGCAGACTAGCCAGTTTTTCCAGTCCAATTGCGTCTTCCGCTGTAAATCGGCCCGGTTCCGGGCTGTCGAGATCGATCACAGCGATAGTCCTGCCATCGCGTAATACCGGCACAACCAATTCGGATCGGCTGGCCGCATCGCAGGCAATATGCCCGGGAAATGCATGGACATCATCGACCCGCTGGACCTTGCCAGATGATGCGGCGGCACCGCATACGCCTTTATCCATGGGGATGCGGATACAGGCCGGACGCCCGACAAACGGGCCGAGGATCAATTCATCCTGCCCCGTTTTGCCCGCACCGACACGGTAGAAACCTGCCCAGTTCAAATCGGGCAGGAATTCCCACATCAGCGCCGCGACATTGGCCATATTGGCCACAGCATCGGGTTCATCGCTGGTCAGTGCGTCTGCGGCATCGCACAATTGCCGGTATCTTTCGCCTGTCTCAAGGCTGTCATCGGGTTTGAAATCGTACATTCGGCTTCCTTGGGAGTGTTCGAGTGTTGCCGCAAGCGGTTTGCGGCTCTATTTCACCCCACATGGCTATTCTTCGCAAACTCGCAATCGCGCTTCTCGTCCTGACCTTGATCATCGGCGTGGCTCTGTTCTTTCTCACCCGCGGCGACACCGCCGAAATGTCCGTAGACGAAGTTGCCGGAACCGAGCCAATTCTCGCAGAACCTCAGGCTGAAGATTTTCCGACTGTACAGATTGCCAAACCGGTGGGCTGGGCCGACGGCGAATTGCCTGAACCCGGCGAAGGGCTGTCCGTCAATCGGTTTGCCGAGGGGCTTGAGCACCCGCGCGTTCTGTATGCGCTGCCCAATGGCGATGTCCTTGTTACGCTGACCCGCGCGCCGAAAACCGAAGGCGATGGCGAGGGGGGCATTATGGCGACCCTGCGCGGTTGGGTGGCATCGTATCTATTCAGCGAAGCGGGCGCGAGCGGCGAAAGCCCCAATCAAATTGTCCTTTTGCGCGATGAAGATGGCGATGGTGCTGCCGAAAAGCAGGTTGTGATCCGCGAAGAAGGCCTCGATTCGCCGTCTGGTATGAGCTGGCGCGATGGCACGCTGTATGTTGCCAACCATAACGCCGTGCTGGCGTTCGATTATGAACTGGGTAGCGAAACTGTCAGCGGAAAGGGGCTCAAGCTCATGGATTTGCCAGCAGGCGGCGGACACTGGATGCGCAACATGGAGATCCACCCAGAGAAAAACGTGCTGTATGTCGCAGTCGGATCAGTCAGCAATATCGGCGAAAGCGGAATGGCTGTCGAAGAAGGCCGCGCGATGATTTGGGAATACGATCTTGAATCAGGAAGTCCGCGGCAGTTCGCCGTCGGGTTGCGCAATCCGAACGGCCTCGATTTCAGCCCTTGGTCGGGCGAGCTTTGGACCACCGTGAATGAACGCGATATGCTGGGGTCGGACCTCGTGCCTGATTATCTTACCAATGTGCCGATCGGCGCGCAGTATGGTTGGCCATGGCTCTATTACAAAGAAAATATCGATCGCCGGGTAAAGACGCCTATGCCGGCATATCTTATGGAATATACTCGCAATCCTGAATTTGCGCTTGGCCCGCATGTCGCTGCTCTTGGGTTGGTATTCACCAAAGAAGGGCACCGCATGGGCAATAAAATGGCCAGCGGCGCCTTTATTGCGCGCCACGGATCATGGAACCGCAAACCGCCATCGGGATATGATGTCGTCTATGTGGAGTTTGATGCTCTTGGCAATCCGATTGGCAAACCGGTTACTGTTCTCGGCGGGTTCCTGAATGACGATGGCACCACCAAAGGCCGCCCGACATGGGTGGAGTGGGCCTCTGACGGATCGCTGCTTGTATCGGATGATACCGCCGGAATTATCTGGCGTGCTGTTGCGCCGGATGCAGATGCGGGTGAAGGGATCGTACAGATATCAGGGAAATCTTTGCCGCCGCAGCGCGAATTGCGTGATCCACGCGCCAGTTTCGAAGAAGATTACCTGCGTCGTCAGGCCGGACAGGCCATCGAGTAACCCTTTGGGGGCGCACGCAGGTAAGGGGATATTATCGCACGGTTTTTCCGGCCTTGCCGGCGAGATCGACGACATATTGCCACGCTGCGCGACCTGACCTTTGACCGCGTCCCATAGCCCAGGCGAGCGCGTCTTCCTCGGCAAAACTGAGGCCGAGCGGATCGGCATAGGCCCGGACAATGCTGATATAATCTTGCTTTCCGCATGGATGAAATCCCACCGACAATCCGAACCTGTCGGCCAACGCCAGCTTATCATCGATCGCATCGCGCATGTTCAGCGCGCTATCACCGCTATCGGGGTCCTGTTCTTTTGCCTGTCGGGCGAGGATCGCTCTGCGGTTTGAAGTTACCGCCAATCGGCAATTGGCAGAGCGCGCTTCAACCCCGCCTTCGAGCCAGCTGCGCAATCGGCGCGGGCCGACGGTGTCATCTTCGGCAAAGCCAAGATCGTCGATAAAAATCACAAACTGTCTTTTCACGGGCGAAAGCGCGTCAAACAGCTGCGGCAAAGAAGACAACGCATCGGGTGCAACCTGAACCAGGCCGAGGGCCATGGGCGCTTCAACCTGAACCTGTTTTACCACGCCGCGCAAAAGGGCTGATTTTCCCATCCCGCGCGCGCCCCACAACAACATGTCGTGCGCGGCATATCCCCGGGCAAGCCGGTGGATGTTATCATAGACAAGGCTTTTTTGCGGATCGATTGCCTGCAATTGATCAAGGCGCGGCGCTTCGATCGCAGACAATCTGCGCGCTGATTGTCCATCCCAGACATAGGCCGGGTGCGTTTGCCAATCGGCCGCCGCCGCGGGCGCAGGGGCGAGCCTTTCCAAAGCCCGCGCTATCCGTTCAAGAGGATCTGTGGGATCACTCACCAGAGTTTCGCACTCAACCGGCGAGGCTGGAGCTGGGGATGGAGTAAAGCAGATCTGATCCGCCGATTGCTCCGGCTTTCAGGCCGTGGGCCTCCGGTACAATCCGGTCGATGAAGAACCGCGCCGTAACCGGCTTTGTTTCTGCCAGCGAAGGCGCTGCGCCGCCGGCCACCGCTTTGACCTGTTTCATCAATTGCCACCCCGCCACGGCCACTGCGGCCATAGTGCAAAACGGGACGCTACCGGCGAGCCGATCATCGAGGCTGGCTTCGTCACGCATCCAGCGGGCGATATGCGCGCAATCTGTTGCCAGCGCGGCAAGCGTTGTTTCATCGGCGGCATCGCGCGCGATCTCTTCAAACAGGCCAATCATCGCCTCTCCGCCTTCAAGGCCGAGCTTGCGCGTCACCAGATCGGCCGCCTGAATACCGTTGGTGCCTTCATAAATCGGGGCAATGCGCGAATCACGCCAATGCTGTGCTGCACCGGTTTCTTCAACGAACCCCATACCGCCGTGAATCTGAATTCCGATCCCAGCAACTTCGACACCGATATCAGTGCCCCATGCTTTGAGCAGCGGGACGAGGATTTCGGCGCGGTTTCTGGCATCGGTATTGCCAATCGTTCCGCGGTCTACCTGACCGGCGCAATAATACAGGAGCGCACGCGAGCCTTCGGTAAGCGCTTTCATCCGCAGGATCATACGCCGCACATCGGGGTGCTCGATAATCGCCACGGGGTTCTTGTCGGGTGATCCGGCGCGTGCGGACTGGACCCGGTCCGCAGCGTAAGCCACCGCTTGCTGGGTTGCCCGTTCCGCGATCTGGCTGCCTTGGTTGCCGACATTGATGCGTGCATTGTTCATCATCGTGAACATGGCCATCAACCCGCGATTGGGCTCGCCCACGATTTCTCCGATGCATTCGCCATTATCGCCATAGCTCATGACACAAGTGGGCGATGCGTTGATGCCCAGCTTGTGTTCAAGGCTGACGCAGCGCAGATCGTTGCGATTGCCCAGCGAACCATCGTCATTCACGTGATATTTGGGAACAACGAGCAAAGAAATCCCGCGTGACCCTTCTGGTGCATCAGGCAAACGCGCGAGTACCAGGTGGATGATGTTTTCAGCCAGCTCGTGCTCACCCCAGGTGATGTAGATCTTTTGGCCGGTGATGCGGTATTTGCCCGCATGTTCGCCGTCTTCGATCGGGACGGCAGTGGATCGCAATGCGCCCACATCGCTGCCTGCGGCGGGCTCTGTCAGGTTCATTGTGCCCGACCATTTGCCGCTGACCAGATCGGGGAGATACTTTGCCTGCTGATCTTTGCTGCCGTGATGCTCCAACGCTTCGATCGAACCCACAGACAGCATCGGCAGAAGGCAAAATGCCATATTTGCCGCACCAAGATTTTCGAGCACGTTGCAGGACAGCGTAAAGGGCAGGCCCTGCCCCCCATGCGCTTCGGGAGAGGCAATCGCATTCCATCCCTGCTCGACATAGGAATCGTAGGCTTCTTTGAAACCGTCGGGCAATCGCACAACACCATTTTCCAGTTTCGCCCCCTCAAGATCGCCGATCCGGTTAAGCGGGGCAAATTCGCCCGCCGCAAACTGGCCCACACCATCAACGATTGCTTCGACCAAGTCGGGTTCCGCATGGGCGAATTTCTCAGAAGCTGCGATTTCTTCGATCCCTGCATTCACACGGATGGCGAGCAGCTGGTCTTGGGTGGGGGGCGTATAAGGGGTCACGGGCGGGTATCGTCCTGTTTTGGGCGGTGCGAATATATCGGAAAAGCGCGTTTCGCTTGGCAGCGCTTCGTCAAGAATATAGCGACGATCCTATGAGCGGCAAGAACGTTACGGAAGTGGTGCTGGCAGACGCGGCAGGGATTGCGCGGGCTGCGGCGATTCTGGAATCGGGCGGGCTTGTCGCGGTGCCGACCGAGACGGTTTATGGCCTTGCTGCGCGTGCCGATAGCGCGGAGGCCGTGGCCAGGATCTATGCGGCAAAGGGCCGTCCCGATTTCAACCCTCTGATCGTGCATGTGAGGGATGAAGAGCAGGCAAAACAATACGGCGACTTCCCATTGGCAGCGCTGCAATTGGGTGCGCGCCATTGGCCTGGCCCGCTAACGATGGTCGTTCCGCTTCGTGACAATCACGGGCTTGCAAAGGCTGTGACTGCTGGCCTGCCCACAGTCGCACTGCGGGTACCGGCGCATCCGGTGATGCAGGACTTGCTGAAAGCGGTATCGGTTCCGCTCGCTGCGCCATCTGCCAATCGCAGCGGCTTTATAAGTCCAACCAAAGCCAATCACGTGCTGGCTTCGCTTGATGGCCGGATTGACCTCGTGCTTGATGCAGGGCCGGCGCGTTCAGGTGTTGAATCGACCATCGTCGCGGTTCGAGAAGATGGTTCGATCGAGGAGCTTCGGCCCGGCCCAATCGAGTTCGACAAGAACGCCGGATCATCGGGCCGTGATAGATCAATTGAGGCACCCGGACAGCTCGCAAGCCATTACTCGCCCGGCAAACCGGTGCGCCTGAATGCGGCCAACGCTGAGCCTGATGAGTTCTGGATCGGGTTTGGCGGCGATCCTGGCGCCGGTTTTCGTGGCTGCAATCTGTCTTTGGCAGCCGATCTAAATCAAGCAGCCTCGCGCCTATACGATTGCCTGCATCAGGGGGCAGCATCGGATAAACCCCGTATTGCCATCGCGCCGGTACCAAACACCGGAATCGGCCGGGCTATCAATGATCGTTTGCGCCGCGCGGCAACACCGGTCGATTAATCTTCAGGTTCGGGTTCAACCGGAATGGCCGGGGTCAGCGTCTGCATTTCGCGGTAAGTCAATTGCGCCTTGGCGCAGGCACCCCTGTCACCGTCCTGACAATCGCGGAGTTCTTTGCCGTAGCGCCGCTCCAGTTTGCCGAGCTGTTCTTCGCGCTTGCGGATTTCGCGGCCGCGTTTTTCGTCCGCCTCTGACTGGCTGGTCGTGGCCAGATCAACCGCTTTGCTCCCGACCCTTACCGGAGCGGTGACAACATCAGCGACTGCGCCCACGACGCAACCTGAAAGCGAAAGGCCTGCCGCAGCAAGCGTCAAAAATGGAAGTGCGCGCATATAGGAGGCATCATGCGCAGTCCCAGCGGGAATGCAAGCCGGGCAAAGCACTCAGCCCCGATTGGTTTGCCTGCCGATCAATTCTCTTCGGTTATGGCCGGCTCGGCCTGTGCTTCGCTGTTTGCCGCGGTACAATTCAGATTGCCCGAACCAAAGCTGTTCAGGGTGCATTTTGCAGTGCCGGTCACGTTGATATCGCCTGCCCCTGCAATGTTGGCTTCCACCTCGCCATCGGACGCAAAGGCCACATTGCCCGATCCGCCGATGGAAATTTCGGCCCTGTCCGCTTTGAGGCCGGCAAGCAGGACATCGCCTGATCCCCCGATTGTGACCTCAAGACGCTGCGCCGTGCCTGCGCCTTTGATAGAGCCTGATCCGCCAATGCTGATCTCAAGGGTTTCGGCTGCGATGGAATCGATGGCGACGGAACCTGACCCCCCGATAACGATTTCAGGGGTGCTGGAAACGGTCGCCGCTTGCACCGCCCCTGACCCTGCGATCACGATGCTTTGCGGCGCGGGCATTGTGATGCGAACCACCGGACTGCCATCTGTGAAGCTGAAACCGGGTTCACTGGTTACGCCGATTGTGCTCTCGTCGAGCGTAAAACGAAGCGCGTTATCCGGATCATCCTCAACCACGATGTTCAGCGTTTCACCCTCGGACACGATGACATTGGCATCGGTGGCGACCACCAGATCGGTTGGCGCAGCGCCGCCAATATCCAGATCGGCCAAAGGCACACCTTCTTCGCCATTGATAGTCATGTCGACATTGCTGCATCCCGTCAGGGCAACACCCATGGCTAGCACGGCGAACGGGGCGAGGCGTTTGAATATCCGAGCAATCATAGTTCTGTCTCCATCCGGAAGCTAAGGCGTGTTGCTGGTATAATACACTAGGCGGGCGATAACAAGGGAGCTGGAATCAAAAAGGGCCACCCCGGCGGGCAGCCCTTTGATTGGTCTTTGATGCGAATTCGGCCTTAGCTGTCGTCGTCATCATTGTTGTAATATTGCGGAGCATGTTCGCGCAGCACTTCGAGAATTTTCTCCAGTGCGGTCGCTTCATCGGACTCTTCCATAGCGCCCAGTTCGCGCGCGAGGCGGCTGGATGCCGCTTCAAAAATCTGACGCTCGGAATAGCTCTGCTCTGGCTGATCCTCAGGCCGGAACAGGTCACGCGTCACTTCGGCGATCAATACAATCTCGCCGCTGTTGATCTTCGCTTCGTATTCCTGTGCCCGGCGTGACCACATGGTACGCTTGACCTTGGGCTTGCCCTTGAGCGTTTCCATCGCCTCTTTCAGAGTCTTGTCAGACGACAGCTTGCGCATGCCGATCGATTCCACCTTGTTGGTTGGCACGCGGAGCGTCATACGCTCTTTTTCAAAGCGCAAAACATACAGTTCAAGCTGCATACCTGCGATTTCTTCATTCTGCAGTTCGATCACACGGCCAACGCCATGCTTTGGGTAAACCACATAATCTCCGACCGTAAAGGCGGGCGCATTGCTTGCCATGCGAGTTCCTTTCTTGCGGTCGCAGAATCAACTTACAGACAAGAGACTTGATCGGCGGCGCCCGGTTCTGCGAGGCAGAAGCCGACACCGGAGTAAAACCGTCCAAACCTGAGGTTGTTGAGTTGCGACCTTCCTGGTTTTCATCGCCAGCGCCGGTTCCAACCAGCGCGGTTGCATCATTATATAACATAATCGCAACAATATTGCGAGTCGCATCGAAGCAAGCGCAAGTAATTGCCCAAAGCATCGCACATGCGACCACAATCAAATGCGCATGATTCACCGAATCTGATTATATTACAGAGGCTTAAACAACCAGCCTAAACCGCCGGCCCGATGCACGATCGTACGATTAATCGCCTTCGCCGGGCGCTTCGCTGAAGTATTTTTCGAACTTGCCTTCTTCGCCCTTGTGCTCATCGGCATCTGCAGGCGGCTCTTTCTGGCTCGTGATGTTGGGCCATTCCGCTGAGAATTTGGTGTTCAGCTCAAGCCATTTTTCAAGACCGTCTTCGGTATCGGGCAGGATCGCTTCAGCCGGGCATTCCGGTTCACACACGCCGCAATCAATGCACTCGCTGGGGTTGATGACCAGCATGTTTTCGCCTTCGTAAAAGCAATCCACCGGGCACACTTCAACGCAGTCGGTGTATTTGCATTTGATGCAGTCATCAGTGACGACGTAAGTCATAGAAAAAGGCTTTCGGTCTTTGGGCTTGTTTGAGCGCGTCGTGCTATGGCGATTTCGGCCCGTGGGTCAAGGCCCAGATTGCGCGAAGGCGCTTGCCGATCAGCCAATGCCAAGGTCACGGTAATGCTGTTTCGCCGCTGCGGGAGATGCCCTCTGGTCGGGCAGGCTCAGAACTTCGATGATGCGGACGGTGTCTCCTTGCATGAAGGTCAACACGTCTCCGATCTGCACATTTTCGCTAACTCGCTTCACATGCTGGCGATTGCGGCGAAATGCGCGGCCTTCAATCATCGCGCAGGCGGCTGAACGGGTTCGGGCAAAACGAAGATATACTAAAAGCCGGTCGAGCCGGATGCTATCGCAGCAATCTTCGTTCCCGCTTTCCTTCATCCGCCCAGCAGGTCCGCCAATCCATCAAACGCGCCGCCCGCCCGTGCGGGTCCGGTGTCGGTGTGCGGTTTGGGCGTGCGCGCGCCGCCTTTGGTACCGGGTTTACCGCGGGTCCCGTTGGATGGCTT
Organism: Erythrobacter insulae; assembly: GCF_007004095.1. NCBI lineage: Bacteria > Pseudomonadati > Pseudomonadota > Alphaproteobacteria > Sphingomonadales > Erythrobacteraceae > Erythrobacter > Erythrobacter insulae. The sequence continues at coordinate 1,168,091 of NZ_VHJK01000001.1, forward strand.
GGTCCGGGTTGCGCCATCGTTTGAACCGTTGCCGTTGCCGCTGCGGCTGCCGGGCCTTTTGCCTTTACCCTTCCGATTCTCCGTTTTGGAGCCGCGGCGCGGTGTCTCGCCTGCGCGGCGCGGTCTCCATGTCCAGCTATCGGGCGCGGGCGGGCCATGAGCGGCCTCTTCCAAAGAGCGTCCACGCTGCATTCTGAAACCTGCGCTTCCCAATAGTCGGCGCGCGTTTTCCTCTTCCAACCCGATTGAAATCGGCAAAGCCAGATTGAGCCGGAAGCGCGGATTGCGGTCTTTGGTGGTCGCATCGCTTGCTTTGGCCCGTGTTTCAAACGCGGCGCGCAGGATCTTTTCGGCCAGATCGACCCGGATCGCTTGTGATCCTGCGGGGCGATACCCCGCCGGCAGCTGTTTCGCCTCTTTCAGAACGGGCAGCATCGCCTCCTGCAAAGGTCTTTTGTCGAGGCCCAATGCGCTCAGCAGTTGACGCGGCGCGGGCTTGAGCAGCGGGCTGGCAAAGATATCGAGCGCGCCAAACGTCACGCCGAGCTTGCGCAGGAATGGCCGCATTTCTTTGGGCAGATGCTCCAATCCTGCGTTCTCGCGGCTGATTACGCCGCGGGCATCGATCAGCGTGATAAGCAGCGCGCGCGCTTGGGATCCGGCTTGCGGATCACGCGCCGCTTGGGCCAGCTTGCGCAGGGGAGCAAGCGGTTCAAGCTTTGCTGCAAGCCATTCGCCCAATCCAGCTTCGAGCCCGCTGCGAGCAGGCTCCGCTAGCAAGGCTATGTCGCGCGACAGGGTCAGGCGGGGCGGGCCGAAATCGTCCGGCATTTCAATATCGGCCAGAATGCGGCCCTGCCAACAGATTGCACCGCGTTCGATTGCAAGTTCGGCAATGCCATCGCCAAGCAGCCATTCGGCCCGCTGTGCGAGGATATTCGGCAAGGCTTTCTCGCCAGCGGATAACAGCATTTTCCGATCCGCCAGTCCGGTGCTCGCATCGACAGTAAACCGAAAGCCATCGAGCTTTCCGATCAATTCCCCTTCAACCGTGATGCGGCCATCGGTTTCAAGCGTTACAGGGAGTGCGCCGGCATCCTGCCCAAGCGATTTCATCAGTATTGTTGTCCTTCGATTGACAAAGCGTTCCGTCAGCCGCGCGTGAAGCGCATCGGAAAGCTTTGCTTCGACTGCACGAGCCCGCGCTGCCATTTCATCCCGCGCCAGAACCCAATCCGGCCTTTGGCAGATATAGGCCCAGGATCGGATCGCGGCTATCCTTCCCTGCAAAGTATCAATATCGCCGCCCGTCCGGTCGAGTTCGGCGATGCGTGCCGCAATGAAATCCGCGCCAAGATAACCATCTGACAAATCCTGCCACAGCCGCGCAACAAAGCGGGAATGTGGATCGACACCGATCTGGCGAAAATCGGGCAGCGAGCACGCTTCCCAGAAACGCCGCACCAATCCGGCGCCTCTCACGGTTTTCGCAATGGGATCATCGGCAAGGCGTTTGAGCACGGCAAGATCGATCGCAGGCGGTGCAGCACGCAGCACATCATGACGCGGGCGGCTTTCCAGGTCTCCGATCAAGACTGGCAAAGTGTCAAAGCGCGGTTCCGCTTCGCGCCAATGCAGTTTGGTAAGCGGCGCGAATTTATGTTCTTCGATCGCGAAGACTTCTTCGTCGGTGAATTCCAATGGTGCGCCAGAGCGCGTGCCGCCGCCGGTCAGCGTGCCGAAACTGCCATCGCGCTGGTGCCGGCCCGCACGGCCGGCAATTTGCGCCATTTCCGCCGGGGTCAGACGCCGTTTTCGCCGGCCATCAAACTTGGACAATGCGGCAAATGCCACGTGATCAAGATCGAGGTTGAGGCCCATCCCGATGGCATCGGTGGCGACGATGTAATCAACCTCGCCATTCTGGAACAATTCGACCTGTTTGTTGCGGGTTTCCGGCGATAGCGCGCCCATCACCACGGCCGCGCCGCCTCTGAACCGGCGCAGCGCCTCTGCCATCGCGTAAACCTGCTCTACCGAAAACGCGACAACTGCGCTGCGCGGCGGCAGACGTGAAAGTTTGGCAGTGCCGGAATGGGTGAGTGTCGAAAACCTCGGGCGCTCGACCATTTCTGCACCGGGGATCAGGGCTTTGACAATTGGCTCAAGCGTAGCCGAGCCCAGAATCATCGTTTCCTCGCGGCCGCGCGCATTCAACAGACGGTCTGTAAAAATATGCCCGCGTTCCGGATCGGCGCCAATTTGTGCCTCGTCGATTGCGACGAATGCATGGCCGCCTCCCAGACGGTCCATCGCCTCCATCGTGCATAGAAAATAGCGCGCATTGGGCGGTTCTATCCGCTGTTCGCCGGTAATCAGCGCCACCGCATCATCGCCCTTGATAGCGCGAACCCTGTCATACACTTCACGCGCGAGCAGACGCAGCGGAAATCCCATCATCCCGCTCGAATGGGCGCACATCCGCTCAATCGCCAGATAGGTCTTGCCGGTATTGGTGGGGCCGAGCACCGCCCGCACGCGTGAATTGCTCGATGATTGGGTCACAAGGATGGCTTGTGTCAGGCTTGGGAGAAGGCCGCAATGGGGACTTTGATGCCTCTACCCGGCTATACGTGAAACCCCGTGGTTCGGTCTGCCGCACCGCAGACTCGATTGGTCGCTGGTTAACCACACATTTACTTTGTTTCACCAAGGTTTTCGGCCAGTAGACGTAAACCGAAGGCGCAAGGTGCCGTTAGGATATCGGGTTGGATCACATACGCGACATTTCTGAAGGCACTGCCGGACAGCACGATGATCTGTCCGAAGGGGCCAATGACGCGTCTGGCGGACCAAAACCGGATCTGGACACGTCCCACAGATTGGGTCTCGATCTCGAAAAAGCCGCCGCTGATATTCACGAGCCTGACAGTCCGGTATCGTCACGCCCTGTTTCACGGGCGGAACGCTATTCCGAATGGAAGCATTCGGCTGCGCGATGGATTGACGGGATCGACCTGACGCCAGATTTGGCTCAGAACATCGGGAGCCGCCGCTGGTTTCGCGGTTTGGGTACGATGATCGGGCTTGGCGCAGTCGCGCTGGCATTCTGGCCCAGCATGGCCCCGCTTGAGGCGCGCACTGCGATGCCTCAAGACGACAATGTTCGCGATGAATTCCGCAGCCAGATGATCATGCCGCTGGCGCTTGGCGCAGATAGCGGCCGCCGGATGGGTCCGACTGCCAAAGTCATTCCGCTCGCCAGCGCGCCGGAACGCCCGCAAATCTCTATGCTGGCAACGCTCGCTCCGGGTGACAGTTTTGCCTCCATGCTCCGCCGCGCCGGCGTTTCAAGCGGAGATATCGGTCAGGTCAGCGCGCTTGTCGGTCAGGCGATGCCGCTTGCCGAGATTGAGCCGGGCACCCAGATCGATATCGTTTTGGGCCGCCGGGCTGAAGAAGGGGTGCCGCGTCCGCTCGATACATTGAAATTCCGCGCTCGCTTTGATCTCGAACTCGAAGTCGCGCGGCAGGGTGTTGCCGAGGGTGCGTCAACAGGCGGCATGTTGGCGTTGCAGAAAAACGTGATTCGCGTTGACGATACCCCGCTGCGGGTGCGCGGCTTTGTCGGCGCGAGCCTGTATCGCTCGATGCGCGCAGCCGGTGTCCCGGCCAGCGCGGTGCAGGATTATATCAAGGCGCTTGATAACCAGATCAATATGGACCGCGAGGTCGCATCCACTGACGAATTTGACATTGTCATCGCCTATCGCCGCGCGGCAACAGGCGAACGGCAAGCTGGAAAATTGCTGTACGCTGGTCTTGAGCGGGATAGAAAACCCAGAACGCAATTGATGCGCTGGGGCGACGAGGGCCGTTTTTTTGAAGCATCGGGGGTGGGCGAACAGCGTAACGGGCTGGTCGCGCCGGTGCCCGGTCAGATTTCCTCGCGTTTTGGAATGCGCCGCCACCCGATCCTCGGATATCGGCGGATGCATTCGGGCATGGATTTCCGCGCTCGTCGCGGTACGCCGATTGTGGCCGTAACAGATGGGACCGTCTCTTCCGCAGGGCGCGCTGGCGGCTGCGGCATTGCGGTCAAACTCAAACATGGCGGCAATCTCTCGACGCGGTATTGCCATATGAGCCGGATGTCGGTGCAGCGCGGACAACAGGTGCGCCGCGGTCAGGTAATCGGTTATGTCGGTTCCACCGGCCTCTCCACCGGACCGCATTTGCATTACGAGATGTATCGCGGAGGCAAAGCCATCAATCCTGCGAGCGTCAAATTCGTCACCCGCGCGCAGCTTTCAGGCGCCGAGCTGGCCGATTTCCGCAGGCAGCTAAGCAAGCTTAAAGAGGTTGAAGTCGGTGCGGCGCTGCAAGACCTTACGCCGCTCAACAACGAGGCTGAAGAGCCCTTGCGCGAGATTGAAAAGATCGATTTGGCCGCGCGAACTGCCGAATAATCCGCTCCTGCCGCATTTTTACAATGTGATGTGATTGCAGCGCCCCGGCAAATGCGGCTACACCGCTGCGCATGACGGGAAAATATCCAAACACGCGCATGCGCCGCACGCGCGCCACGACATGGAGCCGCGCGCTTCACCGTGAAAACCTTTTAACACCGACGGACCTGATCTGGCCGCTCTTCGTGACCGAAGGCAGCGGGGTTGAAGATCCAGTCGCGAGTTTGCCCGGCGTATCGCGCTGGTCCGTTGACGGGATCGTCGCCCGCGCAAAAGAGGCGGTCGATCTGGGCATCCCGGTCATCGCGCTGTTTCCCAATACGCCGCCGGAAAAGCGCAGCGACAAAGGCGAGGAAGCACACAATCCCGACAATCTGATGTGCCGCGCGATCAAAGCGATCAAAGATGCCTGCGGAGAGGAAATCGGGGTCCTGACCGATGTTGCGCTGGATCCCTACACCAGCCACGGGCAAGACGGTTTGCTGAATGATGCGGGCTATGTTCTGAACGATGACACAGTAGCGGCTCTGGTGGATCAGGCGATCAACCAAGCGGAAGCGGGCGCAGATATTATCGCCCCGTCCGATATGATGGATGGCCGGATCCACGCGATCCGCATGGCTTTGGAAATGGGCCGTCATCCCAATGTCCAGATCATGAGCTACGCGGCCAAATATGCCAGCGCGTTTTATGGCCCGTTTCGCGATGCGGTGGGATCGGGCGATCTGCTGAAGGGTGACAAGAAAACCTATCAGATGGATCCTGCCAATTCCGATGAGGCGCTGCGCGAAGTCGAGCTGGACATCGCCGAGGGCGCGGACAGCGTGATGGTCAAGCCGGGTCTTGCCTATCTCGATATCATTTACCGCGTGAAACAGCAGTTCGGCGTTCCCGTGTTTGCCTATCAGGTGAGCGGCGAATACGCGATGATCGAAGCGGCCGAGGCGGCTGGAATTGGCGATCGTAACGCATTGCTCATGGAAAAATTGATCGCCTTCAAACGCGCGGGCTGTTCTGGCGTATTGACCTATCATGCACCGGTCGCCGCGCGCCTTCTTAATGGCTGACTTTCGCCTTGAGACGCAGCGTTTAATCCTGCGTGATTGGCGCGCGGATGATTGGCCCGGGTTCTGGCAATCGACCAACACCCCTGCGGTGATGCGCTGGCTTGGCGGAGTTCTTGATCAACCGAAAATGGCTGCGGCGCGCGCCCGGCTGGAAAGTTATCGCACGGATCATGGCCACACGTTCTGGGCGATAGAGCGCAAGCAGGATGGTGCGATTCTGGGCTTTTGCGGCCTCAAACGGTCCAATCAGGCGGGCGGGCCCATCGGAATGATGGAGGTCGGCTGGCGCCTGCGCGAGGATGCGTGGGGCCATGGCTACGCCAAGGAAGCCGCCGCTCAATCGCTTGCCGCCGCGTTTGATCGCTTTGGCGCAGACGAAGTGATCGCCATGACAGTGGAGGGCAATGCGCCGAGCTGGGGCCTGATGAAACGGCTCGGTATGCGCCGCCGCGCAGATCTCGACTTTGAAAATTCCGATTTTGACCCGGAAACCGGAGTGATCATCGTCTATTCGATCGACCGCGCCGCATGGGAGAGTGGCCTTGGGTGATCTGGTGCTGGAAACAGACCGGCTGGTCCTGCGCCAGATCGATGAAAGCGATGCCGCTTTGCATGACCGGGCGCTCAACACGCCAGCGGTGATGGGTCATCTGGGCGGAGTGATTGAATTGCATGAGATCGAAGCAAAGCACGCCAAAAGCATGGCGAGTTTCGCGCGCGAAGGTTTTGGCTTTATGATGATGATCGAGAAAGCCGGCGGCGAATTTTGCGGCGGCGATCTGGTCGGGCATTGCGGGATCAAACGGGTGGATAATCGCCACGCGCCCAATCCCGGCGATCACGAGATTGGCTGGATTATCCGCGAAGATCGCTGGCGGCGCGGATATGCTTTTGAAGCCATGACTGCTGTTATCGAATGGGGTTTCACCTCGCTTGATGCGCCGCGGCTCGTGGCTTTGACCAGCCGTGCCAACACAGGCAGCTGGATGTTGATGAAAAAGCTCGGGATGACCCGGCGTGAGGATCTGGATTTCAGCGATCCATCCATGCCAGCCCGCGACAACCCAACCATTCAATATGCGCTCGAAAAAGAGCAGTGGGAGAACCAGAAATGACCACAACCGATCCGCGTTTTCCGGGGGCCAACATCATCCCCATTCACGGCAAATCGCCCAAAATCCATGACACCGCCTTTATCGCGCCGGGATCAACCATCATCGGCGACGTCGAAATCGGAGCGGGCAGCTCAATCTGGTACAATTGCGTGGTGCGCGCGGACGTGTTTACCATCCGCATTGGCGAACGCAGCAATGTTCAGGATGGCAGCGTGCTGCATTGCGATCCGCCGCGCCCCGGCGATGAAGAGGGCTCACCCCTTATCATCGGAGACGATGTTCTGATCGGACATATGGCGATGGTGCACGGTTGCATCATCCATGATCGCGGCTTTGTGGGTCTGGGCGCGATTGCGATGAACAAATCGGTGATCGGATCGGATGCGATGCTTGCGGCGGGCGCGATGCTGACCGAGCGGAAGGTGATGGGGCCGCGCGAATTGTGGGCCGGTCGGCCCGCGAAAAAGCTGAAAGAGCTGGGCGAGGGCGCGATCATGGGCATGAAAGTGGGCACCGCGCATTATGCCGAAAATGCCAAACACCACACCGAGGCCGTGCGCGCGGCGATGGGTGATGCGTAGGATACACATGACACATTCTCCAACATGTCATGCGGTGCCTACATAGCCAACCGCCTGTAATATATGCCAAACGGGTTTGTAGGGCACAGGTGACACTTACCCAACTTTGTGCCAGTCCAACGATGTCAAAGAACATTGCCGGACTGGCACGAAAGCATGACTGTAGGAAAGCGTGTTCGCCCTATCCGGGCATTTTGGAAATATGCTTCATCATGTGCGGCATGAAATCGATTTTCCCAATCTCGAGCCCTTCCATGCGCAAAATCGCATAGGCGGTCGTGAGGTGGAAATAGAAATTCGTTAGCGACCAATCCTGCACATATTGCTCTGCCGTCAGTGTGAACTGCATCCCGTTGGGCAGATCAACCACCAGTGTTTCGTCGGCCGGGACCAGCTCCGATGGCTCGATACTATCCAGCAGCGCTTTCATCTCTTCGACAACGGCCTGCGCGCCTGCGATGGTTGTTTCACTATCGTCGCGCGAGGTGAATTCGCGCTTGGTCAGGCGGGGCAGCGCCTCCCCCGGAAGATTGGTGACAAAGCGGATTTGCGTCGCAAGCGGATGCATGTCCGGGGCGAGCTTTGAATCGAGCAGCGCGTCCCCCTTTGGATGCGCGGCCGCCTTTGCCAGCAAGCCGGACATCGTATCAAGGCGGGCACGGTATACGGCGATGGATTGATCGTAGAGTGTCATGTGGTTCTCCCTTTGACGGGAGATACGCACTCGGCAATCACTTGCAACCTAATCCCTGATAAGCGCGCGCAGCGTTTCGATCCGGTCTGCCTCATGCACCGGCTTATCCCAGCGGATGCGGTGGATGCGAGGGAACCGCATGGCAAGCCCGCTTTTGTGGCGTTTGGACGTGTGAACGCTGTCAAAGGCAACTTCGAACACCAATGTCCGCTCCACTTCACGCACCGGGCCGAACCGGTTCAAGGTGGTTTGGCGCACCAGTTTATCGAGCTTTTTCAGCTCCGCATCGGTAAAACCCGAATAGGCTTTGCCCACCGGCAGCAATTCCGCGCCGCCATCCTCTATGCGGGCATCGGGGTCCCCGTTCCAGCAGCCGAAAGTATAGTCGGAATAGAAGCTGGATCGTTTCCCGCTGCCGCGCTGGGCATACATCAGCACGCAATCAATCAATAGCGGATCGCGTTTCCATTTGTACCAATAGCCGACCTTTCGGCCAGCGATATACGGGCTATCGCGGCGTTTCAGCATCAGGCCTTCGATGGCGTCATCGCGGGCGCCTTCGCGGATTTCGGCAAGGTGATCAAAGTTGCGCGCCGCAACTATTTGGGAAATGTCGAAATGGCTTTCCGGCAGGCGCGGCATAAGCGTTTCGAGGGCGGCACGGCGGCCGGCCCATGGCTGTTGCCGCACATCTGTACCTTCGATGATCAACGCATCATACAGCCTTACGAAGGCGGGTGCCTCGGTGAGCATTTTCTTGGAGACGGTCTTGCGCCCCAACCTTTGCTGAAGCGCGTTGAAACTGGCGGCGCCTCCGCTCTCGCCGCCCTGCGCATTGCCACGCACCAGCAATTCCCCGTCGAGCACCGCATCCACAGGCAGCACGTCCAGCAATTCGGGAAAGGTCGCAGAGATATCATCGCCGCTGCGTGAATAGAGCCGCGTTTCGGCGTCACCCGCCTCATTGGTGACCCGGACCAGCTGCACACGGATGCCGTCCCATTTCCATTCTGCCGCATATTCCGCCAGATCAAGCCTAGTTTCATCCAGCGGGTGCGCCAGCATGAAAGGGCGAAACCGGGGGCGGTTTGAAACGTCCGGCGGGTCCTCGCCATTGGCGGCCCACGCGAACAATTCGGGATAAGGCGCCTCTAGCGCGTGCCAATATTCCTCAACCTCTTCGACAGCCACATCAAAAGCCTGTGCAAAAGCGGTCTTGGCAAGGCGCGCTGACACCCCGATGCGCATCCCGCCGGTCGCCAGTTTGATCAAGGCAAACCGCCCATTGGCATCAAGCAGATCGAGCAGCCGGGGCAATTCCTTGGGGGCGGTGCTGCGGTTTAGCCCGGCGAGCTGTTCCACCACTTCGGCCACGCTTGGCACACTGGCCGCCCGCGCATCAGGTTCGGGCCAGAGCAGGCTCGCGGTTTCTGCGGTGTCGCCGACGAAATCGCGGCTCAGTGTCCAAAGGACCGGATCGACCCGGTCTTTCATCAGATTGCGGATGGTTGAGGATTTCACCGCCGGAAAATCAAGCTCTCCGGTTAAAGCCGCGAGTGCCCATCCGCGATCTGGATCCGGCGTCTCGCGCAGATATTCCGCAATCAGCGCAAGTTTCCGGTTGCGGCTGGTGGTGTAGACCAGCGTATCGAGAAGAGTTGCGAACGCAATCATAGCGTGCCACCGCGCATCGGTGGCGCCCGGTTTGCAACGGGTGCTTCATGATGCAGACAGATCGCAGTGGTAATGCCGCATTTTCGCAAGACAGCCCCATCAAAGGAATATGCCCGATGAAAGCCCCAATAATTGCCATCGCTCTCGCTGTTGGCCTTACCGCAAGCCCGGCCATGATCACCGCCGCTTATGCGCAGGAAAAAGCCGCATCGTTCTCGACCGATACGCCGATTGAGCAATTGGTCGCCGATGAACGCGCGAAAGCGGTGCTGGACAAACATATCCCTAATATCGATCAGCACCCTGCCTATGGTCAGTTCAAGACGATGAGCCTGAAAGCAGTCCAACCGTGGTCGGCGGGCGCGATTACCGCTGAAATGCTTGAGAAGATTCAAGCCGACCTTATCGCGCTTTAACGACGGGGCGTTTGGTGCGTGGGCGGCGCCGGGATCGGTGCGGGGGACGGGGTGTCTAATCATCCTCATCCTCGCGCCCGACCAACGCCAACGCGCGCGCTTTCCTCTGACCCAGTTCGCACCATCGCAGCAGCGCCTGTTCGCGCCCATGGGTGATCCACGTCTCTTGCGGGTTTACGTCTTCGATAGTCTGGGTCAGCTCATTCCAGTCGGCATGGTCTGAGATTATCAGCGGCAATTCGACGCCGCGTTGGCGCGCCCGTCCGCGCACCCGCATCCATCCGCTGGCCATGGCTGTGATCGGATCGGGCAGACGGCGCGACCAGCGATCACTCAGCGCCGATGGCGGGGCGATAATGATATGGCCGCGCATCTCGTCTTTATCAGTACCGGCAACAAGGCGCAGTTCACCCAGATCGACCCCGTATTCTTCATACAGACGGCACATTTTTTCCATTGCCCCGTGCAGATAGATCGGCTGGCTATGACCGGCTTCGCGCAGCTCGGCGATAACACGCTGCGCTTTGCCCAGCGCATAAGAGCCCACCAGCACACTGCCATCGGGGTTTTGGGCAAGCGCGCCTGTCAGCTTGGCCATTTCCTCCGCAATCGGCGGGTGGGTGAAAACCGGCAGGCCGAAAGTCGCTTCGGTGATAAAGATATCGCACGGGGTTACCTGAAACGGCGCACAGGTGGGATCGGCGCGGCGTTTGTAATCGCCGGTGATAATCACCCGCTCGCCTGCATGTTCGAGCAGGATCTGCGCAGAGCCAAGCACATGCCCTGCGGGGATATAGGTTGCATCAACCCCGCCTTTCAGCCGGATCGTCTCGCCATATTGGCACGGCACCGCTTTGGATGGAATCTCGCCAGAGGCGTCCTGTGCGCCGGTGCGATAGCGTAGCTCCATGATCGCCAGCGTTTCAGGCGTAGCAATCGTTTCGCCATGCCCGCCGCGCGCGTGATCGGCATGGCCGTGAGTGACCAGCGCGCGGTCCACGGCCCGGCCAGGATCGACCCAGACATCGGCAGGGACGATATGCACGCCCCACGGTTCGGGGCGGATCCAGGAAAATGGAGCGGTCATACTGTTTCAACGAAAAGGGCGCGGAGAGGTTTCCCTTTCCGCGCCCCTGATCTGTGTTTGAACCCGATCAGCTTTCTTTATCGCTGCCCGATTCTTCGGGTTTGGCGTCGGCATCCTTGGCAGGCGGCGCTTTTTTCGCGGCTGGCTTTTTCTTTGCCGGCGCTTTGCGCTTTGGTTTTGCCTTGGGCGGAGCCGGTGCGAGTTCGAAGCTCGGCTTACCGTCTTTGACCGTCACATGCACTTCGCCGCCATCGGCCAGTTTGCCGAACAGCAATTCTTCGGCGAGTGGCTGTTTGATCTTGTCTTGAATCAAACGGCCCATCGGACGCGCGCCATAGAGTTTGTCATACCCTTTATCAGCGAGCCAACTGCGGGCATCGCTGTCAAACTGGATGTGGACGTTTTGTTCGGCCAGCTGCAGTTCGAGTTCGAGGATGAATTTGTCGACCACGCGGGCAACGGTGCTTTTGCCGAGATAGGCAAACGGCACAATCGCATCGAGACGGTTACGGAATTCCGGCGTGAACATCTTTTTGACCGCTTCGGAGCCCGCATCTTCTTTCGATACATCGCCAAAGCCGATGCCTTGCGTCGCCATCACGGATGCGCCGGCATTGGTGGTCATGATCAGCACGACATTACGGAAATCGACCGTTTTGCCGTGGTGATCGGTCAGGCGGCCATTATCCATCACCTGAAGCAGGATGTTGAACAGATCAGGGTGCGCTTTCTCGATTTCATCGAGCAGCAATACGCAATGCGGGTTCTGATCGACGGCATCTGTTAAAAGCCCGCCCTGATCATATCCGACATAGCCCGGAGGCGCACCGATCAGGCGCGAAACGCTGTGGCGCTCCATATATTCGGACATGTCGAACCGCTTGAGCTCAATCCCCATGATCGAGGCGAGCTGGCGCGCGACTTCGGTTTTACCGACACCGGTCGGGCCGCTGAACAGGAACGAGCCAATCGGCTTGTCGGGATCACGCAATCCGGCGCGCGACAGCTTCATCGCGGTGGCAAGGCGGGTAATCGCCTCGTCCTGACCAAACACGACATGTTTCAGATCGCGATCAAGGTTTTGCAGCGCCTGCTTGTCATCTTTGCTGACCGATTTCGGCGGGATACGCGCCATCGTCGCAATGACTTGCTCGATCTCTTTGGCCGTGATCTTTTTCTTACGGCGGCTGGGCGGGACCAGCATTTGCATCGCGCCCACTTCATCGATCACGTCGATCGCTTTATCAGGCAGTTTTCGATCATTGATATAGCGCGCGGACAGCTCGACAGCGGTTTTCAGCGCATCGGGCGTGTATTTCACACCATGGTGATCTTCAAATGCGGTGCGCAGACCTTTGAGGATTTTGATCGTGTCCTCGATTGTCGGCTCGTTCACGTCGATTTTTTGGAACCGGCGCAGCAGCGCACGGTCTTTTTCAAAGTGATTGCGGAATTCTTTGTACGTGGTTGAACCAATGCAGCGGATTGTGCCGCCGCTTAGCGCGGGTTTCAGCAGGTTTGAGGCATCCATTGCCCCGCCGCTTGTTGCGCCTGCGCCGATCACGGTGTGAATCTCGTCAATAAACAGCACCGCGTGCGGCATCGCTTCAAGCTCGGTCACGACCTGTTTCAGCCGCTCTTCGAAATCACCGCGATACCGCGTGCCCGCGAGCAATGCGCCCATATCGAGCGAATAGATCACCGCCTCGTTCAACACTTCGGGAACGTCGCCTTCGATGATCTTACGCGCGAGGCCTTCTGCGATGGCGGTTTTACCAACGCCGGGATCGCCCACATACAGCGGGTTGTTTTTCGACCGGCGGCACAGAATCTGGACCGTCCGGTCCACTTCGGGGCCGCGTCCGATCAACGGATCGACTTTGCCGGCCTCTGCTTTCGCGTTGAGGTTGACGGTAAACTGGTCGAGCGCGGTTTCTTTCTTGTTGCCGCCCTCTTTCGCGGCTTCGGCAGGTTCTGCGGCATTCTCTTCTGTGCCGGTTGGCTTGTTGCTTTCGACCTGACGCCCGCCTTTGCCGATACCGTGGCTGATGTAACTGACCGCATCGAGCCGGCTCATATCCTGTTGTTGCAGGAAATAGACCGCGTAGCTGTCACGTTCGGAGAACAACGCCACCAGCACATTTGCGCCCGTTACAGTGTCCTTACCCGAAGACTGCACATGCAGAATCGCGCGCTGGATCACTCGCTGGAACCCGGCGGTCGGCTGAGGATCGGCGTCGTCTTCGGTTTTAAGTGATTGATATTCCTGATCAAGATACTGCTTAACCACATCACCGAGTTCCGCGAGGTCAACGCCGCAAGCGGCCATGACCTGTGCGCCATCCTCATCATCAATCAGCGCGAGCAACAAATGCTCCAGCGTCGCATATTCATGGTGACGCTCCGATGCATTGCTCAGCGCGTTGTGGAGGGTGCGTTCTAGGTTTTGTGCAAAACTTGGCATCAAGGGGTCTCTGTCGGAGTGCGTGAAAGGCTGCGGAAATCGGAGCCTACAGGAAGGTACGGTAAACTATATGGTGTGGGCGCAGAGGATTGCGAATCTGTTTCCACATGACTGGTAATTTCGCGCATCATGATGCTTTCCCGCCAAACAGGGCATCGGCAGCGGCCTTATGCGCGGCGGCTTTATTGCTGTGCGCCTCCACTCGGGCGATTTCTGTTTTAAGCAGCGCAACACGCTCGTCCAATTCGTGCTGCGAATAGGGGGCGAGATCCTCGCCAGCGAGTTTACTCGCGGCGTCGCCTTTCGGGCGCGGAAGGTCTCCGTCATCCATATTTCTGTAACATCCAATCCTACCGGCTTGCTGTCAATGCACATGGTGGTTATTCGTCGTATTGCATTGCACAATTTTTGCGATCAAGCGGGGCATTTTTCATGACTAACACGCAGCTGTCGGCTTTGCCGGAGACTATGACTGCAATCGGGTTTGAAGCGCCGGGCGGGCCCGAAGTGCTGATACCGGAGCAGGTTTCGCTGCCTGAACCCGGCGATCACGATGTGCTTATCCGTGTGGCGTTTGCCGGTGTGAACCGCCCCGATTGTATTCAGCGCGCTGGACATTATCCCGCCCCTCCCGGTGCATCGCCCATTATCGGGCTTGAAGTCGCCGGAGAAATCGTCGCCATTGGCAAAGACGTTCCCGATGAAATGATCGGACAGACGGTGGCCGCGCTCACGCCGGGCGGGGGCTATTCCGAATATTGCACCGCGCCATGGAACCACTGTCTCCCAGTTCCTCAGGGGATGGACCTGAAATCGGCGGCGGCGCTGCCCGAAACGCTGTTTACGGTGTGGCACAATGTCTTTGAACGCGGGATGGCGCGCGACGGCGAACGGTTGTTGATCCATGGCGGGACCAGCGGCATCGGGACCATGGCGATCATGCTGGCCAAAGCATTCGACATGGAAGTGATCGTAACCTGCGGCGACGAGGCGAAATGCGAAGCGGCGCGTAAAGTTGGCGCGGATCTGGCGATTAATTACCGCGAAACCGATTTTGTCGAAGCGGTAAAAAGCCACACCGGAGGCGCAGGGGTAAACATTGTGCTCGATATGGTTTCGGGCGATTATGTCCCGCGCAATCTGCAATGTCTCGCCGAAGACGGGCGGCATGTGACGATTGCGGTGCTGGGCGGAGCGAAAGCCGAATTGTTCATGCCGATGGTCATGATGCGGCGTCTGACGTTGACCGGATCAACGCTGCGCCCGCGCTCGGACGATTTCAAAGCCGCCTTGGCCGATGAAATTGCGATCAACGCATGGCCGCTGTTCGCGTCGGGCGAATTGGCGCCGGTGATGGACCAAACTTTCCCTCTTGCCGAAGCCGCTGCCGCCCATGCGCGGATGGAAGCGGGCGAGCATATCGGCAAGATCGTGCTCGAGGTTGCGGGCGAGGGCTGAGAGTTCGACACACCCTGGTCCATAGAGGGGTAGCTGTCCGAATCGCGCGGCTTTGAGCCGGATCGAAGGCCGGGCGCAGATAGCGCCGCGGCTTCTCGTGTTGCGGCAATTTCCGGATAGAATGGCGGTGCGCCCGCTTTCGCTTGCCGAATGGCAGCCTTTGCCCTATCTAATAGCCCACAGCGGCCGCTCCGAAAGGGGCGGCCCTTCTATTTTTACGGAGATAATCATGGCCCAGGCCAATACTCAGCCTACTCCGCTGATGCCGCACGCAACCGCCACATGGCTGGTTGATCACACCGGCTTGTCATTTGAACAGATCGCCGAATTTTGCGGTCTGCACATTCTTGAAGTTCAAGCGATGGCAGATGACCTTGCGGGCAGCAAATATACAGGCCGCGATCCGGTGCACGCAGGCGAATTGACGCTGGCAGAGATCGAATTGGGTCAGGCGGACGAGAATTACTCGCTCAAAATGCACAAAGCCCCGGTCGAAGTGACCCGGACCAAAGGCCCGCGCTACACACCCGTGTCCAAGCGTCAGGACAAGCCCGATGGTATCGCGTGGCTGTTGCGGAACCATCCTGAAATCTCGGATGCGCAGATCGGCAAACTGATCGGCACCACGCGCAACACGATCGGAGCGATTCGTGAGCGTTCGCACTGGAACATCCAGAATATCCAACCCAAGGATCCGGTCACGTTGGGCCTGTGTTCGCAGCGCGAGCTTGATGCTGTCGTGGCCAAAGCGGCCAAACGCGCCGGCATCACCGAGGAAGCTGCACCTGTCGAGACCGCTGGCGATGCCCGCAGCGACAAGGACAAGCTGATCGACGAGCTGCGCGCTGAACGCGATGCCAATGTCAAAGCAGCAGCTCAGGCTGCTCAAGAGGCCGAAGCCGAAGCATGGCTGGCGGCGAAACGCGAAGCTGAAGAAAGCGGCGCGGATCTGATTGATCCCGAAAGCGGCTTTGTGTCTTCGAATAAAGAAGCCGCGCCAGAGCCTGCTTCAGAGCCTGCATCAGAGCCTGAGCCGGAAACGCCCGCAGAAACGCCTTCCGAAGATGTGGCGGAAGACGTTGGCGAAGATGGCGGCGAAGACGGCGGCGAAGACGGCGAAACGCCAGCGTAAATCCGCGCTAACGGGCGCATGATGGATTTATGCGCCCGAACAGCCTGATTTAAGGCTACAATTTCGGCATCGTGCGGAGCGGTTTTGCTTGTGCAAGATCGCGCCTTGCGCCAATGTTACTGACATGTATGTCAATAAAGCCTCGTATCACCATCCGACCCCGTGGGACGCTCAATTTGAGCTTATGAGCCTTCCCGAAATGCTGCGGCGGACGGTGGCACATAATCCCGCTGCGCCGTTTCTGCACTTTCTCGGCCGGACCTATTCCTATGGCGAGATATATGACGAGGCGCAGCGCTTTGCCGCGGGCCTTGCCGATATGGGTATCGCAAAAGGCGACCGTGTCGGCCTGTTCCTGCCCAATGTCCCGATCTATGCCTCTGCCTATTACGGCGCGATGATGGCGGGCGCGGTGGTTGTCAATTTCTCGCCGCTCTATTCTGTCGAAGAACTGGCATGGCAGGTCGGCGATAGCGGTACGCGCGCTTTGGTAACGCTGGACGTGCCAGAACTGTATCGGACCGCGTCCGAGGTTCTGGCTACGTCCGATCTGGAAACGCTGATTGTCGGGCGATTGTCCGATATGCTGCCATGGATCAAAGGCGCGGCGCTTAAACTGTTGAAGCGCAGCCAGATTGCAAAGGTAGATTACCGCCCGTCTGTGCGCGCCTGGAAAGCGTGCACCCCGGCCAAGCCTGCGCCGGACATTGCGATTGATCCGGCAGAGGATTTGGCGCTGCTGCAATATACCGGCGGTACCACCGGTCGGCCCAAAGGCGCGATGTTGGGCCATAGCCAGCTGGTCATGAATGCGCAGCAGGTCGCCGCTATCAATCCGTTCGGCAATCCGCGCGAAGAGGTGTTCATGGGCGCGCTGCCGTTTTTCCATGTGTTTGCCAACACCGCCCTGCTGAACCACGCGGTCGCCAGCGGCGGCTCGATTGCGATGGTGCCGCGTTTCGAAGCCAAACAGGTGCTGCAAACGATCGAGAAATACGGCGCAACCGGCTTTCCCGGCGTCCCCACCATGTTTCAGGCGCTGCTCGATCATCCCGATCTGGCCAAGACGGATATGTCGACGCTGAAAGTGTGCATTTCCGGCGGCGCACCGATGCCTGCGCCGGTTCATACCAAATTCGAAGATGTTACCGGCGTAAGGGTGGTTGAGGGATACGGTCTCACCGAAAGTTCAGGCGTGGTGTCTGTTAATCCCTATGAGGGAACCCGAAAAAAAGGCACCATCGGGCAATTGGTGGCCGGGACCGAGATTATCCTGCTGGATAAAGAGGACCCGTCAAAGCTCGCCCCCGAAGGCGAACCGGGCGAATTGGCCATTCACGGCCCCCAGGTGATGCGCGGATACTGGAACAAGCCCGAAACCGCAGCCGAGGTGTTTGCCGAGCGGGATGGCAAAACCTACTTGCGCACCGGCGATGTCGCGACAATGGATGAAGATGGCTTCCTCGAAATCGTTGACCGTATCAAAGACATGATCTCGGTCGGCGGGTTCAAGGTTTTCCCGAGCGTTGTCGAAGATGTTATCCTTGAACACGAAGCGGTGAAAGAGGCGCTGGTTATCGGGGTGCCTGACGATTATCTGGGCGAATTGCCACGCGTGTTTGTCACGTTGGAAGCGGGCACCGATATCGGCGCGGATGCGCTGCGCGGCTGGCTAAACGAGCGGGTTGGCAAGCATGAGAGGGTCGATAAAGTCGTGATCCGCGAAGAATTGCCCAAAACCATCATCGGCAAACTGGATCGCAAAGCGTTACGCGCCGAGGTTCTTTAAAAACAGCCGCCGCGCCAGATCAGGCCGGAACCCCCAACAACCCCCAAACAAAAACGCCGCGCTCTTTTTCAAGAGCTGCGGCGTTTTGTGCTTCCCATCGGTCAGCGGTGACCCTGACTGGTCTAATCACTGGCCTAATGGCAGATTACTTCGCGATTTGAAGCTCTGACTGAACATCGGCGGGGCTAGCCGCTTTTACAGGGGCGCCCGGCTTACCCGCTTCGCGCCGCGCATTGGGGGCAAAACGGCCATCAACCTGCGCGCCCTGTTCAATGGTGAGCGCATCGTAATGTACGTCACCTTCGATTTTGGCGGTTTTCAGGATCACGAGCTCTTTTGCCGTGATCGAACCGGTTACACGGCCAGCCAGACGCGCGGTATCGGCGGTTACGCCGCCAGTGACCTGGCTGCTTTCGCCCTGAACCAGAGACGCGCATTTGATGTCGCCTTCGATCGAACCATCGACATGCAGATCGGCAGAGGCGCTGATATCGCCTTTGATATTGATGTCAGAACCGATGACGGAGAATGTGGAATTGCTCGCCATGGATTTACTTGCCTGTCTTGTTGGCGGGGCGGGCCGGACCGGCTCCGCGGACTTCTTTGAGAACATCGGGGGCTGTCTCCAGAAACGGGCGCGGATTGATCGCGCGATCATTGATTCGAACTTCAAAGTGCAGGTGCGGACCTGTCGAACGGCCAGTGCTGCCCAAACCGCCAAGCGTCGCGCCGGCTTCAACCGCCTGTCCCGCTTTTACATCAAGGCGGGACATGTGCGCATAGCGGGTCATCAGGCCATTTTCGTGGGTGATTTCAACCGTTTTGCCATAGCCGGATTTCCAACCGGAGAAGGAAACCGTGCCTTTGGCCGCTGCAAAGATCGAAGAGCCATAGGCACCTTTGAAATCAATACCGCTGTGCATTGCGCCGCCGCCATTAAAGGGGTCGCGGCGGTAGCCGAAATTGGATGTGATCCGCTGTACGCTGGCCGGTACAACCTGCGGTACGCCTTCCAATGCACGTTCAAGCGCGCTCATTCTGGCGAGGCTTAAACCCAGCCGCTCGAAACGCGGATCGACACTGCCATCAGCGGATGTAGCGAGAATTTCCAGCGGACCACCGACGGCGCCTGCGCGTTCGGCATTGCGTGCCATGGCCGCCGGATCAAGATTGAGCTTGCGCAGAGCCGCTTCGGCTTTTCCAGCGCGCCAATCGGCAAACCGGGTGAGGTTTTCAACAAAGGCGAGCTGCCGCGCTTCGATTTCTGCAAGACCGCGTGCTTGCGGGAACATGATGCCGACCTGTTTGACGGTGTCGGCTGTTTCGTCACTGGAATCGGTGACATTCGTATCGACAGTCTGGATGTCTTCAGGAAGCATTTCGACCATCGCGTCGAGCGCGTCCTGCCGCGAATCCAGATCATCAACCACCCGCTCGAGATCGGTACCGTATGCCTCGAGCCGCTCTTCGCTATCTGCGATGCGGGCCTTGTCGTCTTGGAAAGAGGCCAGATCGGCTTCGGCGCGTGATTGATTCCATGCCATCACACCCATTGAGCTGACCCAGATCAGCGCAAATGCAGCAACCGAGCTAGCGCCCGCGATCTGCAACCGGGATGAGATTTTAATGAAACGAACATGACCCTGTGAGCGCATGAAGAACTCACGCTCAGGGAACCACTCTCGGAGTCGTTCACCCCACGGCTTGGCGGTTTGTTTATCTGGCAATGCGACCCCGGATCTCTTTTGTCCTGAATTTGACCGATTGGTAACGACGTAGGCGCGTTTGGTCGAATCGAGGGGTTAACGCATCCGCTGAACTGAAGGCGAATCGCGATGAAGCGTTCATTTGCCAGCAATCTTGCCTTGTGGAATTTACATATTGCAGTCGCAGAATACAGAATCGCTCGGCTTTTTCGGGATAGGTTCGGCATGTTCATGCGTATTGATGGCAAGGCCTGCGGCCCGGCTTTACGCTGCGGCTTTGGACGAAAAAATTTGATCCTTTAGATTATAGACCCAGATGAATGAGGTTATGACAGCACATCCCGCAACCCAATCGATTGATCCCGAAACCCTGATCGCAGGCCTCGCCCGCGAAGGCCGCGCCGCCCAGCGTCAGCTTGCTGCGATGTCCAGCGATGCGCGTGCGCATGCGCTCACACTGGCGGCGCAGAGATTGCGCGATGACAGTGCCGCGATCCTTGCCGCCAATGCAAAAGACCTTGAAGCGGGCCGCGAAAATGGTCTCTCGCCGGCGATGCTGGACCGGCTGGCGCTTGATGAAGACCGGCTTTCTAGCATTGCTGCCGGTGTCGAAGCGGTAGCCAATTTGCCCGATCCTGTGGGTGAAGTGATCGGTTCGGACGAGCGCCCGAATGGATTGAAATTGTCGCGGGTCCGGGTGCCAATCGGGACCATTGGGATCATCTACGAAAGCCGCCCCAATGTGACAGCCGATGCCGCCGCCTTGTGTGTGCGCGCAGGCAATGCGGCCTTGCTGCGCGGTGGCAGTGAAGCGGTGCATTCCAACCATGCGATACTCGCGGCGCTGACGGCCGGGCTTGAAGCAGGCGGCGTGCCCGGTGCAGCCGTGCAATTGATCCCGACGCAAGACCGCGCCGCAGTGGGCGCGATGCTGACCGCCGCAGGGCTAATCGACATGATCGTACCGCGCGGCGGCAAAAGCCTGGTGGCGCGGGTGCAATCTGATGCGCGCGTGCCTGTGCTTGCCCATCTCGACGGGATCAACCACACCTACGTCCACGCTGCTGCTGATCCCGCCATGGCAAAGGAAATCGCGCTTAATGCAAAGCTGCGGCGCACCGGTATTTGCGGAGCAATGGAAACCCTGCTGATCGATGCAGGTTTCACCGAAGCACGCGATCTTGTCACGGCGTTAATCGAAGCGGGCTGCGAGCTGCGCGGAGACGAGCGTATCCAGGCGCTGGATGAGCGCGTGACCTTGGCCAGCGCGAATGACTGGGATACCGAATATCTCGATGCGGTTCTGTCGGTTGCGATGGTCGATGGCATGGATCAGGCATTGGCGCATATCGCCCGCCATTCCTCTGCCCATACAGACGTGATCATTACCTCCGATGATGCCGCTGCCGAACAATTCCTGATCGAAGTGGACAGCGCGATTGTCATGCACAATGCGTCTTCGCAATTTGCCGATGGCGGTGAATTCGGACTGGGCGCAGAGATTGGTATTGCAACCGGACGCCTGCATGCGCGCGGCCCGGTGGCGCTCGAAGGGCTTACCACCTATAAGTGGCTGGTGAGAGGGAGCGGTCAGGCGCGTCCCTGAATTGCCCTGATTCGGGAGAGGCATACTGATCCGCACCGGCCTTCTTGGCGGAAGTTTCAATCCTGCGCATGGCGGGCACCGGCGGATCACGCGCTTCACCATCGATGCGCTGGGCCTGGATGATACATGGTGGCTGGTTTCACCCGGCAACCCGCTTAAGCCGAAGGCTGGAATGGCGCCTCTGTCTGCGCGGCTCAAATCCGCCGAAATTCAGGCGCGCCGCGCGCCGATTGTGCCCACCGCGATTGAGCAGCACCTTGGCACCCGGTACACGGTCGATACGCTGCGGGCGCTGAAACGGCGATATCCCAAACGCGAATTTGTATGGTTGATGGGGTCAGACAATCTGGCCGATTTCCATCGCTGGAAAAACTGGCGAACAATCGCAAAGACGATGCCGATTGCGGTAATCGCAAGGCCCGGCTATACAGGTAAGGCAATGGCAAGCCCCGCCATGGCATGGCTCAGGCGCTACACCGTGTCTGCCGCCACTTTGTGTAACTCGGGGCACTGGAGCGCACCGGCACTGGTGTTTTTGCGTTTCGATCCAGATCCACGTTCTGCCACGGCCATTCGCCGTGCCAATGCGGATTGGGCTTTGGCCTATCGAGGCGCTCCGGCGCGTGACCGTCTGACTTTCCGGCAAATCGCTGTGGGTAAGGATTCATGAAGCGCGAGGCACACGCTTCGTCCGATATCCTTGCCAAATGGCACGCCGGTCACCATTCTTATCCTTCATTCTGGAGAAATATATCCGCCTATGACACAGGCACAATCCGCGTCGGCCAATGCCAGCGCATCCACCAACACAGCCGCCCAAGCACCCGATGCGGCGCAATCCATGGCAGCAGCTGAAATGGCGAAACACGAACTTCACGATCTGGTCTTGAGCCAGCTGGACGATGATCAGGCGCAAGAAATCGTCTCGATCCCGCTCGCCGGCAAAAGCTCGGTCGCCGATTTTATGGTGATCGCCAGCGGACGGTCTTCGCGGCAGGTCGCCTCGATTGCGCAAAAACTGGCGGAAACGGTCAAACATGCAGGCTATGGGCCGGTCCGGCTCGAAGGTTTGCCTCAGGCTGACTGGGTTCTGGTCGATGCGGGCGATGTGGTGATCCACCTGTTCCGCCCGGAAGTGCGCAGTTTCTACAATCTTGAACGCATGTGGTCGTTTGAAGGCGGCGTGCCGCAACAAGGGCGCGCATAGCTTTCTTTCACGCGCAATCTGGCGCGCGCTTTCCTTGTTCGGGCTCAGGTTGGCAGTGGTCGCCCCGCGCCCTTATGCGAACCTCTGGCCTCGCGCTGGCGCAAGATTGGAAACCGTAGCTGTGGGACATGGCGCGCCGCGCCGCGCCGAGAACGGGTTGCGAAACATAAAGGCTTCTGATCCCCATGCTGCTCCATGTCATTGCTCGCGGTAAAATCGCCCGCTCGCCCGAGGCAGAGCTGGTTGCGCGATATGAAAAGCGGCTGACATGGCCGGTCAAACTGACCGAGCTGCCGGAAACCGGCGGCAAAATCCCTGATCCACAAACGCCGTACAAAACCGTTCTCCTTGATGAGCGGGGCAAGGCAATGGGTTCGGAAAAGCTGGCGCAAATGCTGGGCGGGTGGCGCGATGATGGCATGCGCGAAACCCGTTTTGTGCTGGGCGCGGCAGATGGGCATTCGGCAGGTGAACGCGCCGAAGCTGACCTGTTGCTCGCCTTTGGACCGGCCACCTGGCCGCACCTGTTGGCGCGCGCCATGTTGATGGAACAGCTGTACCGCGCAACAAGCATTCTTGCAGGACATCCCTATCATCGGGCAGGGTAGGCTGATGGCGAAGCGTCTTGCCCTTTTTGCCGCACTCAGCGGCGCTGCTGTTCTGGCGCTGGGCGCGTTTGCGCCGGTCAGCACCGCGCAGCGCGATATCGGCCTGCTTGAACCTGAAGAAGCGCAGGCACAGCTTGAACGCTCCACCCGTGAAAGCCAGCGCGCCGAAGCCCGTGCGCAGCGCCTGTCACGAGAGGCGGAACAAGCCAAAGAGGCCGCCGACAAAACGGCCAAGGAAGCGGCCGCATTGGCCGCGCAGGTGCAACGCTCGGAAGCCGACATTGCAGCGGCGCGGGCGCGGTATTCGCTGGCGCAGACCGATCGCGCCGCGCTTTCGCAAAGGCTTTCGCAGCGGCAGAAACCTCTCGTCCGGCTAACGGGCGCATTGCAAACGACCGCCCGCCGCCCGCTTTCTCTTTCGGCCCTGCAGCCGGGATCGCTCAAGGATCTGGTCTATGTGCGCGCTGTGCTGGAAAGCGCGGTGCCGTATATCCGCGATAAAACCTCTGCATTGCGCGGTGAATTGGAGGAAGGACGGCGGCTTGAGCGTCTGGCAGCCCGCTCGCTCGATAATTTGCGCACTAACGAACAGGAGCTGCAAACCAAACGCGATGCGCTCGCCCGGCTGGAATCGCGCCAACGACTGGCCTCTCGCGATGCGCGCAGCAATGCCGTTCGCGAGAGTGAACGGGCGCTGGCTCTGGCCGAGGAAGCCCGCGATATTGATGGCCTGATGGGTGATATTAATGCAGCCTCTTCGTTACGGCGCGAGCTTGCCGCTCTGTCAGGACCGGTTCTGCGTCCGGCGGGGATTGGTGCGGGCGGCGCAGGCGCTGGTTCGGTCGCAGCCGATCCAGCGGACAGGCCCGATTCTGTCCCATCGGCCACACCGACCACCGCCGCCGCGCCGCCGGGCGATCTGCAATTGCCCGTGCAAGGCCGCACAATCGCAGGTTTTGGCGAATTGCGCGGCAGCGGGCT
The DNA here is from genome assembly GCF_007004095.1 of Erythrobacter insulae. Taxonomy (NCBI): domain Bacteria; kingdom Pseudomonadati; phylum Pseudomonadota; class Alphaproteobacteria; order Sphingomonadales; family Erythrobacteraceae; genus Erythrobacter; species Erythrobacter insulae. The sequence goes on from NZ_VHJK01000001.1 coordinate 1,192,145, forward strand.
GCGCAGCACCGGCCTCGCGCTTGCCCCTGCATCTGGCGCGCAGGTTGTGTCACCGGCAAGCGGTCGGATCGCGTTTGCCGGGCCGTATCGCGGGTATGGCCGGATCGTCATCATCGAACATGCCGGTGGATGGACCAGCCTTGTCACCGGCATGGCCCGGATCAGCGTGCGCGTGGGTGACGAAGTGATCGGCGGAAGTCCGCTGGGCGTGGCCGGCGGCGAAGAGCCCTCGATCACGCTGGAGCTGCGGCGCGACGGCGAAGCGGTCAATCCGCTTCAATTTCTGGGATAGCGCTTCAAAAACCTTAGCCCGTGCCGGGGCAGATGCCCCGCTGCGGGACGGGTATCAAGCGGCCTACGCGTAATCGCATTGTTATCTGGCGTTCAGACACAGCATCCTATACAAAAGCGTTCGAAAAGGAGCCTGAATTCCGATGAAATTTGCTGGATTGCTGCGCAACACCGCTTTGGTCGCCATAGGCGCTGTCTTGGCCACCACCACCACTGTCGTCGCCCAGGGTGACGCGCGCGGTGATCCCGAATTTTCAAAAGTGTTCGCGGTCTATCAACGCATCAAAACAAGCTATGTCGAACCGGTCGATGACGAAGTGCTGACGCGCGGAATGATCGATGGGATGCTGACTGCGCTTGATCCGCATTCGGGCTATCTTGATGGCAGCGATCTGCAACGTCTCACAACGATGATTGATGGCAATTATTCCGGCCTTGGCCTGTCTGTTGTGATGGAAGATGGCGCGGTTAAAGTGATTGCGCCGTTCAAGGGTAGCCCCGCCGATAAACAGGGCATCAAAGCGGGCGATTTCATCACGCATCTTGATGGCCAGCTGATTTATGGCGGTGATCTGGATGATGCCGTGGCGCAGATGCGCGGCGAAGAAGGCACCTCGATCCAGTTGACGATTTTCCGCCCCGGCCGCGAAGAACCATTCGAAGTCGATGTGACGCGCGGCGTGGTTGAGCTGGAGCCGGTGAAATACAGCCTTTCCGCCGGGAATATCGGCGTGATTACCGTCAATGAATTTTCCGCCGATGTCGGCGAAGACGTGTTCCGCGCCTGGAATGCGATCAAGGAAGAGGCAACGGGCCGCGTCGGCGGGCTGGTGCTTGACCTTCGTTCCAATCCGGGCGGCAGTCTGGATGAAGCGGTCGCTTTGTCCGATCTCTTCCTCGATAAAGGGCGCATCGTATCCCAGCGTGGCCGCGCGCGTGGCGAAACGCTGCTGTATGATGCCGAAACGGTGTTCCGCGGCGATATGGCCGAGGATGTTCCGCTCATCGTGTTGATTGACGCAGGCTCAGCCTCGGCATCGGAAATTGTAGCAGGCGCTTTGCAGGATCACCGCCGTGCGCTGGTGATGGGAGAGCGCAGCTTTGGCAAAGGCTCTGTCCAGTCGCTGTTGCCGCTCGGGCGCGATGCCGCGCTCAAACTGACAACGGCGCGGTATTTCACGCCCAAGGGCAAATCGGTTCAGGAAGGCGGGATCAAACCCGATATCGCTGTCCCGCAGATCAGCGATCCGGACTTCCTGCTGCGACAGAAATATCGCACCCGCGAAAGCGATCTTCGGGGCCATCTGATTAACGAGCTCGGCGTCAAAGACGAGGAAATGGAAATCGACAAAGTCGATGATCCGCGTTTCCGTCTCACCGCAGAGCAGCTCGAAGAGGCCGGTATTGAGGATTTCCAACTGCATTACGCGCTCGAAACGCTGCGCCGCACGACCAAGAGTTCTGTCGCGCTGCGCAAATAAGCGTTCTGGACCTGTGTGTCTGATTGGATAAGTGGGCATTATGAGTTTGATGCAGGCAAAACTGCTGGCCATCGCGATCCCCGCAGGATTGCTTGGCGGAGCATATATCTCGCAATACGGGTTCGGGTTGTTTCCGTGTGAAATGTGCTGGTGGCAACGCTATCCGCATTTTGCCGCGCTTGGTGCGGGACTGTTCTCGCTGTTTCTGAAACCGGCGCAGGTATGGACCGCGCTGGCGGGGCTGGCGATTATCAGTTCCGGCCTGATCGGCGGGTTTCACGCCGGCGTCGAATATGGCTGGTGGGACGGGATCACCGGATGCGCGACCTTGGGCAGCGCGGTCGATGTGATGAACCCGGCTGCCGCGCCAATCGTGCGCTGCGACGTTGCGCCATGGAGCCTGTTTGGCATTTCACTCGCAGGATGGAATTTCCTCTTTTCTTGCGCTGGCGGGATCACCATCTTGGGTTTGAGCGTTAAACGCGTGAGCAAAGAGAGAGCATTATGAACCGAGACGAACTTCACCGGATGATCCGGGTCGATCAGGCAGGCGAATTCGGAGCGACGCGGATTTACGAAGGCCAGCTGGCTGTCATGGGTGATCGCGGACCGCATTCGGCGGAAATCCGCCACATGGCCGAACAGGAAGAAGGCCACCGTGCAAAATTCGATGCCTTGTTGGCCGAACGCGGCGTGCGCCCAACCGTGCTGCATCCATTCTGGTCAGCGGCCGGATATGCGCTGGGCGCGGGCACCGCGTTGCTTGGGCCGGAAGCGGCCATGGCATGCACTGCCGCAGTCGAAGAAGAGATCGACAAACATTATTCCGAGCAATTGGACCGCCTCGCAGAGACCGGCACCGAGCCTGAACTGGCCGAAATGATCGAGGAATTCCGCGAAGACGAACGCGCGCACCGCGATGCTGCTTTGGCCAATGGCGCGGAAAAGGCACCGGCCTATCCGTTGCTATCCGGCGCGATCCGGCTTGGCTGTAAAATCGCAATCAAGGTGAGTGAGCGCGTCTAGGTTTCCCGTTTGCCGGAATGCCTAGAGGCTCCAATACACCAGTTGCGCGGGCACAACGGCCCGGTCGATTGCCGATTTCACATCGACGATAACGCCGCCCGGTTTGACCCGCGCCAGCAAAGCGGCAGGATCGGCGATATATTCCGCATGATTGACCGCAAGGATCAACGCATCAAGCTCGCGCACATCCGCGCACGGGGTTAACGCGATGCCATATTCGCGGCGCGTTTCTTCCAAAGAGGCGAGCGGATCGGCCACCATCGGTTCAATCCCGTAATCGCGCAGTTCCGCAATGATATCAGGCACTTTGGAATTGCGAATATCGGGCACGTCTTCCTTGAACGTAAGGCCCAGCACCCCAACGCGGGCATTGCAAAGCGACACGTTTTGCTTGGTCAGCAGCTTAACCGTTTTCTGAGCGACCGCCTCTCCCATCGAATCGTTGATCCGGCGTCCGGCCAGAATCACTTCGGGACGGTAATCAAGACGCTCCGCAGCGGCGGTGAGATAATACGGGTCAACGCCAATACAGTGTCCACCCACAAGCCCCGGCGTAAAGGGCAGGAAATTCCATTTTGTACCCGCTGCCGCCAAGACGTCACTAGTCCGGATATCCATACGATCAAAGATCAGGGCGATCTCGTTCATCAGTGCGATATTGAGATCGCGCTGCGTGTTTTCGATGACCTTGGCGGCCTCGGCCACTTTGATGCTGGGCGCTTCGTGCAGGCCAACATCGACAATCGCGCCGTAAAATGCCCGCATGCGGGCGAGCGCATCGTCATTCTCGGCCGCGATGATTTTGGTAATCGTCTCAAGCCGGTGGACCGTATCGCCCGGATTGATCCGTTCCGGGCTGTAACCGAGCGCGAAATCTTCGCCTTGGGTCAAACCGGAATGCTGCGCGAGCAGAGGCCCGCAGTAATCTTCGGTTGCGCCGGGAAAGACAGTCGATTCAAACACCACCAGACCGCCTTTTTGAAGCCGCGGCCCGATTGTTTCGCAGGCTTTGCGAAGCGGGGTCAGATCTGGCCGCCGGTCCTCTGTAATCGGGGTTGGCACTGTCACGATAAAGGCGGTTGCTCCGCGCAAGGCGTCCGGATCATCGGTGACGTCAAGGCCGCTCGCCGCCAACCGCGCATCATCAATCTCACGGGTGAAATCAGAACCCGCGCGCAGCGTATCAATGCGGTGCTTGGAGATATCAAAGCCCACAACATCGGTGCCGCTCGGGCTTAGCCGTTCAGCCAGCGCGACCGCCACCGGCAGGCCGACATAGCCAAGCCCGATGACGACGATGCGCTCGCGTTGCTGCAATTCAGGCGCGTCATGCGCGCTTACGGAGGGTTGGAAAGGTGCGTTCATGCCCTCTGCATTGCACCAATATGGTCAACATATTGCTAACCAAGATGCACTTTCGCGCATCAAAGAGCCGCAACCCGCAAGAATTTACAAGATTCGGCGAGGGGCCGCATCACACACCGCGCAATTCACCCCCAATTCACCCCCAATTCACTAGCGCATGACTATCGGTTAAGGCATATCAGAGCATGCTCGAACGGGCGGTGCTGCCCCAATGTGAGGAATAAAGTGATGACCAGACTGTTCAGATCTGCCGCCACGGCTGTTGGCCTTGTTAGCGCCGCAGCCTTTGCCTTCGCCCCTGCCGCTGCGCAGGATAAGGCGGGCGACAAAGTGAACATGGTCATCGCCTATGACGAAAGCGAATGCCCTCAGGCAGGGGAAAACGAAATCGTTGTGTGTGAAATTCTGGTCGAGGCAGAGCGGTATCGTATTCCCTCCAACCTTCGCCAGAGCGATTCGCCGCAGAATATCGGCCGCACGGGCGAGGTTGAAACCATCCGCTACATCACCGAATCCGGCGCGCTAAGCTGTAATCCGGCGGGATCTGGCGGCTTTACCGGCTGCACTCAGAAATTCATCGACGCCGCCTATGCGGAGAAAGCCGAAGCCGAATCAGTGCGTTTCGGCCAGCTGATCGAGGAAGCGCGGCAGGAACGCCTTTCGACAATTGATGAAGATACCGCCGATGAGCAAGAGCGTGTCGAGGCGATCGAGCGCGAATATCTGGAGCGGCTTGAGCGCGAGCGTAACCAGCCATTGCCGGGCGAAGTGGCCCCCGCCGAAACCGAGACACCGCCTGCCAACCCGGAAGATTAAGCCGGCCTAGGGTCCGCTTGGATCACACCGCGTAATAATCGCGGTACCACGTGACAAACTGCCGGATACCGTCTTCGAAACCGGTCTGCGGCCTGTATCCGGTCAGCTCTTTCAGCAAAGTGGCATCGGCCCATGTTGCGGGCACATCGCCTTTTTGCATCGGCATGAAATTCTTCACCGCCTCGCGTCCGCATTCTTTCTCGATCGCGCCGATGTAGTCCATCAACCGGACTTTCTCGCTGTTGCCGATATTTACGACCCGCCACGGTGCCACCGGTGACAGGCTATCATATTCGGCGATGTCATCCGCCGTATCCGGCCGCTTTGGCGCGGCGTCAATCAACAAACGGATGCCGCGCACCAGATCGGTGACATAGGTGAAATCGCGGTACATCTCGCCATTGTTGTAAATGTCGATCGGGGTGCCTTCGAGGATCCCCTTGGTAAATTTGAACAACGCCATGTCCGGGCGGCCCCATGGGCCATAGACCGTGAAAAAGCGAAACATCGTGGTCGGCAGGTCCCACAGATGGGCATAGGAATGCGACATCGCTTCATTGGCTTTTTTGGTCGCGGCATACAGCGTCAGAGGCGTGTCGCACTTTTCCCGCTCGTCAAACGGCATTTCCTCGTTCGCGCCGTAAACCGAACTGGTCGAGGCCATCAGCAGGTGGTCCACGCCCAGCTCGCGGGCACATTCCATCACATTGAATGTCCCGGTAACATTGGCATCCATGTAGGCGCGCGGATTTTCGAGGCTGTATCGCACCCCGGCCTGAGCCGCGAGGTGGACGATCACGTCCGGCTTTTCCGCCAGCGCGAAATCGCGCAAGGTATCGAAATCTTCCAGCATCCCGATTTTGGCTTTGAAATGCTGATTCTGCATCAGCATCTGATGCCGCCGCTCTTTCAGGCGGACATCATAATAATCGGTCAGCCCATCGAAACCGACCACCCGGAACCCTTCGGACAAAAGCAATTTGGCAAGGTGAAAGCCGATAAAACCGGCAGTTCCGGTAATGAGTACTGTGCGCAAAGGGGGTCTCGCTTCTGACTAATCGACGCGCGTTATTTTGCGCCATTGCCGGTGAAGATGACGCGAAATGTCTTCAAAACGATTAGGAAATCGAGCCACAGCGAAATATTTTTGACGTAGTAAAAGTCAAACCGCAGTTTCGAATTTACGTCGGACACTTCGGTCACATGGCCTTGTGTCACCTGCGCCCATCCGGTGATGCCTGGGCGTACGATGTGGCGATAGGAATAGAACGGCAATTCCGATTCGTACCATTGCGACAGGGCTTTCGCCTCTGGCCGCGGCCCAATCCAGCTCATTTCGCCGCGCAGAATATTGAATACCTGCGGCAGTTCATCGATCCGCGTCTTGCGCAAGAACCGGCCCAGCCGCGTGATCCTGTCATCATCCGATTTGGTCATCGCATCATCGCGCTGCTCGCCTGCATCGGTGATCGGTCCGCGCGGCTTCATCGTGCGAAATTTGAGCATGCGGAAAGTTTCCCCGCGAAAGCCGACGCGCTCCTGAATGAAAAACGGATTGCCTTTGGAATCGAGCCGGATGAGCAAGGCAATGATCACAAAAGCGCACAGCAGGAATGGCAGCAGCATCAAAGACCCGGCAATGTCGATCAGCCGTTTGGAGCTCATGTAAGGGACGTTCGGTATCAATGATCCGAGGTCGTTTTCGGCCAAGTGGGTGATTTTGACCTGCCCGCTCTGCATCTCTGCCACTTGGCGGTAATGGTACACCGGCACCCCGGCGAGCGCAGCCTTGGCAAACAACCGTTCCCATTCGTCCGGGTGATCGTAATGCAGGTCCGCCACCAATGAGGCATTCAATCGCTTTGCCTGAACCAGACTTTCCAGCTCGACCAGCTCAGGCGCTGGAATAAATTGCCCCTCCAGCCTGATCTCTGACGAACGGCCACCACTGACGATGAAGTGCGGTCGGCGCAACCGGCGATTGTAGAGCGACAGCATATAGCTGACGATAATGGCGCCCATGGCCCCTGCTACAAACAACGAAATCGAATAGCTGGAGCGCAAAATGGCGATTGCGACCAGAACGCCGCCGAATGACAGGATGTTGATCGGAAAAACATACGACAATTGCCGCGCTTTGGCATATTCTCGAATGCGGGACAGAGCGTGCCACGAAACGACAATCGCAATCGTGAGAGCAATGAGCGTGTTAATGAACAATGGCACGCTGGCCGGCTGGCCGCGTACAAACAGCCAGATAACCGCAGGATTGCCGAGTCCAGCGGCCAAATACAGCAGCAGCTGGATATCACGGCGAGCAAGCCAATCACTACTCGATCGAGTTTCAACTGGAACGCGCTGAAGCAGCATGCCGGTCCTCCTGAATTACCTTCTATCGCTTGGTGGACCCATCCCGCAAGAACGTCCGTCTCGTGCGGCGTTCTGTGCTGACCATCAATTTTTTGAGTCTCAGCGGGTCACCGGTTAACCCTCACACCGCAAGAATGCCAGCCATTTGTCGCTGTCAGGGCACAATCGTTCATTGCCAATTGCGGGAGGGGTCCGATTTGTAGCTTTGCATGATGCCGATTTTGTTGACGGTGCGGTTTATTGCATCAGGCCGAAATCTCATGCAGAGACCCACGTTGGGGAGGACAGCGAAGCAGGCGGGAGCCGGAGCGAGCGATACTGGGGGAGATCGAAAATTTCGGTGTTAATGGCAGCCAGTCTTGGAGTGGCCGGAAGGATACTCGTCAATGCATGATCTGCTTCGGGTGGCTTTGCTGGCGGCAAAAATGTCTCCAGCCTCCGGGGGAATCGCTGCGGCTGTTTCGAGCCTAGCCTTTGGGCTTGACTGTTTCGATGACGTGGAGCCCCGCGTTCTGGGCACCCAAGACCCAGAGAAGTCAGATGCAGGAGCGTCGTGGGGGCGGCTCGCGCAGTCGTATCCAATACGAGGGCCAAGCGCGCTTCAATATTCTCCACTCTTGCCGAAAGCCTTAGGAGAATCCGGCCCTAATGTTGTTGATTTGCAGGGTCTTTGGACTTGGTCTTCGAAGGTTAATTTTGACCATTTTCGAAGGACGGGCACACCATACATTGTGACACCACATGAAATGCTCGCTCCATGGGCATGGCGCAATTCCTATTGGAAGAAGCTCCTTTTCGGTCTTTTTGTCGAACACGCTAATCTCCGCTCGGCTACGGCGCTGCGGGCGACTGCAGAAATGGAGGCAGTGCATTTTCGAAAGGCCGGTTTTCGTGCTCCGATTGCGGTGGTGCCCAACTCCGTAGCTATCCCCGAACTTGCTCCCCGGCCTGCTGCGACCCAGCTTCGCCGAGTCATTATTGTCAGCCGTTTTCACCCTAGCAAAGGCATTGCGTATCTCTTGAAGTCCTGGGCCAGATTGGAAAAGAAGTATCCCGGTTGGGAACTTGCCATCGCCGGAATTGACGAGAACGGTCAAGAAGCGCAGCTTAATTCACTGGCCGCTGATATGCGGCTCGAACGCGTCTCATTCGTGGGCGAGGTCTATGGAGAGGCCAAAGAGCGTTTTTATGGCTCGGGTGATCTGTTAGTCCTGCCGACCCATGCCGAGAATTTTGGTTTGGTCGTGGCAGAGGCTCTTGCCCAAGAGGTCCCGGTAATCACCACCAGGAATGCCCCTTGGGAAGGTCTTGAAAGAAACCGCTGTGGCTGGTGGATTCCCATAGATTAACAGCGTCTGACGGACACCATGGACGTGGCGATGGGGCTAACGCGGGGCGGACTTCGGCAGATGGGCGCGCGAGGGCGGGCGTGGGTGGCGTCTGAATTTTCCACTGAGGACGTCGCTACACGAATGCGAGACGTATATCTTTGGGCAGCTGGCCGGGGATCAAAGCCGGGCTTTGTCTACACCTGAAATTCCCGTGGTTGCCGCGCCGCTGTTCAAACGCCGGCTGTTAAGGGAGCGATTACAGTCCAGAACGCCACGAATAGTGACCGAACCAAGCGTCGCGGGCCCCGGAGTTGTGACACGGGGCATAATCGCAGATGGCGCGCCAGAAATTGCAATTGCGCTCATGGCGGAGCCTGCTAATGCTCAAAATTAAACGGTCCATAGTTTCTACTTCTCCCAACGTCATCGCTCGGTTGAACCCGAGTGCCTCCGCCAGCGAGCCGACATTTTTGCGCCATGAAAAACCAAAGCCGAAAGCTCAAGGAGAACCTGCGCTTCCGTATTCTGCGTTCGCTCGACGAGAATCCCGAGCTGTCAAAGCGCGAGCTAGCCGAAGCGGTGGGTATCAGCGTTGGCAGCGCACATTTTGTGCTTAATTCGATGATTGAGGCTGGCCTTGTGAAGCTAGGTAACTTCCGCTCCTCTCAAGACAAGCGCCGCTATGCCTATGTGCCAACACCGCAGGGATTGGCAGAGAAAGCGGCAACCACAGGGCGTTTTCTCAAACGGAAAATGGAAGAGTACGAAGCATTGAAGCTCGAAATCAGCGAGCTCAAGGCGGATTTGCGCTACAACTCAGATGAACCGGCAGGCCGGTTTGGCATAGGCGACAATCATGAAGCATTATAGGTCAATAGAGAGCTTGCGGGCCTGGATGGCGTGGTGGGTTGTATTGGGCCACGCGCTACATTTGAGCGGCTGGACATATCGTGTGTTTGATCCCGGTGTTTTGCACTATGGCTTGAGGCTCCTCGAAAGAGGGTCCACCGCAGTCAACACCTTCATTATCGTCAGCGGCTTCGTTATCCTGCATCTGATGCTGTCGAGGGCTGAGGGGTACAAGGAATACATCATTCGGCGCGCCATGCGGATTTTTCCGATCTTTTTGATCGCGCTCGCTTTGGCAATTGTCCTGCAGCCTTTATATCTCGAGGCATATACCGAATATTCATGGGTGCATGCGCGCGAGATGAGGCTCGATCGTGTGGCCCAGGAAGAGGCGCACTTTTTTGAGCACATGTTCCTGCATTTGACCATGCTGCATGGTGCTGTGCCCGAAGAGGTGCTGAAATACTCAAGCGGGACCTTCCTCGCGCCTGCTTGGAGCCTTTCGCTCGAGTGGCAGTTTTATATGATTGCGCCATTCCTGCTGGCCGCGCTGATGAGTGAAAGAGCGCTCGTGCGGTACGGTGTCGCGGCAATTTGCTTGGCTCTGATCGCCGCGTTCCATTGGCAAACGGTCTATAGCTGGGCTTATCCGTCCATGCTGTTCCTGTCATTGCCGCACTTTTTTGTCGGCATTGGCGGGCGAATGTTCCTCACCGATGATAAGAAATTGCAGATTTTCGGTGTAATTCTCGCGGCTGTGAGCCTGCCCTTCACCGATTACCTTGCCATCATCATATGGGCATTTTTCTTCGTAATTGTATTGGAAGAGAGTGATCGCATTTCTGTTCCGCGCCCGCTCAAGGCCCTTTTCGGGTTGGTTGCTTGGAACAAGTTGGCAGTCTATCTGGGTAAAATGTCTTACTCGACATACCTGCTGCATATTCCGCTGTTTAGCCTTGTACTGGGCTTGACTGGCTATTGGCTGCAGGGCGAAATGTCCCAGCAAACAGCGACGATCCTTGTCCTGATTTCTACATTGGCGATGATCCCGCTGTCTCACATCACTTACGCTTCGATAGAGGCACCGTTTAGCCGCATGGGCGGCCGGATCGCTAAGCGTTATGCCGCTGTCCCAGCCAGCTCAAGCCACTGATTTGGCTCTCCCTAAAAGGCAAATGAGATCTTGATGAAGCGCGCGTCGATAAGGTCCTGGCCGATTGTCCGGCGGATATTGATTTGGAAAAAGGCTTGGCTGTGGACCCGGTATTTTCTGGCTCAGTCCGGGGTGTTTGAACGTCCGGAAGAGACAAATTCTGCTCGTGCGCGGTTGAGGAAGGACGCCCACGCCCTTGAAAAAGGTTTGTCTCTGCCTGCTATCCGCCCTTTCTTTGGAAGGCAGAAGATCACCAAGTTGATTGATGACATAGATACTGCGCGCGCAAACGAGGCTCTGGATGCGGATCGCGAAGTGGCTGAGTCGGTCCTATCAGCGTATGGCCAATGGCATTCCGAAAATGGCCATGCCGAACCATTCGTTGAAGGATTGCAGGACCAGTTTCAGCCGAGCGCAGAGCGATCACGCCTTGGCGGGACCATCACATTGGAAAGGCCAGACCCCGAAGCTGGATCAGCAGGCTTCGATGCGACAGTTCTTTCCCGGCGGACTGTCAGGAACTTTTCCGAAAAGCGCGTACCACGTGAAGAGATAGAAGCGGCTGTTGCAGTCGCTTGGACAAGCCCTTCTGTTTGCAATCGCCAGCCATGGGCCATCTCGCTTGCGCAAGAAAAAGCCGATGTTGCCCGGATTCTGCGCTGGCAAGCGGGCAATCGCGGCTTTGCAGAGTCGATCGATACTTTGTTGGTTGTGCTCGCCGACACCAAGGCTTTCGTCGAGGATTATGAAGTCTTCGAGCCCTTTGTGGATGCGGGAATTTTCTCCGGTGTACTGGTCAACGCTCTTCACGCCAGAGGGATCGGCTCGTGTTGTTTGAATCTGTGCGTCTCACACGGCGTCGCTGAACGGATCATAAGCGAACTGGATGCGCCTCGGCACCTTTTCCCGATCATGATGATCGGCTGCGGCTATCCGCAAGATGATTGCGAGGTCGCCATCTCCGCCCGCGGTCCGAGCGTTATTGTCTCCTGACGCCCAAGCAGCTCCGAGAAAGCAAAAAACAATGTCAGCAAAACCCACAAAGACAGTGATCTTCACCTATCAGCAACTGTCCAACATCGGCTGCGAGATCATCATACGCGGCTCTATCGCATTCATGCGCAATGCATTTCCGCAGTTTCGTCTCAAATTCGTCCTGTGTTCCTACCACGCGGACCGCGATCGCCAATTGTTGTCCGATATCGCCGATGTCGAGATTGTGCCGATGGTCTGGTGGAAACGCTATGTTCGCGGTGTGCTCGTCAAATCGGGCCTAGAAAAACGTTTCTGGACCCCTCGCTTCGCTGAAAAGCACTTCGACAAAGCGGACCTGCTGATGTCAGTTGGCGGCGACATTTACAGCATGGCTTCGGGTGATTTGCCGAACGATTGGCTCGGCTGGGAAAGGTACGCCACGCGCAAGGGCATACCTTCGATCATGTTCGGGGCGAATATGGACAAGATCGAAGGCTTGCCAGCATCCAAACAAGCAGAATTGATCGAGCACTTGAATCGGTTTCGCGTAATCCTTGTGCGCGATGCTGCGAACCTCGAATATCTTGCCGGTTTTGGAGTGAAAGACAATGTGGATTTCTATCCTGACCCGATCTTCACGCTAAGGCCGGAAACAGAAATCGCGCGTGACCAGATCCGCAAAATCGGGGTGAACCTAACCCCTATTGTTCGCCGAGAGTATGGCGATCCCGCGTTCGAACGGATGGCGAAAATAATCGATTTGCTCGTGGCGGAAGGGTACACTGTTAAGCTCATCCCGCATGTCTATGATACAGATAACAGCCCGGCGCTGGACGATCGAATCGCTCTAGACCACCTCTACAGCTTCATTTCACCGTCTTCGCGCGATAAGGTCGAGCCGCATTCAGGGCCTATGTCTCTTGCTGAGATCAGCCCGAAAATCGCGGATGTGGATCTGTTTATAGGCGCAAGAATGCACAGCTGTCTGAACGCAATGACGCTGGGCAAGCCAACCTATTTCCTATCCTACAGCACCAAGGCGCGGACCATGGTCGATTGGCTGCAAGCCGGCCCGATGCGCGATACGCCTGAACGGATCGCTTGCGGAGCTTCGGATGCAATCGATTCCGAAACGGTTTTGTCGTTCATCAAACAGAACCAGCCCAGTCAAGATCTGCCAAAACACCGGCCCAGCTTCGTCAATCAAGAGATGAGAGATGAAATGGTAAATCAAATGCAGGGTTTAGGCATATTGTAAGTGCCAAAACTGGATTGCCCTCATGACTTGCGATGATGAATCTGCTGGGAATGCCCACCCAGCGGCTAAAGGCTACGCCAAAACGGCCGCAATCGGCATGGTTTGGGTTTCAGCGGCAATTGCAGTCGCCAAGCTGTTGTCATTCATCAGCCAGATAATTTTGGGCTATATTTTATCGGTTGAAACCTATGCCGTCTTTGGCCTTGCTGCTGCCACGCTAGCGCTTGTGGCTGGCTTCCAAAACTCCAGCGTGGCCAAAGTGCTCATCCAAAAGGGCGAGAATTTCGACGAACTGTTTCCCGAATATTCGGCTCTGGCTTTTCAATTCGGAATCTTAGGCGCCGTTATCCTAACCGCGCTCGGCTTCGGCTTGCAATTCTACTACGAAATGCCTGCCTTGTTTCCGGTTTTGGCCATAACTGCATTGTCGGTGCCAATACTCGCCGCAAATACGATCCTTATTGCAGATTTGAGCCACTCCCTTCAGTTTCGAAGGATCAATCAGGCGGAAATATTCCGTTCGTTGATTTATGCGATTATTCTGGTTTCTGCCGCTTGGTGGGGCGCTGGCTTTTTGACTGTGGCCATAGCTACATCTTTCGCCGCGATAATTGCTCACCTCTATCTCAGAAGCCTGGTGAGACAGTCGCCGACGTATTTCCGTGTAAGCATGCGTGCCATCTGGAATTTGCTGAACGCGAACCGCCCCGCTATCGCTGCGGGCTTCCTCATCGCTCTCGCCATGCGCGCTGACTATTTGGTTCTGGGCCGGATTTTAGAGCCCGAATTGCTCGGTTTTTATACCTTTGGTTTCATGCTGGTGGCGAGCCTGATGCAGCCTATTTCGACTGGTATTAATCAGGTTATGATGCCTATCTTTGCCAAACAGCAAAAAAATAGCTCCGAATTAGCTTCCTCTCTCGATCGTTACACTTTGGTCACCAGCTTGCTTGCCTCGGTATTCTGTCTTGCATTGATGGGCCTTGCGCCGTCGCTCATTCATCTTGCCTGGGGGGGCAAATGGGATGGATCGCAGATCGTTATCTTGGCGCTGCTGTTCGCGATGCCGTTCCGTTTTGTGGCAACCATCGCAGGTGTCGCTTTCGAGGCTACCGGAACATGGGGGCTGCGCAACCGGCTGCTTGGTTTGCAGGCTATATTGCTCGCAACTTTTGCCGGTGTCGGCGCGGTTTATGGCGGATTGCAAGGGGCGATACTGGGGGTCATTATTCAGCGGATCCTGAGCGGTGTCGTTGATTTCGCCGCGGCAAAGCAATTTCTACAACAAACCCCTTTATCGACAGCGAGTTTTCTTATCCGGTGTTTTGCCCCTTTCTTATTCGGTTCGGCTGCCTTGGCAGCTCAAATCGGCGTGGTTAATAAATCGACCTCCGCTGAAATTTTGCTTATATCCTTGTACACTGCGGCTGCCGTTGCGCTAACGACAGTGCTTATGTTTGTGTTCAACCCATCGCTGCGGCGGGATGTAATCGCGCTGGCCGGCTTCGCTGCTCAAAAATTGCGGCGTGAGTCCTGAAAAACCTTTGGACCAGACCCTGATGAAAATCGCATACATATTTGATCCTGCCAACCTGCACAGCACAACCTACAGCGGCGTTGTGCGCCAAGGCCTTACTTGGGCCTCCGGTCTTTTGGCGGAAGGTGTGACGGTTGAGTTTCCCGTTGCGCATGAAACCTTTGACTGGAGCACGTGCGATCTCGTACATGTGTTTCAATATGGCAGCTGGGCCGAAGCGATTATCGAAGCAGTGAAACGATATGATATACCTGTCGTCTTGTCGCCCATCGTAGACCGGTCGACGCCGTATGGCTGGCGCGGGCGGCTGATCGCGAAGACACCGTTCGAAAGACTTGGCCTGCGGCAAAGGCACCGTACTTTGTCGAATCTTATGCAGGGATGCGACAGAGTTCTGGCCCGATCAGAGCTCGAAAAAAGGTCACTCAGCGACGTTTCGAGTGATCCGAGCAACATTGATATCGTGCGCATCGGGATTGATTGCAGGCCAGACCTTCTTGGCGCCAAGGTAGAAAAGTCTCCTCATGTGTTCCACATGAGCCATCTCAATCAAGAGCGAAAGAACGTTAAGGCATTGATTGAGGTGTGTGAGAACTCGAATGTTCCGCTTCGCCTTGCCGGCAAGGTATCGGATGCTGCATTCTCGGCATGGCTTGACGCCAAATGCCGGGAAAATCCTAAGCTCGAATACATTGGCACCATCAGCGAGGACCAGAAATGGGAAGAGATGGGTAAAGCATCCGTATTCTGCCTTCCTTCGCTCAATGAAGGGATCGGTTTGGTCGCATTGGAAGCCTACACCGCAGGGGCGCACATTGTGTTGACCAATCGCACTGGCGGCGTTGAATACTTTGATGGCGACATCGAAATTTGTGACCCCGCTTCGAATGTAGACATCGCCCGTTGTGTCTCAACGGCATTGAGCAAACCGGTCCATAACGGGCCGCGCCTTGAAGCAATGAAGGCTTTCTCCAATGAGGCGTCGGTCGCACGGCTGCTAGAAGTCTACCAAATCCTTGTGCCCGGCCATAACGAGACTTTGGTGGCCGATACCCGGTCATGATTTTACGGGGCTTCTTTTACTACCTGGTGACATGGTCCTTGGCGGGTTACTTCCTGCTTGCGGCTGTTACCCATGTGCTTGGCCTCGACAACTCAACGATTTCATTGATTTTTCGTGCGATCGGAGGCGTCTTTGCAGGTGTTCTGATTGCTTTTGCTGCACGTCGCCGGTTCGATTTGAATCTGCTTTTGATCATCATATTCGGTGTCGCCTATTCAACTCAGCTCGCGCTGACCTTGCATGTCCGCGGCGAACCTTCCGCATTGCAGCCTTTTGCGTATTGGGCTTGGGCGCTGGGGGGGTGCATCTTCCCTGCGATCGCTACCTATCTGTGTTTTACCGCTGATAAACAGCTCTGGACTGTCCGATTGGTGCTTGGTGTCGCAGTTGCCTCTACTTGCTTTATGCTTGTTTTCGGGAGCTCCATGAGCTTTGCGTCAGGCGGACTGGGCGTTGATACGGGCAGATGGAACATCCCTTCGGTCAATCCGATCGCGATGGGCCACTTGGGCGCGACGACGATCCTTGTCGCGCTCGGTTGGTTGCTTGGTCGATCTCGCATAACCATCAAGCAGATGGGTATTGCGGGGGCAGCTGCCATGGCCGGCGGATTGCTGTTGCTTCTGGCTAATTCTCGCGGACCCTTGCTCGCGCTTGCAGTGTGTTTGTTTATCCTTGCGCTTGCGCGGTTCAATCGACGTGGCACCGCGGTTCTTTTGGTTGTCGCTCTGAGCGGCGCTGCTGTATTGATGGCTACCCAGTATGACCTGATTGTGGAAGGTGTTCTCAAACGCTTTTCGCTGATCTCCTCAGGCCAAGACAGGGCAACTGAGTTGCGTTTTATCGCGTTTAATGGCGCATGGGATCAATTCGCCGGATCGCCCCTCATGGGCGACGGAATCGAAGAACGAAATACTGGCTTTTACCCCCACAATGTGATCCTCGAGGCCCTTATGGCCACGGGACTGGTTGGCGCGATACCGTTTGTCCTGTTGCTCGCTCGCGCTGTTTTGGCATCTTGGGAAATTGTGCGACAAAATGAGCAGCTTATTTGGCTCGCTCTGCTGCAGATCCAATATTTGATAGCGGCGCAGCTTTCGGGCTCAATCTATCAGTCGACAGCCTTATGGGTTACCACCGCAGCTGTTTTGGCTGCGACATCCAAAGCGGCAGTTAGGCCTGCCAGTACCAAGCGCCGCCGCCTCTCGCCAAGCTCTCGCCCCCGCCCACCAATTCGCCGTCCGACTGCCCCTCATGCGTAGTATAGCCCTTAGAGTTGCGCAGTTGTGCGCTGAACGGAGTAAATGATGCAACTCGCACCGATTTTGGTTTTCGGATACAATCGTCCGGATAAGCTCGACCAGGTTTTGAAGTCCCTCCAGCGATGCCCGGAGTTTGCCTCCAGCTCGGTCACCATCTTCGTCGATGGATCAAAGGGTTCAGCTGATATCGCCAAGGTGGAGCAGGTCCGCGAAGTCGCTCGTTCTTTCCAGGGGCCCAATGTCACGCACCGGATCCGCGACAAGAATATCGGATTGAAAAACTCGATCCGTGAAGGCGTTTCCAAGACGTTCGAAAGCCATGAAACAGCAATCATCATAGAAGATGATCTTGTTGTTGCTCCGGGCACTCTGACTTATTTCAACGCTGCATTGCAGAAATATGCAGATGATGACCGAGTGTGGTCCGTTTCCGCCTATATGTATGAAGTGGCAAGTTGCCGCGAAAACCGCGAAGCGTTCTTTCTGCCATTTGCCAATCCGTGGGGATGGGCCACGTGGAAACGTTGCTGGCATGCGCCCGAAGTAGAAGATCAAGAGAGGGCAGCGCTGCTGGAGTCCCGCAGCTTCCAAACTTTCTTTGACGGGATCAGCACGAGAGACTTCGCCTCTATTCTTGCATTGGATGAACGCGCGCTCGTGAACAGCTGGTTCATTCACTGGTATCTGAAGATTTTCAAGGCAGGCGGGCTAACGCTTTGGCCTCCGCGATCGATGATTATGAATTCAGGCGCGGCCGACGGTACCCATGCAAGCCCATTGAACTTCCATCGTTTCTTGAAGAAAAGTCCGCTGTCGCCAGACTTTGTCCCGCAATTACCGGATGATGTCTGCGTGGATTATAAAGCGCTAGACGCCATAAGGGGGTCGCCTGACGCCAGGATTCAGCGCACTATTTCCAAATTGGGCGGCTACCGACGCCGATTAAAGGCGGCATTGCGCTAACGCGTTTCTCCGGGCGCTTCACCGCTTCTTTGGCGGAGTATTAAAGGGTCTCGAGAAATTTGCGTGTCTCGATCCACCACGGCGCTTCATCATTCCACGGCATGCTTTTCCACTTGCCGAAATCCCAGCCGCCCCAAAGGACGATCCCGTCTGCAACGCTGGCCATTGTGTCGAGCTGGAGACGCCAGAATTCCGGTGGGATAGGCGGTGGTTGCTTGCGGATTCCCTGATCATGGAAATTAGGCCAGAGAAACGCGTAAACGGGCTTGTCCGATATGCGCCGCGCCTCGGAAATTTGAGCAAGCGCATAATCACGCCAATCGCTCGGGCTGTTATAAAACGTGTAAATAGATGGCGCGAGAAAATCGACATCGGGAGCAAGCGCGGCCGACATGGAATTTTCGTCCTGCCATGATTTGTAAGCCTTTGATATTTTAGGTTTTACTGCCCTCCAATAATCCCGCACAGGCATGTAGCCATAGAAACCGATCGCCCTATCTTTGTCAGCCTGATGGAAGGTTGCGGCGATTTTCGAGAGGCCCTGCACTGCTTCGGATGCTTTGGCTTGTCCTTCTGAGAATGAATAGAATTCAAAATCCATAACGACAGGCGTGCCGTCATCGGGCAAGGAGGCAAGCTTTTTGGCCACCAGTTCAGGGTCCGGGTCCTCGAAGTGCGAGGTGTCTTTGGGCCAGATACCCCTATCGATAATGTGTATCGGGCTGATGCCGAATTGCGCCAAATCCGGCTTGTTTGGATACAAAAGCTCGTCAAAGACCTTGAATTTGGCGGTTTGCCCAAAAGCAGGACACCGCGCCAAGGCAGAGGCTCCTAGAGCACTGGCCCCAAAGCCGAACTCTCTTCGTGAGACGTTTTGAAACGGGGGGAGATAGCCGTTGCGCATTCAAAGTTCCATTTTCAGCTGGTCAAATTTCCCAACCCTGTTATCGCTACCTATCATTGGCAGCGCTTTGCAACTAAAGTGGTTTGGCGGATTGCGCCCGTCACGTTTGATGCATTCGCATTGCTGAAACTGCCTTTAAACCACTCACTTCGTCAAATATTAAGCGCTCCATGAAAATCTCCGTCGTAACCGCAGTCTATAACCGCGCCGACACCGTTCGTGCCGCGATTGAAAGTGTGCAGGCTCAATCTTATTCTAATATTGAACATGTGATCCAGGATGGCGGGTCGAAAGACGGAACACTTGACGTCGTTCACTCAGCATCAAACGCTCAAACAGTTGTTTTTTCCGAGCGCGACAATGGTATTTACGACGCTATCAATCGCGGCATAGCAAATACAAGCGGCGATGTGATTGGTTTGATGCATTCGGACGACATGTTTGCAGGGCCAGACGTGCTTGCCAAAGTTGCCGCAGCTTTCCAGGATTCAAGCATGGACGGTGTTTATGGTGATCTTCAATACGTCGCTTCCGATGATCCTTCGCGGATTATTCGCCACTGGCGATCAAAGGGCTATTCTCCGGCGAAGCTAAAACAGGGCTGGATGCCTCCGCATCCCACCCTTTACTTGCGCCGTCATGTATTTGACGCGAACGGCCTTTACGACACAAAACTGCAAATTGCGGCGGACTATGATGCTATGTTGCGATACCTTGTGCACGGGAAAATTTCGCTGGCTTATATTCCCGAAGTTCTTGTCAAAATGCGCGTGGGCGGCGAAAGCAACCGCTCACTCGAGCGCATCCTGCAAAAAAGCAGGGAAGACCTCACAGCCATTCGCCGAAATGGTGTGGGGGGGATAGATGTGCTGGTTCAGAAGAACCTACGTAAGGTCGGACAATTCTTTGTGAAAGATAGAACGGGACAATGACGAAGAAAGCTCTAATTACCGGGATCACTGGCCAGGATGGCTCGTATCTCGCCGAATTTCTGCTCGAAAAGGGTTATGAAGTGCACGGGATTAAACGCCGGGCCTCGCTTTTCAATACCCAGCGCATTGATCATATTTATCAAGATCCCCATGACAAAGGCCAAAGACTGAAGCTGCACTATGGCGATCTGACTGACACTTCGAACCTTACGCGGATCATCAAAGAGGTCGAGCCGGACGAAGTCTACAACCTCGCGGCGCAAAGCCATGTGGCGGTTAGTTTTGAAGCGCCGGAATATACCGCAGATGTCGATGGCATAGGGACTTTAAGGATGCTTGAAGCGATCCGGTTCCTGGGCATGGAAGAAAAGACGCGCTTTTATCAGGCATCAACTTCTGAGCTTTACGGTTTGGTGCAGGAGACGCCGCAAAAAGAGACAACTCCATTCTACCCGCGCTCCCCTTATGCCGTTGCCAAGCTGTATTCGTATTGGATTACGGTCAATTACCGCGAGGCTTACGGAATGTATGCCTGCAACGGAATTCTGTTTAACCACGAGAGCCCGCGTCGCGGAGAGACTTTTGTAACCCGTAAGATCACGCGCGGCCTTGCCAATATTGCACAAGGCCTCGAGCCGTGCCTGCATATGGGCAATATCGATGCGCTGCGTGATTGGGGGCATGCGCGTGATTATGTCCGTATGCAGTGGATGATGTTGCAGCAAGACGCCGCAGATGATTTCGTTATTGCGACCGGACGCCAGTATTCTGTCCGCGAATTCATCCGCTGGTCAGCAGAAGGGCTCGGCGTCACTCTGGAATTTTCCGGAGCGGGGGTTGATGAGGTGGCAACGGTCGCCGCGATCAACGGTGAGAAAGCGCCCGCACTTAAAGTCGGTGATGTAGTGCTGCGGATTGATCCGCGCTATTTCCGTCCTGCAGAAGTCGAGACGTTGCTGGGTGATCCTACAAAAGCCCGCGAAAAGCTGGGTTGGGAGCCGGAGATCACCACACGTGAAATGTGCGCCGAAATGGTTGCCGAGGATTTGCAGGCTGCACAGCGGCACGCATTCTTGGCCAAAAGTGGATATGAAATGCCTGTCAGCATCGAAAGCTGATAAGAGTGTGGCGCGGATGATGAAGCTTCAGGCAACCCGACACCTTCAGCCTAACCCAAACTTTGCCCTCATTGCCGCTGCACTATTGATAGTGGTGGTCGGGCTTTTCGGAGGCAGTTCACGCCACGATGCTGTGCAAAATCTGGCGCTGCGTCCGCTTGTTGCATTGTTCCTGATTCCTGCACTGTATTTTGCAGGCGGCGAGGCAATGAGGAGGGGGCGCTCTCTGCTTATAATTCTGGGTTTACTCGGCGTGTGGATGGCCGTTCAGCTCGTTCCCTTGCCGCCCAGCTTTTGGCAGTCTCTGCCGATGCGCGAATCCATTGCCGAGATGGACCAGCTGGTCGGCCTGCAAGGGACCTGGCGCCCAATCTCGCTCGCGCCAAGCCGCGGGTGGAATGCACTTTTCTCTTTGATTGTGCCGATTGTTGCCCTGCTTTTGGTTTTGTCGATGCGGTTAAAGGGCCGAACGCTGCTGATACTGATTGCTGGTCTTGCAGCGATTGATGCGGTCTTTGGCCTGTTGCAGGTTTCGCTCAGCGGTGACAGGCTTTTGTACTTGTACAAGATCACCAATTCGGGCTCACCGGTTGGGCTCTTTGCCAATGAAAATCATTCCGCAATTTTTTCGGTACTGGGCTTGCTGGTACTGGCGCGGCTCGGCCTGACTTCGGCGGCTTTCAAAGAGCCTCCTTGGGCGCGTCTTCTGTATTCATTCGCCTATGTTCTGTTGGTGTTAGTTGCATTGGTTAGCGGCTCTCGTGCTGGCTTGGTCGCGGCTCTGCTCGCCCTTTGTGCAACAGCTGCGATGGCTTGGTTTGCACGTCAAGGGAGTGCCAGTCGTCCAAATCGAATCGGCACCGTCACTCAATCAAATCTTCCAACGCCAACGGCCCGCACTCTTTTGATCGTATTTGTGGCGCTATCTGGCGCTGTGCTGGCGGCGTTCTTCTTTCTGGAGGGCTCCCCTGGCTTGACCTCTTTTGTCGGCCAAAATGCTATGGAAGATCTGCGTTGGAAGATCTGGCCGATTTTGCAGGAGATGATTTCTGTTTTCTGGCTGCTCGGCACTGGTTTTGGCTCTTTTAACGAGGTGTATTACACATTTGAGCCAACAGAATTGTTGTCTCCGAGCTATGTCAATCAGGCGCATAACGATTGGGCGCAGTACCTTATCGAAGGCGGCGTTCCTGCAGCCGCGCTTTTTGCGGCGTTTGTGGTTTGGATGCGGAAGAGCGCGCTCTGCTTGCTCTCCTCTTCAAAACCGCTTTTCATAATGTGCTTTTGGTTGCCGATTTTCATCATTATTGTGGCAGCGTCAGTGGTCGATTACCCTCTTCGCACCCCTATCTTTCAGCTTGTATTTGTCTGGCTTTTGCTTGCGCTCGACGAGGATGGTGAAAGCCAACGACCATCCTCCTGATAGCGGTTGATGCCCCCGACAATTTGTTTAAGGGATATACCACTATGATTTCTAAGATGCCGCGAGACTGATCTGATGACATCCCAATTAAAAATTCTGGTCATTTCGCTTGCTGCTTTAACGCTGAACGCATGCGCGACGGATCGAACCTTTGGGGCTGCGTCGAGTATTGAGGTCACCGAACTAGAGGACTTGCCGGCTCCGGTTTACGAAATTGGCTACACTATCGGGCCTCAGGAAAAGCTCGAAATCATTGTAGTCGGCGCCGAAGACATTAGCGGAGCATTTTTTACAGACGGATTGGGAAATGTGACCTTCCCGTTGTTGGGAAAGTTGGAGCTCGCTGAAAAATCTGCGACGCAAGCTGGCGAAATCATTGCTGATCGGCTGCGCGGCAAATATCTGATCGACCCACAAGTGCGAGTTATCCCAGAAGAACCCGCGCCGCCTACCATTTCGATTGGCGGTCAGGTGGAGCGCCCCGGCGCCTATCCCGCTGTTGGGAAGACAACACTTCTTAGGTTGATCAATCAGGCCGAGGGATTTGGCTCTTATGCAAAGACCGACGATGTTCTGATTATGCGTACCGTCGATGGCCTACAATATATCGGCTTGTATAACGCCGGGGCCATTATGCGCGGGAATTATCCTGACCCGCAGTTGTTTGCGAATGATGTTGTGATGGTCGGTGATTCTGCGGCCAAACGCCGGATCGAAACGATCCTTGGACTGGTGCCAATCTTCACTTCCTCCGTCATCCTTGTTGACCGCGTAGTCCGCTAAAAAGAGAGAGTTGCAGGCAACAAGATGCAGATGATGGACCCCGCAGCCGGTGACGATGCCAATCCCTATGAAAAGGGCAACGGTTTCTCGTTGGATATCGAACGGTACCTCAATGAACTCTTTGCGCTAAAATACTGGCTCGCTGGGATTGTTGCGGGCGCCGTGCTGCTTGGTGTTCTCGCGACATTGCTGGCGACCAAACTGTATCAAGCCGATGCCCGCATTGAGATTTCGCTGGATGCGACCAATCTGACCGACATCGATCCAGTCAGATCGCGCTCGCGGGCAGCTGAACTGCAATATCTCAACACTCAGTATGAATTGCTCGAATCGCGTTTCATGGCTTCACGTGTCGTCGACGCGGCGAATCTCACGCGGGATCCAGAATTTTTTGAAATTTTTCAGATAGCCGAAGCGGATGCGATCAACGAAAATGACGTTGAGAAGCTGTTGCTTGCGAACATTACAATCGAGCCATTGGCTCAATCAACTCTCGTCGATGTAAGCTTTTCCAGCCCATCTCCGGAGCTTTCACAGAAAATAGCCAATTTGTGGGCTGAAGAATTTGTTGCTTCGAATTACGAGAAGCTTTTCGGCGAAAACGTTGAAGCACGTGAATTCCTCAGTGAGCAGATCGCTGAGCTGCGCGAAAAGCTGGCTGTCTCGGAAGAGGCGCTTGTCGATTACGCCATCACCAATCAATTGCTTGTCGTTGAATCGGTCCGCTCTGACGGGAATTCAGGCTCGGATACGGCGAGCCAGTCGCTGATCGCCAATGATGTGACCACTCTAAACCAGTCATTGGCTCAGGCGACTGCGGATAGAATTGCCGCGCAGGGAGCGCTTGTTTCAGGCGACTTCCCGAGCCAGGATCCACGCAATCAATTGCGTTCGGAGCTGGTCCAGGCTGAAGCGGAACTGGCGAGGCTTCAGTCTCTTTTCGGACCTGATTATCCGGCTTTGGTTCAACAGCAGGCACTGGTTGATTCGCTCACCGTTTCTTTGAACGGCCGCGTGCGTGCCGCGTTTGAGGCAGCGAAGATACGAGAAGGCAATCTGCGTTCGGAACTTGAGCGAGCAAAGCGCGAGTTTCTCGGCCAGCAGGGTCAGGGAATCCAGTACGGTATCCTCAAACGCGAAGTGGATACCAACCGTGAACTCTACGAAGCCCTTCTCCAACGTTTCAAAGAATTGGAAGCGTCCGGCGCAGGTAAAAATACCATTCAATTGATCGACCGGGCTGAAGAGCCTGAGTTCCCATACTCGCCTTCTTTGATCCAGAATATTGCGATTGGGCTGGTCGTTGGTCTTATCCTGTGTGCTCTGCTGATCTATCTTCGTGTCCTTCTAAGCGAGACGGTGCGTGACCCGCAAGAGCTCGAGCGTAGGCTGGCCATTCCGAACCTCGGTGTTGTTCCGGAATCGAAGAATCCAGATATTGTCGGAGAGCTCTCCCAGGTATCTTCAGAAGTGAATGAGGCCTATAAATCGGTTCGCACAAACCTGACGCTTTTGACGCCGCAAGGCGCTCCACAGGTTATGATGGTTACCTCGACCGTCCCGGGAGAGGGCAAAAGCATTACCGCCACTGGTATCGCGGCAAACTTTGCGCGCATTGGCAAGCGAACACTTTTGCTGGATGCCGACCTGCGGAATTCAAAACTTGTCGGCACTTTAGGACCCGACAGCGTTGAATCAGCCGCGGTTGTCGATTTGCTGACCAATGAAGCTCCGCTGATGTCTGCTGTCACCCGCCATGATGAGTTTGGTTTCGATTATCTTCTGGCTGGACGTACGCCGCCGAATCCGGCTGAACTTCTGGCTGGCAGCCGCCTTACTCAGCTCGTTGAGGAGGCCCGTAACAATTACGATATCATCATTATCGACAGCGCCCCAATGCTCTCGCTTAGCGATGCTGTCGAGGTTTCCCGCGCTGTCGATGGCGCAATCTATGTCATACAGTATGATCGTATGAAAATCCGTAACATCGAACAAGCTCTTGAACGCTTGCGCCGTTCGGGCACTCAGATTTTCGGGGCGATCGTAACACAGGCGAGCACGACCGGTTACGGCTATGGGTACGGCTATGGGTACGGCTATGGCTATGGCTATGGCGCAGAACCCGGCGACGCAGCCGAAGATGGTGTAGCCGGCACTTCCCGGAATTGAAGCTCCTGGTGATGGCGCGTTTCAATTTTGTCAGGGCAGCGGCAGCAATTACAATTGCCCTGAGTGTAGCTGTGGTCCTTGCGATGCAAGCTGCCAGCGCGGTTCTTGTGGGGCAACCTGCGGTGGTGGCTTTTGGTTTAAGTCTTTGGAGCGGGCAGGGTCGAGAGCAAATGGCATTTGCGCGTTTTTCCGATGGCGTGACTTCCGTGGATCAAATGGCGAATGCAGCCAGCGCCGCTAGGCAGGATGCGCTCAGTGCTTTGGCGATAGAGCCTTATGCAACCGAAGCTCACGTGATCCTGGCTCTTTCACAAACAACGGCAGAGGAAGGCGGGAAGCTCGTTGAACTGGCCGCCAAGTCCAATAAACGCGTCCTTTCGCTACAAGGCTTACTGCTTCAGGATCAACTTGCCGCATCAGACGCGCAGGGTGCTATCGAAACGCTCGACAAAATCTTGCGCGTGCACACCGCCCGCAGAAACGAATTTTACCAGGTCCTCGTCAAAGCGCTTGTCGAAGACGCGACTGTGCCGGTTTTCGCCGAAACTCTTTCCAACAAGACGGATTGGCATGAAGGCTTCTTGTATGCTGCGCTGAGCGTCCCGGAGGCCTTGCCAAATCTTGCTTTGCTACGCCCTCAGATCGAAGTCCAAGACGAACGGATCGACCGCCTGCTCATCTCACGTCTCGCAAGGGAAGGGGAGCCAGAAAAGGCGGCCGAACTTTACAGGCTCCTTTCGGAGCAGAATCAAGGCGGTGAAGCCGGCTGTTCTCAACAATGGACATCGCGCTTTCCGCCGTTTGATTGGGCTCTGGCGGACGAGAGCGGCTTTCGCGCTCAAGCCAGCAGAGACGGGTCTTTGTTGGAGGTTTATGTACGCTCTGGAAAGGGCGGGGCCGTTGCCTCACGCGTATTCGAATTGCCCGGTGGCTCATTTCAGGTCACGGTACGTCATAGCGACATCACCCCGCGACAGGCAGAGGGAGCCCGGCTTAAGGTAGCATGCATCACCAACAGGCGGACATTGTTGGATGAAACTCTCCAGCCGAAAGGATCTGTATTCGAAGTGCCTGATCCGAATTCTGAATGCGATTATGCGCTGGTTCAGCTTTTCGCGCGGGCTTGGACAGGCTCGCCTGCCTTCACTTTCGAAATCGAACATATTGGCATTGACTCATAACCAGCCAATCTGCAGCTACTGTCCAGATTGTGCCAAATTTTTGACCTGATCAAAGCCTGGATATCCTCCCGTCGCACAGAACGCTCGGCGACGAGGCTTGGACGCCGAAAACCCGTCGATGCTGACCTCCCCCCTATACTCGTGACATTAGCCAAGCTATGGGGCACGCAATTCTGAGAGAAGCACAAGTGAATCTCTTCCCAATCGAGGAGCCGTAGATGAAAATTGCAATGGTAGGCTCAGGCTATGTTGGCCTTGTTTCAGGAGCGTGTTTTGCCGATTTTGGCCATGATGTCGTCTGTATCGACAAAGACCAAAGCAAAATTGATCGCCTGCATGACGGCATTATGCCGATTTATGAGCCAGGCCTTGATGCGTTGGTCGAAAGCAATGTTAAGGTCGGCCGCTTAACCTTTACGACCAGCTTAGCCGAAGGGATTGAAGGCGCCGACGCTATTTTCATCGCTGTGGGCACACCAAGCCGGCGCGGTGATGGCCACGCGGACCTTAGCTTTGTCTATGCAGTTGCAAAGGAAGTGGGCGACAGCCTGCAGAACGACGCTGTGGTCGTTACCAAATCGACCGTACCCGTCGGCACCGGTGATGAGGTTGAGCGGATCATCAAGGAAACAGGCACTGCGCATAAAGTCTCGGTCGTCTCCAACCCTGAATTCCTGCGCGAAGGCGCGGCGATTGGCGATTTCAAACACCCCGATCGTATCGTCATCGGCGCGGAGGACGAGTTCGGGCGTGACATCATGCACGAAGTGTATCGCCCGCTCTTCCTCAATGAATCGCCGATCCTGTTCACCTCACGCCGATCAAGCGAGCTGATCAAATACGCAGCCAATGCTTTTCTGGCGACCAAGATCACGTTTATCAACGAGATGGCGGATCTGTGTGAAAAGGTTGGCGCCAATGTGCAGGACGTGAGCCGCGGGATTGGCATGGATGGACGGATCGGCGCCAAATTCCTTCATGCAGGTCCGGGTTATGGCGGTTCGTGCTTTCCAAAGGATACGATCGCGCTGCTCAAAACTGCAGAGGACTATGACAGCCCTACACGGATCGTCGAAGCTGTTGTCAAAGTGAATGAGAGCCGCAAACGCGCCATGGGCCGCAAAGTTCTCGACGCTCTGGGCGGTGCGGAAAATGCCCGCGGAAAAAAAGCTGCATTGCTAGGACTGACATTCAAGCCGAACACGGATGACATGCGTGACAGCCCTGCCATTGCTGTGGCGCAAACCTTGACCGATGCCGGCGTTGAAGTGTCGGCTTACGATCCGGAAGGAATGGAATTGGCGCAGCCTTTGATGCCCAATGTCAAAATGTGCGGAGACCCTTATGAGGCGATCGATGGGGCCGATGCGACCGTGATCGTGACCGAATGGGACGCGTTCCGGGCTCTGGATCTGGAAAAGGTCAAGGCGACCGCGAATGCGCCCGTTCTGGTCGATCTGCGCAACATTTACACCCCTGATGACCTGCGTGCAAAAGGCTTTGAATATTCGTCGATTGGGCGGAACTAGGACTTACCCCAGCGCAATATCCGGCGCGTCTTCCTGTTTCATGCCGACCACGTGATACCCGCCATCGACATGGTGGGTTTCTCCGGTCACGCCGGATGACAGATCCGACAGCAGATACAGACCCGATCCGCCGACATCGTCAATCGTGATATTCCGGCGCAGCGGAGCGTTAAGCTCATTCCATTTCAGGATGTAGCGGAAATCACCAATGCCGCTGGCGGCGAGGGTCTTCACCGGCCCTGCGCTGATCGCGTTCACCCGGATGTTGCGCGGGCCCAGATCGTTGGCGAGGTATTTCACGCTGGTTTCGAGCGCTGCTTTCGCAACCCCCATCACATTATAATGCGGCACAACCTTTTCGGCGCCGTAATAGGTCAGCGTCACAATGCTTCCACCACTTTCCGGCATCATTTCGGCCGCGCGCTTGGTCACGGCGACCAGAGAATAGGCCGAGATGTTCATCGTCATCAGGAAATTGTCGAGACTGGTGTCGACATATTTTCCGCGCAGTTCGCTTTTGTCGGAAAAGCCGATGGCGTGGACCACGAAATCCAGCGTGTCCCAGCGCTCTTTCAAAGTATCAAATGCAGCGTCGAGCGCGTCCATATCGGAAACGTCGCATTCAAAGGTAAAATCGCTGCCCAATTGCTCGGCCAGAGGCCGGACCCGTTTAGCCAGAGCTTCGCCTTGATACGAAAACGCAAGCTCCGCGCCGTGCTCTGCCAATTGCTTGGCAATGCCCCAGGCCAGTGACTTGTCATTGGCAAGGCCCATGATGAGGCCGCGTTTGCCGGCCATCAATTTCGCTCCAGTTGCGCTCATCCTGCATTCTCCTGTGAAATGTCACTCGCCTCTTCGGGTTCTGCGAGCGCTGCGTTCAAGTTTGCGCCAATAACCAGACCCAGCCCGACGAGCCAGAAAAAGAACAGCGCGACCATAATTCCGGCAAGGCTGCCATAGGTCAAATCGTAAGCGAAAAACTGCCGTAAAATAACCGGAAGCGCGGTTGTCACGCCAAGCCACCACACTGCGGTAAAGGCGGCGCCGGGCCATTTGGGATAGCGCCGTGCGCGATAATCGCTCGGGGTGAGCGTGTAGAACAACAGGTATAGCGACAGGCCAAGACCCAGTGCAGGAACGATGCGCGATATCCGCAACGTGCCCATCAATTCGGTCAATTGCGGCAGGCTGGCATCAATGATCTGCTGCGCGGCGCCAATCGCGACCTGCGCGAACAGGCTCACCATCAAAAGGACCACTGCGGCCAGAATAAGACCAGCTGACAGCAGACGATATTTCCAAAAAGCGCGGCTTGGCTTGGTGCCGTATGCGCGGCGCAAGATATCCCGGATTGTCTCGATCAAACTCGAAACCGTCCAAAGGGCAATTCCAGCGCCTAGCCACAGCAGCCACCCTTCCCGCGCTTCGACAACATTCATCGCAACAGGTTCGATCACCCGTGTAACAGTGGGGGGCATCGACATCATAATGGCGCCGATCATTTCAGCGGCCTTATCCCGCCCGCCGATAAGCTCAAACACAGCAGCGCCAAGAATGAAGAACGGGAAAATGGCCAGCATTGAAAGATAGGCGAGGTTGCCTGCGTGGATAAAGCCATCGTTATACGTGCCAACCACGGTGCGGCGCATGACTTCGAATGGGCGCGTGCCCGGTCCCAATGATTGAATTGCCGAAGGCAACGCCGATCGCCAGCCGGTTTCAGCCGCATCTGCGCCATCGAAAGCCAGAAAGGCGGCGCGTTTTGTTTCGCCGGGCTCTGCATCTGGCATGCGGCTGTGTATGTGCCGCCGCGCTTCTGGTGAGAGCGAAATTATCTCGCGCTCAAAAGGAGGGGGAAGGTTGGTCTGCTTGACCATCGCGGATTCAGAAACCGGCCCTAAAGGCCGAATTTCTCGCGTGGTTTCGCATCGTCCTGCCAATCACCCAAACGCGTTTTCAGATCGCCGAGATCATCCGGCAGCTGAATTTCCAGAGTCACCAGCTGATCACCGCGCTTGGCTTCGCCGCTGGCTGATTTTGCGCCCCGCCGGGTCCAGCCTTTTCCGGCCAGCCTCATAACAGTGCCGCCATTGGTGCCGGGTTTGATTGTCAGCATGACCGGCCCATCAACAGTCGGGCATTTGACCTTCGCGCCATTGATCGCCTCGTCTAGGGTCAGCGGCAGATCCATACGGATATTATCGCCATCCCTGCGGAAGAACGGATGGCTGCCGATCTCGACGATGACGATCCCGTCACCGTCCCCGCCCGGACCTTTATGCCCTTTGCCTTTCAGGCGCATCTGGGTGCCATCCTCGACACCGCCTGGCAGCTTCAGACTGATGGCTTTGCCGTCGGCCAGAGTGATCCGTTGATCATTGCCTGCGGCTGCATCCACGAAAGGAACCGCGAGGCGGTATTGAATATCGGCACCGCGCTTTTTGGGTGGGGGAGGCGGGCGCTGGCCAAAGCCGCGCCGGCCACCTGCATTGCCGGCAGGACGCGCACGTCCTCCGCCGAACAGCCCTTCGAACAGATCGCCCAGATCCATATCGTCAGGGGTAAAGCCGCCGAATTCGGGATCGCGAAATCCGCCGCCCGGCTGTCCGCCGCCGCCATATCCGCCGCGCGCACTGCCGCCGCGCCCGAAACCGCCGCCCATTCCGCCAAACGGATTAAGCGGGTTGCCTTCGGCATCGATTTCGCCGCGATCAAATTGGGCGCGCTTTTGTTTGTCCGACAGCAGATCATACGCTTTGGTCGCGTCGGAAAACTTCTCAGCCGCTTTGGGGTTGCCGGAATTCTTGTCCGGATGGAATTCCTTGGCGAGTTTACGATAGGCGCTCTTGATCTCTTGCTCAGATGCAGTGCGCGCAACGCCAAGGGTGCCGTAAGGGTCGTTCATAGCGTGTTAGCTAGGTGAGACAGTCCCGCTGTGCAAGCCGCGAACGCAGATTGCCGCGTAAGATTCGACTGCGGCCGCAGTTATTCTAACCGGTTTTGAGGAACGTAGCGGCGTGCGCGGGATTTTTGATGTTATACAATTGGAACGGCGCAGCAAAGCGCAGTTCGGCAGTTCGGCGTAAGGGCCCCTTTGAAATGAACGATGTGACCAGTCTCGATGAAGTGCAGCTTGCAGACAGTGTGATCCCGGCCAATGCCGATCCGTTCATTCTGTTCGAGGAATGGTTTGCTCTGGCCAAAAACAGCGAGCCCAATGATCCCAACGCTATGGCCCTGGCAACCTCGACGTCCTCTGGCTCTCCATCGGTTCGGATGGTCTTGCTAAAAGGGCATGGCACAGAGGAGGGCGG
Organism: Erythrobacter insulae; assembly: GCF_007004095.1. Lineage (NCBI taxonomy): Bacteria > Pseudomonadati > Pseudomonadota > Alphaproteobacteria > Sphingomonadales > Erythrobacteraceae > Erythrobacter > Erythrobacter insulae. Next base: position 1,223,238 of record NZ_VHJK01000001.1, read on the forward strand.
CTTTACCTTTTTTACCAACGCGGACAGCCGAAAAGGTCAGGAAATTCGCAGCAATATGCAGGCTAGCTTGCTGTTCCATTGGAAAAGCCTGCGCCGGCAAATCCGGATTGAGGGCCCATTGATCGAAGTCACGCCCGAACGCGCTGATGCCTATTTCCACTCACGCCCGTACAAAAGCCAGGTTGGTTCTGCGGCCAGCGATCAATCGCGGCCGCTGGAAAACCGGCAGGAATATCTGGACCGGGTGGAGCAATTGTGGGCCACGCATGAGGCAGCGGGCAAAGTTCCGCGGCCTGATCACTGGACCGGATTTACGCTGAAGCCGGAACGGATCGAATTCTGGATCGACCGCGATAACCGGCTGCATGATCGCCGTCTCTTCACGCTCAAGGGCGCAGGCGATGCGGTCGCTTGGTCCAGTTCGCTGCTCTATCCGTAAAGGCACATATTTGTGACGCTCACGATCCCTTATTGGCATGTCGATGCCTTTTCGAATGCGCCATTTGGCGGAAATCAGGCTGCTGTCATGGTGCTTGATGAATGGCTGCCCGACGATGTCCTGCAGGCCATTGGCGAGGAAAACAATTTTGCCGAGACGGCATTCGTCGTTCCTGATGCGAGCGGAGAAGCGGATTGGGAGCTGCGCTGGTTCACGCCGACAGACGAGGTTGCGTTATGCGGCCATGCGACGCTTGCCAGTGGGCATGTCCTGCTCACGCGTGATGACGCGGCGCGCGCGCGTGACCGGGTTGCGTTTCGTACGCGCAAAGCAGGCGTGCTCGAAGTGGTGCGTGCCGGTGATGCCTATGAATTGGCGCTGCCTTTAACGCGGGTTGCACCCGCATCCCAGCCCGATTTGCTCGCCGCGCTTGGCTTTCGCGGGGAGGCTTTCCTGTCGTATGACGGCGCCGAGCAAACCGCGATTGTCCTGATGCAGAACGAAGCCGAGATTCGCAGCCTCGCCCCCGATATGGAGGCATTGCGGCGGATCGATCTGATGGCGATCTGCACCGCGCCGGGTGACAATCACGATGTCGTCAGCCGCGTTTTTGTGCCGGCTTGGGGTGTCGATGAAGATAGCGTTACAGGATCGGCTCACGCGGCGCTTGCACCGTTTTGGGCGGAGAGGCTGGGCAAGTCCGAAATGACCGCGCATCAGGCCAGCACCCGCGGCGGCGATCTCACCATCCGGCTTGCTGATGATCGGGCGTGGCTCGGCGGGCCGTGCGTGACTGTGGTCGAAGGCGCGTTTTACCTCGCCGGGTAGAGCGCGATCACATCGGCGGCTTCCTGCAACATGGCGGGGCGCTCTGTTGAGGTGGAATGTCCAAGGCGTACCAGCGTAACGCGTTGTTCAGGCGAGACGAGCACGTACTGTCCCATATGCCCGATCAGGGAAAACAGGCTGGCCGGTGCGCGCTCGGGGAACAGCGGATGCCCGAATTCCGAGCCTTGCGCGCCCAATGGCCGGTTTAGCCATGTCTGAAAGCCGTATTGCTGCGCCGTCGGGCTTGGCTCTACCATCGCGCTGATCCAGCGGCTCGGCACCAATTGCTCGCCATCGGGAGAGCGGCCCTGATTGCGCATGAATTCGCCGAATTTGGCCCAGTCGCGCGCGGTCGCGTGCATCAGGCTGCCGCCGATGAGCGTGCCTGACGCATCATATTCGGCGACCATTGATGCCATCGCGAGCGGTTCGAACAGGCGTTCTTGCAAAAAGTCATTGATCGCGGTGCGCCGCGCATCCGGGTCATCGCTTGCTGTCAAAGCGCTCGCGGCGATAGCGGCGAGGATCACTGTGGTGTTGGAAGAATATTCAAACTTTTCCCCCGGCTCTGCCTCCAACGGCTGTTCGGTGGCCCAGCGCGCCATATCATCGCGCCCGTCAAGGAACAGCATGCGGACCTCGGAGGAATCGTAAGGCGGATCGCCGGCTTCGGTATGCCGCAAACCGCTGCGCATTTGCAGCAGGTGGCGCAAGGTGATCTCTGCCCTGGGATCGCCAGGCCGCTGCCACATCGGGATCGGCGCGGGCTCGTCCAGCGTCAACTTGCCATCGGCGATCAGCATGCCGATCAAAACGGCAGTGATGGTTTTGGCCATCGACCAGCTGATCATGCGGGTATCGGCATCATAGCCTTCGGAATAACGCTCGGCCGCAATCTTGCCATCGGCCATCAACACCACAGCGCGTGTCTCGCCCAATCCATCTTTGGTGAAAAGCTCGTCAATCTGGCGCGCTAGCTGGTCCTTTGGCGCGCCCGCATCTGCGGTGACGGCTGCCAAAGCCTCATCGCCCAGAGGCGCCGGGGCGAGCGGCGGACTTTCACCGCAACCGGCCAGAGCCGCCAGCACCGCAACCGGGGCGGCAAAACGAAAGATGGAAATACGATCAGTCATTGCGCTCTCAATTCCTCAAGGATAACGCCAAGGCAATGGCTAAATCATCCTCTAACCGTAAATCATCCGTCCGGATTGCCGGATGGCTGTTGCTGCTTATCGCGATCGCAATTGCCGCTGCGCTGTATGTCTATCGCGCACCGATCAGCGGGTATGCCGATGTCGGCACATCCTATGCCGCGCGCGTTGCGTGTTCGTGCCGGTTTGTCGCCGGGCGCAGCCTGGAGGATTGCAAGAAGGACAAGCTGAACGGAATGGAGCTTGTTACACTGTCTGATGATGCAGAGGCGAAAAGCGTAACAGCACGGTTCCCGTTAGTGACCAGCACCACCGCGACTTTGCGCGAAGGCTATGGCTGCGTGCTGGAGGAATGGGAAGATTAGAGGCCTTTTGCAATCGCCTGGGCCTGCGCATCGGGGCCATCTGGGAGCCATCTGAATGTCTGCCGCAACTTGAAAGCGTGTTGAATGATAGTCGAACAAACTCCGCTGGACGGGGTCCTCCTGATCACTCCAGACAGATACGGCGATGACCGCGGATTTTTTGCAGAGACATACAACGTCAAGGCGTTGCTCGCGCATGGTATCACCCGGCAGTTCGTTCAGGATAATCATTCAATGTCGATGCAGGCGAACACGGTTCGAGGGCTGCATTTTCAGGCGCCGCCCCACGCTCAGGCTAAACTGGTGCGGTGCGGGCGGGGCGCGCTGTTTGATGTGGCGGTCGATATCCGGTCGGGATCGCCGACCTATGGCAAGTGGTGGGGCGCCGAGCTGAGTTTTGACAATGGTTGTCAGATGTTCATTCCGGAAGGCTTTGCCCATGGTTTTGCCACGCGCTGTGCAGAGACAGAGATCGTCTACAAATGTTCGCAATATTATGCCCCGCAAGCCGAAGCATCATTACGGTTCGATGATCGCGACCTCGCAATAGATTGGCGTATAGAGGGCACGCCGATACTGTCAGAAAGGGACCGCAATGCTATGGTGTTTTCCGGCTGGAAATCACCCTTCACATATGGCGATGCGTGATCGCTTTCAGTCCATAATGAAATAACAAAGTGGTAGGAGCGTCGGCAGCAATGCAACGAAAAGGTATCATCCTCGCTGGCGGGTCCGGCACTCGCCTCTATCCGGTTACGCTTGGCGTGTCGAAACAGCTTCTCCCGCTGTATGACAAACCCATGATCTATTACCCGCTCAGCGTGTTGATGCTCGCAGGGATCCGGGAAATCGCGATCATCACGACACCAGAGGATCAATCCCAGTTCATTCGCACTCTGGGCGATGGAAGCCAGTGGGGCATTAGCCTGACCTATATCGAGCAACCCAAACCCGAAGGGTTGGCGCAGGCATATTTGCTGGCGGAAGATTTCCTCGGCGGGGCGGCATCGACGATGGTTCTGGGTGACAATATCTTTTTCGGTCATGGCTTGCCGGAATTGCTGAAAAAAGCGATGCTCCAGCCCAGTGGCGGGACAGTGTTCGGATACCGCGTGGCCGATCCTGAACGATATGGTGTTGTTGATTTCGATTCAGACGGATCAGTGCGCTCGATTATCGAGAAGCCGGAAGTGCCAGCCTCAAACTTTGCCGTAACAGGCCTCTATTTCCTGGATGACACGGCTCCGCAAAGGGCTGCCGATCTCACCCCGTCAGCGCGGGGCGAGCTTGAGATTACGTCTCTGCTCGAGAGTTATCTGCACGATCAGACGCTTGAAGTGACACTGATGGGCCGAGGATTTGCGTGGCTGGACACAGGGACTCATGCAAGTCTGCTGGATGCTGGGAATTTCGTTCGCACGCTGGAACAGCGCCAAGGTTTGCAAACCGGCAGCCCGGATGAAATCGCCTATGCTCAGGATTGGATTTCGGCCGAGCAATTGGCCCAAAGAGCCGCAATCTTCGCCAAGAACGATTACGGCCGTTATCTCGAACAGCTTTTGAAAAACTAGGCGCGGCCAAAAGGCCCAAGGGCGCCGCATTTATTCCGCGACGTTTTCCAAAAACCAGCGATAGGCATCGGTTATGCCTTCTTCGAGACCGATTTTCGGCGACCAGCCCAGCGCGGCGATCTTTGAACCGTCCATCAGTTTGCGCGGTGTGCCATCGGGTTTCGATGTGTCGCGCTCGATTGTGCCTTCAAAGCCAACAACCTTGCACACGGTTTCGACCAATTCATTGATGGTCAGATCCGTGCCAGAGCCCAGATTGACGTGACCCGCATCGGAGTAATTTTCGAGCAGGAAGACGCAGCCAGCCGCCAGATCATCGACGTGCAGAAATTCGCGGCGCGGTGTTCCGCTGCCCCAGATCATGATGCTTTGTGCACCAGCCAATTTTGCTTCATGCGCCTTGCGGATCAGGGCGGGCAAGACGTGGCTTGATTGCAGGTCGAAATTGTCGCCGGGGCCATACAGATTGGTCGGCATCGCGCTGATATAATCGGCGCCATATTGCTTGCGATAGGATTCGCACAATTTGATCCCGGTAATCTTGGCGATGGCGTACCATTCATTGGTCGGTTCAAGCGGACCTGTCAGCAGCGCGTCTTCGGGGATGGGTTGCGGCGCGAGTTTTGGGTAAATGCAGGATGATCCCAGAAACAGCAGCTTTTCGGTGTCGTTGCGATAGGCCGCTTCGATCACGTTCGCCTCGATCATCAAATTGTCATACAGAAATTCGGCCGGATAATTGTCATTGGCAAGGATGCCGCCAACTTTCGCCGCTGCAACGATTACGCCATCGGGCCGGTTGGCTGCGAACCAGTCCCGCACTGCCGCCTGTTCGCGCAAGTCAACTTCGCGCGGGGCGGTCAGAACCTCAACACCGCGGTCTTCAAGCTGGCGAACAATCGCGCCGCCCACCATGCCGCGATGGCCCGCAACATAAATCCGTTTGCCGTTTAGGTCATACATGGCCAAAATGTTCCTGATCGATAGATGAATGGGTTGGTGCGGGCATTGCCACGCCGAACGGGTGGGCCTTAAGCCGCGGTTTCGCTCTGCGCAACAGAGTGCGTGGCGTTGATCCATCCGCCGCCAAGCACGCGTTCTCCGGCATAGATCACCGCGGCCTGCCCCGGTGCAACGCCGAATTCCGGCGTTTCGAAACGGAGCGTCACGGTCGCATTATCGCCAAAATCGCCCTCAAGTGTGACCGGCACCGGCTTAGCCAGACTGCGGACTTTCGCGGTGAGCGGCCCGGCTGGTAATTCGCCGATGCAATTGGTTTCGATCACTTCGGCCGATTCAACTGCGAGCAACCGCTTGGGCCCAACGCGGACTTCGCGCGTTTCGGCATCCAGCGCGATGACGTAAAGCGGTTCGGGCTGACCGCCGATATCGAGGCCTTTGCGCTGGCCGACTGTGTAATGGACGATGCCTTTATGTTCACCGAGCACATCGCCGGTAAGGGCATGGACTATATCACCCGGAATGCCGCCTTCGGGGCGCAGCGATTTTACAATTTTCGCATAATTGCCATCTGGCACGAAACAAATGTCTTGGCTGTCAGGCTTGGCGGCATTGCGCAGACCCGCCGCTTCGGCCAGCTCGCGCACCTGAGTTTTTGGCAGGCCGCCGAGCGGGAAACGAATGTAATCCAGCTGATCCTGGGTTGTGGCATACAAGAAGTACGACTGGTCGCGCGTCGGATCATTTGCCCGGTAAAGGTGCGGGCCTGTCGGCGTTTCTAAGCGGCGAACATAATGCCCGGTGGCAAGGCAATCTGCACCCAGCTCGCGCGCCATGCGAAACAGATCGGTAAATTTCGGACCCATATTGCAGCGGATGCAGGGCACCGGTGTCCGGCCTGCTAGATATTCGTCTGCAAATTGTTCGACAACACTGTCGCGAAACGCGCTTTCATGGTCGAACACATAATGGGCGATGCCCAAACGGTCGGACACTGCCCGCGCATCGGCGATATCGTCTCCGGCGCAGCAAGCGCCCTTGCGCCCGGTTGCTGCGCCGTAATCATACAATTGTAGGGTGATGCCGATCACCTCGGCACCGGTATCGGCGGCCAATGCAGCGACAACGGACGAATCGACCCCGCCGCTCATTGCGACAACGATCCGGCATTCGTTGGCCGGACGCGGCAAATCGAACAAGGCGGCGGTATCAAGCCCGAAGGTCGGGCTGGCTTTGGCGGTGGCGGTAATATCCATAAAGTTGGCGCGCATATAAGAGGCAATGCCGGTTTACGCCAGTGTTGAGGTGCGATCCTGCTTTTGCAGACTGCGCTGCGTGAGGGCGCCGTTTCCTAACCGGGAGTAAATGCGAGTTTTACAAGTTTTTGACACTCGCCGTTTAATAGGGATCACATGTTCGAAAGAATCAACCCCATTCCCCGCGTTGAAAGCGGCGGCGAATCGATGAATTCGCAAGAGTGTGAATTGCTCATTGGCAATGTCGACGCGGCGCGTGTGCGCGGCGGTAATGGCGGTGCCTTGAGGGCGCTTGAATGGAATGACCTTTCTGCTCGGCTTAAAGCGGCGCGCGATCTGCGGCTTCTTATGCGACAGGATTCTCGCCTCAATATTCAGGCGGCTGCTTCCAGTTTTGGTGATGCAGCGGCCAGTTATTTCCAGGCTCTAGAACAAGGTGAATACGTTATTAACCCTGATGCTTTAGAGCGCTGCAAAGCTTCGAGCTGCATAGCATCCGAACCGCACGAAACGCAGCAACAGGCGACGCGAGAGACAATAGATGATTGAAAATCAGGACATCCGCCCCGCACAAGTAATCGGCCCGCTCGGCGAGCCGCTTACGATCAAGGATTTGCCGTCGCCCAAGACGAAGCGTTGGGTGGTGCGCCGCAAGGCCGAAGTGGTCGCTGCGGTGAATGGCGGTCTTTTGACCATTGACGAAGTGCTGGAGCGATACGGGCTGACTCTGGAAGAGTTCGCATCGTGGCAGCGCGCGGTTGACCGATCGGGCATGCAGGGCCTGCGCGTTACGCGTATCCAGCACTATCGCGATCTCTACGAACGCCAGCTGAAATACTAACACGTTTCGTTTTTTAAAGCGGGGCCGGTCCTGGTGGACTGGCCCCGTTTGCGTGTCTGGCGCAAACAAACTGGACAAACCTCCCCTTCATCCCGCAAAAGGCGGGAACATGACGGCGTCTGCATTGTTATTGTAGCGTAAGTCATTGAAAACATAACGGGAGGTATTTTATGGGATGGATTATTGCTTTGGTCGTTGGCGGTGTTGCAGGCTGGCTTGCTAGCCTTGTGATGAATCGCGACGCCTCGATGGGCATTTTCTGGAACATTGTTGTCGGCTGTGTCGGTTCGATCGTTGGCAACATGATCGCCGGTCCGCTGCTTGGCATCAGCGGCAGCGTGCAGGAATTCTCGATCACAGGCCTCATTGTTGCCGTGATCGGCGCAGTGGTTCTGCTGGGCGTGATGAACCTGATCCAGCGCGGACGCGTTCGCTAAATCAAAGCCGGCGCCTTTCAAGGGCGCCGAATTGCACCTGAAAGGGCGGAGCAGGAAGGCCTGCGCCGCCCTTTTTCACGTGCCTCGCCGCGCAGAAACGGGAACGAGTGCGCTCGCCCTTCGTCTAGGCTCAAAGTCGTCAGTCGAAGCCCGGATTGCACCTGCGCCCGCCACGGCGTAAGCCGCCCTTGCGCTTGGTGAGTTATATTTGTAATACACTCCGGCAGATATTACTGGCTATCAAACCGGGGCTGGCGCGTATTTCCGCCCTGCAAAAGGCAACCGCAATGAATTACGAAACGACAATCACAGCCGAAGTTGCAGAAGGCATTCCTGCCGATCTCGCAGACGTGCGCAGCGAAGGCGGGTCCGGCAAGAAACGCGCTCTCCTGATCGGGGGGCTTGGCGTTTTCGGACTGCTGTTGGCGATTGCGGCATATTTTGCACTGGCTGGCGGCGAGCCTGCCGGAATGGCAGACGATAATGACAATGAACAGGCGCCGGTCGTCTCTGTAATCACGCCTGGTAAAACCACGATCAGCGGCGTCGTTGAAGTTCCCGGAACAATCGCGGCACGCCGCGAAATGCCCGTCGGTATCGTCGGCGAAGGCGGACGCGTTATATCGGTGCCGGTTGATGCCGGTGATTGGGTCCGTCAGGGGCAGGTCCTGGCCGTGATCGACCGTTCGGTTCAAAATCAACAGGCCGCCGCGCAATCCGCCCAGATCGAAGTCGCGAAAGCCGATGCCAGTCTGGCGCAGGCGAACCTCGATCGCGCTCTACAATTGGTTGAGCGCGGTTTTGTTTCGAAAGCCGACGTCGACCGTCTGACCGCGACCCGCGATTCCGCCAATGCGCGCGTGAAAGTAGCGCAAGCCCAGCTTTCCGAATTGCAGGCGCGCAACGCCCGCCTCAGCGTGATCGCCCCGGCCGCGGGCTATGTTCTGGAACGCAATGTTGAACCGGGCCAAACCGTAGGCGGCGGCAGTCCCGCGCTGTTCCGCATCGCGCGCGGCGGCGAAATGGAAATGTTGGCTCAGGTCGGCGAAACACAGCTTGCCAGCCTGTCGCAAGGCGTGATGGCCGATGTCGTCCCGACCGGAACCGACAAGAGCTTTAAAGGGCAGGTGTGGCAGCTTTCACCGGTGATCAACCCGCAAAGCCGCCAAGGCACCGCGCGAATTGCTCTTCCCTATGCACCTGAGCTGCGCCCCGGTGGTTTTGCCACTGCACGCATCAACAGCGGCACCATAACCGCAACGGTTTTGCCTGAAAGTGCCGTTTTGGCCGATGATAAAGGCAGCTTTGTCTATGTCGTAGGCGAAGACAGCACGGCAACACGCCGCTCTGTGAAAACCGGAATGGTCACTCCGGATGGTCTCGCCATTACAGAGGGTCTTTCGGGCACCGAGCAAGTGGTCTTGCGTGCCGGCGGTTTCCTCAATCCCGGCGAGACAATCAAAGCCCGCCGCGATGGTGAACCCATGGCCGGCGCAGATGCCAAAGGTGCAACCAAAACCGCTTCCGACCGTAACTCAGAGTAAACGCGCCCCGTGCGCGCCGTAATGTAACAAGCAGATAGGCCAGACATGAACTTCAGAAATCTATCCGCCTGGTCAATTCGTAACCCGGTCATCCCATTGGTTATGTTTACGGCTCTGTTGTTCGCCGGCATCGTCAGCTTTCTGCGAATGGACGTGACCAACAACCCGGATGTTGAATTTCCGGCGGTCATTGTCAGCATTTCGCAACCGGGCGCCGCGCCAACCGAAATCGAGAACCAGATCACCCAGCGGATCGAAAGCTCGATGCGATCCATCAACGGGGTCAATTCACTGCAATCGACCGCCAGCGAAGGAAATTCGCGCACGTTTGTCGAATTCGAGATCGGCACCGATATCATCGAAGCGGTCAATGAAGTGGAAACGGCCGTGGCCAGTGTCCGCGGCAGCTTGCCTGACGGGATCCTGGAGCCGCGCGTTCAGAAGGTGAATGTCGCTGGCGAGGCCATCGGGTACATCGCCGTCGAAGCCGACGACATGACAATCGAACAGCTCAGCTGGTTTGTTGATGACACCGTCGCCAAACGGCTGCTGAAAATCGAAGGCATGGCCGAAGTCCAGCGTTTTGGCGGCGTGGACCGCGAGATCGAAGTCATTCTGGATCCTGCCAAGATGCAGGCGCTCGGTGTGACAGCATCGCAAATCAATTCGGTTCTGCGTCTCGCGAACGTCGATGCCGCAGGCGGCCTTGCCGAAGTGGGCGGCACCCGCCAGTCGCTGAGGGTTCTGGGCAGCGATGCCACGGCATACGCGCTGTCGCAGCGGCAAATTCAGCTGGGCGGCGGGCGCACAATCCGGCTGGCTGATGTTGCGACTGTTCGTGATGGCACATCAGAACGGACATCCATCAGTGAAGTCGGCGATCGTGAAGTCGTGAATTTCTTTATGAACCGGGCAACCGGGTCATCCGACCTTGCCGTTTATGAAGCCGCCTTGGCGGAGATGGACAAAATCGAAGCCGAGACCGATGGTGTCCGCTTCATCAAGATGTTCACCAGCACGACCTACACCGATGGCCAGTACAAAAGCTCGATGTCGGCTTTGATCGAAGGCGCTGTTCTGGCGATTGTGGTCGTATTCCTGTTCCTGCGTGATTGGCGCGCGACCTTCATCAGCGCGGTGGCGATCCCGCTTTCTGCTATCCCGACATTCTTTTTCATGGATCTGCTCGGGTTCAATCTGAACTTCCTGTCGCTGCTTGCGCTGGGTCTTGTCGCTGGGGTGCTGGTGGATGATGCGATCGTGGAGATCGAGAATATCGTCAGGCATATGAGGATGGGCAAAACCGCCTATCAGGCCAGTATTGATGCCGCCGACGAAATCGGCCTGCCGGTTGTGGCGACCAGTTTCTGTATTGTTGCTGTGTTCCTGCCGGTTGGCCTGATGCCGGGGATCTCCGGCCAATTCTTCCAGAACTTTGGTCTGACGGTTGTGGTCGCGGTGCTGATGTCGCTGGCGGTGGCGCGGATGATTACGCCGCTGATGGCGGCCTATTTCCTTTCTGCCAAAGGTCACGCGACTCACGGCGAAGGCCCCATGATGGACCGCTATATGTCGGTGCTCGGCTGGACGCTTAATCGCGGCAAAATGCGTGATCGCCGCGCGGGATTGGAAAGCCCGAAATTGCGCTTTGTTTACTCAATCGGATTGCTGCTGACCGTAATCATCCTGTTGGCGACGACAGCTATCGCGATGTTCCAGAGCTTTGCCTTTGTGTCCGGTTTCAACATCCCGACAAATGTCGCGGATGCCGTGTCCAGCGATCCGAACTCGACGCTGCATTTCCTCACGTCCAAACTATTCGACATAGTCTTGCTGCTGCTCGTCTCTTTGATTGCCTTTGTGGCGGGTTGGGCGGCCTTCAAACTGATCGAATTGCTCGCCAAAGTCGGCGGCAAGTTTGGTCAAAGTGTAAAGTATCTCGCCGCGCGCTTTTATGACCACCGCATCTGGATGCTCGGCATGGGCTGGTTCTCGCTGCTGGTCACCATCCTCTTGTTCGGTCAGATCCCGGGACAATTCCAGCCAACTATCGATGACGAGAATTCGACTGTCGAAATCGAGATGGTCCCCGGCACGACTCTGGCCGGGACAAAGGTTGTGTCTGACCGCGTATACGCCATGCTCGAACAGCAGCCCGAAGTGGATCGTATGCTGCAACGGATCAATGTTGGCAGCTCGACGCTCTTTATTAAATTGCGCGATGATCGCACGCGTTCTTCGATTGAATTTGAGCGCGAGCTTGCGCCGCAGCTTGCCAATTTTGCCGATGCGCGTGTGCGTTTCCGCTCGCAATCCGGCGGGTTTGGTTCGGGCCGTGATTTGACCGTGATGCTGGCGGGTTCCGATCCGGATCTGCTGGATCAGACCGCCGCAACGCTGGTCGAGCAGATGAAAGGGTTGGATAATCTGGTCGCACCGCGGATCAGCGCCGATCTCAACCGGCCTGAAATCATCATCACTCCGCGCGAACAAATCGCTGCAGAGCTTGGTATTTCGACCATCGCCTTGTCGCAAACCATCCGTATCGCAACCCTTGGAGAAATCGAACAGAACGCTGCGCGCTTCTCATTGTCGGACCGCCAAATTCCGATTCGCGTAAAGCTGTCGGAAGACGCGCGATCGAGCATGACGACAATCGAAAACCTGCCGGTCCAAACCGCCAGCGGCGGCACCGTGCCGCTTAGCCGGGTGGCCGACATTTCCTTTGGTTCCGGTCCCACCGCGATCCAGCGTTACAATCAAAACCGCCGTGTTCTGGTTGGCGCAGACCTCGCATCGGGCGTCCTTAAAGGTGAAGCGCAGCAGCAGATTGACGCGCTGCCGGTTCTGCAAGAGCTGCCAACCGGGGTAATCCGTGATGTTGTGGGTGAGGATGAATGGCAACAAGAGCTGATCCAGAACCTGATCATCGCCATTATCGCGGGCGTTCTGTTGGTGTTTGCCTGCCTTGTCCTGCTTTATAAGCGTTTGATGAGCCCGCTGGTCAACATGACCTCGCTCGCGCTCGCACCACTCGGCGGCATCCTGTTAATCTGGTTGGTGGGTATGGCACAGAGCATGCCGGTCTATATTGGCATTCTGTTGCTGCTTGGCATTGTCTCTAAAAACTCAATCCTCCTGATCGACTTTGCGATTGAGGAAATGGCACGCGGGACCAGCAAGCTCGAAGCGATCATGGAGGCAGGGCATAAACGCGCTCAGCCCATCGTGATGACGACAGTCGCGATGACAGCGGGCATGGTCCCCACTGCGATTTCTCTAACCGGTGATGGCGCATGGCGTCAGCCGATGGGTATCGTAGTGATCGGCGGTCTGATCCTGTCGACCTTGCTGACGCTGGTGATTGTGCCTGCAGGCTTTAGCCTTGCCGATGGGTTCGAGCGCCGCGTTGGTCCGTGGCTGCGTGAGCGGATGCTGACTTACAAGCCTGGTGACGATACCAAGCCGTATGGCCCTGGCGAAACGACACCTGATGTGCCTTTCCCCGGCAGCCCGGCAGGCGGAGCCATTCCGGCGAATCGCATCCCGCCGGGGGCTGAACCTGCTGAATAATCGCGCGGTCATACAGGCAGAGATGACTATCCGCCGCATTTCAGGCAGATAGCCGCCCATGTCCGAGACGAACTCTGTTCCTTTGATGTTTGGCGGTGCGCCGCTTAGCGTGGACCGTGCAAAGCGCATGCGTTGGACCGCGACCGGGATGCTGGTCGCGATGGCCGCGCTGTTTTTCACCACGCATGGCTTGCTCGGCAATCATCCGGCGTGGGGATACGTGAATGCTTTTGCCGAGGCGGCGATGGTGGGCGGACTGGCAGACTGGTTCGCGGTAACCGCTTTGTTCCGTCACCCGCTTGGCCTGCCGATACCGCACACTGCGATCATTCCGGAAAACAAGGATCGGATTGCGGATACGATGGCGCAATTCCTGCGCGAGAACTTTCTCACTCCGGCTGTGGTGGCGCGCCGGATGTCGGGCATGAATGTGGCCCGTGCGGTCGGTGATTTCCTGATCGCAAGCCCGGCAGAAGGCGAGGCGGACACGCGGTCACGGATTACAGGCGGAGCGGCGGAAATGTTCGCCGAGGTGCTCGAATCTCTCGATCCTGACAGGTTGGGGAACCAGATGCGTTCCGGCCTGGCCGGGCAATTGCAAAAGCTGGATGTCTCCCCGCTTGCCGGGCGTATGCTCGAAAGCGCAATGGCCGACCGTCAGCATCGCCCTTTGATAGACGGGATCATCCGTTGGACCGGCCTTACCCTCGAAGACAATGAGGAGATGGTCAAAGATATCATTCACAAACGCGCAAATTCGGTCCTGCGCTGGACTGGTCTGGACGAGCGGATTTCTGCCAGCGTCCTCGATGGGCTTTATAAATTGCTGGCCGAAGTGCTGGTCGATCCGGATCACCCGCTCCGTTTCAAGATTGAAGAGGGCCTCGAAAAGCTGAGCCAGGATCTTCAGCATGATCCGGAAACGCGCAAGCGGGTGGAAGAAATGAAGCGCGAGCTGATTGAAAATCCAGCCGTCGCCGAATGGTGGATGGGCGTGTGGGAGCGGATTCGCCGCTCGCTGATCCGCCGGGCCCGCGAATCGGACAATGCTTTGGGAATGGAAATGCGCAACGGTCTTGCCGATCTTGGCAAGGCTCTGGCGCAGGATGAGCGTTTGCAATTGCAGATCAACCGGTTTGCCCGCCGCACAGCGGTTGGCGTTGCGACCCGCTATGGCAGCGAAATTGTGACCTTGGTGTCAGAAACGGTGAAACGCTGGGATGCCACCACCATTACCGGCCGCATTGAAAGCGCCGTTGGCCGCGACCTTCAGTTTATCCGGATCAACGGAACACTTGTCGGCGGGCTGGTGGGCATGACGCTGCATTTTATTGTGAGCTTTATGTAGGCGCGCTAATCTCTGATCACATACGTGATCGAGGTGGCATAATAGGACGCAATCGGGGTTCCGTCTGCGCCGAGCGCCGGATCGAATTCGGCCATTTCCATGTTTTGGCAAAACGGCGAATCAAGTTTGTCGGTAACAGTCGCCTCGTTCAGCACGCAGTCCGTTACGGTGCCGGTCTTATCAATCATCACCCGCATCCGGACAATGGCCTGCTCACCTCTGACCAGGGCCGCATTGGGATATTTGCGAACGGCGGACTGCACCACTTCCGTTTCGTTTTTCCAGAACGGGGCTTTGCGCAATTTTGATTGTACTTCGGGGTCCAAACCCCAGCTGCGAACAAGATCTGCAGTGCATGTGTTAAGAGCCGCAAACGCATCACCCAGCGCCCCCGTGTTCAATTGCACTTCCTTGCCGCGCTGCTTCACCCATACGAATTGAATCTGACTCGCGAAATCGGTGTCCAATTGCGTATGGGGTATACCCGACACCTCGCTTTCTTCACCTCCGGCCCCTTTCGATGGGCTGATCGATGAATAGATTATCGCAGGCCCGACGCTTTCCGTGTCGCCTCTGAACGGTTCAGTCGGCATTGCTTCCTGATCGGCGAAGAACTTTAATCTTGTGCTCGTCTTGCCGCGGAACCGTTTGAAGCGCGGGCCAGCAAGTGAAAGCCCGAGACGCGCGCCCGGCCAGTATTGCTCAAAGAAGATCGCGTGGCGATCTTCGCCCTCGCCAAATGTCCGGGCCAGACGGCATTTATCAGGAGCGTAATCGACCAGCCAAGTGGAGCTGGGATTCAGCCCGCTGCGCTCTTTTGCGGCCAGCGGCGCAGGAGCGGTCAGGACGAGCCCGAGGGTAAGTGCGTAACCAGCAGATGCAACAATCCGCTTCATAAATAAAACCTCCGCTGTGCACGGTAGCGCAGCGGAGGTATCATTCAACCGGTAAGGTTCTGTGATTACAACGCGTTGGTGAGTTCCGGAACGGCATTGTAGAGATCAGCGACAAGGCCAATATCCGCCACCTGGAAAATCGGTGCGTCTTCATCCTTGTTGATGGCGATGATGACTTTGGAGTCTTTCATCCCGGCAAGGTGTTGGATCGCGCCGGAAATTCCGATCGCGATATAGACTTCGGGAGCGACAATCTTGCCGGTTTGGCCAACCTGATAATCGTTCGGCACATAGCCAGCATCCACCGCGGCGCGCGATGCGCCAATGGCTGCGCCGAGTTTATCGGCGAGCGGATTGATGACGCTGTCGAAGGTTTCGCTATCTTTCAGCGCGCGGCCACCAGATACGATAACTTTCGCAGCGGTAAGCTCCGGACGCTCGCTTTTGGCGACTTCGCGTGTGACGAAACTGGAAATGCCAGCATCGCCGGGGCCCGCTGCGTCTTCGACGGAGGCCGAACCGCCTTCGGTTGCGGCCTTTTCGAACGCGGTGCCGCGAACTGTGATGACCAGCTTGGGATCGGCAGATTGCACGGTCGCAATCGCGTTGCCGGCATAGATCGGACGGGTGAAAGTCTTGTCGCCTTCAACCGTGAGAATATCCGAGATCTGCATCACATCGAGATGCGCGGCGACGCGCGGTGCGATGTTTTTGCCCGATGTTGTCGCCGGCGCGAGGAACGCGTCGTAATCGGCCATGATGCCAGCCACGAGCGGTGCAACGTTTTCCGCGAGGAATTCGCCGTAAGCCGCATCGTCTGCCTTGAGCACTTTTGAAACGCCTGCAATTTTTGCAGCCGCTTCGGCAACGCTGCCGCAATTATGGCCAGCGACCAATGCGGTGACTTCGCCAATTTGGCCCGCCGCGGTGACCACCGCGAGGGTTGCGTCACTGACGCTAGAATTGTCGTGTTCGACCAGAACCAGAGTGTTCATGTCTGTGTTATCCTTTCCTGCTCGCGGTGCTTACGCGATCCCGAGCGCTTTGATCTTTTCAACCAGCGCGGCGACGTCTTCGACCTTTTCACCGGCCTGACGGACGGGCGGTTCGGAAACGTTGGTGGTGGTAAGGCGCGGTGCGATGTCGACCCCAAAATCAGCTGGCGTCTTTGTATCGAGCGGCTTTTTCTTGGCCTTCATAATGTTCGGCAGCGAGGCATAACGCGGCTCGTTCAGACGAAGATCGGTGGTGACGATGGCAGGCATGGTCAGCTTTACCGTTTCAAGACCGCCATCGATTTCGCGCTTAACGACTACCGAATCGCCATCCACTTCAACGGTGTTGGCAAAGGTGCCTTGCGGGCGGCCCATAAGGGCGGCGAGCATCTGACCAGTCTGGTTGCTGTCGTCGGAGATCGATTGCTTGCCCAGCATGACGAGGCCGGGCTGCTCTTCTTCAGCGATCGCTTTGAGGATCTTTGCAACGGCGAGAGGCTCTACATCTTCGTCTGTCTCGACAAGGATGGCACGGTCTGCGCCCATTGCCAGTGCGGTGCGAAGTGTTTCCTGCGCTTTTGCCGGACCAACCGACACAGCGACGATCTCTTCGGCTTTGCCCGCTTCCTTGATGCGGATCGCTTCTTCGATAGCGATCTCATCAAAGGGGTTCATGCTCATCTTGACGTTTGCAAGATCAACGCCTGAGCCATCGGCTTTAACCCGTGGCTTTACGTTGTAATCGATCACCCGTTTAACGGGGACGAGGATTTTCATGAGATTTCCTTTCCCTTGGCCGCCCTCACATGACCGCAAGGCGCAGCAAAACTCTCTACCCGCGCTCTAGCTTGCGTTTACGTAAACGTCAACTAGCGCATACCTGCTCTTACATAGATTATGCGGGAGCTCCGCGTTGGTTCCTCGCCCTGTCCTGCGCGAACGTCAAGCCCAGGTTTTGACCAGATGCGCCCATGTTGCATATGATGCGCGGAACACTGCGGGAGAGAATGCAATGCGTGCAATAATCATGGCTTTGGCGGGGTGCGCGCTAGCGAATGCGGCCCCTTTGCTCGCCGAGAAGTCTGAGTCACGCATTGGTGACGAGGGATTCGAATCGCCTGCCGCGACGCTGGATCAGCTTGATTGGCTCGTCGGGCAATGGGCGGGAGACGGTATTCAGGGTGCGCCCGCGATGGAAAGCTGGCTGCCCGAAACGGGCGGCACGATGGTTGGCACATTCGTGCAGGAAACATCCGGTGGCGCCATCATGTTTACCGAGCATATGTATCTGATGGAGGAGGGCGGCAGCCTTGTCTTGCGCCTGAAGCACTTCAATGCAGACCTGACCGGGTGGGAGGAGAAGGACGATATGCTCACCTTTCGGCTGGTCGCAATCGAGCCATGCGCGGCGTATTTCAACGCGTTAACACTTCGATGCGCCGATCCTGACACTCCGGGCAGTGGGATCGTAGCCGCAGTGCGGATGAAGAGCGACAAACCCGAGCCGCAGGAGCTGGTATTCCGATTTGATGCTGCCACTTCGCGCAGCGATCCAGACTGACGTCCGGACCGGCGAGTACAAACAAAAAAGGCCGCGCAGGATTAAACCGGCGCGGCCTTTTGTAATGCATTTGGGCTGTTACGCGTTCGGGTAACCCTTACGCTGCCTGCTTGACCTCGGCGACGATTTTCTTCGCTGCGTCGCCCAGATCGTCGGCTGCGACAATCGGCAGGCCGGAATTGGCCAGAATGTCTTTGCCAGCCTGAACGTTTGTGCCTTCAAGGCGCACGACCAGCGGGACCGAAAGGTTCACTTCCTTTGCCGCCTGAACGATGCCGTCTGCAATGATGTCGCATTTCATGATGCCGCCAAAAATGTTGACGAGGATGCCTTCGACAGCCGGATCTTTCAGGATGATCTTGAACGCAGCCGTTACCTTTTCGGTGGTGGCGCCGCCGCCCACATCGAGGAAGTTGGCCGGGAACGCGCCGTTCAGCTTGATGATATCCATCGTCGCCATGGCGAGGCCTGCGCCGTTGACCATGCAACCGATGTTACCATCGAGCTTGATATAGGCGAGATCATACTGGGAGGCTTCGACTTCGGCTGGATCTTCCTCGGTTTCGTCGCGCATCGCTTCGATTGCGGGGTGACGATAAAGGGCGTTGCCATCAAAGCTCATCTTGGTGTCGAGCACCAGCAGCGAGGCTTTGCCATCGGCATCCGGCTTTGTCTCGACCAGCGGATTGATCTCAAGCATTTCGCAATCACTCGACATGAATGCATCATACAGCTGCTTTGCGAGCTTCTGGCACTGTTTGTTCAGATCACCAGACAGCTCAAGCGCAAACGCCACCGCGCGCCCGTGATGCGGCATAAAGCCTTGCGCAGGGTCGATCGTGATGGTGGTGATTTTCTCAGGCGTCTCATGTGCGACGTCTTCGATGTCCATGCCGCCTTCGGTTGAGGCAACCATGGCCACCCGGCCTGTGGCGCGGTCTACCAGCATGGCGAGGTAATATTCGCTTTCGATATCAACGCCGTCAGTCACATACAGCCGGTTCACTTGCTTACCCGCATCGCCGGTCTGGATCGTGACGAGTGTGTTACCGAGCATTTCCTTGGCGTGGCTTTCGACTTCATCAAGCGAGAAAGCGAGGCGAACGCCGCCTTTGGCATCTTCGGGCAATTCTTTGAATTTGCCTTTACCGCGGCCACCGGCGTGGATTTGAGCCTTAACGACGTAAAGCGGTCCGGGCAGTTTTTTGGCACCTGCAACGGCCTCTTCGACAGTCAACGCGGCATGGCCGGCGGGGATCGCGATCCCGTGTTCTGTAAGCAGTTCTTTGGCCTGGTATTCATGGACATTCATGTCAGCGTGATCCCTTAATGTATTCGCTTGGGGAGAGAGATGTGTTGATGCATGCCCTAAGCGCCTTCGCGCGACTTGAAAAGTGGAGAGAGGGCCTCCAACACTATATCGATCATGATTGACCGTGCCCGCCTTCTAAAAATTGTCCGTGAAGCGGGCCGAATCGCCCATTCGCGCTGGCCGGGAGACGGGCATGCGCTTGAAAGCTGGGATAAAACACCGGGCAACCCTGTCAGCGAATCGGATTTGGAGGTCGATCGGTTTCTGCGCCGCGAACTCACCGCTCTTTTGCCCTCGGCAGGCTGGCTCTCGGAAGAAACGCTGGATGACAAAATCCGCACCGACAGCGATTTATTATGGCTTGTCGATCCGATCGATGGAACGCGTGATTTTGTACGAGGGCGAACCGGCTGGGCAATTTCGGTCGCGCTGGTTAGCGCGGGCAAGCCGTTAATCGGTATTCTCATGGCTCCGGCACGCGGCGAGGAATGGTGCGCGGTGGCCGGGCAGGGTGCGACGCTGAATGACAGGCCTCTGGTCGCCAGCTCGCGGACGCAGTTTTCAGGCGCGCGGGTTCCGGTTGATGAATTGCCGAGCGCCGATTCAGATCTTGTGATGGTTGAAAAACCCAATTCCATTGCGCTGAGAATTGCGATGGTGGCCGATGACCGCGCGGATTTGGTCGCCACCTTGCGATGGGGGTTTGAATGGGATGTCGCAGCCGCCGCGCTGATCGCGCGCGAAGCAGGCGCCGAGGTCTCCGATGCGTTTGGCAAGCCGCTTGCCTATAACAAACACGATCCCCGCGATTTCGGAGTTCTCGTGTGCTCGCCGGGTATTCATGCCGCGGCGGTCGCTCGATTGGCGGACCGCGCGAATCAGCTCAAATAAAAAGGGCCAGCCCCTGCGGGCCAGCCCTTCAAATTCATCGATCTGAGCGTGATTACTGCGAACGCGCAGCTGCCACGTCTTCCTGACTGATTGGAATGATTTTGATTTCAACCCGGCGGTTGAGCGGTTCGTTCACGCCATCTGCGGTTTTGACGCGCAGTTGATCATATTCCTCACCATAGCCGCGTGTGGCCATCCGGCTGCGCGCGACACCGCGAGCGGCGATGTAATCGGCAACCGCCTTAGCCCGGCGTTCTGACAATTGCTGGTTGAAGGCGGCTGTGCCGGTTGTGTCGGTAAAGCCGTACACGTCGATCAGGCTGTTGGGATATTTGATCAGGCTTTCAGCGACGGAATCCAGGGTTTGATAAAAACCGGGATTGATGTCTGCCGAGCCGCTGGCGAATGTCACGCCATCGGGAAGCCGCACGAGGATGGCATCGCCATCGCCCACTTCTTCGACATCCACGCCGCTGCCCGCGGTTTGCTCATCAAGTTCCTTGATCTGGTCATCAAATTGCTTGCCGACAACTGCGCCGGCGCTGCCGCCGATGCCTGCACCGATAATGCGGGCGGCATCGCCGCCGATTGCACCGCCGAGCAAATAGCCAAGTGTACCGCCAAGCGCGCCGCCGATTGCGGAACGGGAGACTTTCTGTTCACCAGTGTTAGGGTCAGTGACACAGGCGCTGGTGCCAAGCAGGGCAAGAGCGGCTGTTCCTGAAAGCAGGATACGTGTTGTTTTCATTGTCTTTTTCCTCCTGAAATTCATTCGATACTTACCAAACCAAGCGTTAAGACGCATGAGGGTTCCGAATTAAACGCGATTGGAACCGGTTGCTTTGCCAGAAGCTGAACCGCAAGTAAGGTCTTGTAAAGGACGTTGGCAAACTGGCGTTAAGGTGCAGGAGTGGCTGGCAAGTGCCGTCAATTATGCTAGCGGTCCAATCGTGACACCGTTTCCGTGGCCAGATCTGTTTATAATCGCCGGGCTGATCGTGCTCAACGGCGTCTTTGCCATGTCCGAGCTGGCGATAGTCTCGGCCAAAACCTCGTCGCTTCAGGCGCGGGCTGAGAATGGCTCTGCCAGCGCACAAATTGCGATCCGGCTGGCCGAAGAACCCGGCAAGTTTCTTTCGACAGTCCAGATCGGTATCACTTTGATCGGCATTATCGCCGGCGCTTATTCCGGGGCCAGTCTGGGCGGCCCGGTGGGCGAACGGCTGGCTTTGCTGGGTGTGCCTGCGGACATATCTGCGCAGTCAGGCTTTGCAGCGGTGATTGCCGTGACGACATATTTCAGTCTGGTCGTAGGCGAGCTTGTCCCCAAACAGCTGGCTTTGCGATCAGCGGTGCCGATCTCGCTCGTCATGGCGCGGCCGATGGATCTTCTGGCCAAGATCGCGGCGCCGCTCGTCTGGGTGCTCGATAAATCTTCCGCTGGTATCATCGCGCTGTTCGGCATCCGTAACAAGGGCCAGAGCTCGGTCACAGCGCAGGAATTGCAGATGATTTTTGCCGATGCGACCCGGTCCGGGGTGATCGAGGCGGAACAGAGCCAGATTTTGACAGGCGTCATGCGCCTCGCTGAACGGCCCGTGCGTGAAATGATGACGCCGCGTACAGAGATTGACTGGATCGAGGTGGAGGCGGACACAGCCCAGATCCGGCAGACAATCGAAGACAGCCCGCATTCGCTGCTGCCTGTTGCCGAGGGTTCGCCCGATGCGATTCTCGGCATCGTTAAGGTCCGCGAAGTTTTGGCCGCGTTGGTCGAGGGCAAAACCGTTTCAATCCGCGACATGATGCATAAAGGCGAAGTCGTGCCCGATCAGCTTGATGCGATGGACGCGCTGCGGGTGCTGCAATCCTCGGACATTGCGATGGCTGTGGTGCATGACGAATATGGCCATTTCGAAGGGGTGGTGACGCCGGTCGATTTGCTGACCGCGATTGCCGGCAATTTTGCCAGTGATCAGGATCAGGGTGACACCCCCGAAATTGTCGAGCGCAAGGATGGTTCGCTGCTGGTGTCGGGCTCAATTTCCGCAGATGCGCTGGCCGACCGGCTGGGTCTGAATTACGGCGACAATCGGGAATTCGGCACCGCCGCAGGATATGCGCTTTCGGTGCTCAAACGTCTTCCCACTGTCGGGGAAACCTTCTCCGATCAGGGGTGGGAGTTTGAGGTGGTCGATATGGACAATCGCCGCATCGATCAGCTTTTGGCTACCCGTCAAGAAAGCGAAGATCAGGCAGAATAGCCTGTGTTCGTGCCTTAACACGCCCCGATAAAGGGGGGCGGCGGGTGATTACGAAGGAATGACAGCCTGGGCCGATTGGCCATCGCCCTCTGGCGCAGCGATGATATCGCGCGTCACGCGGCCCTTGGCGACGGTGTTTGTACCGGGATCGCCAACCTGGCTGCGAATACCGGGAGCCGCAGCGCCCGCACGGTCCAGCGCGCTCTTTTCGATCTCGCTGCGTTTCGCAGGGCCGCCAAACAGCGCATCAAGAGCCTGTTCCTGAGCCGTGCCCTCTGCCGGGCGCGGCGCGCCGGGTGCCGGTGGCTGAAGACTGAAATCAGGCGGAACCACGAGCGGAGCCTGACGCTGAACAGCAAATTCATCGGGGCGGTCGCGATTGAAAATCCCGCCGCCGCCGCACGCTGCGAGCATGGCGCTTCCGGTGGTAAGCAGAATGGCGGTTTTCAGGGTACGCATATCAATTCTCCGATGGGACGCTTGCTGCGTCCATTTCGTTGTCGTCCTTTTCGCCCATGAAGAGGCTGCGCGCAAGGATGATCACAACGCCGATGGTGATAGCCGCATCGGCAACGTTGAAAATAAGGAAGGGGCGAAAATCCCCAATATGAAAATCGGCAAAGTCGATGACATAGCCGAATGTGTAGCGATCATAGATATTCCCGATCGCCCCGCCGAGGATCATAGCGAGGCCGAGGATGTCCCCCATCAGCTTTTCGCGCAGCATCCAGATGAACACGATCAGCGCAATGGCGGCAGTCATCAAAACCAGCAACCAGCGCATTTCCATGTTCGTCGCTTGCAACATGCCCAGCGAAATGCCGCGATTCTCGGTATAGGTCAGATCGAAAAATGGCAGCAGGTCCATTTTGTCGCCGATTGTGTTGATGCCCAGCGTGACCGTGACATAGGCCTTGATTGCCTGATCTACGATTGCGATCATCGCCGCAAAAGCAAGGCCAATCAGACGGTTGCGAGTGAAAAGACCGCTCATTATGCCGCATCCATCTCCGCAACGACGCTGTCGCAGCGCCCGCACAGCGCGCCGTCTTCGGACACGTCTGGCAGCAGACGCCAGCAGCGTCCGCATTTGTTATCGGTGGATTTGGCTACGATCACGTCGTCCGTTTGGCCGCGCGTGACTGCACCTGTAATGAACATTTCGGCAAGTTGTGCATCGGTCACGCCCTCGGGCACCGCGTCGGCTGGCACGGTCACGACCGCTTCGTTGCTGGAACGGATCATCTTGTCACGGCGCAGCGGCTCAATCGCTTCGGTCACGCGTTCACGCAGGGCGCGAAGTTTGGCCCACTTTTCGCGGTCCGCAGGTACGCCGGGAACAGGCGGCCATTCGAGCAGGTGGACGCTGCCTTCCTGTTCGCCGTCTTCGGGATAGCGGGTCTGCCACACTTCTTCGGCGGTAAAGACCAGCACCGGCGCGGCATAGCGGACCAGCGCATGGAACAGCAGGTCGAGCACCGTGCGGTACGCATTGCGCACCGTGCTGTCTGGCCCGTCGCAATACAGCGTGTCTTTACGGATATCGAAGAAGAACGCGCTGAGGTCTTCGTTGCAGAAATCGACCAGCAGGCGGGTGTAGGTGTTGAAATCGTACTCTTCTGCGGCCTTGCGCAATTTGCCATCGAGCTCGCTGAGCAGCGAGAGGACATACAATTCCAGCTCGGGGATCTCGCCGCCATCGGACATGTCGCCGATAAATCCATCGAGCGCGCCCAGCAGATAGCGGAACGTGTTGCGCAACCGGCGATATTGATCGCCCACGCCTTTCAGGATTTCATCGCCGATCCGGTGATCTTCGGTGAAATCGACACTGAGCGCCCACAGCCGGATAATGTCCGCACCGGTCTGCTCCATGGTTTTCAACGGACTTACGGTGTTGCCGAGGCTTTTCGACATTTTCTTGCCAGCCTTGTCCATGGTGAAACCATGGGTCAGGACCTGATCATAGGGCGCGCGGCCCCGCGTTGCGCACGATTGCAACAGTGATGACTGGAACCAGCCGCGATGCTGATCGCTGCCTTCGAGATAGAGATTGGCGGGCCATGTGAGGTCCGGCCAGCGTCCCGATTCCAGCACGAATGCATGGGTACAGCCCGAATCGAACCACACATCAAGGATGTCGGTGACCATTTCCCATTCGTCAGGATTGTGCGCGTTGCCGAGAAATTCCGATTTGCGGGCCTCGTCCCATGCATCGACGCCTTCTGCGGTGACGGCGGCGACGACGCGCGCATTCACATCCGGGTCCTGTAGGTACGTGCCGTCCGGCTTCACAAATAAAGTGATGGGCACGCCCCATGCGCGCTGGCGGGACAGCACCCAGTCAGGGCGGCCTTCGACCATGGAACCGATGCGGTTGCGCCCCTTTTCAGGGATGAACTCGACTCGTTCGATTTCGGACATGGCGCGGCTGCGCAAGGTGCCGCCATCTGCCAAACCCTTGTCCATCGGCACAAACCATTGCGGCGTGCAGCGATAGATCACCTTGGCTTTGGAGCGCCATGAATGCGGGTAGGAATGCGCGTAATCGGCGGAGGCCGAAAGCAGCGCGCCCGCTTCGCGCAAGTCGGAGCAGATCGGCCCGTCCGGCGCGTTGAAGGGTTTGTTGATGACAGCGCGGCGGCGATCATCCGAGCCGCCAAGCCACAGCCAATCGTCGCGATACGTGCCGTCATCCTGTACTGCGAAGACAGGATTGATACCGTGCGCCTTGCAAAGCTCGAAATCGTCCTCGCCGTGGTCGGGCGACATATGGACAAGGCCGGTGCCGCTATCGGTGGTGACAAAGTCGCCGGGAAGCAGCGGGCGCGGGGCCGCATAGAACCCGCCGAGATGGTGCATGGGGTGGCGGACCTTGGTTCCGGCTAGGTCGGAGCCTTTGTAGATTGTAACATTCTCTGCGCTACTCTCCGGTGCTCCAGTGCCATTTTCGTTAGCGCCGGTGCGCACCGAAAGCGCGTAACAGAGATCTTCGGCAACGAGGTATCGCTTGTCGCCGTAGTGAACGACAACATACTCAACATCCGGCCCATAGGCCAAAGCCTGGTTCACCGGGATCGTCCAAGGCGTCGTCGTCCAGATCACCGCATACGCGCCGATCAGTTCCTCAATCGGGCTCTCAATGATCTCGAACGCCACATCGATCTGGGGGCTGTCGGTCAGGTCTTCATATTCAACCTCGGCCTCGGCCAGCGCGGTCTTTTCGACCGGTGACCACATCACCGGCTTGGACCCGCGATACAGGTTGCCCGCCTCGGCAAATTTCATCAGCTCGGCGACAATCGTTGCCTCAGCCTGAAAATCCATGGTGAGATAGGGATTGTCCCAATCGCCCATGATGCCCAGCCGCTTCAGCTGCTCGCGCTGGGTATCGACCCAGTGCTGCGCATAGGCGCGGCATTCGGCGCGGAATTCCTTTGCGGGAACTTCGTCCTTGTTCAGCTTTTTCTTGCGGTATTTCTCCTCAACCTTCCATTCAATCGGAAGGCCGTGGCAATCCCAGCCCGGCACATAGGGCGCGTCTTTGCCCATCAGGTTCTGCGTGCGGCACACCATGTCTTTGAGGATATGGTTCAGCGCATGGCCGATATGCATATCGCCATTCGCATAAGGCGGTCCATCGTGCAGGATGAACTTTTCGCGCCCGGCCCGCGCCTCACGCAGTTTCGCGTATAAATCTATCTCGCGCCAGCGCGCCTCAATGCCCGGTTCCTTCTGCGGAAGGCCGGCTTTCATCGGGAACGCGGTCTTCGGCAGGAAGACCGTATCTTTAAGGTCGCGTTTTTGATCAGACATAGGACAGCGCCGTTAGGACATTCCGCGCCCGCGATAAAGCCTCATTGCGCAATGTTGTTTTGGGGCCCTATCGCTTTCGACGGTTTTCAAGCGCCGCTTGGCTCGCGTCGATCTCTTCCTGAGTGCGGTTATCGTATCGCTGGATGAGCGCGGGGAGCGTTGTGAAAGCGTCATCGGTCCAGACATATCCGTTGAAAGAGCTGGGTATTTCGGTGAGCTGTTCGGGCAGGGTGATGCCGGACACCTCGCCATCGCGCGCACTGCCTGACCCTTCGATGATGATTGTGCCGTCATATGCCTCCATCCGCGCGATCAAGCGGTTGGGCCAGCCCCATAACAGGGCCTGATCATCGAGAGCGATCAGCATGGTTCGGCCCTGACAGCTGGCTGGCAGCAATCCGGTCCAACCCGATAGCGTGTAATCCGCATTGCACCGCCGCGCTTCTTCGGCGGTGAATGCCCATGCATCGGGATAGATTTCACGGATTCGGGCGACGGCGGCGGATGCGCCGTAAAAGGCATCGCCCCTTGATTGCGGATCGCGGCCGATTGCCTGGAAAGCCCGGGCCACGGCCTCTGCAAGCGCCGGATCATCCGCGCCCAGATGCAGCATCAATCGCGCCTGACGCGGGATCGCGGTCGCAATTTCGCCGAGCGTCGGGACACGTAAGCCTTTGCCGCGAAACGGATATTGCTCTTCGTTTTCACCCTCAACCCGGTAACCATATCCGGCATCGAGCGATGTGATTTGTTCAAGCGTGGCATCGCGCACCGCGCCGGTCCCGTCCGTGGCGCAATCCAGATTGAACTCGGTCAAAAGCACGACTTCGCCATCGGCAGTCAGCTGCGCGTCCACCTCGACCAGCCATGCGCCCATCCGATCCGCGCGCAGCACGCTGTCACGCGTGTTTGCGATATGGCGGTGATACGGGGCTTCGATGCGGTCTGCTGAGCAGCCTTCTTCCCAAGCCTCGCCTATTTGGGGCGCCATCGCACGGTTGGCGATTTGCTTGGGTGCGCCAGCGGGATAGGGCGCAAGCCAGCTTGCATTGGTGACAGACAGGATCAGGACAGCAACGGCAAACGCCATTCCGGCCCACAGGGCGTATTTTTTCATGAAAGCAGCCGCTTGGCCTCTGTGCAGTCGCGCTCCATTTGTTCCATCAGCGCGTCGAGGCTGTCGAACTTGGCCTCTCCGCGCAAAAAGTGGTGGAATGCGACTTCGATTTCCTGACCATACAGATCACCGGAGAAATCGAAGAAATACGGCTCCAGCAATTCCTTGGGCGGCTCAAATTGCGGCCGGATGCCGATATTGGCCGCGCCTTTAAGCAGCTGGCCCGTGCTGAGAACTTTGCCGGTCACCGCATAGACCCCGTATTTCGGGCGCAAATAGGTGTCTATGGCGAGATTGGCGGTCGGATAGCCCAATTTGCGGCCGTTCTTGTCGCCATGTTCAACAATTCCGCGAATGGCGAAGGGGCGGGTCAGCAAATTGGCTGCAAGCTGGGGATTGCCCTCGCGCAATGCTTCGCGCACCCGGCTGGAGGAGACGATGTCGCCCTGACCTGTAATGGCGTCGACCACGCGGCTTTTCAAACCATGCTCGCCGCCGAAGGTGCGCAGCAGATCGACATTGCCCTTTGCGCCTTGGCCAAAGGTGAAATCGCCGCCAGTGACCACGCCATACGCGCCAAAACGTTTGATCAGAATCTCGGTAATGAAATCCTCTGCGCTGGTGGCCGCCAAATCCCTGTCAAAATGAAACACCAGCATCGCAGTTGCGCCGGCAGCCAGATACAGCTCTTGGCGCTGTTCAAGCGTGGTCAGACGGAATGGCGGAACACCGGGTTTGAAAAAGCGGACCGGATGCGGATCAAAAGTGGCAATGATAGAGGGCCTGCCTTCGGCCTGAGCCCACGCAATCGCTTCGCCAGCCACCGCCTGATGGCCGCTGTGAAACCCATCAAAATTGCCCAGAGCAATCACAGCGCCGCGCAGCGCCTTGGTGATGTCCTCGCGATGATCGAGCCAGCGCATTAGCGCACGTCCTTTGCCGTGTCGTCATCGTGACGGTGATAGGTGACGAACGAATAGGCTGGGCGGGCGTCCCGCGCTTCATGATCTTCGCGCGCGGTGATTTTCCATTCACTGCCGAGCGGTTTCATAAAGGTATCGCCGCGAAAATCGGCATGGATTTCGGTTACCTCGATCCGGTCGGCCAGCGGTCGGAACACATCATAGATTGCCGCGCCGCCGACGATTGCGATCTCTCCGCCGGCATTATCGCGGCGAGCCAATGCAAGCGCTTCTTCGATTGATCCTACCACCTCTGCGCCTTCGCTATCCCAGCGTTCCTTGCGGGTCAGTACGATGTGCCGGCGTCCGGGCAGCAGGCCGGGAAGGCTTTCAAATGTCTTGCGCCCCATCACCATCGGTTTGCCCATGGTCAGCGCCTTAAAGCGTTTAAGGTCCGCCGGCAGGTGCCATGGCAGTTTGCCTTCAAAACCGATCGCGCCATTGGCGGCGCGGGCATAGATCAGGACAATTTCGGAGCTCACGGGGCAGAGTGGCTCACTCGTGTGACATGGCCCATCTTGCGGCCACCACGCGCTTCGCGTTTGCCGTACAGATGCAGATGAGGTTCACCCTCTTCAGCCAGAATCCGATGCGCGGTAAGGGCATCTTCGCCCACAATATTGCGCATATCGACGCTGGCAAAGCGGGTTGCCGTGCCGCCTAAAGGCAAGCCTGCAATGGCGCGGATATGGTTTTCAAACTGGCTCGTGGCGGCAGCTTCAATGGTCCAATGCCCCGAATTGTGGACGCGCGGCGCCATTTCGTTGAACACCGGACCGTTCGAGGTTGCAAAGAATTCCAGCGTCAACACACCGACATAATCAAGCGCATTGGCGGTTTTTGCAGCGATCTCGCGGGCTTTTTCGATCTGCGATTCAATCAGCGCACCGGCAGGCAAAATCGAATGGACGAGCATGCCGCTGTCATGCGTGTTGGCCGAGCTGTCCCAGAACCGCACTTCGCCTGCTACGCTGCGCACCAGAATAACAGAAAATTCCGCCTCAAACGAAACCATGCCTTCGTAAATGCACGCGCGACCGGGGAAACGAACGCCCTCTGCCTCATGCGCCGAAGAAATCCGCCACTGGCCTTTGCCATCATACCCATCGCGCGCTGTTTTCAGAATGCCCGGCGCACCGATCCGCTCAACCGCGCGGCGCAGATCATCATCGTTTTCAACCCTGAGATACGGCGCGCAGACCGCGCCCAGCTGTTCGACGAAACTTTTTTCATTGAGCCGGTCCTGCGCAACACCCAAAGCCTTGGGGTGGGGGGCAAGCATCGCTAGGGGGATGGCTTCGACAGCTGATAGCGGGACGTTTTCAAACTCCCACGTTACGACATCGCATTTCGAAGCGAATGCCGCCATCGCATCACGCTCTCCCCAGCCATTTTCAAAGAAATCATCGCAGGCCGACGCTGCGACATTATCGCCTGCAGGGGCATATCCGATGACGCGGTACCCCAGCTGGATCGCGGCTACGGCCATCATGCGGCCCAATTGGCCTCCGCCAAGGATGCCGATGGTTGAGCCGGGGGGGAGAGGTGCTGTAGCCATCAGTCTACCGGTGTTTCTGCAACATCGGCGCTGCGCGCTGCGCGCCAATCCTGCAGCCTTTCAGACAGATCTTCATCCGCCAGAGCCAGAATTGCGGCCGCCATCAAACCGGCATTTTTCGCGCCTGCCTCGCCAATGGCCAGCGTCCCGACCGGGATGCCGCCGGGCATTTGCGCAATTGAAAGCAGGCTATCCCATCCCGAAAGCGCTTTCGATTGGACCGGCACGCCGAGCACGGGCAGATGAGTCATCGCAGCGATCATGCCGGGCAAATGGGCCGCGCCGCCAGCGCCCGCGATAATAACATCGAACCCTTCGCCCTCGGCACCTTTGGCAAATGCGCTCATCCGGTCGGGTGTGCGGTGGGCAGAAATGATTCGTGCTTCGTGCTCAACCTCAAGCTCGGCCAGAACTTCGCAGGCTAGCTTCATGGTCGGCCAGTCAGACTGGCTGCCCATTACAACCGCTACTTTTGCGCCCCCGTCTTTCGGCATCCCGCTATCCTCAGCTGTCTTTCAGATAATACCGTTCACCCGGTACCATGTTGTCATCAAAATCATAAATGATCGGTTGACCCGTGGGGATCTCCAATCCGGTGATATCGTCGTCCGAAATGTTCGAAAGATGCTTCACTAGCGCACGAAGTGAATTGCCGTGCGCGGAAATGATTACGGTTTCGCCGCTTGCCAGAACCGGAAGAATATCGCTTTCCCAATAGGGCAAAACGCGCTCGATCGTCAGTTTGAGGCTTTCTGTATAGGGAACATCAATCCCGTCATAACGGGCATCTGCGCCTGGGTCATACTCGCTGCCTGGCTCCATCGGCGGCGGCGGCACGTCAAAGCTGCGGCGCCAGATATGCACCTGCTCATCGCCGTGCTTTTCACGCGTTTCCTGTTTGTTGAGCCCCGTCAGCGCGCCATAATGGCGTTCGTTCAGCCGCCAATCCTTGGTCACCGGCAGCCACAGCCGCCCGGCTTCCTCAAGCGCCAGATTAAGGGTTTTGATCGCACGGGTTTGAACGGAGGTGAAACAAGCGGTCGGCAGCACGCCTTTGTCTTTAATCAGCGCGCCCGCTGCCTTGGCCTCGGCCACGCCTTTTTCGGTCAAATCAACATCCCACCATCCGGTGAAACGGTTTTCAAGGTTCCACTGGCTTTGGCCGTGGCGAACAAGGATCAATTTGGGCATTCTGTCTCCGCAGGGTCGGTGTCCAACAAAATTCCTCGCGTCGTTAGCCCTCGGCGTGGTCGTTGGAAACCCCGTTATCACGCGATTCGCTATCGATGGCGCGTCCCTGCGCTTTGCGGCGGCGCAGATTTTCTCGCAATTTGGCAGCGAGGCGCTCTTCCCGCGACAGATTCTTTCCCGGAGTGTCAGTCATGCGAAATCCAATGCCGCGAATGGCATTTAGGTTCAAGCATCGCTTGACATTATAAGCCTACGCAACGATAGGCGCGCGTCTTGAACAGGCGCCGCGGTAGCTCAGTGGTAGAGCGCGTCATTGGTAATGACGAGGCCGAGAGTTCAATTCTCTCTCGTGGCACCATTCCTTCAGCTTTGTACAAAAAGCACCCTTTCAAGGGGGCCAAAGGCGTGCTGCCCGCGCGGGTATCGTCGCGGTGACGCTTCCTCGTATCCGATCAAGCCCGCGGGCGAAGCGTGCTGTTGTGGCAATCGCGCCCTTGAATTTGGTCGCATTTGGGCGAGAGAGCAGCGCTGACAAGATCGGCGCGTGGCATCGGCGGGCCGGGCCGGTGCAAGACGAGCGCCGAAAGGCCAAGCCAGACGGTGAACATCAGCAAATAGGGCCAGCGCCGCGGCCACAGCCGCGCCACGAGCAGCGTCGCCGCTGCAGTTCCGGCAAGGGCGAACAAGGCAGAGCTAGCCGCGCGGGTGCCGGTACCGGTAAGCGCCGTCTGGATCGCCACGCTGGCCCATTGTGCTGGTAACAAGGCCAGCAGCCAATCGGGCCATATACCCGGATCGGCCCATGCTGTTGCCACGACTGCGGCCTCCCCCGCGATAACAAATACCGCGATCCACCAGCCCTTGTCGGATGCGCTACGGGCAAACTGAGCGCCCCGCGCAGCAAAGCTGATGGCTGCGATGACAAAGGCCAGCCCCGTTGAAAGCGGGTGCAGAAGGGCCGGCATACCCAGCGCCTGCGCGAACGCGATGAGCCCAGCTCCGCTCAAAAGGGCAAGGAACACTCCGATCCACAGCCGTCCCGCCGCCGCTGCTGTGATCATTCCAACGCCCATCAGGCCTATCGCCAGTATCGGGCCGCTCGCCAATGCGAGCGGCGCGGGACCAGGAGCGGGAGCGGGAGCATCCATTAGCATGAGCATCGCCAGCGCGGGCGCGAGGAGCCCAACGAGCGCCGCCGTGATCCAGGCCAGAAACGGTGAAGCCAAAGGCCGGGTGTGCGATAGAGATTTCATAAAGCAGACACTGGTTGACCAGCCCCGTCTTGTCGAGCGCGTTGCATCCATGGCGCACCGCATGGGGCGGACACGAAACCTACAAACTTTGCCCGTCATCCAGAACGAAATCCGCCCCGGTTACAAACTCCGCCGCGCCTGAGCACAAAAACAACAAAGGCCCATCCAGCCCCTGTTCGCCCATCAGACGCTGTTTCGGAAAACGCTTGATCTGTTTCTTGCCCTGATCGGTTTCGAACCATTGATCATTGATCGCGGTACGAATGTAGCCGGGTGAGATCGTATTTACACAAATCCCTGCCCGGGACCATTCCTTGGCCATGCTGCGCGCCGCCTGAACAACGCCTGCTTTGCTAGCCGAATAGGCGACCAGACCGGGCGAAGGTTCAAACGCTGTGATAGAAGCGATCATTACGATCCGGCCATCGGGCACGCCTGCCGCGATCATCCGCTTTGCGCCCTCGCGCGCTGTCAGGATCGCGCCTTTAAGATTGATCGCCAATGTGCGCTCGATCTCGTCTTCGCTGGTTTCGGTGGCCATTCCTGCGCCATCAACACCGGCATTGGCGATGACGGTGTTGATGGTTCCAAAGGCCGCCTCCGCAGCATCGAACCCTGCGATAATATCTGCCTCGCGCCCAACATCCATGGCGATGGCCGCAGCTTGCGGGCCGATTTCGCCTGCCAGCGCTTCCAGCCGGTCCTTGCGTCTCGCTCCTAAAGCGACATTGGCGCCGTTGGCGGCCAGAATACGGCCAAACCGCGATCCAAGGCCTGATGAGGCGCCGGTGATAAGGGCGCTGCGCCCGGCAAGGTCTACTGAAAGTGTCATGAGGCACCGCCTAACGGAAAAATGCGCGCCGCGTCGATAGTTTTTACCTCTCACGCCGCGGCGATAAATACGCTACGCCTCTGCCTGTTTCCCACATTCAAGCGATAGGCGACCATGGATTTTCAATTGACCGAAGAACAGCGCGAGCTGCGCGAAACTGCCCGGAAATTTGCCCGTGCAGAGCTGCCGGCGCTGGCGCGGGACATGGAAGAGAAAGATTACCCCGTTCCGCACGATATGCTGCGCACCTTTGGCGAGATGGGTTTCCTGGGCGTCAATTTGCCAGAGGAATATGGCGGACTGGGCCTTGGTCATATCGAGGCATTGTTGGTGCTTGAGGAATTCGCGCAAATCTCCAACGCAGTGGCGTTTCCGGTGTTTGAGGCATTGACCGGTCCGGTGCGCACGATCGAGCGGTTTGGTTCTGATGCGATGAAAGCCAAGGTCTTGCCAGAAGTGATCAAAGGCGAGAAAATCGTGGCAGTTTCCATGTCGGAACCGGATGCAGGCACTGCGCTCACCGATCTCAAGACGAAGGCCGTGACCGACGGCAATGGCTATATCGTCAATGGTTACAAACGCTGGACCAGCGGCGGCGGACATTCTGATTATTACGTCACCTATTGCCGGTTTACGCAGGATCAAGGCGCCAAAGGCATTGGCGCGATCCTGTTGGAAAAAGACATGGCAGGCATGCAGTTCGGCAAGCGCGAAGAATTGATGGGCTTTCGCGGCATCCCGACCGCCGATTTCGCGATTGAGGATGTGAAGGTGCCGGGCGAAAATGTGATTATCGGCGCTGGCGGCTTTGGCAAATTAATGAGCGCATTCGGGCTGGAGCGGTGCGGCAATGCAACGCAAAGTCTGGGCGTGGCCGCGGCCGCGCTCGAGCAGGCGCTGGCTTACACTCAAGAACGCGAAGCCTTTGGCAAACCGATTGTCGATTTTCAGGCTGTGCAATTGAAGCTCGCTGAGATGGCGATGAAAGTGGAAGCGGCGCGGCTTCTAATTCACCGTGCAGCGATGAATTCGGCCAGCAATGACGATGGCCTGCCCAGCGTTTATGAAAGTTCGGTCGCGAAATGTTATGCAAATGAAATCGTCCGCGAAGTCACCGCCCTCGGCATGCAGGTTATGGGCGGATATGGCTATCACAAGGATTACGGCATGGAGCAGCGCCTGCGCGATGCTTATGCGTGGGGCATTGCTGGCGGTGCGATCGATGTGCAGAAAACCAACATCGCCAGCGCTATGATCGGGCGGCGATTTAATCAGCGCAGCTAGGTTTGATCTTGCGATCCCTCGCTGTGTTGTTCATCTAGAACACTATGGAAACACCAGCTGCGCATGATCCTTTCGCTCCACCTGCCGCTTCACCTGCCGCCCGCCTTGGTGCAGAAGTGGATGACGAAACCGAACTGACCCGCCTGCATCCCAATTTCAAAAAGGTGCTGCGGATCAAGGCTACGCTTGCAACGATTCCGTTTCTCATCGCCGCTCTGTTTATCGAGGGCGCGCTGATTGATAACGGCAATTCATTTTTGCCCGTCGGGGTGGTGATCGGCGCGGTGCTTATCCTTGCGATCGTGTTTGTGCTCCGGCTGCCATCGCGGCGGTATATCGCGCGCGGTTACCAGATTTCGAATGATCGCCTGAGGGTTGTGCGCGGTATTCTGTGGCGCTCTGATACGGTCGTGCCGTTCGGGCGGGTGCAGCATATTGATGTGGATCAGGGCCCGCTTGAACGGTTCTTTGATATCGCCACGCTGACAGTTCACACAGCAGGCAATCACAATTCTTCGGTAAACCTGCCGGGGCTGGGGCATGAACTGGCGACCGAGATGCGCGAAGAAATCCGCGCGCACATCAAACAGGAAAGCATGTGATCGAGCCCGTGGACCAGCCTGCGCACAAGCCTTTGGATGAGCCCGCGAGCGGACCCGCTGACGGGCCTGATCGGCCACCGGAGCCGCAACGCACCGCGCCGCTAAGCGTGTTGGTCGGCGCGCTGGGCAGCCTGCAAAACGCGATATTTCCGGCAGCTGCCGCGATTTTCGGGATCGGGATCAGCGCAAAAGGCCTGATGATCGGCATCGGCATCGGCCTGCTTATCGCGGTGGCGGGCAGCGTGTTTACCTATGTCAGCTGGCGGCGCCTTACTTACACGATCGGAACCGCTGATATCCGCGTTGAAAGCGGCGTGTTGAGCCGCGCGGCACGCTCTGTCCCGTTTGAACGTATCCAGGATGTCAGTCTTGAGCAGAAATTGATCCCGCGTGTTTTGGGGTTGGTTGCGGTAAAGTTTGAAACCGGTGCGGGCGGCGGCGAAGATCTCAGTCTGACGTACTTGACCGAAGATGCAGGCGAAGAACTGCGCCAAGTGGTGCGCGAGCGCCGCGATGCTCATGAGGGCGCAGCAGCAATCGAAAGCGGCGATGGCCATGCTGCGGCCGCAGCACCGGAGCCCGCTGCCGAAGTGATCTTCGCCATGGATCCGCCGCGCCTTTTCAGATTTGGCCTGTTCGAATTTTCGCTGGCTGTATTCGCGGTGCTGGCAGGCCTGCTGCAATATGCCGAAACCTTTGCCGATCTCGATCTGTTCAACGCAGAATTATGGGAGATGGTTTTGGAAGAGCAGGGCAGCACGATTGCTGCCCTTGGTCCGTATATGCAGCTTGCAGGCGCAATTGCCGGATTGATTGCTGTCTTTGTGATCGGCTCGGTCACGGGCATGATCCGTGTTTTTACCCGCGACTGGGGATTTTTGCTGGAGCGCACGGCGCGCGGTTTCCGGCGTCGCCGCGGCCTGTTTACAAAGACGGATGTCGTCATGCCGATCCACCGTGTTCAGGCGCTGAAAATTGGTACACGTTTGATCCGGTATCGGTTCGGCTGGCACAAATTGGAATTTGTCAGTCTGGCTCAGGATGCTGGATCTTCCAGTCACGTCGTCGCACCGTTTGCGCAGATGCACGAGATTGAACCGGTGGTCGAGATTGCCGGTTTCCATCTGCCCAAACCCGATGCCGACTGGCACCGGGCAAGCGAAACCTATCGCACAGTCCATATGGTGATGGATGCGCTGCCCTTTTTGCTGGCTGCGATCATTGCCGGAATTGTGCTTGCCATCGCCAGTCCGGAATGGATCATGGTGGCGGTTCCTATCCTGCTTCTCCTCGCGGCGATTTCTGCCGGGGCGGCGCTGTATTCATGGCAATTCAAACGCCACACGCTTGATGAACAACAGATCATTGCGCGCTCTGGCATAATGTCCCCGGACACGCAGATTGCGACCCGTAAGAAATTGCACTCGGTCGAAGTGGCACAGGGGCCGATTGCCCGGTTGTGCGGGTATGCGACGCTGCATCTGGGTCTTGCAGGCGGAGTGTTTTCGATCCCCGGTGTGCCGATAGAGCGCGCTTTGGAAGTCCGCCGCAAAGTGCTGGACACGATCGCGGCAACCGATTTTTCCGAGCTGGAAACCGCTTAGGCGCGCAAATCCGCCCAATCGGGGTTCTGATCGAATTTTTTGGCAACATACCAGCATTGCGGGACGATCCTGAAACCGTCCTCGCGCGCTTCCTGCACCAACCGGCGCACCAGTTGCGCCGCAATCCCGCGCCCGCCGATTTCGGGCGGGACAATAGTATGGGTTGCGATCCGGATGTCATCGCCGCGCGGCTCCCAATCAAGGTGACCGGTATGCGTCTCACCAGCGATTTCCGCGATATAGCGTCCGCCGGCACCGCGCGGCTGGTGCGTAATTGTGCTTTCGTGCGTTGCGGTCAAAGTATCAGCTCCTGCTTGCCAGATTTCCATGGACCATTAGAGGCGCTTAGTCATGACCAAGTTTCTTTCCGACAACGCCGCAGCTGTTCATCCCAAAGTATGGGAGGCGATGCGCGCCGCCGATGAAGCCGATAATCCGTATGATGGCGATGCGCTGTCGGCGCAGCTGGATGAACGTTTTACCGATCTGCTGGGGCGTGAGTGCGCGGGCCTTTGGGTGGCGACCGGAACGGCGGCGAATTGTCTCGCATTGGCCACACTATGCCAGCCTCATGGCGCAGTGGTTTGTCACGAAGAGGCGCATATCGAGGTCGACGAAGGCGGTGCGCCGGGCTTTTATCTGCACGGTGCGAAATTGATGCTTTGCCCGGACGGGCACGGCGCACAGGGGGCAAAGCTGACGCCGGAAGGGATTGCGGCCTTTATCGATCCCATTCGCGATGATGTGCATCAGGTTCAACCCCATGCAATCGCGATCACGCAAGCGACCGAATACGGACGCAGTTACACTCCGGATGAACTCGCGGCCTTGTCCGCCTTTGCCAGAGAACGCGGGCTTGGTTTGCATATGGACGGTGCCCGTTTTGCCAATTCGGCGGCGTTTCTGGGCGGTTCGGCCAAGGATGCCTCGCGCGGTGTCGATAGTCTGGCTTTTGGTTTCATCAAGAATGGCGCGATGAACGCAGAAGCGGTCGTTTTGTTTGATCCGGCTCAGGCCGACATGGTCAAATATCGCCGCAAACGCGCCGGACATTTGCAATGCAAGGGGCGGTATCTTGCCGCGCAAATCCTTGCCATGCTTGATGGTGATTTATGGCTGGCCAATGCGCGCCACGCCAATGCCGCCGCGCAAGACATCGCCAGCGGCTGCGCGCAGCGTTTGATGCACCGCGTCGAGGCTAATGAGCTGTTCGTCACCCTCTCACCAGCCGAGCGCGAGGCATTGCGCGCGCAAGGTTTTGAATTTTACGATTGGGGCGCGGATGCTGCCCGTTTCGTCACCGCATGGAACACCCGCGCCGAAGATGCGAGCGCTCTGAGTAAGGCGATCGCTGCGCTATGAGCATTCACGCATGAGCGCTGCTCAGACGCCTATGTTGAGCTGGCGGGTGATCCTGCCGTTTATCCTCACGGGTACGATCTGGGGATCGACGTGGTTTGTCATCACGGGACAGATCGACGGCGTGCCCGCTGCGTGGTCGGTGTTTTACCGCTTTGCGCTGGCGACACCGGCGCTGTTCCTGGTGGCCTATCTGATGAAGCGGCGATTGATCCTGACGCGGCCCGAACACAAGCTCGCCGCGCTGGTCGGCATTTTTCAGTTCAGCGGCAATTTCCTGTTTGTCTATCACGCAGAATTGTATGTGACGTCTGGAATCGTTGCGATGATGTTTGGCCTGTTGATGGTGCCCAACGCGGTGTTCGCGCGAATATTTCTGGGCGAGAAAGTTCAAGGCGGATTTCTGTTCGGCAGCGCAATCGCGATTGTCGGCGTATCGTTTCTGTTGGTGCATGAATGGCGGGCCAATCCCGATGCCGGCGTGGTCGGCGGAAATGTCGCATTGGGTATCGGGCTTGCGATGCTGGGTATTCTGGCGGCCTCTGTCGCTAATGTCATTCAGGCCAATCCGACAGGCCGCGCTGTTCCCATGGTCAGCTTGCTGGCTTGGGCGATGCTCTACGGTACGGTCTTCGACCTCGGTTTTGCTTTTATCACGGCGGGACCTCCGCCCGTGCCGACCAGCACAAACTATTGGGCGGGCATTGTCTATCTCGCGCTGATCGGATCGGTCGTTACATTTCCGCTGCATTACAATCTGGTGCGCGAGATTGGCGCTGGGCGCACGGCATACAATTCGATCCTGACGATTTCGGTGGCGATGGCGATTTCGACCCTGTTCGAGGATTACCGCTGGACCGGGCTGACGATCGGCGGGATGGTGCTGGCGGTGATCGGGATGGTGTTCGCGCTCAAGGCGAAACAGAAAAAGCCCGTCCAGTAGCGCCGCCGCTCCCCCCGGCAGCAACATGGGCGAAAGCGCGCGCCCGTTCCCAAACCGAACCTAAACCAAACCTAAACCAAACCTAAACAAAAGCAGACAGCCCTTCGACATAGGTTGGATATTTCGGCCTCCAATCGAGCACGCGTTTCGCTTTGCCATTCGCAACGCGGCGGTTCTCTGAATAGAAACCCAGTGCCATTTCGGACAGGTTTGCCTCCTCCAGCGTCTGCATCGGCGGCGGTTCGATGCCGAGCAATCCGCAGGCATATTCGGTGACCGCATTCCCGCTCGCCGGAAGATCATCGCCCAGATTATAGGCTCCGGCTGGCGCATCGCTGGTCAGCGCGGCGGCTACACCGCTGGTGATATCATCGACATGGACCCGGCTAAAAACCTGGCCGGGCAAATCGATGCGCCGCGCTTTGCCATCGCGCACCCGGTCAAGCGCGCTGCGGCCCGGCCCGTAGATCCCCGGCAATCTGAAAACGCGTGCGCCCAATTTCATCCAAAGCGCATCGGCATCGGTCCGCGCATTGCGCCGTCCCGTACCCGTGGGTGAGCTTTCATCGACCCAGGCGCCCTGTTGATCGCCGTAAACCCCTGTTGACGAAAGGTAGCCATACCACGCCTCACCAAAGGAATTGCCGTACGTATCGAGCACCGGATCAAGGCCGCTCTTTCGATCAGGCGGGACCGAGGACAGCACATGGGTCGCTTTATCAAGCGCAGCCTTTACCGCGCCGGAATCTGAAAAATCCACATCACCGTCGCTGCCTGTGGCCTGAACATTCCAGCCAAGCGCTTCCATCGCAGAAGCGATTGTTTTCGCCGTGTAGCCGAGGCCAAAAATGAACAAATTCGCCATGTCTTTACCCATGCTTCTGGACTGGAGAGCAAATCAACCTAAATCATCACCCTATGGATATAGCAACAACCCCGACAAACCCCGATGGCAACCGCGAACTCGCCGATGCAGCGCCGACTCCTCATGAACCGCCGGTAATTCGGCGCGAGGATTACACCCCGTTCGGGTGGTTGGTCCCGCAAACAGGGATGCGATTTGAACTGGGCGTTGAAAATACTCGCGTTACAGCGACGCTCAAAGTCGAACGGAACCCCGAAGCCAAGGCGACGCAGGAGCTGCGCCTGAACGGAGACGGTCTGAAACCCGATGCGGTTTCGGTTGACGGCGGCGCGAGCGACGATTGGACCATGGACGGATCCGATCTGGTGCTGACATTGCCGGGCACCTCGCACGAGATCACGATTGCGACCACGCTCAACCCCAGCGCCAACACCACTTTGATGGGCCTTTATGCGTCAAACGGAATGCTGTGCACCCAATGCGAGGCCGAAGGCTTCCGCCGGATCACATTTTTCCCCGACCGCCCCGATGTGCTTTCCACCTACACCGTGCGGATGGAAGGGCCGAAGGACCAATTCCCGATCCTGCTGTGCAACGGCAACAACACTGCATCCGGGGATGGCGATGATGGCATTCATTGGGCAGAATGGCATGATCCATGGCCCAAGCCGTCCTATCTGTTTGCGCTGGTCGCAGGCGATCTGGTCGCCAATTCGGACACCTTCACAACGATGATTGGCCGCGTAGTTGATCTGAATGTCTGGGTCCGTGCAGAAGATTTGCCGCGCACTGATCACGCCGTCGAGTCGCTCAAGAAATCGATGAAGTGGGACGAGGAGACGTTCGGGCGCGAATATGACCTCGACCTCTACAACATCGTTGCTGTCAGCGATTTCAACATGGGCGCGATGGAGAACAAGGGGTTGAATGTCTTCAACACCAAATATGTTCTGGCCGATAAAGACACCGCGACCGATGCCGATTTTGACGGTGTCGAAGGCGTGATTGCGCATGAATATTTTCACAACTGGTCGGGTAATCGGATCACCTGCCGCGATTGGTTTCAGCTGAGCCTGAAAGAAGGCTTTACCGTTCTGCGCGATCAATTGTTCAGTCAGGACATGCAGGGCGAAGCGGTCAAACGGATCGAAGATGTGCGCATTTTGCGTGCGGCCCAGTTCCCCGAGGATGCCGGCCCGCTGGCGCATCCGATCCGGCCCGACAGTTTCCGCGAAATCTCGAATTTCTACACTGCAACGGTTTATAACAAAGGTGCCGAAGTGATCCGCATGATGCGGAGCATGGCAGGGCCTGAGCGTTTTCGCGCCGGTACAGATCTGTATTTCGATCGCCACGATGGCGAGGCGGCGACATGCGAAGATTTCATCCGTGCGATTGAAGATGGTGCCGGTTTGGAATTGTCACAATTTCGCCGCTGGTATCGCCAGGCGGGTACGCCGCGTGTCGCAGTGAGTCAGGAATTGAAGGATGGCGGTGTTGTTCTCACGTTGAAACAAACGGTCCCTCCCACGCCCGGTCAGGATGTAAAAGCGGCAATGCCAATTCCGCTGCGGGTCGCGGTTCATTGCCGCGAAACGGGCGCCATCGGCGAAGAACAGTTGATCGTGCTGAAACTGGACGAGGAGACATTCAATCTCCCGCTCGCCGGCCCTGTGCCGGTGGTGTCGATCAACCGAGGCTTTACCGCTCCGGTTATTATTGATCGCGACCTCGACCGCGATGATCTTGTCTTTCTGGCGGCGTCGGATGACGATTCGTTCGCGCGTTACGAGGCCATGCAGGAACTGGCGCTGAAACATTTGGTCGCGGCGGCGAGCGGCGATCTTGATGAAGCGGGCAGAGCTGCGGGCAAAACCGCGATCTGTGATGCGATGCGGGCTATCATCAGCGACGCCGATCTCGATGACAGTATGCGCGCAGAATTGATGACGCTGCCCAGCGAAACGTACCTGTTCGAAGCGATGGCGACGGGCACACGCAAAGCCGATCCGGGCGCGATCCATAATGAGCGCGAGCAGCTCAAGACGGCTATCGGCGTCACCCTTAAACGAGAACTGGAAGGGCTGTATGCGCGCACGGCAGACACCGGATATGACGATCCGGCGGGCCGCGGTGCGCGTAAAGTAAAGACCATTATCGCAGGGTTGTTCGCTGCAAGTGACCCGGAACGCGCGGCAATTATGGCGGCCCGTCAATTCGACGCGGCCGACAATATGACCGACCGTCAGGGCGCTTTGATGGTACTGTGCGGTCTCGCAACGCCGGAGCGTGATGCGCGCCTCAAAGCGTTCTATGATCGCTATCAGGACAACGATCTGGTGATCGACAAATGGTTCACGCTGCAGGCATTGTCGCTGCATCCAGACGTTATCCGTCAGGTGAGGGAGCTCGCGCAGCATCCCGATTTCACCATGAAAAACCCGAACCGTGTGCGCTCACTCTACATGGCGTTTGCCGGCAACCCGCAGGGTTTTCATGCAGCCGATGGGTCTGGCTATCGCATGATCGCCGACGTCATCCTCGCGCTTGATCCGATCAATCCGCAAACTGCGGCGCGGTTTGTGCCTTCGCTTGGTCGGTGGAGACGGATCGAATCTGTCCGGGCTGGCCTGATGAAGGCCGAGCTGGAACGGATCAGCAAGGCCGAAGGTCTTTCGCGTGACACTTTCGAGCAGGTCACCCGCTCGCTCGATGGTTGATGTACCGACATTCGTGATCGACCGGGCTAAGGCGCTGGGCGGTATTCCGCACGGCTTTTTCGGCAGTTCGGACGGCGCGTTTCAATTCGGCTATGGCGGTCCCGGCAAATACGCCGCAGTTCACATGGCGCGCGCCGATGCTGCCAATGCGGTGCAGGCGGGCGGGCGGATCGTCGCCCCGCATCAGGTCCACTCCGCAGACGTAATTACGGTCAAAGAGCCTTGGGAGGATACCGCAGAGGGGCGGCCGGTTGCCGATGCACTAGTCACCGCCGCACCTGGTTTGGTCCTGGCGATCGTGACGGCGGATTGCGCACCGGTTTTGCTCGCCGATCCTGAGGCAAGCGTGGTCGGTGCGGCCCATGCCGGGTGGCGCGGCGCGCAGGGCGGAATCCTGGAAAATACTATCAAAGCGATGGAACAGATCGGGGCAAACCGTTCGCGTATCTGCGCGGCCATCGGTCCGACGATTGCGGGGCCGAGTTACGAAGTAGACGAAGCATTCCGCGCCCATTTCAGCACTGATGACGCCGCGCATTTCAGCCCGGCCCCGGCGCGCGAAGGCAAGGCGCGCTGGCATTTCGACCTGACGGCCTATTGCGCTGCCAAGCTGACCGGAGCCGAGGTCAGCATCATCGAAGATGTCGCGCGTGACACCTATGCCGAGGCTGCGCGCTATTATTCATACCGGCGCGCATCGCAAACGGGCCAGCCGAATTATGGTAGGCAAATCAGTATGATTGGGTTTGAATAGCGATTTTCGACGCTCTGATTGCAGCAAAACGAACAGGGTGTGCTGAAAACACAGTTGGATTTCCAATTTTTTGTGGCTATTGGCCCGTCAAGCCGGAACCTTTGAGCATCTGAAGCGCTTGAGGTTCAACTTTCTGGAGCTTTGATCTAATTCCTGGCTCCCGGATTGTGACACAGTTTGACATCAACTCCGCGCTGGCACGTCGCCATCCGCGGGATTACGAGCAAGGTAAGGCAAGATGGCTGACACGAGCGGAGCCGGAACTGTAGAGAACGCTGCTGAAGTAGCAGGTGAAGACGGCGTACGCCGCCGTGACTGGATTCACATCGCAGCGCTTGGCACTGCCGGAGTTGGCGGTGCTTCTGTATTGCTGCCACTGGTAAGCCAGATGGCGCCAACTGCCGATGTTCTGGCCGCGAGTACAACCGATGTTGATATTTCACGGGTTGAGGCAGGCCAGACGATCAAGGCCACGTTCCGCGATCAGCCGCTTTTTATCAAGCGTCTGACGTCTGAAGAAATCGCTGCAGCGAATGAAGTCGATGCAAGCTCACTTCGCGATCCCCAGACCCTCGCTGACCGTACCCAAGTGGGATATGAAGATGTCCTCGTCACCATGGGCGTTTGTACCCACCTCGGCTGTGTGCCGCTGGGCGCAGCGGAAGGCGAAAATAAAGGCGAATTTGGCGGCTATTACTGCCCGTGCCACGGTTCGCATTATGATACCGCTGGCCGCATTCGCAAAGGTCCGGCGCCAACCAATCTTGCCGTTCCTGAATATGCTTTCAATGGCGACGTCATCCGCGTCGGCTAATGCTGCGTATCTAATTCGAACACACTGATTTCACGCTGATAACCGAGAGACCATTATGAGTTTTGCCTGGGCCAAGCAGTACGAACCGCAAAGCGGATTTACAAAGTGGATTGATGAGAAGCTGCCTGTGCCGCGTCTTGTCTATAACGCTATCGGCGCTGGCTATCCGGTGCCGCGTAATCTCAACTATATGTGGAATTTCGGCGTTCTCGCCGGGTTCTGTCTCATGTTGCAGATCGTCACCGGCGTCATATTGGCGATGCACTATGCATCGAACACCGAAGTCGCCTTTGGTCAGGTTGAGCACATCATGCGCAACGTGAACTGGGGTTGGATGATGCGCTATGCGCACGCCAACGGAGCCAGCTTCTTCTTTATCGTCATCTATCTGCACATTTTCCGCGGCCTGTATTATTCATCCTACAAGGCCCCGCGCGAGATGATCTGGTTGCTCGGCGTGGTCATCTTCCTGTTGATGATGGCGACCGCATTCATGGGCTACGTTCTGCCATGGGGCCAGATGAGCTTCTGGGGCGCGAAGGTTATTACCGGCTTGTTCGGTGCCATCCCGCTGGTTGGCGAGCCGCTTCAGGTATGGCTGGTTGGCGGATATGCGCCGAACGATTCGACGCTTAACCGGTTCTTCTCGCTGCACTTCCTGCTGCCGTTCGTGATTGCCGGTGTGGTTATCCTCCACATCTGGGCGCTGCACATTCCGGGTTCCTCGAACCCGACCGGCGTTGAAGTGAAGAAAGAGAGCGATACCGTCCCGTTC
Organism: Erythrobacter insulae; assembly: GCF_007004095.1. NCBI lineage: Bacteria > Pseudomonadati > Pseudomonadota > Alphaproteobacteria > Sphingomonadales > Erythrobacteraceae > Erythrobacter > Erythrobacter insulae. The sequence goes on from NZ_VHJK01000001.1 coordinate 1,267,919, forward strand.
CACCCGTATTACACGGCGAAAGACGGGTTCGGACTCGGCGTTTTCCTGATCTTCTTCACGTTCATGGTGTTCTTCCTGCCGAACGCTCTGGGTCACCCGGACAACTATATCGAGGCGAACCCGCTTTCGACCCCAGCGCACATCGTTCCTGAATGGTACTTCCTGCCTTTCTATGCGATCCTGCGTGCCTTCACCGGCGATCTGACTATTCCGTTCACCGGCATCGTCTTGATCCAGGCAAAGCTGTTGGGTGTGATCGCAATGTTCGGTTCGATCCTGGTTTGGTTCTTCCTGCCATGGCTCGACAAGAGCCCGGTACGCTCGGGGCATTATCGTCCGATGTTCAAAAAGTTCTTCTGGTTCGGTCTGATCCCGACAATGATCGTCCTCACGATCTGTGGCGGCGCGCCGGCTGAAGAGCCTTACGTGATGCTGAGCCAGATTTTCACGGCCTATTACTTCCTTCACTTCCTGGTGATCCTGCCGATCATCAGCCAGATCGAAGTACCAAAGCCGCTGCCGTACTCCATCACCGAAGCCGTAATCGGTTCCGATGAGGTGCCCGGTGGTACAGATGGCGGTGGGGACAACCCGCAAGCCGCAGTGCAACCACTGCCCGCCTGATAAACTCGGTCACGCCCATTTTACTGACCCGATAACGAGAAAGAGTTAGGTCATGACAATCCGTTTAGCAGGCATTCTGGCAGGAATCGGCATTACCGCCGTTCTCGTCCTCTGGTCGCTGGTGCCCGGCGTCATCAATCTGGTGACGGGGCCTCCTGCGGAGAAGCCGGCCTATTACGTCTTCAAAGAAGACCCCGTAGCCCCGGAAGGCGGTTTCTCCTTTGCCGGCGCCGCTGGCAAATGGGATTATGCTCAGCTTCAGCGCGGCTATGCCGTGTACAAGCAGGTTTGTTCCGCGTGTCACGGCCTGAAATATGTCGCGTTCCGTAACCTTGCAGAGCTTGGCTACAGCGAAGATCAAGTCCGCGCCGAAGCGGCAACATGGAACGTACCGGGCATCGATCCGGCCACGGGCGAACAAATTATGCGTCCCGCAGAGCCAACGGATTATTTCCCGAACCCGTATCCGAATAATGTTGCTGCCGCAGCCGCAAACAACAATGCGATCCCGCCTGATCTTTCACTCATCACGAAAGCGCGCGCAGACGGATCGAACTATGTGTACTCGCTGCTTAATGGCTATGTTGATCCGGATCCGGAAAAGCTCGCTGCGGCACAGGAAAATGGATTTGAGACCCCGATGGGCCTCTATTTCAACCCTTGGTTTTCCAACGTAAACCTCGCCATGCCTCCGCAGCTTTACGAAGGCAGCATCACATATGATGATGGCACCGAGGCAACCGTGCCGCAGATGTCAGCTGACATTGCTGCGTTCCTTACGTGGACCGCAGAACCAAGCCTGATCAAACGGAAACAGACCGGTTGGTTCGTGATTGCATTCCTGTTGTTTGCAACCGGCCTCGCCTATCTTTCTTACAAGCAGGTATGGGCAGGTAAAAAGCCGAAGAAGAAATAACGGCTTCCCGCCAAGCCAATGGATTAAACGCCCCGGCTTCCCTTGCGGATGTCGGGGCGTTTTGCTTTGAAGGCGCGATCATAAGGGGTTTTGAATGACTGCACCGCTGCTCACGCCTGCCGAATTGAAAGCGCTTGTTCGAACAATCCCGGACTTTCCCGCCGAGGGCATACAATTCCGCGACATCACAACTTTGATCCGCCACCCGCGGGGCATGGCGGATAGCGTCCGGCATCTTGCCGCGATGGCAAAGTCATGCGGCGCGCAAAAGATTGCGGGCATGGAAGCGCGCGGCTTTATCTTTGGCGCGGCGGTCGCGGTCGAATTGGGGATCGGTTTTGTGCCTGTTCGCAAGCCGGGCAAATTGCCCGTTGAAACCATAGGCATTGATTACGCGCTCGAATACGGGACCGACCGATTGGAGGTTGATCCCAGCGCAATTGGTGACGGTGAAAACATTGTCATCGTGGATGATTTGATCGCCACCGGCGGAACCGCGCTGGCGGCGGCACAATTGCTGAGGACCGCCGGAGCCAAGGTCGCCCACGCCTTGTTTGTGATCGATTTACCCGATTTGGGCGGCGCTGATAAACTGCGCGGAGCCGATGTTGAGGTCGAAACCTTGATGGAATTTGAAGGCGACTAGCACGCGGGTCTGTATAAATAGCGGGTGCAATTCGGAACGGAGACCGGCTCTGTCCATTATAAGGGCGGGGCCAACGGGAAATTACATGGAA